>CAJUGC010000005.1:76561-152210 GCA_910585955.1 uncultured Christensenella sp.
TAGCCGAGGCGCGAAGCGGCGACCGCCACGGAGCGAAGCGAAGTATTCCCCATGGTGGTGCCAAAGCCCCCTTTATGGGGGCTTTTACACTACCATGGTAGAGAGAAGCCGTGCGCCGCATTAAAAAGTAATGTCGGTAATACAAGTGAGCAAGGCGCAAGGGGTTCGCTTAGCCGAGGCGCGAAGCGGCGACCGCCACGGAGCGAAGCGAAGTATTCCCCATGGCGGTGGCGGTTTTTGTCGCAATTAAATACGGAATTTTGTGTTGCAGGCTTAATTTTCCTTGATTTTTATCCGAAAATTTTATATAATGAATACGAAAAGTGTTTGAGGTCGTTTTCGACCGTAATGTTTATATGAAATCTGTACGGAAAGGATTTTTTCGTATGTTATAAAAAACTTAAGGAGTAATTATTTTGATTACGCAAAACAGTAGACTAAGGCAGCAAAAGAATGCTGCCGACAACGGCACGCGCGGCAAAAGCGGGCGAAATACGCTTGCGTCGTCCGAGCATTCCGAGAAAAACTCTAAAGTAGTGCAGTCGGTATTCCGCGAGCCTCGTAATCCTGCGACAAAGAGCGCGTCCACGTCGGGAAAGGAAGAGGCGCTTAAAGTTATGTTTCTCGGCGGCGTAGGCGAGATAGGAAAGAACATGACCGCTCTCGAGTTCGGCGATGACATAATCATAATCGATTGCGGCGATACGTTCCCCGGCGGAGATATGCCGGGCGTCGATCTCGTCATACCCGACATAACTTATCTTACGGCGAACAAGGAGAAAGTGCGCGGCATAGTGCTTACGCACGGTCACGAAGACCATATCGGCGCGTTGCCGTATGTTTTGAAAGAACTTAATGTTCCTGTTTACGGCACAAAGCTTACGCTTGCCATACTCGACGCGAAACTTCGCGAACAGAAAATGGAGAACAGCGTAAATCTTAACGTCGTCAAACCCAAAAGCGTCATACAGCTCGGAAAGAATTTCAAGGTCGAGTTTGTTAAAGTCAGCCACTCGATAGCCGGCAGCTGCGCGCTTGCGATAACTACGCCTGTAGGGGCGGTGTTTCATACGGGCGACTTTAAAGTAGACTATACGCCTATAGACGGTAACCTCATAGACCTTCAGCGTATAGCCGAGTTGGGAACGAAAGGCGTGCTGTTGCTTCTTGCCGAAAGCACAAACATCGAACGTCCGGGTACGTCCATGAGCGAAGCTTTGGTCGGAAATTCTTTGA
This sequence comes from uncultured Christensenella sp., assembly GCA_910585955.1. Lineage (GTDB taxonomy): Bacteria > Bacillota > Clostridia > Christensenellales > Pumilibacteraceae > MGBC157735. The sequence continues at coordinate 77,798 of CAJUGC010000005.1, forward strand.
ATTCCATCTTTGCCGAAAATGTGGACAGGCGCATTTTCATCGCGACGTTCGCGTCCAATATACACCGTCTCCAGCAGATAATAGATCTTGCGGCGAAGTACAATCGCAAAGTTGCGTTCGGCGGCAGAAGTATGATAAATATCGCCGATTGCGCTATGAAGATAGGGGAACTTAAGTATTCCAAAGACGGGATAATCGACATAGAAAAGATAGGTTCCGTGGAGGACAAAAATCTCGTTATAATTACGACCGGCTCTCAGGGCGAGCCCATGAGCGCGCTGACTCGCATAGCAAACGACGAGTTCGGCAAAGTGCGCATAGGCTTCAATGACACGGTAATAATTTCCGCCTCTCCCATACCCGGTAACGAGCGCATGGTCTATAACGTAATAAACAATCTCTATAGGCGCGGAGCGCGCGTCGTGTACGAGAAGCTTGCCGAAGTGCACGTTTCGGGTCATGCTTATCAGGACGAACTCAAACTCATACATTCGCTGTTGAAACCCAAGTTTTTTATTCCCGTACACGGCGAACACAGACATCTGAAAAAGCACGCCGAACTTGCAATGAAAATGGGCATGGAGTCGTCCAATATAATAATAACCGATATAGGTTGCTGCGTAGAAGTCACCAAACGCACTATACGCCTTGCGGACAATGTCCCCGCGGGTTATGTGCTTGTTGACGGTCTCGGAGTGGGAGACGTCGGCAGTGTGGTTTTGAGGGACAGAAAGCATTTGTCCGAGGACGGACTTTTCGTTGCCACCGTCGTCGTAAACGAAGCGTCGGGCGAGATCGCCGCAGTGGACGTTACTTCCCGCGGCTTTATATATGTTAAGGAAGACGACGCGATTTTCGAGGAAGCGAAAGACGTAATACGTCATGCGCTCGAGGCGATAGATTTAAAAGCCGAGTCGGGCGATTGGACGAATGTCAAGACGGCGATCAGAAAAGAGCTTAAAAATTATCTCTTCAAAAAGACGCGTCGCAATCCCATGATAGTGTCGATGATTTTACAAGTTTGATATGCCTTTCAAAACGCCGAGCAAAACTTCCGAATATATCCGTACGCTGATTCCGCCCGAGTGCGACGAGGACGTCGCCGCAGTAATGCGTTATGCGGACGACAACGTCTGTCCCATACTTTTACCGGAGACGGCGGCATTTTTAAAGCAGATCGTAAGGCTCAAAAAGCCGCGTAAAATTCTCGAGATAGGTACGTCGATAGGCTACAGCGGGATGATCATGCTTAAAAATTCCGATGCGGAACTTTGCACGGTGGAAATGGACGAAAGGTGCGTCGAGACGGCAAAGGGCTTTTTCTCACGCGCGGGATTAAACGACAGAGTGCGCGTTTTCGTCGGCGATGCGTGCGAGATAGTTCCGCTTCTCGGCGGCGAATACGATTTTATCTTTCTCGACGGACCTAAAACGCGTTATCCCGTGTTCTATCCGTATTTGAAGAGACTGCTGACGGTCGGCGGCGTGCTTCTTGCGGACAATGTGCTGTTTAACGGTATGGTAGACGGAAGCGGAGAAAGAAATCCCAAAAAGGCGACCATATTCGAAGGGATAGACAAATACTTGCATCTTGCGTTTTCGGACGAAGATATGACATCGTCGATTTTACCGGTCGGCGACGGACTGTGCCTCTGCATAAAGGACAATAAGTCGGGAGATTAACCGAAATCATGGAATTGCTGTCGCCTGCGGGCAACTTGGAAAAACTAAAGAGCGCGTTGCACTTCGGTGCCGACGCAGTATATCTTGCGGGTAAAAACTACGGTCTGCGCTCTGCGGCGGACAACTTCGACGCTGACGGGCTGAAAAGCGCGTGCGCTCTCGTTCATGCCGCAGGTAAGAAAGTGTACGTCACTCTCAATATCCTCGCGCACAACGCCGATTTCGAGGGGCTTGCCGAATATATAAAATATCTGGACGAGCTTTCCGTGGACGGCGTTATCGTCAGCGATCTCGGCGTTATGTCATTTGTCAAAAAGTACGCGCCCACTCTCAATATCCATATAAGCACGCAAGCGAGCGTCACGAACAAATATGCGGCGAAATTTTATGCGGAACGTGGTGCGAGCAGAATAGTTCTTGCGCGCGAACTGTCGATTCCCGAGATCAAAGAGATACGCGACTTCTTGCCGAGCGATGTCGAACTCGAAGCGTTCGTGCACGGCGCGATGTGCATATCGTATTCGGGCAGATGTCTGATGTCCGATTTCATGACGGGCAGGCACGCGAATCACGGGGAATGTGCGCAAAGTTGCCGTTGGGAATATGCAGTCGCCGAAAAGACGCGTGGGGAATATATGCCCGTGGAAGAGGACGCAAGAGGCACATATATTTTCAACAGCAAGGATATGAACATGATAGAGTTTTTGCCCGAAATGAAAGCGGCTGGCGTGCACAGCTTGAAAATAGAGGGTAGGATCAAGTCCGCATATTATGTAGCGTCTGTCACGAACGCATATAGGCGTGCTCTCGATATTCTCGAAAGCGGCGGAAATTACGAGCTTCCCCCGTCCGTGACAGATTGTCTTTACAAAACATCGCACAGGAAATTCACGACGGGGTTTTACTTCGGAGATAAAGACAGACAGTGTTACGAGACGGCAAAGCCGCAGTGCGATTACGATTTTTGCGGCGTGGTGACGGCAAAGCGCGAGGGCGGAGCAATAGTCGAAATGCGCGGCAGATTCAAGCGCGGCGACGAGCTCGAAGTTCTTTCGCCGAGCAGTGCGGACGGAGAGATTTTAAAGGTGGGTGAAATGACCGACGAAAAAGGCAGTCCGGTCGTAGACGCATACAGGGTGCAACAGCGCTTATTCGTGAAAACCGAACTGAAACTCGAAGCAGGCGATATGCTCAGAAAAAAATCGGCCGAAAAAAAATAATCATTCTTTTATATCGTTGAACGAAAGCCGTTTTCTCTTACATGAGAACGGCTTTTTTATTATAACCGGTTTGAAATTCTTGGGACAGGCAAAATTCGACAACTTTCCTCATATAATGATAGTACCCCTGAAAGGAGCGCTGTATGATTGTAGAAAGTTTTTTGTATTTTTTGAGCAAGATATTTTGCTTTACTTCTTATGTAAATAATAAGGGCTCGTTTCCGAAGCCTTTGCCGCCCGATGAAGAAAAGAAGTATCTCGAAAAAGCTAAGGCGGGCGATAAGGCGGCGAGAGAAGTACTCATACGTCATAATCTCAGGCTCGTGGCGCACATAGTAAAAAAATACTCAAATGCGGGCGAGGCGGACGATCTTATAAGCGTGGGGAGCATAGGTCTCATAAAAGGTATAGAATCGTTTGAATACGGCAAAGGTTCGCAGCTTGCGACATATGCGGCAAAGTGTATCGAGAATGAAATACTCATGTACATACGCGCCAATAAAAAACACCGTTCGAGCGTCAGCTTGTCCGAGCCTGTAGGCACCGATAAGGAGGGTAACGAAATCACGCTTATGGATATCTTGCCGCAAAGGGAAGAAAGCGTGTTTTCGAAAGTGGAAACCAATCTTTTGGTGGAGAAGATAGTAAAGATAATAGATACTCTCCCGCAGCGCGAACGGGAAATAGTGCGCCTTCGGTACGGCATAGGGGCGCGTTCGCATACTCAGATAGAGGTTGCGAAAAAACTCGGCATTTCCCGCTCGTATGTTTCGCGCATAGAGAAAAAGGCGCTCGGTAAAATTTCCAAAGAGATAGGCACTGTATAAAAATCGCAAATATCATCGTCATCGTTAAAGTAAGAAACTAAATTTATCTTAAAAAGCAAAACTGCGGACATATGCCGCAGTTTTGCACATTATTAAGACTCGACAGGGGCAAGCGTCTTGTAAGGCGTAAAGCGCAGCGCCGACCCCCGTATGGTCGTAAGCCTGTAGACATTGTCTACAGGCAGAGCGAGTATGATCCGTAAGCCGAATTCTGTTATGACGGCAATCTGTCTACACCCGCAGTCGCCTGCGGGTTCAAGCGATATAGGGAGACACGGCGGACAGCCTTTACGTCTCCGATCTTGCACCGAGCGGGGTTTACATAGCCCGAAGCGTTGCCGCCTCGGCGGTGGGCTCTTACTCCACCTTTCCATCCTTGCCGAAAAAATCGGCGGTTTATTTCTGTTGCACTTTCCTTGAAGTCGCCTCCACCGGTATTTCGCCGGCGCTCTGTCCTGTGGTGTTCGGACTTTCCTCGTTCGCAGAATATGCGTCCGTAGCCGTCCGATCATCTCGCAGAACCGATTATAACATCTTTATAAAAAAAAATCAAGTTTTAATCGTCTGCTTTCTGTTTTACGATACATTTTTTCGACGAATAACCTCGTCGCCGTAAGCGTAACGCTATTGATTCGGCATAAATGCCTTGTGTTTGGGAAATAATCGTAGCTATGCAGATCATAAATTATACGGTTTCCGCGCTCGTGCTTCTTTTTGTCGTCTTGCTCTTTTTGAGAGCCGCTTTGCCGCATACGGAAGCGCCGTCTGCGGATATAAAGGAACTTACGCCCGAAGAACTCGAATTTAAGGTCGCAGTGCTTGCCATGAACAGCGCGTCGGTTTCGCCCCGCGGCGGCGGTATCGGCATACGAGGGGCGGCGCGTAGACTCAGACGGTTTTATGCGCGAATGCTTCGGGAGGCATACGGTAGGACGGAAGATTTCGAGCGTGTGCTTTTAAAGGCGCGCGAGGATACGGAACGGGCGGTAAGAGAGGTCGAAAGCGAATCGGAAAGATTTTTCGTTTTACCGCATAAAGGCGGGATCCCTCGGGTTTACGCTCTGTGTTCGCTGTTGGTTTCGGGAAGCGGCGGTTATGCGGGGTTTGAGGAGATAAAAAAAGCTGTGAGGATAACCAATGAATACAGTCCGCTTTCCATAGAAGAAATCAAGGTCATGGAAAGTATGCTCAAGGCTTGCTATATAGAACGGCTTGCGGCGCTTGCAGTAAGATCGCAAACGGAAAGAAAGCTGAAACTTCGCGCAGAAAAAGACGTTGCCGAAGGACGGGTAAATCTTTCCATGCTCAAATTCGACGCATATATAAACGCCTATAGTACGGCGGCGGAGTCCGACTCTTTGCGCAAGTTTTCCGCATTGTGTTTCGAGAACGGCGTGGACGTTGCTTTGACGTGCCGCCGCTTTGAAAGGGAAAAGGCAAGGCGTGCGGCTGTCGCTTTTGCGTCGTTGCTGGGAATAAGAAGAACGACTGAAATGTTCGTAGCCGAGACGTTGCTTGATTTCTACGGCTCGTATAAGCAGTTCGCAGAGAAATGCGACGGGTTTTCGCGGCTTTCTTCGGAACGAAAGCTTGCGCATATCGACGCGTTTGCTCGGCTCTGCAGACGAAAGAACGAGAACGAACACATGGCGGCGAAAACTGCGACGGGGTCAAAGCTCGCGTCCGCGCTTACAAGCGGAATACCGAGCGTCTATGCGCTCGGCGGCGCGATATTCGGAGCGTTTATTTTGGGCGCGCTTCCGTTTATAGCCGTTTCGGTCGTAAAAGGAGGATTATGGATTCCGGTTATGTTTCTTTCGCTTCCGGTGACGCTTGCGGCGGTCTTTCGTCTGCTCCGTCGCTTTTCCATATCAAAAGCCGAACAGGCCGGTTGGATAAGCGGTGATAAAAACGCCGTGCAAACGGAGTTTTCGGCGGATTTGGCGGCGCAAGAAGCACGGTTTCATAATATAGCCGAAAGAAGAGGAGCAAGAGCAGAGACCTATCTTTCGGTCGTTTCCGACATCTCGCGTATTTTCGAATCGGTAGCACCTGTTTTCGCCGTTGCTCTCGTATTAGTCGCGCCGCTAATGTCTGCGTATTTGCTGTTTGCGGTATTTTCGCGCGAAATAATATATTTCGGTATCGGTATGCGCAAGGCGGTTAGCGGAAAGTCGAGTGCGGCGAAAGGAGGAGCGGACGCTCTCGTTTTTGCGGCAAGTTTACCGAAGGCGGCGGCGGAAAGCATTTTTCGTTTGTTTCGCAAAAAGCTTCCGAAGTCGGTCGGGATAGTGGCTTCGGCAGTCGTTTCCGCGTCATTGACGGTGCTTACCGCTGTATTCGGCGGAAGTTTTGTTTTTTATATTGTGGCGGCGGCTTTTGCTCTTGCGCCGTTAGCCGAAGAAAATATTTTTAAGTTCAAACGAAAGGAAAAGTCGAAAGTTCCGCTTGCCGAGGAAGAAAATATACGCAAATACGACGACTACGGAGTACTTCCCGCCGTGGCGTTCCTTAGGTGCGGCGACTACCTCGCTATGTCGTCCGAGCGCGGCGGCGGAAGGGACGTCTATTGCGGCAATCTTCTGTTTAAGGAAATGAAATTGTATGCAAAGAGCGGCGACGGAAAATACGAGCCGTTCACTTTCGTGCCGCCGTTTTTGTCATTGGGCGGCAGAACGGTGAACAACGCGCTGTGTGCGGGCAATACGTTTTCCGTGGAAACAAGCGGTTTCGACGGCGGTAAAAGAATAACCGTAACTTCACATGGCGGAGGCGATTTTGAAATTATCTGTGTGCATCTGTCCGCGGGGAGACTCGATCGCTCGGAAAAGGAAATCATTATTTTGAAAAGAGAGGAGGCGCTCCCTTTGTATATCTCGGCGGCTACGGATGAGAAATGCGCCGTTTCGGTAGAAAGACGCGAGCGCTTCGGCAGAGAAAGCGACATTTTGTCCGTAAAGGGCGAGTCTCGCGAAGGCAAGATCTCGTTTTATTTTTGCTGCGATACGGACAAGACCGCACTGTCCGATAAGACCGCCTGTCTTTTGCGGGAAGGTTTTTCCGATCGCGGCGAAGCGTTTGTCGCAACGCTTTCCAAGCCTTCGTATTTTACGCCTGCCGTTTGCGATATTGCCTCTTATGCGCTGTACGGAAAATGCTCATATGATGAGGAACTCTCGAGATATGTCGATATCCGATATCCGTCGGTAGTATGCGTTCTGCGCGGTGAAAACGGTATCGGGAGATTGCGCCGCCGCCTGAAAAGACTGTCGATCGTACGGTCGCTGGGAATCCCTTTCAACAGTATTGTGGTTTGCTTCGACGGAAGCGAACATTTTTTCAGGCTTAAAGACAGAATATCCGTCATCTTTTCCGAATTTGGGCTTGATACGGGAGGAAGGGCAGTATGTCTCGATTGCGCGGACAATCGCTTACTGTACGAAAAGATCGCTGCCGCTTGCCTAAAGGACGAGGACATTCGCCGCACTACTCGTTTACCTTGTCCAGAAATTAGAAGTTTCAAAAGATGCGCTCTTCCTATTGAATTTCCGGACCTCATGGCCGAGGGGACATACGGCGGCGTTTCCAAAGAGGGCGAGGGGATATATCTCCCTTTCGGCGCGGGTGCGGCGGCGGAAAATACGATTGCGTACGACGGCTTCGGCTTCACTGCCAAAGCGGACGGAAGCTCATGTACGTTCGACGGCGTGTGCGCTCTCACGGGCGAACCGAACGCGCTTTGCGGCTTTCCGGCAGAGAGCGTGACGCTCGGAGAAAACGGCAGAGTGTGGGGCTTCGATTCCGAGGGCGCAAGCTTTTGCGCGCACGGAAACGACGGTTCGCGTTACGTCTGCTCGGACGGAGGACTTTATTCGGAACTGTCCGTGCGTCTCGTGGGCGGAGCAAAGATATATGCGGTGTCTGTAAAAAGTCCGAGAAAGTCGGCGCGAAAAGTACGAGTCATGCTTGCGGTACGTCCCGTATTGGGAGAAAGTTTCGAGGACACTCGGCACGTTGTCGAGCTTGACGAATGTGCGGGCGGAGCTTGGGCGAGAAATAGGATTACTGGTAAGAAATTGTTTGTCGAAACGGACGCGGAGAACTTCGAACGCGCTCTTACGGAGGAAGCCGTTACGGACGAAAACGGAATCGTTTGCCGAGTGGAAAATTTATCGGGCATAGGGGCGTCTCCCGCTATTGTGATAAGCGCCGAACTTAAAGTAAGACCGCAGTCGTGTACCAAGGTGAATTTTGCGCTTTCGAAAGAAGGCGGCTTTGATTTCGGCTTGCTGGGTACGTCGAAAGACAAGCGTCACGCTTTATTTGTTTGCGGAGATAATAAGCTCGACGTCTTTGCCGAGAATCTGCGCGCCCAAGTCAATACAAGCCTCGAGTATGTTCCGCCTACGGGCGAGCGCTATGCCGAAAAGCTCGTTCTGTGCGCCGCACTTTTGCCGCATGAAAGAGAAAAAATGCGTAGTCTCATTTTTTCCGCCTGCGAAAGCCGCTTTGAAAATGGCGACGTTTTGTCGGTGAGAAAGAATGACAAAGGGGAGCGGTCTGTCCGAAGCGGAGCGTCTCTCTTTTTGCCGATGGCTGTCGCTCGTTATATCGACTGCACCGACGACAGAGACATACTTTTCGAGCGCCGCCGCTATCTCGAAAGCTCCGACAGGCGTTCTTGCAGGCAGTCTAAGAAAGCCGTTTCGGTACTCGAACATTGCCTCGAAACCCTCTTCATGGCAGACGACGGCGCGCTTACGCCTTGCTTCGGCATAGAAGGACGCTTGCTCGCGTTGCGAGCCGTAAGCGCGTTTATGCCCCTTGTGCGCGACGGAGAAACGCGACTAAAACTTGCCGAGATAAAATCGCGAATTTCGGACGAGGTCGAAAAACTCGATGCCTGTGAACTTTCCGCCGTTGATCTGAGTTGGTTGTCTCTTGTCGGCGCGGGGAAGCCGAGTCTGTCCGCATTTCTTCGCAAAGCGGAAAACGCAAGCGATGTCGATCTCGTTTGGCTTTCCGCCGCTTTGCTTCAAAGAGGTGACATCGAAGAGGCTTATTTGCTCTTTTCTCGCATAAATCCGATAGAAACGAGAGGAGATACGCCGTTTATTTCATGCGGTGAAAACGTGTCGAAGGATCTCGGTATTGTTCCGGCGATCGCATATATGTTGCTTGCGGAAGGGTTTTACGGATGTCGAACGCGCGGCGAGACGGTCGTGTTTTCACCCGCTCTTCCGAAAAAATTCAAACGGGCTTGTATAAATTATCGCGAAGATAACATTGATTTCAAAGTGGATATAGAGGGCGTGGGAAGCGGAAAATGGCGGCTGTATGTAGACGGCATATCGTACAATTCTAATTCTTTGAAAAAGACGACTTCGTTGACGGGAAAAAGATTGGTGCTTCGGCGTGGGTGAAATTTTAATCTGTTTCTAATCTTTTTTTAATCCCGCCGTTAAACGCTTGCTGTAAAATGGTAGCCGTAAAGGTAAAGCAGTTACAGTGATGATAGGAGACAAAGGAATGTTAAAAATCACCGATCTTACGAAAGTATACGGAAAATCGACGGTCAAGGCGCTCGACGGCGTCAGTCTCGAATTGAATCCGGGCGAAATATTCGGTTTTATAGGTCCGAACGGCGCGGGAAAAACTACGCTTATAAAAGTTCTTACGGGCATATTGCCTTTCAATGAAGGTACTGTGGAGATATGCGGCGAGGACGTTAAGAAGAACCCTCGCAAAGCGAAGCTCAATATAGGTTATGTGCCCGACAGTCATATCATCTACGATAAACTCACGGGCAGAGAGTACGTCGATTTTATGGCGGACATTTACGGGGTCGGGATAGAGGAGCGCAAAAGCCGCGCGCAAAAACTTCTTTCGTCGTTTTCGCTTACTGAAGATTTCGATCGGCCGATAAAAGATTACTCTCACGGCATGAAACAGAAGATAAGCATAATAGGGGCGCTCATACACGATCCCAAGCTTTGGGTGCTAGACGAGCCTATGACGGGTCTCGATCCGCAATCGTCTTACGAACTTAAGGAGCTGATGCGCGAGCACTGCCGCCGCGGCAATGCGGTGTTCTTTTCTACACATGTGCTCGACGTTGCGGAAAAGATTTGCGATAAGGTTGGCATTATTTTGAAGGGCAAGATAGTTATGACGGGCAGTATGGAAGAGGTGCGCGAAGCATCTAAAGACGGTTCGCTCGAAGATTTCTTTCTTTCCGTTGCGGGCAAACACGAAATTGCCGGAATGGAGGACAAACAGAATGTCGAGAAGAGCGAATCCGTTAAGAATACTGCGGCGTCGGTAGATATCGATAATATGTCTGCCGAGTCTGCGCCCGACAAAAAGGAGAACGGAAAATGAAAGGCTTCGGAACCGTTCTGAAATTGCTTATAAAAAATATGTTCAAGCGATCGAAGTCCGAACGCAGAAACATGAAGATTTTTACGGCGGTCGCGCTTGCCGTCGTCTATGTTTTTCTGATGTTTGCGCTGATGACGTCGGTCATTTCGCTTGCTCCGGCAGTTAAGGAAATAGGCTGTATGGCGGATATAATTACGGTATTCTTTACGCTTGCCGTAATGGTTATGCTGTTCTTCGGCATACCAATGATATTGTCCTGGCTATATTTTTCGCGCGACACGGAATTCTTTTTATCGCTTCCCATTTCTGCAAGCACGGTGTATTTTGCAAAAATTGCGATGATATACCTCAGTATGCTTGTAGTAGAAGCCGCGTTGTTGCTTCCGTCTCTCACCGTTTTCGGCGTGTTGGTCGGAACGAACGCTCTGTACTATTTCGTAATGCTCATAGCCGTGGCATTACTGCCTGTCGTTCCGCTCGTGCTCGCGTCTGTAATAGCCATGCCTTTAATGTTCGTCGTCGGGGCGTTTCGCAACCGCGGAGCTCTTTCGTCGATAGTTATGATTATACTTTTTCTCGTATTTTTCGGCGGCTATTACGGTTTGATGTACGCTCTCGGATTTGGCGGTTCTGTGGGCGGCGGGGCAACCGACAATATGGATATGGCGCAGCTTTTGGCGGACAATAAGGAGGCGTTGCGTCTTATGTCCGACATTTTGTTGCCGCTTTCGTCGATTGCTCGACTTGCGACGCTTACGCCCGTTTACGGTCTCGGATTGGGTTTGTCAGCGCTTACGAACGCAGGTATTTACGTCGGCATAACATTTGCGTTGCTTGCCATAGCCCTGCTTGCCAGCTCGAGCTTCTATAAGCACAGCGTAATGGTAATGCTCGAAGGCTCTCGCGGAAAGGACAACAGAACCCGCGAGTTTAAAGCAAGCGGCGGCGTTGTCAAGGCTCTGATCGGTAAAGAGTGGCGACAGCTCGTGCGCACGCCGCAGTTTGCCTTGAACAGTTTTTTAAGCGTTTTCATGCCGGTCATAATCATAGTATTCATGAACCTCAGTATGGGGAGCGCAATCGGCGGCGAAGACGGCGCAACCGCGGATTTAATGCGTGCGTTGTTATCTGTCATAAACGTAATGATAATTCTCATGATAGGAGTGGGAATGAACATGGGGGCGCTGACCTGCATTACGCGCGAGGGGGAAGCGTTTGCGTTTTCCAAGTCTCTGCCAGTCGATGCGACAACGCAGGTGAACGCAAAGCGTATACTCTATCTCATAATAAGCTACGTTGCCATAGCGCTCGGCATGATAGCGGCGGTTATCCTGTCTCCCGACTGGTCGCTTATAGCGGGACTTCTTCTTTTGATTCCCTACAACTACACTTTCGTGACGCTTGCTGTCTACATCGATCTTACGTCTCCAAATCTTAAGTGGACTACGCCGCAAGAGGCAATGAAGCGCAATGTCCGCGGTATGGTGCCTTTTCTCATAAACATGGTTATTTCCATGGTGATCATGGTAGTGTTGCTCGTAACGCGCATTTTGATGAATGAGTGTCCGCAGGAATACCTTTTGATGTTTACGGCAATTCACTTCGGCGCATGGATCGTGTTTATAGGCGTTTCCGTCATCGTCGCCGTACTTATGCACGGAATGTTGAAGGTAAGGACTTCCAAACTTTACGATCGCCTCGAGGTCTGAGCGACGGATTATCTGCGAATACCGACCATAAAAATCCATTAAACAAAAGCCCTTCCTGTCGGAAAGGCTTTGTTTTTTAAGTCGCATTTCACAGTTGTATCGTGTTTTGGTCGTCTCGTATGAGAGCGATGTTAAATACGAAATATTTGCGCGTAAAGAAATTGAAGACGGCGACGAGCAGGGAAGAAACTATCTTGACTATCCATGCGTTGCCGTGCATTGCGGCGTATCCTATACTCGAGCCTATCGTAGTTATCGCAAGTCCTATAAGCGCAAACAGCAAAAATTTCAAAAAGCCCTTTTTGTTGCGTCCGACATTGCCGTATTCGTATACGAAAAAGCAACACATGACGTAGTTGAATACTACCGACACCAAAAATCCGAGCATATTGGCGGTGAGGTAGATGGATGTCGGAGTGACGTGCGGCTCGCCGGATACGGTTTTGCCGGTAAAGACGGACAAAAACCCCGTAAACTCTTTGTGACCCTCTATGTAAAGTATGACGGCCATAACGAGGAAATCGAGCACGGTCGCCACGAGACCTATGACGACGGACTTTAGAAATTCTTTTCTTGCGCGCTTGTTTTTCAGAGCGTTGAAAAATTCGTTCATTTCTTGATTTCCGGGATAAATTTCTCGAATATTATGTTGTTGCAGTAGGGGGCAAGCTTATCGGCTTGCGCGCTGCTGCGTACCGTCCAGGCAAGAGTGGGAAGCGCGGCTCTCGTCACATACTTGTTCGGGAGGAACTCCGCGTTGTAAGATACGAAGTCTGGTTTGGATACGGATTTATTCAGTTTCATCTTTGTCAGGAACACACGGCGGAAATAACCCGCAAGCTCTTCTTTTTTAAAGAATGTGGAAAGCTGTCCGCGCATGACGTGAGGCATGGAAGATGCGAAATATCCGAGCGAGTAAGGGTTGAAAGATTGCACCGCATATTCTCCGGTGTACGCGTTCAATATTTCCGCAACGCTTTTTTCGAGTCCTCCGACTTTATCCTCGTTCTTTATTTCTATGAGGATAGGAACTCTTCCGTTCACGATTTCGAGCACTTTCTCGAAAGTGGGTATCGTATATTCGGTACCGAAAAGGTGTATGTCGCCGAGCTTTTCCGGCTCGAGAGTGCTGACATATCCGTCGAGTCCGCTCATGCGGCTCAATTTTCCGTCATGAAAAACGACGACGCTGCCGTCGCCGATCGTGCGTACGTCAAGCTCTATGGGATAGCCGTGTGCGATTGCGTTTTCAAATGCACCCAAAGAATTTTCGGGCATAGCTTCGTTATGAAGCCCTCTGTGCGCAATGGGTCTCGTGCAGAGCCAACTGTCGAGTATACTCATGTGTGACCTCACAAAAAGGAACTTCTGTCATTATAACAACTTTGTAAGATTAAAGCAAGCGATTTGCGCATTTTTCTGTTTTAAAGCCCAAAATCGTTGCAATTTTTCATGTCTTATGATAGAATATGCGCATGGACAGACAGAGCCGAATAAGGAATTTTTGTATCATAGCCCACATAGATCACGGTAAATCGACGCTTGCGGACAGGCTTATAGAAAATACGGGCACCGTCTCTAAGCGCGAACTTACCGCGCAGATCCTCGACAGTATGGACATCGAGCGTGAGCGCGGCATAACCATAAAGCTTACGCCCGTCAGAATGTTCTATACCAAAGACGGGACGGAGTATACGTTCAATCTCATAGATACTCCGGGTCATGTGGATTTCACTTACGAAGTTTCGCGCTCTCTTGCCGCTTGCGAGGGGGCAATTCTCGTCGTGGACGCGACCCAAGGGGTGGAGGCTCAGACGCTTGCGAACGTATATCTTGCAATTGACAACGATCTCGAAGTTCTGCCCGTCATAAACAAAATAGATCTCCCGAGCGCACGCGCCGAGGAGACCAAAGCCGAAATAGAGGACGTCATAGGTCTCGACGCGTCGAGCGCTCCGCTTATCAGTGCAAAGGAAGGGCTCAATATTTCCGACGTGCTCGAGCGTATCGTCGAGTGTCTGCCTCCGCCGAGAGGCGACGAAAACGCTCCGTTGAAAGCGCTTATTTTCGATTCCGTATACGACAACTACAAGGGTGCGGTTTGCGTTATTCGCGTCATAGACGGAAGCGTAGGCGCAGGTACGAAGATACGCATAATGTCTACGGGGAGCGAATATGACGTCGTCGAAGTCGGCGTGTTCAATCCGAAGTCGCAACCTGTGGACAGATTGCGCGCAGGCGACGTCGGTTATCTTTGCGCAAGCATAAAGAATGTAGAGGAGACCGCGCCGGGCGATACGATAACCGACGCGGCAAATCCCGCCGCTGAGCCTTGTCCCGGCTATAAAAAGGTGCAGCCCGTCGTTTACTGCGGAATATATCCGACGGACGGCTCGCATTACGACGATCTGAAAGAAGCGCTCGAAAGGCTCAAACTTAACGACGCGGCGCTCTTTTACGAGCCCGAAACGTCGATCGCTCTCGGCTTCGGCTTCCGCTGCGGCTTTTTGGGATTGCTGCATATGGAGATAATACAGGAGCGTCTCGAGCGCGAGTTCAATCTCGATCTCATAACCACCGCGCCGAGCGTCAACTACAGGGTAATAAAGACGAACGGGGAAGAGCTGACGATCACAAACCCGGGCAATCTTCCGCCCGTGTCGGAAATAGACCGCATAGAAGAGCCTGTAGTCAAAGCCGAGATATTCACGCCGCCAGAGTACATAGGAGCGATAATGGAGCTGTGCTCGTTTAGACGCGGCGAGTATATAAATCTCGTCTATCTCGATAAGACGCGCGTGCGTATAGAGTATGAGATACCGCTAAACGAAATAGTATACGATTTTTTCGACGGGTTAAAGTCCCGTACGCGAGGCTACGCTTCGCTCGACTACGAATTAAAGGGCTATAAACCGAGCGATCTCGTAAAACTCGACATACTTTTGAACAACGAAATCTGCGACGCGCTCTCTATTATAGTACATCGCGAAAAAGCGTATTCGCGCGGCAGAGGCATAGCCGAAAAACTAAAGGACGCCATACCGCGTCAGATGTTCGAAATTCCCATACAGGCCGCGATAGGCGGAAAGGTCATTGCCCGCGAGACCGTTAAGGCAATGAGAAAGGACGTGCTTGCAAAATGCTACGGCGGCGACATAACGCGTAAGAAAAAGCTGCTCGAAAAGCAAAAAGAGGGCAAAAAACGTATGCGCCAGATAGGTTCTGTGGAAGTGCCGAGCGAGGCGTTCATGTCCGTGTTGAAGCTCGACGACAAGTGATAAGACCGATAAATTCAAAAACTTTAAGCGCCTCCGAGAAGCGGGGCGTTTATATCCATATTCCGTATTGCCGCAGTCGTTGCTCTTATTGTTCGTTCGTTTCGGGCTGCGACTTTTCGGACATGGAAGCGTATAAGAACGCTCTTATAAAGGAGGTGGAGGAGCGCGGCTGCGGAAAAGCGGCGGACACCGTGTACATAGGCGGCGGTACTCCGTCGGTCTTAAGGCGCGGGTATCTCGGCGAAATTCTGGACGCGATCAGGCGCAATTTCGCGCTTGACTCGGGCAGCGAAATAAGCGTAGAGTGCAATCCCGATTCGGCAAACGCCGAATTTTTTGCGGAGTGCGCGGCCGCGGGGGTGAATAGGGTAAGTATAGGATTGCAGTCGGCAAGCGACAGACTCTTGCGTGCGGTTTCCCGTCCGCACACGTTCGGGCAGTTTGCGGAAAGCGTACGGGCGGCAAGGGCGGCCAGCATTACGAACATAAACGCCGATTTAATGCTGAACCTTCCCGAGCAAAACGAAAGCGATCTGATCGATTCGCTCGATCGTATAATCGAGTTCGGTTTGCCTCACGTTTCCGTGTACGGTCTGTCTGTCGAAAAAGGTACTCCGCTGTTCGAGAGCGGCTACACGCCCGACGAGGACAGAGGCGCCGATATGTATGAGAGAACTGTCGAAATCTTGCGCTCTCACGGATTTTGTAGGTATGAGGTCAGTAATTTCTCGTTTAAAGGAAAGGAGTGTCGCCACAATCTCAAATATTGGCGACGCGGAATCTATGACGGGATAGGACTTGCCGCACATTCTTTCGACGGCAAAGCGCGAGTCGAAAACACTTCGAAAAAGAGCGAATATTTGAAAGGCAACCGAATAGAAAGGAGAGTCGAACTTACTGCAGACGACGAAATAGAGGAAACAGTCATGCTTGCACTGCGTACTTCCGATGGAATCGACTGCGGGTCTTTGAGAGAAAAATACGGTTATGACATATTGAATGAAAAGGCGGAAGAAATATCTCGGCTTTCTTCTCTCGGTCTTTTGAAGATCGATTCGAATCGACTTAAATTGACGGACAAAGCATACTATATCATGAATTCGGTTATAGTTTCATTGCTATAAAAATCTTATAAATGAGAGTGTAATTCGTTTGACAACCGCCCCCTTATGTGGTATGATTATATTAGCACTCTAAGGGCTCGATTGCTAAAATCGCCGCGACGAAAAGGGTGCGGAGGAGTAAGGTAAAAGGAGCGGCAGTGGGTCTTTCGTCTCGTAAAGAAAAGATACTTCAAGCGGTGGTGGACAGCTACATAAACAGCTGCGAGCCTGTTTCGAGTGCGGAAATTCAGAAGAAGCACCTGCCGTCTTTAAGTACCGCTACCATCCGTAACGAGCTTTCGTCGCTCGAACAAATGGGCTATCTTGCCCAACTTCACACCTCGTCGGGAAGAGTGCCTACGGCGGAAGCGTATCGTCTGTATGTCAGCAAACTCATGCCCAAACGCAAGCTTACAAGGAGCGAGCTGAAGATAGTAAAGCGCTACTTCAACCGCACTATCACCGAAATAGACGATATGCTCAAGAGCACGGCGAAAGTCATTTCGGAGATCACGAACCTTACTTCGGTTGCCTACGCGCAGAACGTGAGCGACGCCGAAATTCGGAAGATAAAGATCGTAAAGATCACCGATTCGACGGCGCTCGTCGTCATAGTCACCAATCTCGGCGTAATGAAGGACGCGACGATGAGCGTTGCCGGAGAGCTGTCTGACGAGTATTGCGACAACGCGAGCAAGTTCATAACAGACGCTTTCGGCGGGCATCTCGTATCCGAAGTTTTAAAGCCCAAGGCGCTTATAAAAAGCGTGCGCAAGGAATACAAAAACGTATTCGATACGGTGCTTAAGATACTCAAGAATTACGCGCACGAGGAACTTGTAAGCGATATAGTGCTCGAGGGCAGCGCGAAGATTCTCG
Source organism: uncultured Christensenella sp. (assembly GCA_910585955.1). GTDB lineage: Bacteria > Bacillota > Clostridia > Christensenellales > Pumilibacteraceae > MGBC157735. The sequence continues at coordinate 94,878 of CAJUGC010000005.1, forward strand.
AACAGCCCGAGTATGAAAATCTCGCAAAAGCCAAAGCCATGCTCGAGCTTTTGGATGCGAAAGAAGATCTCGTTCCCGTCCTTGCGAACAACGACAACATGAACTTGTCGATTAAGATTGCGAAGGACAACGAGCTTAAGGAGGGCACCCCCGAATGTGCGATAGTCACGGCGAACTACAATATAAACGGCGTGAACTACGGAGGGTCGGGAGTAATAGGTCCTATACGAATGGACTACGCGAAAGTCGTATCCGTTCTCGATTATATAGGTAAGACCATAAACCTTTTGCCTGCGCCGGGAGAAGCGGGGCGGGAGGTCGCGGACGACACGAAAGACAATTCAGACGAAGATGTCGAAGAATAAGTAATAAAGGAGCAGGAAATGGCGGAAGATAAGGATAAAGAGGCAATAAACGCTCAACTCGCGGGACTTACGCAACAACTGCAAATAGCGCAGACGGTTGCGATGAAAGAAAAGAGTCGCAGCGAGGAGCTTGGTAATCTCGTCAGCCGTATGCAGGCGGACTTCGACAACTATCGCAAGCGCACGAACGAGCTTAACAAGCGTACGAAGGAAGAGGGCGTAGTCGAAGTTGTGGAGAAATTGCTTCCCATACTCGATAACTTGCGTCTTGCCATACAGGCAATCGACGACGAGAGTATCTCGGAAGGTATAAAGATGATATACCGCCAGATTACGGATATGCTCGCTACGTTCAATGTGACGGAAATCCCCGCACTCGGCGAACAGTTCGATCCGAATTTGCACAATGCCGTAATGCAGGTCAAAGTAAAGGATGCGGACAAAGCGAACATGATAATCGAAGTCATGCAAAAGGGCTTCAGAATGGGCGACAGGATAATTCGCCACAGCGTCGTAAAAGTCGCAAAATAACATCGGTCAAAAAAGAAAATTCACTTTCTATTTATGGAGGATATTAAAAAATGGGTAAGATTATCGGTATCGACTTAGGTACTACGAACTCTTGCGTTGCCGTTCTCGAAGGCGGCGAGCCTGTCGTAATTCCCAACTCCGAGGGCGCTCGTACGACGCCTTCCGTAGTCGGTTTTGCGAAAGACGGAGAAAGACTCGTCGGTCAGGTTGCAAAGCGTCAGGCGGTTGCAAATCCCGACAAGACTATTATTTCCATCAAGCGCGATATGGGTACGAACCGCAAAGTTCATATCGACACGAAGGATTATTCGCCGCAGGAAATTTCCGCGATGATTCTTTCCAAGCTTAAGTCGGATGCGGAAGCCTATCTCGGCGAGACCATAAGTCAAGCGGTCATAACCGTTCCCGCATACTTTACGGACTCTCAGCGTCAGGCGACGAAAGACGCCGGAAGAATAGCCGGTCTCGAAGTTCTGCGCATAATAAACGAGCCTACGGCGGCGGCTCTCGCATACGGTCTCGACAAGGGACAGAATGCAAACCAAAAGATATTCATTTACGACCTCGGCGGCGGTACGTTCGATATTTCCATTCTCGAGATCGGCGACGGCGTGTTTGAAGTTATAGCGACAGCGGGCGATAACCGTCTCGGCGGCGACGACTTCGACCAGAAGATCATGGATTATCTTGTCGACGAGTTCAAAAAGGACAACGGCATAGACCTTTCCAAAGACAAGATGGCTATGCAAAGACTTAAAGAAGCGGCTGAAAAGGCTAAGATAGAACTTTCCGGCGTGCAAAAGACGACTATAAGTCTTCCGTTCATAACGGCTGGCGCCGCAGGTCCTCTTCACCTCGAGTACGAGCTTACTAAGGCGAAGTTTGACGCGCTTACTCAAGTGCTCGTAGACAAGACGGTCAAGCTTACGCAACAGGCTATGTCCGACGCGGGCTTCAGCGCAAGCGACATCGACAAAGTCATACTTGTCGGCGGATCGACGCGTATTCCCGCAGTCGTGGACGCTGTCAGAAAGCTCTCGGGTAAAGAGCCGTTCAAGGGTATCAACCCCGACGAATGTGTCGCGATCGGCGCGGCTATTCAGGGCGGCGTGCTTGCGGGCGAAGTTAAGGACGTGCTCCTTCTCGACGTAACTCCGCTTTCTCTCGGTATCGAGACGGTCGGCGGCATATTCACGAAACTTATTCCGCGCAACACGACTATCCCTACAAAGAAGTCTCAGGTATTCTCGACGGCGACCGACGGTCAGCCTTCCGTCGACATCCACGTCCTTCAGGGCGAGCGCGAAATTGCCGCTCATAATAAGACGCTTGCACGCTTCGAACTCGGCGGAATACCTCCCGCGCCGAGAGGCGTTCCTCAGATAGAAGTCTCGTTCGATATCGACGCGAACGGCATAGTTCATGTGTCGGCTAAGGACAAGGGAACGGGCAAGGAACAGCGCGTAACGATAACCGCTTCCACAAACCTTACCGAAGCTCAGATACAGCAGGCTATAAAGGATGCGGAAACCTATTCCGACGAAGACAACAAGCGCAAGGAAGTGGTGGAGACGAAGAATCAGGCGGATATGCTTGTGTTCTCCATAGAGAAATTCCTTAAAGAGAACGGCAATGCCGTAAGTCCGTCAGAAAAAGACGAACTCGAAAAGGAAATGCGCAATGTCAAGGAGGTCATAAAGACCGACGATGTAGAAGCTATCCGTGACGCAGTAGAGACTCTTCAGAAACTCTCCAACGGTATCTTCACGAAGCTTTACGAGAACGGTTCCGCTCAGCCTCCCGAAGAGGATGTTGTGGTGGACAATGCGGAGGTTGTCGACGACAACAACTGACAAAGTCGTATTCATCGCGTAATAGTTCGTCATCAAATTTTTCCCTTGGGTCATGTACGAAAAGTACACTCCCCGTCGTGAAAAAATTTGTTTCCTGCTCTTACGCGCGACTACGCCTTTGCACGAAGCGCACTTGCGTCGCAATACGGCGTTAGGCTTACGGTTTTTCTCGGTCATGTACGTTTTAGTACACTCCCTCGCAAAACCCGCGCCTGTCTTGTCTTGCTCGCAATTCCACTTTCGAATAGAGCTGCGGTCTACGCCGTTGTATTAAGCTCACTTTGTATCGAAGCTACTCAATATATTGTCATTTCGAGCGGAGCGAAGCGCAGTCGAGAAATCTATTCCTATAAAAAATGCTCCCATCAGCAAGGGCGCGAACGCGGCGGCGTAAGCCGCAACAACAGTCCTGTGGACTGTTGTTAGCGCAGAGCGGTTAGAAGCTGTGCTTCTGCAGGAGGTTGTTTGCGAAAAGCTCGCCACCCAAAGGCTACCCTTAGCAAGGGGAGCTGTCGCCGATAGGCGACTGAGGGGATTGTTCTCCTATAAAAAGCCTTCCCTTGAGAGAAAATCCGGCACGGCGCAAAGCGAAGCGACTGCCGTGACGGATGAGTGGATTTTTCGGAGATATTCGCTTGGCGGACCTAAAATACTGTAATCTTGTGCAATAACGTGTTAACAATCAAAGATGTGTGTTCTTGCGGGGACGACTCGCGGGAAGGAGACTGATAAATGGCAAAATCATTTTACGATGTGCTCGGCGTGTCCAAGACGGCGACGGAAGACGAGATAAAATCGGCTTACCGTAAACTTGCGCGCAAGTATCATCCCGACTTAAATCCGGGCGATCAGAACGCCGCTAATATGTTCAAGGAGATAAACGAAGCGTACGAGACACTCGGCGACCCTCAGAAAAGGGCGGCTTACGATCGTCCGTCCGCATCGTCGTCCTCTTCGTTCGGCGGCGGAGGCGGCGGCTCATCGTTCTTCGACGAATTCGTCAATATGTTCAACGGAGAACGCGGCGAATCCCGTTCTTCCGGCGGGGGCGACATATCGCTTAACGTAACTCTTACTTTTGAGGAAGCGGCTTTCGGTGTGGCGAAGGAAATACCCGTAAACAGATTCGAGCCGTGTGCGGCTTGTCGCGGTACGGGAGCGAAGGGCGGCACTCAATTTGTCAAGTGTAACAACTGCGGCGGAACGGGTAAGGTGCGTTTTGCGCAGGAAACGCCGTTCGGCAGAGTTGTCAGCATGAAAGCATGTAGCGTCTGTAACGGCTCGGGGCGCATAATTAAAGAACCTTGTCCCGTTTGCGGCGGCAGAGCGCTCGTAAGAAAAAACAGTAATCTTCGCATTACATTCCCTGCCGGCATAGAGCCAAACCAAATTATGACTGTTCCCGGTGAGGGAGAGCGCAGCCGAAGCGGTAGCAAAGCCGGAAATCTCGTGCTTATGATAAACGTCATGCCGCATAAGAGCTTTAAGCGCAAGGGGCTTGATCTTCTTATAGATGTACCTGTAACGTTTACGCAGGCTCTTCTCGGCGATAAGGTACTTGTGCCGACGCTTCGCGGAACAAAGATCGCCTTTCCTCTTCCCGAAGGCACTCAAAGCGGAACGACGTTTAAGTTGAAAGGACAAGGCATAGAAAATCAGAAAAAAGGTCTTGTCGGAGATTTGCTGGTGACTGTCGATATCGAGCTGCCTAAGGCTCTCACGAAAGAGCAGAAGAGTAAAGTCAAAGAACTTCACGAACTGTTAAAGCCCGATCAGTATGATAAGTCTAAAGAGTATATGAACAAAAAGTAAAAATCTCGGGCGCCGAAAAAAGCGCCCGAATTTTATTTACGTCGTTTGGTGCATGCGTGTAGTCAAACTTGCATTGGATAAAGCGTGAGGAAAGCAATATATGGAATGGATACAAATAACTGTTACAACGACGTCTGATTGCGCGGACATAGTGGCTATGCTTCTCATGGATATGGGGTCTGACGGCACAAGCGTAAAGGATAGGCGCGACGTCGAAGAGGTGATATCGAGCAAGCGAAATTGGGATTACGCCGACGAGTCGCTATTGAATATGCGCGGAGACTGCGCTTTCGTGAGCGGATTTTTTTCGGAGGATTTCGACTTTGCTTTATTATTCGACGAACTTGAGGCGCTTAAGGATAGGGTGGGCGAAAGTGCGGGATCGCTTGAAATATCCAAGACGTTGGTTCGCGACGCGGATTGGGAAAACGAGTGGCGCAAATATTACGAGCCTATAGAGTTGGGGGATATCGCGATTGTTCCGAAATGGCTTTCTTACGACGGAAAATGCGGCGTACGCGTCTATATGGAGCCGGGCATGGCATTCGGCACCGGTAAGCATGAGACGACTTCCATGTGTATAGAGCTTTTGCAACGCGTCGACGTCGGAGGTAAACGAGTGCTCGATATGGGGTGCGGAAGCGGTATATTGGGTATAACGGTGCTTAAATTGGGCGCAAAATCCTGCATTATGTCAGACATAGAACAAGCGGCGGCCGAGGCAGCGAGCGAAAATGCCGTATATAACGGAGTTTCCGAACGTGCCGAGGTTTTTTGCGGAGATCTCACGGAGAAGGTCTGCGGCTGTTTCGACGTCGTTTTGGCTAACCTTACTGCCGATATTCTTTTGCGGCTGAAAGATTTGCTTGTTCCGCTTGTGAAAAGCGGCGGGCATATAATCATAAGCGGGCTTATCCATGCGCGCGCCGACGAAGTGCTGGACAATTTTTCCGAGTGTTTCGAGCTTATCGAAAGAGAGAGAAAGGGAGAGTGGCAGGCGATGCTGCTGAAAGCAAAATGAGAATTTTCACATCGGCTATAAAAGGGAATGTTTATGTTCTCGACGGCGACAGTCATAGGCACGTTGCTTATGCTCTTCGTTCCCGCGTCGGAGATAAAATAACGCTATGTCCGCAGGACGGTTTCGACTATATCGGCGTCATCGAAAAAATAACCGCGGACAGGACGACGGTGAGAATAGCGGAAAAGACGCGTTCGCTCGGCGAGCCCGACATAAAACTTACCGTCTGTTTCGGAATACCGCATAAGAGCGAAAAAATCGACCTCATAGCGCAAAAAATGACCGAGCTCGGCGTCGCTTATATGCAGCCGTTCACCTCGAAATTCGTACAGGCAAGCGCAAAATCGGTGAGAGTCGACCGCCTCGCCCGTATCTGCGAGGAGGCGGCGAAGCAGTGCGGAAGGGGTGTGATTCCCGCAGTGATGCCGCCCGTCGCTTTTGACGAGGTGTGCGCGGAAATTAAAAATCATGACCTTGCGATCTTCGCCTATGAAGAAGAAAAGGTTGTTTCTCTTAAGACGGTGTTGCGTGAGTGTGCAGAAAAATCGTCGATAAGATCGGTCGTCGCGGTAGTCGGGGCGGAAGGAGGTTTTGCGCCCGAAGAGGCGGCAAAAGCGGCGGATTGCGGCGCTCGGTGCGTCAGTCTAGGCAGCCGAATACTTCGCGCAGAGACGGCAAATATGGCGCTTGCCGCGGCGATAATGTACGAATTCGACGAGTGGTCGGCAAAAAAGAGGAGTTAAAAGTTTATGAAGTTTGTGGTTTTTACGCTTGGCTGTAAAGTCAACAAATACGAGAGCGACGCTATGTTGCGCAAGCTGTCGGACAACGGTTTCGAAGTATCGGATAAGCTTGAGCCTGCGGACGCTTACATAATAAATACTTGTACGGTAACTGCGGAGGCGGATAAAAAATCGCGTCAGGCAATTTCGCGCGTGCTGAAACTCAACCCGAATGCTCGCGTATACATAATGGGGTGCAGCAGTCAGCGCGACATAATGCAATATGCCGAAAAACCGAACGTCTCGCTTATTACGGGTACGGCTTCGAAGTCTGCCATGCTTGAAAACATAATGGCGGGGATTTCGCCGCTCAACTATCCTCCCTCGCTTATTGCGCCTCTGCCGACCGAGTACGAGGACGAGCCTTTTCCGTTTCCGTCGAGAACGCGCTCGCTTCTAAAAGTGCAGGACGGTTGCGACAACTTTTGTTCGTATTGCATAATCCCTTATGTCAGGGGCAGAAGCAGATCGAGGTCGCTCTCGTCGATTTCGGAGGAAGCGAATAAATTGTCTCTCGAAACCGAAGAGATAGTTTTGACGGGAATAAATCTGTCGGCTTACGGAAAAGATATCGGATCGTCTCTCGAAAAGCTTGTGCGCGCTCTCGGCGGGGTGAGTGTGAGAAAGCGTCTCGGTTCGCTCGAGTGCGAGATAATAGACGACGGACTTCTTACGGCAATGCGCGATTGCGGCTTTTGCGACCACTTCCATTTGTCGCTTCAAAGCGGTAGCGATGCCGTGCTCAAGGCTATGAATAGGCATTATGTCACGCGTAACTATCTCGAGAAAGTCGAGCTGATACGCAAATACTTTCCTAATGCAGGTATTACGACAGACATAATATGCGGTTTTCCGACAGAAACGGAAGAAAATCACAGAGAGTCGCTTGCTTTTGTCGAAAAGGTCGGCTTTTCGGACGTTCATGTATTCCCTTACAGCAAGCGCGACGGAACGCCGGCCGCTCGTCTTACTCAAGTGAAGAACGCCGTGAAGCAACGACGTGCGGGTGAAATGAGCGCTGTCGCCGCAAAGAGCAAAGCCGAGTTTCTCGGCTCGCAAAAAGGTAAAGTCTATCCGGTGTATCTCGAAGAAAAAGAGGACGAATTTTGTGTCGGTTATACGCCGAATTACATAAAGGTGTATACCGATTGTAAAAGCGTGAAGAAAATAACAAATCTCCGCTTGGGAGAAATATATCAGGAAGGAGTAAAAGGAAATGAGTGACTGCATATTCTGTAAAATAAGAGACGGTGCGATTCCGTCCGAAAAGGTCTACGAGGACGACAAGATGTTCATAATAAAGGACATCGATCCCAAAGCGAAAAGGCACTATCTTATGATCCCCAAAAGGCACTTTAAGCTGTTGTCGGAAATGACGCCTGCGGACGCCGAAGATTTGTCGTACAGCTTGAAAAAGCTTCCCGAGCTTTCCTCGCTTTTGGGACTCGAAGGCGGTTATCGTCTCGTGATAAACCAGGGCGACGACGCTGGTCAAACGGTGTTTCATCTCCATGTCCATGTCATGTGCGGACAGCCGCTTGATTTTCCGGATCTTCGTAAAGGCAAATAAATATCGCAAAAGGTATGAAATCGCTTGACTAAAGAAGATCGTTCCTGTATAATAATGCTCGTTACTAAAGGTTCTGCGGAACAAAGGTGGTGTAAAGAATGTCCGGCATCAGGGTAGGCGAAAACGAATCCTTGGACAGTGCGCTCAAGCGTTTCAAGCGCAAGTGCCAAAAAGATAATATTATGGGCGATATGCGTCGTAAGGAGCATTACGAGAAGCCTTCGGTACGCAGAAAGAAGAAGTCCGAAGCGGCTCGCAAGCGCGGCTCCAAAAACTGAAAACAATCTTAAAGCAAAAGCAGGCGGTTTTGAATCGTCTGCTTTTGTCAAAAAAAGCAATCGGGTAAAATTGTGACAAAAAACATATTTTTTGCGCTGTTTCTGAAGTTTGTGACGTTTTACTCAAAGTTTGCGACATATTTTTTAAAAAGGTCTTGAAAGTCTTTTAGCTTTAATGTACAATATATATATGTATTTTTTACTACGGAGGGCGGGGATATATGAATATTGCGCTTGTCGAGGACAATTTGCTCGAAGCGGACATACTTCTCAAGTTTTTGAAAAGGTATGCGTCGGATAAGGAAATCAAGATCGACATAACTCACTACAAAAACGCCGAGGATTTTTTAAAGTCCTACAAGCACTCGTATTATTCCATAGTCTTTATGGACATAGACCTTCCGGGGATAGGCGGTATCGATGCCGCCCGCAGTATAAGAAGGAAGGACGATTGCATAACCATAATCTTCGTTACCAAAATGGCGCAGTATGCACAAAAAGGGTATGAAGTGAACGCGCTCGACTTTTTGGTCAAGCCCGTGAGCTATGCCGACTTTTCTTTAAAACTGCGCAAGGCGATAAACGTAGCGAAAAGCAAAGAGGTGCATTCCGTTCTCGTGCCTGTGGGAAACGGCTTTTGTCGCATATCTACGGATAAGCTCGTTTATATCGAGGTCATGGGGCACAAGATCAAGTATCAGCTCGTGGACGAGGAAATAGAGGCTCGCGGTACATTGTCCGAGGTGGAAAAGAAACTCGAAGGATGCGGTTTCCTTCGTTGCAACAGTTGTTATCTCGTAAACTCGCGCTATGTAAACAAAGTTACGGGCAACGAAGTGGACGTCGGCGGACACCTTTTGAAGATAAGTCATCCGAAGCGCCGCGCTTTTATCGAATCGCTTATGAACATTCTTACCGGCGGTGACTATATTAAATGATAGATTATATTTTCGGAACTTATCTGAACGGCTTTATTCCGTTTTACATACAGCTTATAGTTGCGGAAACGCTGTTTGTCATAGGACTGAAGCGTAAGCCGCTGTTTGTCGTCAAGCTTATCACGGGGCTTGTCATAAGCGCGGCGACGCTTTTTTTGCTGTCCGTGATTTCCGCCGTGTTGCCCGTATGGTATGTGGGCGCTATCATATATATGCTTATGTTTGCTATGAGCATAGGTATTCTCGCGGTCTGTTTCGATGAGTCTCTGAACACATTGATGTTCTGCGCAATAGCGGGATATGCGGCGCAGAACATGGCGTATAGGCTGTTCAGTATTCTCGAAACGAGCACGCTCCTGTTTCGTCTGATGGCATTTATGGACGCAACGCTTATATATTATTTGTTCAATAATTTGTCTGCGGCAACGGTATATGTGATCACTTGGTTTATGTTTGCCCGCCGTATCAAAAAGCATGGACTTGCGCGTATCCACAATCGCAATGTTTTCGTCATTTCGGCGGTAACGCTTGTAGTCGTAATTGTTCTGTGCGCGTGGACGAATAATTATTATTGGCAGCATTTGCCGCTTCTTATGATAAATTCGCTGTTTTCCGTGCTTTGTTGCGCGTTTATACTCTGTCTCCAGTCCGATATGGTCGTGAACGTAGGGCTTCGGCAGGATATAGAAATAATAGAAAAGATGTGGCGGGACGACAAGCGTCGTTATGAGATCGCCAAAGAGAACATCGACATCATAAACGTAAAATACCACGATTTGAAACATCGCCTGCTCGAACTTAAAGCAGGAAAATGCGCGGTTTCCGATGAGGAGATAAAAGAGATAGAGGACGCGATCGGTTTTTACGACGCGAGTGTCGAGACGGGGTGCGCTCCTTTGGATGTGATACTTTCGGAAAAGAGTCTCTATTGCCGCAGGAACGGTATAATTCTTACCTGTATGGTAGACGGCGGCAGCCTTTCGTTTATGCGCGCAAGCGAACTGTATTCTCTGTTCGGCAACATTCTTTCCAATGCTGTGGAGGCAGTAAGCGGGGTGGAGGACGAGGAAAAGAAAGTTATTTCTTTCACGGTGCGCAGAGTGGGCGATATGCTTATAGTGGAAAGCGAAAATTACTACAGCGGTAAGATTTCGTTTAAGGACGGGTTGCCTATTACAAGCAAGGGCGACGCTCAAAACCACGGCTACGGAGTAAAAAGCATAAAAATGCTCGCCGCAAAGTACGGAGGCGAAATGACCGTAAACGCGGACGGCGAGGTATACCGTTTGAGAATTTTGATTCCGCTACCCCCCCCCATGGAAAATACGGAGGATATAAAAGCCGCAAGCTGATTTTTTGTTACGGCGAGATACGGTCGTTTCGATTCGGGACGAAGTGCTTATCGGTAAAATATGCCGTATTTCCTTATATTTTATATCCTCACATATTAAAAAACTAACGTGATACGAAAGTTTACGCCGCATACTGCAAGTTTAGGGCAATCCTCTTGAATAGGGTCGCCCTTTTTTGTTATGCTATATAAGAGCGGGGTGCAGTGCGCCTGCTTTGAAGTAAATCCAAAAGGAAAGGAGAAATGGAGTATGAAGAAGAGGTTGGCTGCCGTTGTTACGGCGATCGTGCTTTCTCTCTGTTGCGGAGCTTTGCTCGCCGCTTGCGGCGATCCCGTGCCCGCAGAAGCAAAGAGCGTTAAAGCAATCGTTTGGGGATACGAGTGGGGTCCCGCCGTTCCCAAAGTCGTAGTCGAATTTTCCGACAATGTTTCGGACGTCGATAAAGATACGTTCGCAGTACGCATCGGTACCAAAAACCGTACCGTTCTCGACGCTTACAAGAGCGACAAGGACGGCAATAAGACGACCGAAGAGACTAAATTCGTAACCGTCGAAACCGATGTAAAATACGGCGAGTCGAGTCCGTTCGTGTACGATCAGAATAAGCAGATGAACGATTGGGCGGAATCCATCGCCATTCGTCTTACAGTTAAAGGCGACTTTAAGGTAGGCAAGACCGCTTGCGAAAAGGATCAAGCGTTCTCTCTTAAGGCGGAAGCCAAGGACAGAGTGGTTCCGCAGACGGCAAGCTGGAAGAAGGACACCGTCAAGTACACGAAAGAGGGCAAAGAGCAGGTGATTCAGCGTGCAAGCTGGGCTCCCGCAGGCGCGGACAGCGACGGCGGCAAGAACCCTCTTGTCATTTGGCTTCACGGCATGGGCGAGGGCGGTACCGATATTGACATAGCCCTTCTCGGAAACGAAGTAACGGCTCTCACGAGCGAGAATGAGACGAGCGTTCAGAAATATTTTACGACCGATACGCTTAAAGGCGCATATGTTCTTGCGCTTCAGTCGCCTACGATGTGGATGGACGACGGCTCCGGCGAAATGAACGTCGACAAACCCGGTGCGGAAAAACAGACTTCGTACTATACCGAAATAGTTTGGAAAGCTATCACGGATTATGTGGACAACAATCCCGACGTAGATACTTCGCGTATCTATTTGGGCGGTTGCTCGAACGGCGGCTATATGACGATGAATATGGCGTTTGAGCACGGTGATTATTTCGCGGCTTTCTATCCCATTTGCGAGGCTTACAACAATTCGAAGATTTCCGACGCGATGATAAACGATATCAAGGGATACAATATGTGGTTTATCCAGTCGCACGACGACACCACGGTAGTTCCTTCTAAGTTCGTTTATGCTACCTACGATCGCCTTTTGAAGGCAGGCGCAGCAAATATGCACCTTACCGTTACCGATCACGTTTACGGTAAAGACGATCCTCATCCTTCGGCAGGTTGGGGCACAAGCGTTCCCGATACCTATATGGGTCATTGGGTGTGGATCACCGCGTTCAACGACGAGATCAAAAAGGAAGTAGACAATTCCGCGATCACGAAGCCCGAAGACATAAAGCCCGAGATCTGCACGAAGGACGGCAATGTTTGGAAGTGGCTTTCGGAGCAGACAAAACCTGTTGCGGGGGGGGAACTGATTACGTTCTCGAAGCCGAAGCCGGCGTTATAACCGACGGTATAACTGAAGTATCGTCCGGTTGGGGACAGCCTGCCGTAGATACGCCCGCAAGCGTTAAAGTCGAAACGGCGAACAAATACACGGGCAGCGAAGCAGTCGGCGATGCGGTTACGTCTCTCGGATACTTTACCGGCATAGGTACTAAAGTCGAGTGGACGATAACCGTCGATGAGGCTTGCGATGTAGTGCTTACGCTTTATGCGGCTGCGGCTATACAGGATCAATCCGGAGTTACCGATTGGGGAACGGGCGAAGGTCTTAAGATGTCTCCTGTGGACTTGTCCAAGAATGAATATCTCAAGCTTTCCGTCGGCGGCGTAGATCAGGCGCTTACAGGCACTCTTCCCGGCATAGAAGGTTTGAATTGGTCGGCTTTGAATCCTTCCTTGTATCACAATTACGGAACGGGTACGGTAAAAGTTCATCTCGAAAAGGGCGCAAATACGATTACTCTTTCTTCGGTTCATAAGACAATCGGTATAAACATCGATAAACTTGTCGTGAATTCGCCGGTGGAAGTCACGTTTACGCCGACCGACAATTCGTCGAGAGTTCCTCCGCCTAATCCCAATCCTCAGCCTCAGGCATAATCGACATAAAATTACAAAGGCTTTAATAAGCGAGGTTTGTTTCGGTGCGAAAGAGAGTCGTGATGGTATCTTTTGCGCCGAGACCGACCGAAACGACAAATATAAAATATGAGGAGACAATCATGAAAAATTTAAAGAGATTTGCGGCAGCGGCTGTTATAGCTCTGCTCACCGTTGCAATCGCGGCTTTCGCACTCGTCGGTTGCGGCGCACAGGAATATACGTTCGAAGCCGAAGACGCGGTTCTCGAAGGAATGGCTGCAAGTTGGGGAGCGCCTCAGCCTATGAGCGTTGAGACCGGTCCTGTTTATTCGGAGGACGGCGAGGGTGAGGAAGTTACCGTTGTCGGAAACTTCAATCAGTCCGAACAGAGCATTACTTGGACGGTAACTTCGAGTAAGGAATGCGATGCAGACCTTACGCTTTTTGCGGCATCCGCATCTATGACTATGGATATGACAACATACGCCATGGGACTTGCGGAAATAACGGGCGACAGCGGATTCGTATCGATTACAAACAATGACGGCACGGCTATTACGCTTTCCGGCACGCTTCCCGGACTTGAGGGAATTGATATGAGCGACACAACTGTGTGGAAGAACGTAGGATCGCTTACCGGTAAGATTCATCTTGTAAAGGGCGAAAACAAAATAGTACTTAAACTTGACGGAATGCCTGAGGGCGCAATGTCCGGCGGACTTAACGTAGATAAGCTTGTAATCAAGGCATCGGGAAACCTCACTTTCGAAAAGACCGACAATTCCGATAAAGTAATGGGATAATATCTCCGATAAAGTAAGAGAATAAAATTAGACGGTATAATTCGTAAATGTACTCCGCCGCACATCACGGCGGCGGAGACTTATTTTCTAGGAGGAAAATAATTTATGTCAGAACAAGAAAAAAGTTCTAAAAAGAAGCTTAGCGCAAAGGTGTTTACAGCCATAATCGCTCCGCTTCTGGCGATCCTTATTGCGGTTGCCATCATACTGCCGATAGTGTCGGTCAATGTGTACGACCTCGTATTCCGCGACATTTTCGGCGAAGCATCGAGCGGAAACACGGGTAGCGCGGATACGGGCGACGTCGATTCCGTTTATTACAAAAGAGAAATCGCCGATTCGAAAAAACTCGTCGAGGTAGAACAGGCGTATACGCGTAAGGCGGGCGCCGAAGGCTTTGTCCTTCTCTACAACAAGGGAAACGGTAAGGGACTTCCGGTTGCGGAAAAGTCCAAGCTCAGCTTGTTCTCCGCGTCGTCCGTTGACCTTCTCGCAGGCGGTACGGGTTCGGGCGTGAGCACGATTTCGAGCGACATGAAAACGGCGCTTACCGAACAGGGATTCACGATAAACGAGGCTCTCTGGAAGTTCTATACGGACAACCACTCTAAGTATACGCGCGGCGGCGGCGCTATCAGTTACGGCGGCGCTGAGGATTGGTCTATAAACGAAGCTCCGCTAACCGATATTCCCGATGCGGCTAAAAACGAAGCTAAGGGTACTACTCCCGTGTTCTTCCTTGCAAGAACGGGCGGCGAGGGACGCGACCTCGGTAGATATATGGGCGACTGGACGAAAGTCGATGAAGATAAGAGAAAACATTATCTCGAGCCCGATTCGGTAGAACTCGGAGTAATAGACTATCTCAACAAAAACTTCGACAACGTGATTCTCGTAGTCAATACGAACAATGCGTTCGAGCTCGGTTGGGTCAAGAACTATCCGAATATTACTTCCGTGCTTTGGGCGCCCGGTGCGGGCGGCGACACTTGCCGTTCGATAGCCGACGTTTTAAGCGGTAAAATCAATCCGTCGGGACATCTTGTGGATACGTTTGCATACGACGCGTTCTCTTCGCCCGCTATGCAGAACATGGGTGACTTCGACCTTGTAAACGGAGGAGCCGTCGTCGGAAACGGCGTGTTCTACGACGAGGGTATCTATGTAGGCTACAAGTACTACGAGACTCGCTATTTCGATAAGGTCATGAATCAGGGCAATCCCGGCGATTACGACTACGATACGGTTGTTCAATATCCTTTCGGCTACGGTATATCGTACACCGATTTCGAATGGAGCGATTTCACGATGACTCAGCCCGACGACAAAGGCGACATCAAAGTTTCCGTAACGGTTAAGAACGTCGGACAAAAGACGGGACGCGACGTAGTTCAGGTCTATGTCAATGCTCCTTACACCGATTACGACAAGACTAATCATGTCGAGAAATCGGCTGTTTCGCTTGTTGGTTTCGGCAAAACGGGCGATATAGAGCCGACTAAGACCGAGACCGTCACCGTAACGCTCAATAAAAAAGATTTGATTTCTTACGACGACGTTAAGGCAAAGACATATATTCTCGAGGCGGGCGACTATCTTATAACCGCCGCAGAGGACGCTCACAAAGCTACGCAAAACATACTTGCTCAAAACGGCAAAGATGTCGGAGACAAGAATTTCGTAGGCAAGTGGACGTACGAGTATACGCAAAACGACGGCGTGGACAAGACGACCTATTCCAAGAGCGCGAACGGTACCGAAATCAAAAACCAATTCGACCATGCTGTTTCCGCAGAACTTACGGCAAGAGACAAGTATCTTACCCGTAACGACTGGGTAGGCACTTTCCCCGAGACTCACGGCAATCAGGATAATAAGAAGAAGAGCAGCTACAGTGAAAAGAACGGCTATGTTTGGGAAGTTGCGGTTTCCGATTCGATAAAGAACGAAATTGCAAAGGTAGGTGCAAGCGCTTCCATGAATCCCATGAGCGAAGCGGACGCTGCCGCTAAGGCGGGCGTATTCGATCAGGAAGGCGATTTGGAGCTTATATCTTTCCGCGGAAGAGATTTCGACGAGGTCGATAAGGAAGGCGGTTGGGATAAGCTCATCAATCAGATGTCCTTAAAAGAAATCGAAAACATTATCACTAAGGCAGGCTATCAAACTCTTGCCGCACAGTCTATCGGTAAACCCAAGGCTACCGATTTCGACGGACCGTCCGGTCTTAACGAGGGCGGCGTAACGCACGAGCCTTATTCGATAACTTATCCTTGTGCGGCAAACCTTGCGGCAAGCTGGGACAGAGAGAATTCCCGTCTCCACGGTTACTATGTCGGAGAAGACGGACTTGCAGCCGACGGACATTGGGGCAACCACAAGTATAAGGGTGTTATTTCCGGTTGGTACGCTCCCGCTATGAACATTCACAGAACGCCGTTTGCGGGCAGAAACTTCGAGTACTACAGCGAAGACGGCTTTATGTCGGGCGAGCTTGCTCTCGAAGCGGCAAGAGCTTGCGCTGAAAAGGGCGTATACGCCTACATCAAGCACTTTGCGCTCAACGATCAGGAAGATCACCGCACCGCTGCTGCTACGTTCTCGAACGAGCAGGCTATCCGCGAGATCTATCTCAAGCCTTTCCAGACCTGCATAGAGGAGCGCGGTACGACGAAGATCATGGTTCAAAACTACGACGAAGCAACGGGCACGTTTACAAAAGCCGAAGCGGAGGTTCCCGCAGTTATGGCAGTCATGACGTCGTTCAACCGCATTGGCTGTGTTTGGGCAGGCGGTAACTACAACCTTATCACGGGCGTACTCCGTAACGAATGGGGCTTCGACGGTTCCGTTATTACCGACTACGATCACGGTCGGGAAATGAATAGTGAGCAGTGTATAGCTGCGGGCGGCGACCTTAAGCTTACGGCGCAAATGCCCGACGGCATAAACGAAAAGAACGGCGCATATCAGTACTATATGAGACAGTCGATGAAGCATATACTCTACACGACCGTAAATTCCAACGCAATGAACGGCATCGTAAAGGGTGTGAAAATTGCTGATAGACCGTTCCCTTATTACTATCTCATTTTGATAGCTGTCGGCGTAATAGCCGCAGGTCTGTCTGCTTGGGGTGGCATAGCTATCTGGCAGCGCTGGAAAGCGGAACTTGCCGATAAGCGGCAGTAATCGCCAAATTCATGTATAAAAGCACAGCGGACTCGGAATTATCCGAGTTCGTTTTTTTTTGTCGTTTTTGCGGCAGAACGAGCCGCCCTATGGCAATGTCGGCAGGAAAGTAATATATTCGACCTCTTAGCTTTCGCAATGTTATTCCGCCGAAAACGTCGAAATTGCGTATTTTCTGACTAATATTGTTTGTATGCTCCGTTTGTCTTTTACTTCTGCTATAATATGTTTGAACTAATCGAATTACAAGGAGACGAAACATGGAAAACAAAATTTGCGGAGAATTAAAGAAACGGGCGCTTCTCGCCAAGCAGAGACTCAAGCTCGGATATTGGGAGCAGCTCCGAGCGGAACGCGAGCGGCTTCTGGTTGCGGCGGGAGAGACAGACTCGGCTCAACGCAAAGTGAGCGAGCTTCAAAGGGCGAAATTCAGTCGCGAACTTGAGCAGGTCGTAGGCACGAGTTCCGAGCGCGACGAACAGCTTTACAAACGCGTATGCGAGATACTCGACTCCGAAGAGGACGTAATGAACCCCATAGGAAGGCTCATGGACAAGGAACGCTATACGAGTCTCGACGACGGCGGACGCCAAAGATATATTCTCGAGCTGTCTAAAAAATTCAATGAGCTAAAGGAACGATATTATCAAGAAAGACCGGGCAAAAGCTGTTGACTTTTCCGCTTTAATTTGTTAAAATATCTTCGATAATACATTCGGAGATATACATAAATGAACCGTAAATTACAGTCGGAAAATATCGACGTTCTCTATGAGGCAGTCGGGCTTATCGAAACGCGCGAAGAGTTCTACAATTTCTTCGAGGATCTTTGCACTATCACGGAACTTCAGGCAATGGCTCACCGTTTCGCCGTTGCGAAAATGCTCACGGAAGGATTTACCTATCAGGAAATAAGCGAGAAAACAGGCGCGAGCACTGCGACTATAAGTCGTATCAATAAGTGTATCGGTTACGGTGCGGACGGCTACAACGTCATACTTTCCAGGATGAAAAAGAAATGAGTATAGATTTAAGCACGCTCAACGACAGACAGATTCCTGCGGTACTTACTACGGACGGAGCGGTACTCGTAACGGCAGGCGCGGGAAGCGGCAAGACGAGACTCTTGACCCACCGCATCGCTTATCTGATAGAGGAGAAAGGCGTTAAGCCTTGGAATATACTTGCGATAACTTTTACAAACAAAGCGGCTAACGAGATGAAGGAACGTCTCGAAAACATGATAGAGGGAGCAAGCGGACTGTGGGTTTCCACTTTCCACTCTATGTGCGCGCGTATTCTTCGCCGCCATGCTGACAAGATAGGGTATAAGACGAATTTTTCCATTTACGGCGAGCAGGAAAAAGAGAACATTTTAAAGAAGATCGTCAAGGAACTTTCCGAAGATAAGAAAAGCCGCATTTATAAAGCCGATACGAAAGAGATCGATAAGGTGCGCAAACGTGCGTCGTACACGATCTCCGACGCGAAAAACGAGGCTCTGTCTTCGGAGGAATATCTTTCTTATCTTCGATACGATGACGAAGCCGAGCTTCTCGGCGAGATCTGCCGCCGTTATGAAGCCGAAATGAAAAGAAACAATGCGCTCGATTTCGACGACCTTCTTACAAAGACGTACGAGCTTTTAAAAACCGACGAAGAGACGAGAGAATATTATTGCGATAAGTTCCGCTATATTCACGTCGATGAGTTTCAGGACACAAACCTCGTACAGTACTTACTCGTAAAAATTCTTGCGGGAAAGAGCGGCAACGTCTTTGTCGTAGGGGACGAGGATCAGTGCATTTACGGTTGGCGCGGTGCCAAAGCCGACAATATGATCGACTTTACGAAAGATTTTAAGTGTAAGGTGTTCAAACTCGAGCAGAACTATCGCAGTACGAAAAAGATTTTGAATCTCGCAAATTCCGTCATAAGAAATAATACGAAACGTCTCGAAAAAACGCTTTGGACGGCAAGCGGAGAGGGTGACGACGTCACGGTTTTCTGTGCTCGCAATGAGACTAACGAAGCGGAATATGTCGCTAACGTCATAAAAAATCTCGTCGAAAGCGGAGAATATTCGTATTCCGATTTTGCCGTTCTCATGCGTGTGAACGCTCTGTCTCGTACGTTCGAGGAGCGTTTTCTCGCTTACGGCATACCTCACAAAATGTTCGGAGGCTTCAAATTCTTCGAACGCAAGGAAGTCAAAGATCTGCTCGCGTATTTGAGGATAGTAGCTAACGGCGACGATTCCGAAGCGCTGCTGCGCATAATAAACTTTCCCAAGCGCGGTATCGGCGCAAGCGCAATCGCCCAACTCGTAAATTACGGCGCTGTGACAGGTCGGTCGCTGTTTTCCGTAGTCATGGGCATAGAAGAAAATACTGATCTGCCGCTCGCGCTTTGCAAAAAGGTCGCGCCTTTAAAGACGCTGTTTGCCTGTATGCTTTCGCAAAAAGACAAGTGCAGACCTTCGGAACTTGTCGAGTATATAGTCCGAATTTTAAAGCTTAACGAGGTCTACGGCGAAGATACGGAAGAAAACATTTCCCGGAAGATGAACATTTCGGCGCTCGTCGAGTCGGTGCGTCAGTTTGAAAAATCGAACGAAAGCGGTACGCTCGACGACTATATGCAGATGATATCTCTGTACAGCGATCTCGACGAGATGGGCGAGGGCGACGACTGCGTAGCGCTTGCCACTATTCACAGCGTTAAGGGGCTTGAATTTCGCGTCGTGTTCGTTATAGGCAGCGAGGACGGAATACTTCCGCTTTCCCGTTCGTCAGACAGTGACGACGAACTTGAAGAAGAACGTCGGCTGATGTATGTTGCGGTAACTCGCGCAATGCGGAGGCTGTACATAACTTGGGCGGCTTCGCGTTTTATGTATAACGAGCGAAAGTATACTACGCCCAGTCGATTTCTCAAGGAGGCGGGCGTCGCCGTGAAGAGCGCGCAGCCGTCCGCGGCTCTTGCCCGTGAACGCGCGGCGGGCTACCTCCGCGACTCCTACGGCGATTACGGCTATTCTTACGGCAATGGGGCAAGTCGAAGCGCAGAATATAAGTCTGTTGATTACGGCGGCAAATCGAACTTTTCGGGTTCGTCTGTCTACAGCGCAAACAGCGCTCCGAAGCCGCAGAAAAAAGATGTGTCGGGTTTTGATGTCGGCGCAACCGTTAGGCATAAAAAGTTCGGCACGGGCGTTATACTCACATTGTCGGCGGAAGCCGGAGGTGTGTACGCGGAAATAGATTTTGAAAAGTTCGGCAAAATGATGCTGTCGCTTCAGTATGCGCCGATAGAGATCGTCGATAATAATTAGATTGGCGGAGGCTGTTATGTCAAGAATGGAAGAGCTTGTAGAAAAGCTCAACAAGTACGCTTACGAATACTATGTTCTCGACAATCCTACGGTGTCGGACGGGCAGTACGATAAGCTGTATGACGAGCTCGTTGCTTTGGAAAAATCCGAGAAGCGAGTGTTGCCGTCGTCGCCTACGCGCAGAATAGGCGGCGAACCCGTGAAAGAATTTTCGCCGCATACACACCGAAACAAATTGTACAGTCTCGATAAGCGCAATTCTTACGACGAGCTCAGAGAGTGGGACGAAAAGATAAAAAAGGCGGCGGGGGAAGCTGTCGAGTATACGCTCGAGTATAAACTCGACGGGCTTACGCTTTGTTTGACTTACGAGAACGGAATGTTTAGATCTGCGGCGACAAGAGGCAACGGAAGCGTCGGGGAAGACGTGACGTCACAGGTGTCTACCGTTAGGTCTATTCCGCTTGTAATACCGTTTAAAGGCGTCGTAGAGGTGCAAGGCGAGGGGATAATGCGCCTTTCCGCACTCGAAGCTTATAATAAGTCGGCAAAGGAGCCGCTCAAGAACGCGCGTAACGGAGTTGCGGGGGCGATAAGAAATCTCGATCCGAAAGTAACCGCGTCTCGAAATCTCGACATAATCTTTTACAACGTCAATTTTGTCGAAGGCGGCGAAAGACCGTCGAGTCAAAAAGAGTGCATAGATTTTTTAAAGCGTAATTTTTTCAAGACCGAAAGACTGTTCGCTTCATCGAATATAAACGAAATAGTTTCTGAAATCGAGCGTGTGGACAAAGGTGCGCTCGACTTTCTCATAGACGGAATGGTGGTAAAAGTAAACGACTTTGCTCTTCGCGAAAAGCTCGGTTACACCGACAAATTTCCGCGTTGGGCGGTAGCTTACAAGTTCGAAGCGGAAGAAGCGGTAACGGTTTTGAAGGACGTTGTTTGGCAAGTGGGAAGGACGGGCAAGCTTACGCCGCTCGGGAAGCTCGAGCCGGTGGAACTTTGCGGTGCGACGATAAGAAAAGCAACGCTCAACAATTTCGGCGACATCGAGCGCAAGAAGATAAAGATAGGTTCGAGCGTCTTTATCCGCCGCAGTAACGACGTTATCCCCGAGATACTCGGCGTTGCGGAGGAACTCGACGGCAAAGATGTCGTCCCTCCGAAATTCTGTCCCGCTTGCGGAACCGAAACGGTCGCAGTCGGCGCAAATTTGTTTTGTCCGAACGAATACGGCTGCAAGCCTCAAATTTGCGGGCGTATAGAATATTTTTGCAGTAAGCCGTGTATGGACATCGACGGCGTGAGCGAAAAGACGGTCGAACGCCTACACGACGTGCTCGGAGTAAAAAAATCCGCAGACCTCTATAGATTGAAGAAAGACGATCTCGAAAAGATAGAGGGCTTTAAGGATAAGAAAATATCCAACTTCTTGCGCTCTGTTGAAAACAGTAAGGACGTGAAACTCGCTTCGTTCATAAACGCTCTGGGCATTCCGAATGTCGGTCGCAAGACGGCGGAGGACCTCGCCGAGATTTACGGCAGTATCGACGCGTTGGCTGCGGCTGGCGAAGAGGAACTGACGGCTATACGAGACGTAGGCGAAATCGTGGCAAAAAGCATAGTCGAATTTTTCGCAAAACATAAAGAAGCGATCGACGAATTAAAATCTTTCGGTATAGACCCTCGGTATGTTGCGAGAGTAGGCGGCGGAAAATTCGATGGCATGAATGTGGTGCTCACGGGCAAGATTTCCATGCCGAGATCGCAGGCTCAATCGCTTATAGAGGAGAATGGCGGCAAGACGCAATCGTCTGTTACAAAGGAAACAAATCTCGTTATCGCAGGCGAGGACGCCGGTTCTAAGCTTGAAAAAGCTCGAGTTCTCGGTATAAGAATAATAGACGAAAATGAGTTTGAAAGGCTTTTGAAAGGCTGATTAAAATAATGATATAAAGCGGCATTATAAAAGCTTGCTTTTTGTTTTTGATGATGTTATAATATAAACTGTATGAGACTAGGCAAGCTGACGGCAGAAGAACTGCAACGATTGGTACTCGACAAGCTGGAGGGCAGACGTAAAGAAGTCGTGTTGTCCGCGGCACAGGGAGAGGACTGCGCTGCGGTGGTGGCCGACGGCTATCTGTTGTTTTCTTCCGATCCGATTACGGCGGCAATGCCCGCGAAAAGTCTCGGCTCGCTTGCCGTGTCCGTCTGTTGCAACGACATCGTTTCTTGCGGAGGAGAACCCGTAGCTCTGTTGTTGACCGTCATCGTTCCTCCGAGTGCAAGCACTGCCGAAATAGAGGAGATAATGACGGCGGCTCAGCAAAAGGCTTGCGAACTCGACGTCGACATAGTAGGAGGTCATACCGAGTTTTCGGATTGTGTCGTCCGACCTATAGTTTCCGCTACGGCGATAGGCAAGACGAAGCGACTTATGTCCAAGTCCGCATTGAAAGTCGGTGACAAGCTTTATGTGACGAAAGAGCTCGGCATGGAAGGGACGACGATAATAGCGGACGGCGGAAAAGAACAGCTTTCCGAAGACGAGACGAGTATTATTATGCGTTATCGCGAAGGGCTCGATGTTGGCGACGAGGGCGAGATTCTGCGCGCGTGTCCGTCGGTAGGCGTAATGCACGACATCACGGAGGGCGGAGTTATCGGCGCCGTTGCGGAAATCTGTCTCGGCGCTCGTCTCGGTGCAAACATTTATGAGAGTGAGTTTCCGATAAGCGTACTTACTCGCAGGTTATGCGAAAAGTACGGCATAGACCCCGCTCGTCTTATATCGAGCGGAAGTATGCTTTTCTCCGCTTCGAGCGGCGAAGCGGTCTTGAAACTCAAAGAAAAGGGTATAGCGGCAACGCTTATAGGAGAAGTTACGGACGGCGACGTCAGACTTTTTAAAAGCGACGGCACGAGTCTGAAAGTTCGTCCCGAGCCTGACGAAATGTATAAATACTTTGAGAGGTGCGACAAATGAAAAGCATGACGGGATACGGCAAGGGCGTTGCGACCGGCGGAGAAAGGACCTTTACCGTAGAAATCAAAGCGGTGAACAACAGATATCTCGAAATAGGCTGTAAGCTTCCGAAACCGCTTGCTTATGTGGAAGAAACTTTGCGTGGCGCGGTAAGAAACGTCATACGTCGCGGAAGCGTAGACGTATTCGTAAATTACGAGAATAAGTCGGAAAGCGGAAAGCGAATAGACGTCGATTACTCGCTTGCGGGTGCGCTTGTCAAAACTTCCAAAATGCTTCGCACTCAGTATTGCTTAGATGACGATTTTCAGGTAACTGCGCTCATGCGTACTCCCGACGTTATAAGGATTTCGGCTGATGACGACGACGAGCAACTTGTAAAAGAACTTGCGAAAAAAGCGGCAGCCGAAGCTGCGGAAAATCTCGACGCGATGCGTAAAGTCGAGGGAAAGACGATTAAGGCGGATTTGAAACAGCTTACGGAGAACATAATATCCTATCTCGAAACGGTTGTAAAACGCGCTCCCGCCGTCGTAGCGGAATACAGGGAAAAGCTCAAAGCTCGCATAAGCGAAGCGCTTGCCGGAGTGGAAATAGACGAAGCTCGGCTTTTGAACGAGACGGCGTTCTTTGCCGACAAAGCCGATATAAACGAGGAAATTTCCCGTCTTACATCTCACATAAACCAATTTTTGCACAGTCTCGAGACAGACGGGCCCCAAGGCAGAAAACTTGACTTTATTTCTCAAGAAATGAACCGTGAGATAAACACTATGGGCAGCAAGTCGAACGATACGGAGCTGACCCGTTGCGTAGTTGCGATGAAAAACGAACTTGAAAAGATAAAAGAGCAGATTAGGAACGTGGAGTAATAGTTTGAAAGTGCAGTCATCACTCCAGACGGGCTGTTTGCCTAACCGACTCGTCGAGTACGAGAAGCACACTCCCTTCGTCGACTCGACAACTGCTGTCCGTCTGACGCGCGGCTGTCCTTTCAAAAATACATTATGACAAGGAGATATCGGACATAATTATGAAAAACGGATTGTTAATAGTTATTTCGGGACCGTCGGGAGCGGGCAAGGGTACTATATACAACAAGGTGCTCGATAAAATGCCGGAAATTCGCAAGTCGATTTCCGTAACGACGAGAAAGCCGAGAGCTGGAGAGAAGGAAGGGGTGCATTACTACTTCCGTACGGAAGAGGAGTACCAGCGCATGATTGCTTGCGGAGAATTTCTCGAAACCGCGTCGGTCTACAATCATCATTACGGCACGCCTAAAGCGCCAGTGTTTCAAATGCTTGAGGCGGGCGACGACGTGATGTTCGAGATCGACAATTACGGCAGCCGGCAAATAAAGCGTAAATATCCCGAAGCCGTTACCATCTACGTCATGCCTCCGTCGTTTGAAATTCTCAAAGAGAGATTAACGGCTCGCGGTACGGAAAGCGAGGATAGTTTAAAGACGCGACTCGGTAATTCCCGAAGAGAACTTTCGGAGTACGGTAATTTCGATTATATAGTCTTTAACGACGATGCCGATGTCGCCGCCGAAGAAGTCGTATCTATTATCAACGCCGAGAAGTGCAGAATGTCGCGAAATGAGCAGGAAGTAAAACGCCTGCTTGCGGAAAAATAAATAATCTTTTAAATAAAAGGAGAACATAAACCATTATGATGATTGAACCGCCTATCGATAAGATGATAGATGAAGTTGGTTGCAAGTATGCTCTTGTCTGCCTCGTAACCAAGCGTGCCCGCCAGTTGCTCGAAAAGGACAGCGAAAGCCTTAACAATTCGGCGGAAAAAGCCATTTCCGTTGCGGCAAGAGAGGTGCATACGGGGAAGGTTACTGCCGGCTACGAAGAATAACCCCCAAACGGCTTATATGCTTCGTAATACGGGTTGCGTGCTCCTCGCCGCACGGGCGCTGTACGAGAATGTACAGCAACCCATGCGTCTCGTTGCCTGTTACCCGTCTTACTCGCATCTAAGCCGTTTGGTGCCCGTACGAACCTTCTAAAAAGGCTCTCCTTGAGCTAAGGTGAGCTGTCGCCGATAGGCGACTGAGTGGATTGTCTTATAGTCACAACCTAAAAATCACACGAAAGGAGATATAAATGTTAAGCGGAAAGACGGTAGTAGTGGGAGTGTGCGGCGGTATCGCGGCTTATAAGGTCTGCGAGCTCGTCAGCCGTCTCAAAAAGGCCAATGCCGACGTTTATGTGGTGATGACGGAACACGCCACGCAGTTTGTCGCGCCGCTTACATTCGAAACTCTCTCGGGCAACCGCGTAGTATGCGATATGTTCGATCGCGATTTTCCGTGGGAAGTAGAACACATATCTCTTGCGAAGAAAGCCGATATATTCGTGATTGCTCCCGCAACGGCAAACGTCATTGCCAAAGTCGCTCACGGGATTGCCGACGATTTTTTGACTACCACTTTGCTTGCGGCAACCTGTAAAGTGCTTGTAGTTCCCGCGATGAACACCAATATGCTCAACGCCGAAGCTACGCGCGAAAATCTCAAGACGCTCGGATCACGCGGCGTATATATCATGGAGTCCGAAAGCGGTCGGCTTGCTTGCGGAGACTGCGGAAGCGGTCGTTTGCCCGAGCCAAATGCAATTTTCGACAAGACTAAGGAACTGTTGCTTTCTGCGAATGATTTTGCGGGTAAAACCGTGCTTGTGACGGCGGGAGGCACCGAAGAGCCTATAGATCCCGTACGCGTCATAACCAATCGCTCGAGCGGAAAAATGGGAATGGCGCTGTGTTCGGCAGTCAAAAAAAGAGGAGGAAGAGTCGTACTCGTTTGCGCGAATACCCTCGTCGAACCTCGCGATTACGACGAACTTATCAAAGTCAAGACGACGAGAGAAATGTACGATGTCGTGCTTTCCGCTATGGATAATTGCGACATTATAATAAAGGCGGCTGCTCCTGCCGATTATTATGTAGAGCGTGCGCCGCAAAAAATAAAGTCGGAATCGCTTTCGCTTAAATTGAAAAAGAATCCGGACATAGCGAGTGCGGTCGGAAAGAAAAAAGGCGATAAAAAACTCGTTATATTTTG
Source organism: uncultured Christensenella sp. (assembly GCA_910585955.1). Taxonomy (GTDB): domain Bacteria; phylum Bacillota; class Clostridia; order Christensenellales; family Pumilibacteraceae; genus MGBC157735. The sequence continues at coordinate 121,065 of CAJUGC010000005.1, forward strand.
CGCGGAAACCGAGAATCTGAAAGAAAATGCTCGTAAAAAGCTTGCTGTTAAGCGAGCTGACATGGTTGTCGCAAACGATGTCTGCAAAGAGGGCGCGGGATTTGACGTCGATACGAACGTCGCTACCATAATAACCGATTCGGTAGAAAAGGATCTTCCCGTTATGCTCAAAAGCGAGCTTGCCGATATTATTTTGGACGAGATTTTAAAGCTATGATAGCCGAAGTTATAGTCGACATATCGAACGGCGAAGTCGACAGGGTGTTCGACTATAACGTGCCGAGCGCTTTGGTTTTGAAACGCGGTATGCGTGTATCCGTTCCTTTCGGAAGGCGCAATATCGAAGGCTATGTCATGAAGCTGAAGGAATCTTCCGATTTGCCTGCGGACAAGCTTAAAAGCATTTACTCCTCGCTCGACGAATACGCGGTCATAACCGAAGAAATGTTTTCTCTCATGTCGTTCATGCGCGAAAAGTACCGTCTTCGGATAATAGACGTTTTGCGGCTTTTTATTCCCTCACAAATGCGCGGCGGAAGAGTTAGGGAGCTGAAAAAACAGTATGTGGGATTGCGTGATGAGTTTGTGGGCGTAGATGTGGACGAGTATGTAAAAAAGTCTGCGCACGCTCAGCGCGACGTCTGCTTTTATTTAATGGAGAACGGAGAAACGCCTCTTGCCGAGATGAACGAAAATTTTTCGGCGGCGGCGGTTCGCAATCTGATTGCTCGCGACGTGTTGTATGTGACGAGCGTCGAAATCAAGCGCACCCCTTATTCGTCGGTGGCGGAGAGCATCGACGAGGAAAGGGAACTCACTTCGTCGCAAAAGGCGGCATACTCGGTCGTAAGATCGGAGAAAAATTCGACGTTTCTCCTGCACGGAGTAACAGGCAGCGGAAAGACGGAAGTATATATGCGTTGTATTTCCGACGCTCTTACTGCAGGAAAGAGCGCAATAATGCTTGTGCCCGAAATATCTCTTACGCCGCAGGTATTCAAGGTTTTCAAGGCGCGTTTCGGGGACGAAGTCGCGATACTTCACAGCGGACTTTCGGCGGGCGAGCGATTCGACGAATGGAGAAGGCTTCTTTGCGGCGAAGCGCGCGTCGCAGTCGGCGCACGATCGGCTATATTCGCGCCTGTTAAGGACATTGGCGTCATAATAATCGACGAGGAGCACGACTCGAGTTATGTTTCGGAGAGTAATCCGCGCTATCAGACGTGTGAGGTTGCGGTGAGGCGCGCCGAATACAACGGGTGCAATCTAATCATGGGAAGCGCTACACCGTCTATAGAATCGTACTATTATGCCGTAAACGGAAGATACCGTCTTGTCGAAATGAATACTCGTGTGAACGAGCGCGCTCTTCCAAAAATGCATATCGTAGACATGACAAAGGAATATGCCGCAGGCAATAACGGTATATTTTCGCGCCGTCTCGAGTCTGAGCTTTACGACTGTGTAAACGGCGGCAATCAAGCGATAATCTTTCTTAACCGACGTGGTTACTCGTCGTATGTGATGTGTCGAAGTTGTGGTTATGTGGCAAAATGCGAGCGTTGCGACGTGTCTTTGGTCTATCATAAGGACGAAGATATGCTTAAATGCCACTATTGCGGCAACAGATATTCAATGCTCGACGTGTGCCCGATGTGCAAAAGTCCGCATATAAAACGCGGTTTTGTCGGGACGCAACAGCTTGTCGAAAGACTCGAAGAGATGTTCCCGGGTAAAGAGATTTTGCGTATGGACAACGATACGACGCAGACGAAGGACTCGCACGTTCGTATTCTCGAGCGGTTTGCAAGCAAAAAAGCGTCTGTGCTTGTGGGTACTCAGATGATTGCAAAAGGGCATGATTTTCCCGATGTTACTCTGGTTGGGATAGTAGACGCGGATATGAGTTTGCATTTCAACGACTATCGCAGCAGTGAGCGTACATATCAACTGATTACTCAGGTTTCGGGAAGAGCGGGCAGAGACGCCAAGGCGGGTAAGGTAGTGCTTCAAACGTATTCGCCTAACCATTATGTTTACAGATTCGCGGCAAGCGGGGATTATAAAGGTTTTTATGAAAAGGAAATAAATTTACGCGAACTCACAAAATATCCTCCGTTTTCTAAAATAGTTCGTGTGCTCGTAACATCGGAAAATGAAAACGATGCATTCGAAACGCTAAAGAAAATATACGACGATGCTATGAATTATGTAAACTTGCACAGAGACGATTTTGCTTATGCCGCGGCAATGAAATCGCCTGTAAAGCGGATACAGTCGAAATTCAGGATGCAGATGCTGGCGCGCATCACGGGCGGAACGGAAAAAGCGGTCAGTAAAATTTACGATATTACCGACAAATACAAAAACAACAAAGCGACGTGTTTTGTCGAAATAAATCCAAATAATTTGAGTTGAGGTGAATATGGCTACAAGAGGAATAGTAAAACTCGGAGAGGACATTTTGAGACGGCGCGCGCGAGAGGTGACTGAATTCGATGCGAGACTCGGCTGTCTGATCGACGATATGTTCGAGACTATGACCAAAGCGAACGGCGTGGGACTTGCGGCTCCGCAGGTCGGAATATTGAAGCGTGTTTGCGTAGTTTGCGTGGACGGAGAAACTAAGTTCGAACTTGTCAATCCTGTCATATTGAAGGAATCGGGTTCGCAGGTGGGGCCTGAAGGGTGTTTGAGCGTTCCCGGCAGAAACGGATATGTAAAACGTCCGAAAAAGCTGACTGTGCAGGCGTATGACAGGTACGGCGAAAAACAAATTTATAAGATTGCCGATTTTGAGGCTGTCGCATTCTGTCACGAAATAGATCATCTTGACGGGATACTTTTCATCGATAAACTTTATGATAAGCGGACGGATGGGTGAGTGGAATCGCCTTAAAACGAGCAACGTAGAGCACTATGCGTGACATAACACGATAAAAAGGAGCTAAATTTGAAAATTATATTTCTCGGCACCCCGGAATTTGCGGTCGCTCCGCTAAAAGCGCTGGCGTCTTCGCGTCATGAGGTTGTTGCCGTTGTGTCGCAACCTGATAGGGCTAAAGATAGAAAAGGAAGACTTTTGCCGACTCCCGTAAGGGCGTATGCCGAGGAGATCGGTATACCTGTTTATCAGTTTGAAAAGATACGAGCGGACGGGATTGACGTATTGAAGAGGCTTCGACCCGATATTATGGTCACAGCGGCGTACGGTCAGATTCTCAGTCGGGAGATTCTCGAGATTGCGCCTTATGGCGTGATAAATGTTCATGCGTCCTTGTTGCCGAAATTGCGCGGAAGCGCGCCGGTTCAGTGGGCGATTATAAACGGAGACAGAGACACGGGAATAACTATCATGCAGACCGACGTAGGTGTGGACAGCGGCGATATTCTTGCCGTGCGGTGTGTGTCTATAGCAAAAGACGAGACGTCGGGCGAACTTCTTGCTCGTTTGAGCTGTATCGGCGCAGAGCTTCTTTTGAATACGCTTGATAAAATCGAAGACGGGACTGTAAATGCGGAACCGCAGGATGAAAGCAAGGCGACAAGGTGCAGAATGCTCACGAAAGCAGACGGTCATCTTGATTTTTGCGAGACTAAGGAGAAAATCGTTTGTCGCTGTCTCGGCGTAACTCCTTCTCCGGGAGCGTTTGCTTACTTGGGGGGAGAAACGATTAAAATCGGGCGAGTAAGCGCGGTTGACGGTGATTTCGGCGAATGCGGAACGGTTAAAACGCTTGACGGAAAGATAATCGTCGCTTGTGCGGACGGAGGGATTGCAATTGAAAAATTGCAGCTTCCGGGCGCAAAAATGCTGTCTGCGCGAGAGTTTTTGAACGGCAGGAGTCTGAAGGACGGAGCGAGACTTTCGTGAAAGAAGGGTTGAACATAGAAAGAGAGAGAATATGTTTTAAAGCTTTGTCTGCGGTTCTTAGAGACGGAGCTTATTCGGCGCAAGCGCTTAATGACGCTTTGAAATCTTCGAGCGGAGAAGACGAGTACATAACGCGACTTTTTTACGGGGTTCTCGAAAAAAACATAACGCTCGAATACATAATAAATGCTCTTGTCGAGAAGCGTCCTAAACAAGCCGTATATGTTGTGCTGAAAATGGGGACGTATATGGCGCGGTATATGAACACGCCGATCTATGCGGTTGTAGACAGGTGTGTGGAACTTTCCAAATCTCTCGGAAAAGAGGGCGCCTGCGGATTTATAAACGCTGTTTTGAGGAAAGTTGCCGAAGTCAAACTTCCGGACATTGGAAAATGCAAGGAGCGCGAATATTTGTCCGTGGTTTACGGTTTGCCAATATGGCTTGCCCAAAAATTCGTTTCCGAATACGGTTTTGAGTTTGTTGAGAATATGATGAGAGCGGATGAGTTTCGCACGCATATAAGGCTTAAAAAGACCGTAAACGTAAATGGGTTTGAAAAATCTATAGAAAAGTTCTCCGCATCCGAGATAGAAAAGACAAAATTCGGGTACTATGTCACGCATAATACGATAAAACAGCTTGTTGCCGATGGGATTTTGGCAAAGAATGATTATGCGGTGCAATCTCTGGCTTCCGCAATTGCCGTTAATTGTTATGCGCAGGGGCTTAACGAAGCTTCGAGTATTCTCGACTTGTGCGCTGCTCCCGGCGGAAAAGCTGTCTATATTGCCGAACTGGTCGGCGGAGATGTTACGGCGTGCGATATACACGAACACCGTGTCGGGCTCATAAAATCGTATGCTTGTCGTATGGGTGTCAAGATAAATGCCGTTCTTAACGACGCTTGCGTAAAGCGTGAAGATTGGGTCTCTGCCTTTGATTGCGTGGTTTGCGACGTGCCTTGTAGCGGAACGGGAGATCTTCGCAGTCGTCCCGATATTTTGCTTTGGCGCACGCCCGACGGGGTGAAAGAGCTGTCGGCATTGCAGTCGAGAATTTTGCGTACGGCGTCGTTGTATGTCGGAGACGGAGGAAAACTGTGTTATTCAACGTGCTCTCTTTTAAAAGAAGAAAACGAAAGCATAATCGAAAATTTTTTGCGTCATAATCGAGATTTTAAGCTTGAAAATTGTTCGGATATTGTCTTTGGCGGCGATTTGCAAAGCGGGAAACTTAACGAAAGGCGTTTGAATGGCGGTAATTCTGGTGAAAGTTGTGATTCGATAGAGGAGCTTGTTTGTAAAAACACGTTAAAATTGTTTCCGCATATTGACAGAACCGACGGCTTTTTTGTCGCCGTCATGAGAAAGAACGGGGGTGCGAAGTGATTTTACTTGATCTTGATCTTGGAGAATTGGATGAATTTCTTTCGCAGCGAGACCTTCCTAAATATAGAACTCGTCAGATTATGGGGTGGCTGCTCGGTGGATGTGATTTTGACGAAATGAGTAATATTCCGAAAGAGCTGAGGGAAAGCCTTGCGCTTGAGCATATCGCGCGTCCGATCGAAATAGCGGAGGAGCTTAAATCGAGAGACGGTTCGGTAAAATATCTGTATAAACTGTTTGACGGAAATGTCATAGAGGGCGTATATATGCCGCATGATTACGGAAATACGCTTTGTGTATCTACACAGGTGGGGTGTAGAATGGGATGCGAATTTTGCGCTTCCGGCATAGGCGGGCTTGTGCGCAATTTGACGCCCGGCGAGATACTCGGACAGTTTGTGGCTGTAAATAGGCATTTGGGCGGTAGTATGTCAGACAGAAAGCTATCGAATATAGTGCTTATGGGGAGCGGAGAGCCTCTTGATAACTTCGATAATGTTGTGAAGTTTATAAAGCTTGTCTCCGATCCGAACGGTCTGAATGTGGGCAGGCGTTCGATTTCGCTTTCGACTTGCGGAATTGTCGAGAATATACGAAGACTTGCCGATCTCGGACTCGATGTGACTTTATCGCTCTCTCTTCACGCCACGCTTGACGAATACCGTCGAAAGTTGATGCCGATAGCCAATAAATATTCCGTAACGGAAACGGTGGAAGCGGCTCGTTATTATTTTAAAAAGACGGGTAGGCGCGTAATATTCGAATATTCTATGGTTAAAGGCGTAAACATGAGTTTTTCCGATGCGAGACGGCTGTCTGAGCTTACTAAAGGAATGGCTGCTCATGTAAATCTGATAATGCTGAATAAAGTCGAAGGCAAAAAAGTCGAAGGTTGTACCGCTCTTGAGGCAGAGCGATTCTGTGAAAAACTTGTGTCGCTTGGGGTGTCGGCTACTATAAGAAGATCGATGGGGGCGGATATTGCGGGCGCTTGCGGGCAACTGCGACGAAAGCGGCTCGATCTTTAGTGCTATGCCTGTCATGGTGCGCGATAAAAAGCAAGTAAATGCAACGGTAAACTCTTTGAGAGGATGAATAAATGAACACTTTAAGAAAAACTTTGATATCTCCGTCGATTCTTACGGCGGATTTCGGAAACATCGGCGAGGCGGTGCGTAATCTCGAGCAGGCGGGCGCGGATTATGTTCATTGCGACGTTATGGACGGACATTTTGTTCCGAATATTACTTTCGGTTCGAAATTTGTCTCCGATCTTAAGACATATACGAATTTGCCTCTTGACGTGCACTTGATGATTTCGCGTCCCGATTTGTACATAGACAGGTTTGCCGATGCGGGCGCGGATATAATCACGTTTCATGTCGAGGCGGAGTGCGATGCCGAAAAGACTCTTGCGTCTATTAAGGCACGAAATATCAAAGCGGGATTGGCAATCAGTCCCGATACGCCGGTAGAAGCTTTGGCAAAGTTTGTAAATATTGTCGATGTCGTTTTGTTGATGAGCGTATATCCCGGGTTCGGCGGTCAGAAATTTATCGAAACGTCTTACGATCGCGCGCGCAAGATAAAGGACATTATTGTCGGCGGTAAGACGAACGCCTTGCTTGAAATCGACGGCGGCGTCAATTGCGAAAATTCTCTCGCCGTCAAAAACTGCGGCGTCGATATGCTGGTTGCGGGCAGTTCGGTATTTTCGGCATCGGATATGAGGGAGGCGATAAAACGACTTGCGGAGTAATACAGTGGGTGAAAAAAGGAAGGCCGTGATATTTTTGAACGGCGAACCGCCGCGCGAACAGGCGGTTTCTGAAATCGATTTTCGGTCATCGTTCGTCATCTGTGCGGACGGAGCAGCGGACTATGCTTCGAAATTTTGCCGTCCGGATTTGTTGATCGGGGACTTTGATTCCATTACGTCGCATGGACTTTTCGAAGATGTCGATATGGAGAAATTTCCCGTAAAAAAGAATTGCACGGATGCGCAGCTGGCGGTCGAAAGAGCAGCTCGACTCGGTTTTGAGGAGATTGAGATTTACGGGGCGTTCGGTCTTCGCCCCGATCATGAATTGGTTAATTACGCTCTTTTGCCTCTTGCTCATTCGCTGGGTTGCGTAGCTGTGCTCAAGGGCGGTATGTTCGACGTATTTTTCGTGGCTCGCGGCAAAGAATTCGTGATGGAAGTTGAAAAAGATAAGATTGTTTCGTTGGTACCTTATTCGGATAGCGTGCATATACTATATACGGAAGGTCTGCTTTATGAGGCTAAAGACGTCTGCGTCGATAAGATAAACGTCTTTACGTCTTCAAACGCGGCTTGCGGCGGCGTCGTTCGGTACTGTTTGGATAGAGGAACGGCTCTGTTGTTCGTCGAGAACTGATAAGGAGGTAGCGCCGTGAAAATTATCTGTGTCAAAGCCCCGATATTTTTGAGAGGTATTCTCAGATGCCTGTTCTTGCGTAAACAGAAAACGGATAAAGATTAAATTTATATTTAAAATAATTTAAATATTCGACAAAAACCCCGTATTTTTTACGGGGTTATACTTTTTTATACAATTTTCACGTTAATTCGACGTTTTATATTTTTATTTCAGTTTAATCATTCGGCAAAATACTTGCTTTTACGACTGAAATATGATATAATCATAACACTGCTTTTCGCGCTGTCGTTTTTTATGTTGCGAATGGGCGGAAAAATAGATTTACAGGAGGACATAATGGAAAATTTGCAAACCGAAAATATCTTGAATTTGCGAGACGACATTGTAATATCGGAAGCCGAGCTTAGGCATATCGTTACGTCGGAGATGATACGCGTAGGACTGATGCCGTCCCTTACGGGATTCAGGTATTTTAAAGAAATGGTGTTGATATCTTTACAGCAAAAGTACGGAGACTTAAAGACTATGGCGCTGTATGCGGCTGTTGCCGAATCTTTCGGAGTACGATCCGACGCGCTCGAAAGAAGCGTTCGCACGCTCGTGACAAGCTCGTTTTACACAAGCAACGGCTTTGCGATTCTTTCCAAATTTTTCGGGTTTTCGTCGATAGAACTGCCCAGCGTCGGACAGACGTTGACGCTTTTAAACGAGTACATATTATTCAATTTATTCGAGCAAAGTATAGACAACTCGGATAAGCGCATTTTTACTCGCGCGAACAGGTGAAGAACATAGGAAAAAAAGAGATTTCGGAGGAGAAACAAATGAATCAAACAAACGTAAATACCGTAATTATCGATTCTATTGAAGTGACCGAGCCGTATTTGAGAATGTATATTACCAAGAAACTGCTCGAAGGCGGGCTTGACGCATCTCGCGCTGGCTTTCGTTATATCAAAGAAATTCTTTTTATGATGTTGAAAAACGTAGACGACGACAGACCGATGTGTTCGTATTTTGCCGAGTTCGGCGACGGAAAATCATCTGCGGCAAAAATAGACAAGGCAATCGGAGCGACAATAGACGTGTCGCTCAAAAACGGCGGACTCAAAGATCTCGACGAATTTATGTGCGGTGCGATTAAACGTCGTCATACGACGGCGGGTGTGATGTGCGCTTTCAAAGAATATTTGCGGTATTGTCTTTACAATGATTGTTATTCCGCAAAATCGGGTGAAGGAATTTAGTTATTATTCTGTATATTTAGCGATTTTTATCGGCTAAATATAAGTATGGAAAAAAGAAAAACAGGTTGGTTTTTAGCGGTTGCGGCTTTCGCGCTATGTGTTTACTTTGCGCTTTATTGTGCGGTCGGCGTGCGATTTGCCGTTTCTATTCCCGACGGGATAGTGGTTTCGCCGCGTGCGGTCGCAAGTGCAAACTATGGAGCCGTAAGCTGTAAACTAGATATGAGCGAACAAGGCGCCGAGGAAGGCAAAGGCAAACTTTCGTTCAGGCTTTTCGGGTTGATACCTATAAAGACCATAGATATTCTATGCTCTAAAGACAGGCAGGTGCGTATCGGCGGCTTTCCCGTAGGTCTTACTCTAGATGTTGACGGGGTACTTGTCGAAGAAGTGGGCAATGTTGCGACCTCCGTCGGTAACGTCGCAATAGACGGCAACATCGAAAAGGGCGATATAATCCTGAGTCTGAACGATAGAAAAATCGCAAGCGTAGACGACTTCACTGCATTTATGGATGGCTACGACGGATCGGATAAGCTATATGTGACTTTAAACCGAAACGGACGCATATTGAAAGTATGCGTATCGCCGCTGATAGAGGAATTAAGCGGTAAGTATAAGCTCGGGCTTTGGGTAAAGGATAATGTGTCGGGCGTAGGTACGGCAAGCTTTGTGAGGGCGGACAATACTTTTGCTTGTCTCGGTCACGGCATAACGGGCAGTAACGATTGCGTTTTGCCTATATGCGGCGGACGGGTGTATAACTGCGACATTATAGGAGTTAACCGCGGAGTCAAGGGAACTCCCGGTGAACTTAAAGGCGTGCTTAAGGATACGGACAAACCGATAGGCGAGATATATAAGAACACCGACTACGGCGTATACGGAAAATACTTTTCAAACGCAAATATACCTGAAAATTATTATCAGATAGGCAGTCGTATAAATGTGCGTAACGGCAAAGCAAAGATTTATACCAGTGTAAACGGAACAGCCGATTTCTACGATATAGAGATAATTCGCGCAATACCGCAGTCCGAGCGCTCGGACAGAAGCATGGTGGTCCGCGTGACCGATAAAAGGCTATTGGAGCTGACGGGAGGCATTGTTCGCGGCATGAGCGGCAGTCCCATAATACAAAACGATATGATTGTGGGTGCGATAACTCACGTTTTCGTCAACGATCCCACAAAGGGATATGGGTTATATCTCGATTGGATGTATTAGCTTAGTAAATCTGCGACCGAAATTCGGCTTTGAGCAAATAAAAGCCTTTCGTCAAATATCGCATAATTTCGACAGGTCGGCTCATATCTTGTTATATGAGAGTTTCGTACGGACTCATGAATTGTTACTATGCAATTACGGAGTTTCTGAAAAATCATAAATTGAGACTTTTGCTGCTGCTTGCGGTATTCATCGTCGCTTGTGCGTTCGGTATACGAGGCGGATGCATTTCGGATGCGGAGACCGTGCTTAGATCGCGCGGAGCTTTTGCAATGTTTGTAAGCGCCGACAAGCGTAGCGTAGTCGGACACATTTTTTCCAATCTTTTTTTTCTTATCGTATGCCTTGCAGTGCTCGCGGCGACTGCTTTAAACTTTTGGGTAAGCCTTTTGGGAGTGCTGGTATTTTTTTATGAGATGTATACTATGGGTTATACGATAGCCGTTTATTTCGTATACTTTAAACTTGCGGCGCTGCCGTTCATCATAGTTTGCTATATTCCGTATTGCTTCATTATCGGCGGCGCTCTATCCGCAATGATAGTCATATCGATCGATTGCGGGCTTGAATTGCGGCATTGCGGCTATTTCGATTTCGGAGCGTTTAAAAGTCGCCTGCCTCAAATGGCAATTTGCGGCGGAGCAATTATCGTGGGAGTAATTTTCGAGGGGCTTCTCGGCGGACTGTTTACGGCGGGACTTATAATTTGATACATAATAAATCGCTCGTAAGTGCATATTAAAATTATCAATAATGTACGGAGACGGTTTATGTATACTAAAAAACTTTTAATGAAAATGTGTGCGGCGATGCTTGTAGTCGTTGCCGCTATGGCTCCTTTGGGTATTTCGCGAGTAGCTGCGTTGACCGGGGAAAATGCGCTTTCCACGCAAGCGCGCGCGGCGATTCTTCTCGATTACAATACGGGAACGGTCATTTACGAGAGCAATGAGCTGAACCGACAGCCTATAGCGAGCATGGTCAAGATTATGACGTTGTTACTGGCTTTCGAGGAGGCGGACGCAGGCAGACTCGATTACGATGCCGAAATCTCTATAAGCGAAAATGCGAGCGGCATGGGCGGTTCTCAGGCGTTTCTCGATGCGGGAAGCAATTATAAGGTGAACGAACTTTTGCAAAGCATTGTCGTAGCTTCGGCAAACGATTCCTGCGTAGCCATTGCCGAACATCTTGCGGGGAGCGTCGAAAGCTTTGTCGATAGAATGAATGCCCGCGCTTCGGAGCTCGGAATGGAAAACACGAAGTTCGTCAACTGCACGGGCTTGCCTGCGGAAGGTCAGTATTGCTGCGCTCGCGACGTTGCCACGATGGCAAGAGAGCTTTTTTCTCACGAAAAGTTCTTTGAATATTCGGGAGTGTGGATGTATGATTTCGCTCATCCGAGCGGCAGAACGACGCGACTCACGAATACGAATAAGCTTATAAGGGCTTACGATGGTTGTGACGGCGGCAAAACGGGTTTCACGAATGAAGCGATGTCATGTCTGGCGGCTACTGCCAAGCGCGGCAACACGCGTCTTATAAGCGTTGTTGTGGGCGCGGCGGACAGCAAAAAGCGCAATGCCGAAATTTGCAAGCTCTTCAATTACGGGTTCGCAAATTACGAAACCAAAGAGTTGGTCAAAGCGGGCGAAAAGATTGAAACTCCTGTTTCGGTAGGCGGAGGCAAAGCCGATTCAGTGGACGGAATATATGCTGGATCATACTTTGTATTCGATAAGAAAAACGCCGCGAGCGAGTATAAAATAAGCGTTATGACAGATGAAGTTAAGGCGCCTGTTGCCGAAGGCGACGTCATAGGCAAGGCAATTGTAACGAGAGGCGACGAACAGGTCGGAGAGATAGATATAATTTCTTCGGCAAGCATCGAGAAGAAAGGTTATATCGACATAGTAGACGACTTTATTTCCAAATGGTAATCAAAGCCGAGACAACGGACGTCGGTCGCGTAATGCGATCGGCGTTTTTTTTGGCGCGTTTTTCACTTAAAAACCGACATATATAATCGGTTGACTTTAAATGCGTAAATATGATATTATTAAAGCGGTACGTTATTGTGCCGTTTTAATTTTCTTTAGGGAGTTGGGCTTTTGATTTTCGCTCAGGAGTGGATCGATATAATTTTCATCGCGTTGGCTGTTGTGATTTCCATGGTTCTTCATGAGATAGCGCACGGCTATGTGGCGTTGTGGAACGGCGATCCGACGGCTAAAGTGAACGGCAGGTTGTCTTTAAACCCGCTTGCGCATTTCGACGCCATTGGGTTTATAATGCTGATGACCGTAGGCTTCGGCTATGCGAAGCCGGTGCCCGTGAATCCGGGTAATTTTAAAAACCGAAAGCGCGGAATTTTCACCGTTGCGATAGCCGGCGTCACCGTAAACCTGATTTTGGCGTTTCTTTCATGCGGCTTTCTCATGCTAATGTACTTTTTGGCGAGAATTACGGGCGAGGGCGCGGCTCGCGTGTTCAACGGCTTTGCCGGGTTCTTTTCGATAATGACACGCCTCAATTTGAATCTTGTATTCTTTAACCTGTTGCCCATTCATCCGCTCGACGGTTTCAGGGTCGTCGAAGCGTTTACGCGATTCAATAATCCATATACGAAGTTTATACGCGATTACGGTCATTATATACTCCTTGCACTTATCGTTCTCGGCATAGTGGTCGACATATTCGACTTGCCGTATTATATCGATATTCTCGGTCTTTATATAAGGAAGATGGCAGATTGGGTGAGTACGGGCTTTATTTGGTTTTGGGGACTTATTTTCGGGTAGGTACACATGGCGGACATTACAAACAAAGATATAGTGATTAACGAAGCGGAAACTGATTCCGAATATTACAGAGTAAAGTTCAATCGTTTCAGCGGACACCAGTTCGACGGACCGATCGACGTGCTTGTTTCGCTCGTAAAAAAGTCGAAGATAGACATACAGGACTTTTATGTTTCCGATATAACCGAGCAATATCTCTCTTACCTCGACACTCTCGACGTTTTCGATTTGGAGGGGGCGGCGGAGTTCATAGAGATTGCGGCATTGCTTGTCGAAATGAAATCCAAGTCGCTGTTGCCGCGTGTTCAGGAAGAGCCGGAAGATAGCGACGCGGAACAGCTTAAACAGGAAATCATGCGCCGTATGTATAATGAGGAATACGAGATATACAAGGGCGCGAGCGAAAAAATGCGCGACCTCGAGACTGTAGGCGCACATTACAGAGATCCCGATCCTGCTATGGCTACGCCTAAACTCGTCCTTAAGGATATGACTAAAGACGGACTGTTGAAAGCGCTTCAAAAGCTTTTGTTGAAGCTTGATCAACGCGCTAAAACGGTGGTCGAACGTCAAATAAAAAAGGACAGATTTACGGTCGACGAGATGTCTCAGAGGATTAAGTCGGTGATTGCCGAGCGAGAACATTTGAGTTTTTTCGACCTCTTTGAAGACGACTTTACCAAAACCGAAATCATTACGACGTTTCAGTCATTGCTCGAACTCATGAAAGGACAGTTTATACACGTCGTACAGGAAAGCACTTTCGGAGAAATTACTATACATAAGGCGGCATGACACAATGAACTTAGATGATTTGGATTATGTGCTCGAGGCGCTTATGCTCGTGTCGGGCGAAGGTCTCAGAATAAGCGATATAACGGAAACGCTCGAACTTCAGCGTAGCGAGATCGAAGCATCTTTAAAGCGGCTCAAGCGTCGTTACGGAGGAAAAAGCGGAATTATTATACAAACATACGGAGATAAGATACAGTTTGCGTCCAACCCCAAATATGCGGAAGCGGTCGAAAGCGTTTTAAAGCCCGTTCGTGAAAAGGAGCTGTCGAACGCGGCTCTCGAAACGGTTGCGATTATAGCCTATCGCCAGCCCGTCACGAGACTCGAAGTGGAACAAGTGCGCGGAGTAAATTGCGATTATGCGATTCAGGTGTTGTTGAAACACGACCTTATAGAAGTCAAGGGGAGAAAAGACGCCGTCGGCAAACCGCTTTTATTCGGAACTACCGAGAAGTTCCTAAAGCGCTTCCGCATAGAGGATATAAACCAACTTCCCGATTACGACAGACTGCTCGAAAGCATAACCGTTATAGAAGAAAACAGCAAAATCGAAGCGGCAAGCTTGTACAACGAGTTCGAACTGCCCGAGCAGGAAGCGACTCCCGAATTTCTCGAGGGCGAAAAAGTGGATAAGGTGGAATAGTCAAAACGCATAAATAGAAAAGAGCGGTGGCATATTACGAATATGCTCATCGCTCTTTCCGTTATCGTCATAATATTGAGCTTTTCGCTTGTGCCTTTTATCGTCGCGGTTTCGATCGACGGAGATGTCTTTGCGGGAGCAGGGAACATCAAGCTCACTCTTTTCGGTTTGCCGGTATTCAAAGCTAAATTCAGCGTCGAAAGCAATAGCGCTCTCGAAAAAAATCTTATAATCGAAAGCGGAAAGAAAAGGGAGGAAATTCACCTTAACGCCGACAAAAACGACGATAAATCCATAATCGCGTTTTTTCATGCAATGCCGATTATGTCTTATATCATTGTGGAGAAGTTGGAACTCGGTATGGATATAGGGCTTAAAAACAATGCGTTCGTCACGACTATGGCGGTTGGTTTTGCGCGTACGCTTATGTGTGCGTTCACTTCTTTTTTGCGCAGTCGTCAACATATCGAAATATCTCAGAAGATCACGCCGCAGTACAATTCTGATAGAATGGACTTTGAGGCGTTTGGGATAATTAAACTGTCTATAGCAAATATTATAAACAGCTTCGTTGCGGGATTAAAGTCAAAATTCGGAATAGCGGCAAAACGCGGCGGCAAACGCTCGGCGAAGTATAAATCGATTAGTGTTAAAAAGGAGCAAGTATGATTATACAGCAACAAGAACATCCGGTAGAAAGAATAATGGACAATGCTTTCACGAAAATTCGCACTTTGGTGGAGGCGGACACCGTTATAGGGACGCCCGTAGTTACGGCTGACGGAGTGAGCATTATTCCCATAAGCAAAATTACGGCGGGCTTTTTGACGGGCGGCGGAGAGTACAGCGATATGTCTCGCCAGACTTACACGGAATATCCGTTTGCCGGAGGAAGCGGTGCGGGCGTATCTGTTTCGCCCGTCGGATTCCTTGTAAGCGACGGAAAGAGCGTAAAGCTTGTGAACATCGACGATAAGAATCCTCTCGAGAAAATTCTCGATACCGTTCCGGAAATTCTCGACGAAATCATGAGCGGGGTCAAAAAGCAGTGAGAGGACGGCTTTTACGCGTATTGTCTGTCGCGGCGCTCATAACCGTATGTATTATGTCGTGCATGGCGATTTCGACAACAAAGATAAACGACGTTTTTGCGGTGTCGATCGGCGCGCAGACGTCCGCTCAGTCGATGTTGCTGCTCGAAAATTCGACTAATCGCGTACTGTACGAGAAAAACGCGGATAAAAAACGCCCAATGGCAAGTACGACCAAAATAGTGACGGCTATCACCGTCATAGAGAACGAGAAAAATCTCGATCGAACGGTAAAAGTGCCGAACTCCGCAGTCGGCGTGGAAGGTTCGTCTGTCTATCTCGAGAAGGACGAGGAGCTTAAAATAATAGATTTATTGCACGGACTTATGCTTCAATCCGGGAATGATTGCGCGGTAGCTCTTGCGATTTCCGTCGGAGGAAGTGTGGAAAGATTTGCCGAAATGATGAACTTAACGGCAAAAAAAGCGGGAGCGGAAAATTCCAATTTCGTAAATCCTCACGGCCTTCACGACGACAATCATTATACTACTGCGCGGGATCTTGCTCTTATTTCCTCGTATGCGATGAAGAATCCCGTGTTCGAAAGCATAGTTTCGACTAAGCGTTATACAATGCCGTGGAAAGGGCGGGACTACGACAGGATTGTTATAAACAAGAACAAGATACTTTCGACGTTTGACGGCGGCGACGGGATTAAGACCGGATTTACAAAGCGCGCGGGACGTTGTCTCGTGTCGAGCGCCAAGAGAGACGGTATGCGGGTGATCTGCGTGGTTCTCGACTGCGGTCCGATGTTCGAGGAGTGCGCCGCTCTCATGGAGCGGGCGTTCTCGGAGTATAGGCTCGAAAAGATCTTGAACATCGAAAAGGTTTGTGCGATTCCGGTAAAATACGGAAAAGCCGATTTTGCGGATTGCGCGCCGGAAAGAGAGCTTTATTATCCGTTGAAAGACGGCGAAAAGGAAATGTTGGATTACAGTATCGAAAAGTCGAGCGGATTCATCGCGCCGGTGGCGGAAGGCGTCGAGGCGGGAAAAATAAAAATAACCCTTGCCAATCGGTTGCTTTTTGAAGAAAAATTAGTTACTATTAAAGGCGTAAACGAACTCGACTATATCGACAGACTCAAAGAAGTTATAGGCGGGTGGTAAAAAGGACGGTCGGATAAAAGTGAGAATAAATAAATATTTGGCGAGATGCGGTATAGGCAGTCGCCGTAACTGCGAGATTTTCGTAACCGAAGGAAAAGTAAAGGTAAACGGTCATATAGTGACAGATCTCGCAACGGATATAAAGGAAAGCGATATCGTTCTGTTAAACGGCGAGCGCGTTTCTCCCGCGGAGGAACATATCTATTTAATGCTGAATAAGCCGAAAGGTTTTGTCTGCACTACCAACGACGAGTTCGGCAGAAAGACGGTTTTGCAGCTCCTTGCTCCCGAATATACGTCGCGTCGTATTTTTCCGGTCGGCAGGCTCGATTACGACACGGAAGGTTTGCTTCTTCTTACCACCGACGGGGATTTGTCGAACCGCATAACTCATCCGCACAACGAAGTTCCCAAGACCTATATAGCAAAAGTCGAGGGCGAAGTTACGGAAGCGGAACTGGGCAAATTGCGCGGCGGTGTAATACTCGACGGTGTAAAGACGAAGAAGTGTAAAGCCCGTCTTAAAAATCTCGAGAACAACATAAGCAGCGTCGAGGTGGTCATAACCGAGGGCAGAAACCGTCAGGTGCGTAGAATGTTCGACAGTATAAACAGAGAAGTGATTTTTTTGAAACGGACGGCAATAGGTCAGTTAAAGCTCGGCGGGCTGTATCGCGGCATGAGTCGAAAACTTACGGACGAAGAGGTCGAGTATTTAAAACTCGTTTGATTTTTATTACATATACTGTTTATATCATGCGGCGTTTCGTTCGGTACGAAGCGCCTTTTTCATTAAACTGTAAACTTTATATTCCAAAGAAAAGGATGAGTATGTACAAATTTTTGTTTAGGGAAAAATAAAGGCGTCAAATGCTTGTTTTTTCTTCGAACTTACTGTATAATAAACATCGTGGAAGTTTGCGATTTTCACTACTTTGCAAGCGGAGGATTTATAATCAGAAATGGCACAATCGAACAGTATCGTCACTCAGACAAAACTAAAGGCAAAAGATACGGTTTCGGTCATAAACGGCTTCGTTGACGAAGGGTCGTTTGTTGAAACCGATACGTTGCTTTCTTCGATAACGCCTCTCGGAGAAGCAATAGGCGAGGGCGTAGTCAGCGGTTTTGCTTGTATAAACGGAATACAGGCGGCGGTGTTTGCAACCAATCCCGCCGTACTCAAGGGAAGTATAGGCATAGGGGCGGCAAATAAAATAACCCGTCTAGTTGAAAATGCGGTTAAGACGGGCGTGCCCGTAATATCTGTGATCGATACGAGCGGCGCGCGTTTCGGGGAAGGCGTAGAGGTTCTGGAAGGATACGGCAAAATTCTGAACGCGCTTGCAAGCGCTTACGGAAGCGTGCCGACGGTTTGCGTGCTTAAGGGCGCAAATTACGGAATGCTTTCCTATATGACCGCGTTCAGCGATCTCATAGTCGCATTCGATAAAGCGGTTATGGCGACGTCGAGTCCGCTCATAATCGCGTCCAAGACCAAGGACAATGCGGCAAACGTAGGGACGGCGGCCGTACACGCTTCGTCTTCCGGTATGGTAACGAACGTGGTAAAGAGCGTGTCCGAACTCAGAAAAACGGTCGGATCGTTCCTCGAACTCGTAGGAGAAAAAGTCGCGGAACCCTCCGACGAATTGAACAGAGTTTGCAAGACGCTGAAAGCAGGAGCAAAAGCGTCCAATATCGTTAAGGAAGTGACGGATAAAGGGACGTTGCTCGAACTTCGCGCCGAATACGCTCCCGAAGTCATTACCTGTCTTGCACGTCTCGGAGGTATTTCGGTAGGTATAGTCGCGAACAACAGTTCGATTGACGAGGGTAAGCTTACGCCCAAAGCGTCGATAAAGATAGGCGAACTTTTGAATTTGTGCGAAGTTTACGGTTTGCCTGTAATCAATTTGGTAGATTGCGGCGGCGTGGTGACAAATCCCCGTGCGGAAAACTGCTGTCTCATAAGAGAGATCGGCAGTCTCATATACAACTATTCGCAGATACGCGTAGGCAAGATTTCCCTTGTTGTCGGATCGGCTATCGGCGCGGGTTATACGATACTCTGCGCTCGTTCCGTGTTCGATTATACGGCGGCATGGGAAAGCGCCGAAGTTGGAGCGCTTTCTTCCGAAGCGGCGGCAAGGCTTCTGTACGCGGATGAAATCGCAGGTGCGAAAGATAAAGAAAAAGCCGAACAAAAACTTGCCGATGCTTACGCCAAAGAGAATATGGGCGCGGGTAAAGTTGGCGCGATAGGACTTTTCGACAATGTTATCAAACCCGAGTTTACGCGCAACTTTCTTATAAGCGCGGTGCAGACGTTCTTGTCTAAGAGGTGAGCAAAGTGTTAAACGGTATAATATCCGCGGCAGGCGGCGACTTCGATTTGAGCAAATATTTCGATTGGTTTAATTCGGACTATACGGTAGGGAACGCGGCTCTCGTTGCGCTTACAGGCATACTCTTCGTTCTCTTGACACTCGTAGTTCTCGTAGAGTTGCTCGTGTTGTTCAATAAAGTGTTCGTACTCGTGGAAAAGAAAGCTACGGCAGGAAAAAAGAAATCAACAGACGTAGCGGCAATCAATGTAAGTACGGGAGAGATCGAAAACGACGAAGAAGTCGTAGCTGCCATAGTTGCGGCAATTTCATGCGTTTTTGCTGAGGAAAGCGGTGCAAGCGAGCCGCCGCCGTTCACAGTAAGACGCATAAGGCAAGTTAAAAACAGTAAGTGAATTTTTCGGAGGAATTTAAAATGCGTAAGTTCAATGTTAATGTAAACGGTAAATCGTACGTTGTCGAAGTGGAAGAAGCAGGCGATGGCGTATCTTCGTCCGTGGCTGCTCCCGTTTCGACGCCTGCGCCTTCGGTCGCGCCCGCACCCAAGGCGTCTGTCGGCGGAACGATAGTCAAGGCTCCCATGCCGGGACTCGTTTTGAAGCTTGCCGTAGCAAACGGTTCCAAAGTTAAGCACGGCGACAAGATAATCGTGCTCGAGGCGATGAAGATGGAAAACGATATCGTTGCAAGCGCGGACGGTATGGTCGCATTTCTCGTCAAAGAGGGCGACAACGTAGCTGGCGGTGCGGATCTCGCTTCCATAAGCTAATCGAGGGCTATTAAATGAATTTTATAGACATTCTCATAAACCTATGGGAGAGTACGGGCATATATGCTTCGACGAATTGGCAAAATTACGTCATGATAGCCGTATCGCTCGTACTGTTCTATCTCGCGATAGCCCGTAAGTTTGAGCCGCTTTTGTTGCTTCCGATAGCTTTCGGTATGCTCATAGTAAATATTCCGGGCGGTTACGAAATATTGTATGCGGACGGCTCTGACGGCACTGCCGGAGGACTTTTGTACTATCTGTATTTCGGTGTGGATAAAGTAATATTCCCGCCTCTGATTTTCCTCGGTATAGGCGCGATGACCGATTTCGGACCGCTTATCGCAAATCCTAAAAGCCTGCTACTCGGCGCTGCGGCTCAGCTCGGTATTTTCGTCACGTTCTTCGGAGCGGTCGCGCTCGGCTTCAGAGGGGCGGCTGCGGCGGCAATCGCCATAATCGGCGGTGCGGACGGTCCTACGGCGATTTGGCTCACTCAGCAACTCGGGCAGAGCGATCTGCTTCCCATAATAGCTATAGCGGCATATTCTTATATGGCGCTTATACCCATAATCCAACCGCCCATAATGAAGCTTCTTACGACGAAAAAAGAACGCAGCATACGAATGAAGCAGCTTCGCGAAGTCAGCAAACGCGAAAAGATAATTTTCCCCATTGTCGTTACGCTTCTCGTGGGACTCATTCTTCCGTCGGCATTGCCGCTTGTCGGCTGTCTCATGCTCGGCAATCTCTTAAAGGAGAGCACCGTGACCGACAGACTTGCAAAGACGGCAAGCAACGAGCTAATAAACATAGTCACCATTCTGCTCGGAATAGTCGTCGGCTCGAAAGCCGTCGGAACTACTTTCTTGCAGCCCACTACGCTGCTTATTATAGGTCTCGGTCTGTTTGCATTCGTAATAGGCACAATGGGCGGCGTGCTTATGGCAAAGCTCATGAACGTGATTTGGAAGGGGCAGATAAATCCGCTTATAGGAAGCGCGGGCGTTTCCGCCGTTCCCATGGCGGCGCGAGTCTCGAGCAAGGAAGGGCAAAAGGAAGTCCCCGACAACTATCTATTAATGCACGCAATGGGACCCAACGTAGCGGGCGTAATAGGCTCTGCGGTTGCGGCGGGACTGCTGCTTGCCGTATTCGGCGGCTAACTTCCGAGGGAGTATAACTCGCAAGCTCGTTGGCGTTCGCTACGCCGTATAGACGGCTTGCTCGGCTCAGAAGCGTCGTTTGACAGGCTGCGTACTCCTCGCCGCATTGGCACAGTACGAGAATATACGGCGGACATTGCGACTCGTCGCCTGTTGCCTGTCATACTTGCTTCTACGTCATCGGCTCTAAAGGCTCCCATAAGTCAAGGGGAGCTGTCGCCGAAGGGGCTGAGGGGATTGTCACCCTTTGATAAGAGTTGTCAACTTCCAAAACCACAAAAGAGTCAAAATCATAACCTTTGAAATAAGGAGATCATAGTTATTATGGCTAAAGTAAAAATAATGGAGACAATACTGCGCGACGCTCACCAGTCTCAAGCGGCTACGCGCATGAAACTCGAAGAAATGTTGCCTATAGCGGATAAGCTCGACAACGTGGGCTTTTACGCACTCGAGGTGTGGGGCGGAGCGACGTTCGATTCCTGCCTTCGCTATCTTAACGAGGATCCTTGGGAGAGACTTCGCGCCCTTAAAAAGGCTATGCCCAAGACCAAGCTTCAAATGCTTCTCCGCGGGCAGAACATTCTCGGATATAAGCACTATGCCGACGACGTCGTCGACAGCTTCTGTCGGCTTTCGGTAAAAAACGGCATAGACGTAATAAGAATTTTCGACGCTCTGAACGATACGCGCAATATGCGGCAGGCGATGGAGAGCACGAAAAAATACGGCGGCACTGTGGAAGCGGCAATAAGCTATACTACGAGCAAGGTGCACACGATAGATTATTTCGTAAAGCTTGCGCTCGAACTTGAAAGTATGGGCGCCGACATGATATGTATAAAGGATATGGCAAACCTTTTGCTTCCTTACAAGGCATACGAGCTTGTCTCCCGTCTCAAGGAGAAAGTAAAAGTTCCCCTTCATCTTCATACGCATAATACGGCCGGCATAGGCGATATGACAAATTTAAAGGCAATAGAAGCAGGTTGCGACATCGTAGACACCGCGCTTTCTCCGCTCGGCAACGGTACGAGTCAGCCCGCAACCGAATCTTTGGTCGCAACCCTTGCAGGAACCGAGTACGACACGGGACTCGATCTTCAGGCGCTCAACGAGCTTACCGTATATTTTAAGAAAGTTGCGCAGCGCCTTTCGGATGACGGCTTCCTAAGCCCGCAGGTTTTGAAAGTCGATGTAAACGCACTTATCTATCAAGTGCCCGGCGGTATGCTTTCCAACCTCATAAGTCAATTGAAGCAACAAGGCGCTTCGGATAAGCTTCTTGCGGTGTTGGAGGAAGTCCCGAGGGTAAGAGCCGATCTCGGCTATCCGCCGCTCGTAACGCCGTCAAGCCAGATTGTGGGCACGCAGGCGGTCTTGAACGTCATTTCGGGCGAGCGCTACAAAATGGTGACGAAAGAGACAAAGGGTATGCTTGCCGGCGAATACGGCAAACTCCCCGTCGAGCCCGATTCTAAGCTCGTCAAGAAAATAATCGGCGACAGCCCTCGTATCACTTGCCGTCCCGCGGACAACATCGCACCCGAGCTCGGCGCGTACGAAAAGGAAATAGCCGAGTACGTCGAGCAGGAAGAAGACGTGCTCACATATGCGCTGTTCCCTCAACTTGCGATACCGTTCTTCAAGCGCAGACAGGCGGCAAAGAGCGGCATAGACAAGACTATTTTCGACAAGGAGACTCAAGTTCATCCGATATGAGATTGCTCATAGTCAACGATGACGGAATAGATTCCGTGGGCATACGCGTGCTTGCAGACGTCTTTCGCGACGGCAACGAAATTACGGTAGTCGCGCCGATGAATCAACGATCGGGATTCAGCCACTCCATAACCATCGGCGATAAAATCGACTACGTTAAAGCCGAGCGCGAGTATACGGCATATGCGATTTCGGGTACGCCTGCGGATTGTACAAAGACCGGGGTGCTGTATTTTAACGACGGCGCTCCGTTTGAGCTTGTGCTTTCCGGAATCAACAACGGGTCAAATCTCGGTACGGATATACTTTACAGCGGCACGGTAGCCGCCGCTACGGAAGGTGCTACTCACGGCATACCCTCCATTGCCATAAGTCTCGAAAAGTGGGATTGCGACGAAAGCGTATATCGTGAAGCCGCCGAGTTTGTCAAAGAAAATATCGATAAGCTTTTAAAGATATGCGCCGTTTCCGGCGGCGTTGTAAACGTAAACTACCCCGTCGCCGAGCCGTTTAAGGGCGTCAAGCTGACAAAGATGGGCATAAACCTTTATAACGACAGATATGCGGAAGAAAATAGCGGATCTTCCGTAAGAATAGTGGGACAGCCCACTCCGCACACGCTAAACGACGACGATTGCGACGTCGAACTCATAAAGCTCGGATATGCGACTGTGACGCCGCTTACGTCCGACAGAAACGATTTCGTCGCTCTCGAAAAACTCAAAGGAAAAAACATTTTTGATTGACGTTGCCGTAGTAGGAGCGGGAGCTTCGGGGCTTATCGCGGCGGGAGGTGCGGCGCGCGGAGGAGCGAAAGTCACGATTTTCGACGGAAACGAAAAAGCGGGCAAAAAGCTTTATATAACGGGAAAGGGTCGGTGCAACGTGACAAACGACTGCGAACCGAGAGAATTTTTTTCAAACGTAGTAAACGGAAAAAAATTTCTTCAAAGCTGTATTTTCCGTTTTCCTCCCGCTTATACGAAGGAGTTTTTGACAGATCTAGGGCTTAGGCTTAAAACCGAGCGCGGAAACCGAGTATTTCCGTCGAGCGACAAGTCGTCCGACGTAATAAAGACGCTTGTAAATTATGCGGAAAAGTGCGGAGCGGAACTACGGCTCAATCGAAAAGTCGCGCGCATAGAAAAGATATTCGAGGGTTTTTTACTCATATTCGAGGGTGGAGAACGCGTCGAAGCGAAAAGGCTTGTGCTTGCTTGCGGCGGCAAAAGCTACTCGTCTACGGGCAGTCGCGGCGACGGATATAAGTTTGCGGCTTCTTTAGGTCATACGGTAGTCGAGCCGGTTCCCGCGCTTGTACCTATAAAGCTAAAGCAAAGCGTTAAGGCAATAGAAGGGCTGTCGCTTAAAAACGTGAGTGCTTCCGTGCGAGGAGACGGCTTTTCCGAGAACGCGTTCGGAGAGCTTTTGTTCACGTCCGACGGAGCGAGCGGACCTATTATTCTCTCGCTGTCTTCGCTCATAAACCGAAAAAAACTCGAAGGCTCGAAACTCGTCATAGATCTCAAGCCCGCGCTTTCCGAAGAAAAACTCGATATTCGCATATTGTCTGATTTTGAAAAGTATGCGAATAAGCAGTTGAAAAACGCTCTCTTCGATTTGTTGCCGCGTTCGCTTGTTCCGTACATAATAAGCTATTGCGGACTCGACGGAGATAAATCCGTAAACACCGTGACGCGGGCGGAGAGGACAAGACTTAAAACTGCGTTAAAGTCTTTTTCTTTCGATATACGGGGATTATATGACGTTGAGTTCGGGATCGTAACGTCAGGGGGCGTAAGTCTGAAAGAAATCGACCCGTCGACTATGGAAAGCAAGCTTGTAAAAGACTTGTATATAGTGGGCGAAATGCTTGACGCAGACGCGCTTACGGGCGGCTTCAATATACAAATTGCGCTTTCCACGGGATTCGCGGCAGGCGAAGCAATAGGAGGACGGTATGTCTGAGAAAATAACTGCGCTCAGAGGGGCGACGACAGTCGAAGAGAATACTCGCGACGAGATTGTTTCCAAAACAAGAGAGCTGATCGAGAAGCTCGTAGCCGATAACGGAATCGGTACGGGAGTTCGTGCGGTTTGGTGTCTTATAAGCACTACTGCGGATATAACGGCGTTCTATCCTGCGCGTGCGTTGCGTGAAAGCGGACTTTTGTCTTGCCCGCTGATGAGCTGTCTCGAACCGAATATGGACAATGCATTGCCATTGTGTATTCGAGTCATGATAGAACTTGCCGTCGATGAAAAAACTGAGTTTGTTCCGCGTCACGCGTATCTTCATAAAGCCGCTTTGCTTCGTCCCGATCTTGCAGAAGCGTTGGGAGAGGATGCTCGATCCGAACAGGTGCAAACTTCTCGCAGTGCGGAAGCGAAAAACGCGATCGTGAACGTCGCAATCGACGGACCGAGCGGCGCAGGGAAATCTACGGTGGCGAAACTCCTGGCTCGTCGCCTCTCGATGACTTATTTGGATACCGGGGCAATGTATCGTGCTATCGGGCTGAAAATGCACCGCAAAGGCATTTGCCTCGACGACGTCGAAGGCATAGAACGTACGCTTGACGGCACTGCCATAGAGGTCGAAACCATAGACGGAATACAGCACGTTTTTTTAGACGGCAAGGACGTAAGCGGCGAAATACGCCGTCACTATGTCTCAAAGCTTGCAAGCGATTTTTCGGCCGTGAGGCAGGTTCGTCTCAAACTTGTGGAAATGCAGAGAAATATAGCGTCCGAAAAAGATTGTATTCTCGACGGGCGGGATATCGGCACGTTTGTACTTCCCGATGCCGCCGTGAAATTCTACCTTACGGCAAGCGTCAAGGTGAGGGCAAAACGCCGCTTCGACGAACTCAAAGCAAAAGGCGAAGAATGCGAGCTGGGCACGATAGAGCGCGATATAGAGACGAGGGACTACAATGATATGCACCGTGAGTTTGCCCCTCTTAAAAAAGCCGACGACGCCGTTGAAGTCGTGACGGACGATATGAGCGTCGATCAGGTCGTAGCTTTTATGATTGATATAATAAATTCAAAGAGGTAATGACGTGAACCTTTTTTACGCGATAATTCGGGCGATAGTATACTTGCCGTTTAAGCTGTTTTACCCGACAAAGGTCATAAACAAGAAAGACTTTCCCAAAGAGAAAAAAATAATCTTGGTGTGCAATCATCTTTCCTGGAAAGATATTCTCGTTACGGCAATCAATTTGCCCGGATATCGTCACTTTGTCGCCAAAAAGGAAATAGGCAAAAACCGCCTTGTGCACCGTCTTGCAAAATGGCTCGGCGTTATCTTCATAGACCGCGGAAAAGCCGATATGACGGCGATGCGTGAGATCCTCGGCGTTTTGAAGAAAGGCGAAGGTATGACGATATTTCCGGAAGGCACGCGAAATAAGGTCGATACGTCGCTTCAGGAAGTAAAGAGCGGAGTAGTAATGTTTTCGGTGAAGGGAGACGCTCCCATTGTTCCCGCCATGATCCATTCCAAGGCGCGCGCTTTTCATAAAAATTATGTGTACGTCTTGCCGAAGTTCGAGCTTGAAACGATAAAGGGGCGCAGGCTCGATACTCCAACCGTAGAGGAAGGGGCGGATATAGTTGCCGAAAAACTTGCCGAGGCAAAGGAGCTGCTCGACTATTTTGTTTCTCACAAAAAAGATAAAGAATATCGTCGTCTTATGAAAGACGGAAAACGGGCGAGAAAAAATGCGTTAAAGGCGGCGAGATCTCTTATATGCAAATAACGGTGGCAAAGCACAGCGGTTTCTGTTTCGGAGTGAAAGAAGCGGTTTCCGTTGCCGAGAATTATGCGAAAAACGGCGCGTACTGTCTCGGTAAAATCATTCACAACGACGAAGTAGTGCGCAGACTCGAAGACCTCGGTCTGCGTACGGTAAGAGAGCTCGACGAAGTAGAGAACGGGTCGGTTGTAATAATTCGTTCTCACGGCGTAGGAAAAGCCGTTTACGAAAAAATGAGCAATAAAAAGCTTAATGTCGTAGATACAACCTGTCCTTTTGTGAAAAAGATTCACAGGCTTGTGGAAGAACATGAAAAGAGCGGCTGCCGTATAGTAATAATCGGTAAACGCAATCATCCCGAAGTCATAGGAATAGGCGGTTGGTGCAACGAAAACGCGCAGGTCATAGAAAGCGTTGAGGAGCTTGACGAGCTTCTTTCTGACTTATCTTCCGACGAAAAAGTGTGTTTTGTGGCGCAAACCACATTTTCCCGAAAAAAATATGATGAAATTGTGAAAAAAATTCCGATTTCCCGATTGAAAACAGTTGAAATATTCGACACAATTTGCTATACTACTACAGAGCGGCAAATCGAGGCAATGGATTTGGCGTCCGTAAACGATAAAGTGTTGGTCGTCGGAAGCAAAAACAGTTCGAATACTACGAAGCTGTTTGAAACTTGTAAGGCGATTCAGCCCGATACCTATCACATCGAACGGACCACCGACTTGAAAAATATTGTATTTAATCCCTGCGACAGAATCGCGATCGTCGCGGGGGCGTCGACTCCCGAGGAGTTGATTGTGGAGGTAAAAGGTTACATGAGCGAGAATTTTGAAGACGTTAGCAAAGAGTTCAAGGATTATCTTGACGAGTCTTTCGTGCAGTACAAAGACGGAATGCGTATCAAGGGCACCGTCATTCATGCGAACGAAGACGGCATTAAGGTGAATATCGGCGGAAAGAAAGACGGTTTCATCAAGAAAGACGAGGTGTCAGTCGACGGAGAATATAATCCCGCCGATTACCCCGAGGGGACCGCAATAGAGGCGATTATCATCAATAAAAGCGACGCCGACAGCGGTTGCGTACTCTTGTCCAAAAAGAAAGTGGACAAGATTAAGGAAGGCGACAAGATTGTCGAGACGGTTCGCGGCGGCGACGTTTTCGAGCTCGACGGAATACGCGCAATAAAGGGAGGACTGCTCGGTCATCTCGGCACTTATTCCGTATTCGTTCCCGCTTCTCAAATAAGAGAGCGCGGCACTTATGTGAAAGAACTTAAAAATTACGAGAATAAAAAGCTTCGTCTCAGCGCTATCGAAATAGACGATGAAAAGCGCGAGATAGTGGCCAGCCAAAGAAAGGTTCTCGAAGCAGAGCGCAAAGAAAAGGAAGATATGTTCTGGGAGAACGTCCGTCCGAATGTCATCGTCAGCGGCGTTGTAAAGCGCGCGGCGAACTTCGGCGCGTTCGTAAGCGTAGACGGAATAGACTGTCTCGCTCACATAGGCGATCTTTCCTGGACGCGCATAAAGTCGGTCGACGAGGTTCTCGAAATAGGCAAGACTTATGATTTCCTTGTTCTTTCCGCAGACAGAGAAAAAGGCAGAGTTTCTCTCGGTTATAAACAACTTCAAAATCATCCGTTCGTAGCGGCAATGGAAAAGCACCCGATAGGCTCGGTCGTCAAGGGCAAGGTAACAAGCGTAATGCCGTTCGGCGCATTTGTGGAAATCGAGCGCGGTATCGAAGGTCTCGTTCATGTTTCCGAGGCTGCCCACAACTTTGTCAAGAACATAAACGAAGTAGTCAAAGTCGGCGACGAAGTGGAAGTAAAGGTTCTTGCATACGACGAGCCCAACAAGCGCGTAACGCTCAGCATGAAAGCTTGTCAGGAAGCTCCCGCTCCTGTCGAGAAGCCCGAAAAGCCTCATGACGAGGCAAGCGGCGAACCTAAAGCGGAAAAGAAGACGCAACGCAAGCCCAAAACGGAAAAGCAAGCCGAGGATCACAGCGAGTGGAGTGAAAACACAAGCAACAATCCTTTGGCGGATCTCCTCAAAGGTTTGGACATAAAGTAATAAAACAACAACCCAAAGCCGCAGGAAATATTCTTGCGGCTTTATAGGTAACGCCGCTGCCGTCGGTGTCATAAAAATTAGTATGAACAATATGAATTTTGTGATATCCGATTTGCATAACGATATGCTTACGACTATGGATTCGAGCGAATATGCGAGGTATCTCCATGGCATAAAAGAGTATGCGGCGCCTGTGCTTGCTGTTTGGACTACTCGTCTCGATGTGAAGCGAGGATTCCTTAAAAAGCTTGCGGACGCTGTTCCCAAAGAGTTTGCCCGTTTCGCTCTCGAGGACGCACACTTTCTCGGAGAGGGACCACTCGAGCAGTTGGGCGAGATTCCTCTCTTGTACGTCGGTCTTACTTGGAACGACGACAACACTCTTGCGGGCGGCGCAAAGTCAGGGACTCAAATGGGACTGACGGAAAGAGGCAAGACGGTTATACGCGAGGCGGAGCGTCACGGTATAGCTTTGGATGTTGCGCATTTAAACCGACGAAGTTTTTTCGAACTTATGGATTATGCGCACGGTAAAACGCTTTGCAGTCATTGTTGTTTCGACGCGGTGTACAGCCACCCTCGAAATCTTACAGACGAGCAAATCGAACTTCTTGTTTTGCGCGGCGGCATTGTCGGCATGACTTTCGAAAGTTCGTTTCTTACCGGTCTAAAGGCAAAGATCTCCGACGTCGTGAGACATATAGATCATTTTGTTCAAAAGTTCGGTTGTGATTCTCTTGCGATCGGAAGCGACTTCAACGGTTGCGCGCCTCCGGATGAACTTTGCGATTATCCGTCGATTTTCGGTTTGGCTTACGAACTCGAAAAGCTCGGGTACGACCAAAGCGACATACGAAAGATATTCGAGACCAATGCACAAAATTTTTTCGCCGTTTGAAAGTATAATCATATTTTGCGTCATTTCGTATGACGTACGGTGCTTTCAAAGAATATTTAAGATATCATAACAGGAGACTCTGTATAAATTATGAAAGACGTTTACGAAAATCCGCTTATTACGCGCTACGCTTCGGGCGAAATGGCGCGCAACTTTTCCGATGACACCCGCTTTAAGTTGTGGCGCAAGCTGTGGATAGCTCTCGCCGAGAGCGAAAAAGAACTCGGTCTCGGTATATCGGACGAGCAGATCGCGGAAATGAAAAAGTATGCGGAAGATATCAATTACGATGTGGCCGACGCTCGCGAAAAAGAGGTTCGCCACGACGTAATGGCTCATGTTTTCGCGTTCGGAACGCAGGCAAAATCGGCGATGCCGATTATACACCTCGGCGCGACAAGTTGCTATGTGACTGATAATGCGGAAATAATAATGATTTACAACGCGCTCGAAATCGTGAAGGACAAGCTCGTTTCGGTTATGGACAAGCTTGCAAAATTCGCGTTGAGGTATAAGGATCTTCCGACGCTCGGTTTCACGCATCTCCAGCCTGCGCAACTTACAACGGTCGGAAAACGCGCTTGTTTATGGCTACAGGATCTTGCAATGGACTACGAGAATCTGACTCATCTTTTAAAGACGGTCAAACTTCGCGGAGTGAAGGGGACGACGGGTACGCAGGCAAGCTTTATGAGTTTGTTCGACAACGACGGAGAGAAAGTCAAAAAACTCGAAAGCGCCGTTGCTAAACGTATGGGTATAAAGTCGGTTTACGGCGTGACGGGGCAGACCTATCCGAGAAAGTTCGATTATAACGTCATGAGCGTGCTCTCTCAGATTGCTCAGAGCGCATATAAATTCGCGAATGATTTGCGAATACTTCAAAACATGAAGGAAATGGAGGAACCGTTTGAAAAGTCGCAGATAGGATCGTCCGCAATGGCATATAAGCGCAATCCCATGCGCAGCGAGAGAATGTGCGGCCTTGCGCGTTTCGTGCTTTCGGTGCCCGTAAACGAGGCGATAACGAGTTCTACACAGTGGCTCGAGCGCACGCTCGACGACAGCGTGAATAAGCGCATAACGATTGCGCAGGCGTTTCTTGCGCTCGACGGAATACTCAATCTCTATCTCAACATTTCCGAGAATATGGTTGTTTACGAAAAGGTTATCGCTAAACATATTTCGGCCGAGCTGCCGTTTATGTCTACCGAAGTCATACTTATGGAGTGCGTAAAAGCAGGCGGAAACAGGCAAGAACTTCACGAGCTTATAAGGGAACATTCTATGGAGAGCGCAAAAGTCGTAAAGCGGCAGGGCGGCGACAACGACCTTATTGCGCGGATAAAAGGAGATACTCACTTTTCGGCTATTCATGATAGCATAGACGGTTTACTCGACTCCAAAAACTTTATAGGCAGAGCGCCCGCACAAACCGCGGAATTCATAGATGCGGAAATAAAACCTATTCTCGAAAAGAATAAAAAAGCTCTTGCGATTACGGCACAGATAAACGTGTAGCGGCATATAATCATAGTGTGCGCGCTTACATATCGGTTGCGGTCGGAAAAAGAGCGGAGTTTTGAAAAAATTTTCACAAAACATGGCGCTAAATCCTTGATTTTTTGCCCTCGATTTGATATAGTATAAAAGTCGCTTGTCGGGAGCGACTTAACTTTGGGAGCTTAGCTCAGCCGGGAGAGCATCTGCCCTACAAGCAGAGGGTCATAGGTTCGAACCCTATAGCTCCCACCAAATGCGGAAGTGGCTCAGTGGTAGAGCGTTGCCTTGCCAAGGCAAATGTCGCGAGTT
>CAJUGC010000006.1 GCA_910585955.1 uncultured Christensenella sp.
CGTGGGAAGTCTACCCACGCTTATCCCAAGACTTAATCTTATTTACTTTTGTGCATACAAAAAGTACTTCGAGAGCTTCTCGAAGTACTTTTTTCTTTTGCCGCTTTATAAGACGAAAAAAAGTTTTTATAAAAACCGAAAAAGAGGTCAACAAATACGGGAAATTCGGGTATATATTAGGAACAAAGGATAAAAGGAGTGATAAGCTATGTAAAGGTGCTTTCGGACAAAATAATTACCATATGACTTGTCTAAAGATGTTGCAGTTCTTGACTTTCTCGGGAATTTTGTGTATCATGGAAGCGAACTTATCTATTTTTTTGATACTATAGAAAGACTTACGGGAAAGGAAGATTAATGTCGGATTATTCAAAAGAAGTTAATAGATGTCTGAGCGGAGTCAAACGCGGAAAGGCAGGCTGCTTTGAAAAACTGTTTGAATTGACGGCAAATCACTTGCGCTATATTGCGTTAAAGCACATATGCGATAAAAGTCTCGTCGATGACGTAGTATCGGAAACGTATGTAAGAGTCATGAAATATATCTATTCGTATGACGGAAATATAAGCGGTTTGGCTTGGTTGTACAAAATAGTAAAGAACGTATGTATGGATATGAACGACAAAGAAAAACGCGAGCGCGACATTATCGCTATGGAAACTGCGGCGGCGCTTGATATTTCGGAAAACGAGAACATGGAAGACAGTATCGATTTGTTTACCGCAATGAAGGACGTCGACGATGTAGACAAGGAAATTTTGAGAATGCGCTTTTACGAGGACATGACTCTCGAAGACATCGGAAAAGAGATCGGCATTACCAAAACCGCTGTTTGCAAACGCGTGAAACGTATCTTGCGCGGCATGAGCAAACATTTCAAATGAGTATAAAAAACCTAAAGAGGCAGGAGGGTATACATGAAGAAGTTGAAAAAGTTTTTGGCAGTGCCTATGCTGTTGGCGAGTATGCTATTGTGTGTCGCGTGGACGCCTGAGGCGGAGCAAGATCGCTATGCGGACGTACAACTTATTTCGCCGTATGCGAACGAATACATATATTATACGCGAAAAGAGGGTGATTTGCAGTCTACGGCAGGCGGTTGCCCGCAATACACGGTAATCGATGGACTCGAGAATGCTTGCGGACCTGTGGCAGGCGCGGAAATAGTCGGTTTTTACGACAAGTATTTTTCCAATCTTATCCCCGGCTGGGATTCTTACTATCCCGCATCGGGCAAATACAGATTTCCGAGCGATACATACACCGCCCCTGTAATTCGCAGTCTCTACACGAGTATGCGTACAAACGTAGACGACGTTGGCGTAAGCGAGAGCGATTGTTTGAACGGATTGAAGTCATACATAAACAGCAGAGGTTATAGCGTAAACTATGAAAGCGTGCTCAGCGGCAGCACCGTGAACTTCGGGGCGTGCAAGACTGCTACGAAGAACAACAAAGTAATCATTCTGTTTTCGAGAGCAACGAATATTTATTCGATAAGCGAAGAAGGCTCTTACGATACGATCATGCCTATGAGCATAGGCGGACTTCATATTATGGTTGGCTACGGATATTACGAAGCGAAATATTACAACGCGAGCGGACTTTTCCGTACAGACTATTACTTACAGGTTTCCACGGGACTCGGATCACCGCTTCCGATAGCAATGTATAAAGTAAATCCCAATGATTTAAATGCCGCTTATATAGTAAATATAGCTTAGAGTGTAAAATGAAAGAACGTGATGTGCACAACTTAATAGAACGTCAGGACGAGGAGGGCAAGAAAGCCCTTTATGCCCGCGTCTGCAGTGAGCTTGGAATCGAGGCGAAAGCCAAGCCCGCGCCCCGTTCTAAGCGCGCTCTTTTATGGCGTGCGCTCGTGCCCGCGCTTTCGTTTTGTATTATATGCCTTGCAATAATCTTGCCCGTTGCGTTCGGAAACAGGGTAGATCCCAATCCCAACAGATATTGTCTGAGCGCCGACTGCGTGGAAGTCTCTCTTGACGTCAGCATAAAAGAATATGCGAGTCAAAACGGAAAATCTATGCTGTATGTAGATTGGTACGATATTGCCGAAGATGTAAAAACCAAATCCTATGTGAACAAAAACGACAGCTCCGATATTATTTTTCTTGACGAATATATATTAAACGGCGAGACGGGTGATGCTGTTAGGATTAGTATTTTTGATAAGCATACCTATCTTGATACATTTGATTTTTTAGACAATAAAACCTATGAAGAAGATGTATATAAAAATGTTCATTTGAGATGGAAAGTTGAAATGCAACAAAATTTAGGTCTTATTTCTTACGGCGACTATAGGTACTATGTGCAGATATCCGAACCTTCGGAAAGCATTGTATCCATTCTCAAAGGAATGGTTGACACTGCGGTGCAGTGATAGCAATACTTTAAAAAATCGACAATTTTATATAAAATTATAAAAAATAAAAAATTTTTCGATAATCGAGTCAACTTTTCGGTATATTCGGAGTATATATTATGTTATACCAAGGAGGCACTTGAAGTACCGACGAAATACTAATGACAAAGTTGTTGATATACTACAAACTCCTACATATCGAATACGGCTTTCTTCGGAGAGCCGTATTCGATTTTTATTCGACGTGCTTTCAAAATAAAATACGGCTTCGCTTGGAAGCCGTATTTGCTTTGTTGCTAAGATTGCAGAGGATTATTGTATGCCTTGGGCGAGCATTGCGTTTGCGACCTTCGTGAAGCCCGCGATGTTTGCGCCGTACACGAGATTGTCCTTGTGTCCGTACTCTTCCGCCGCAGCCGCCGCCTGACGGTAGATGCCCACCATTATGCCGTGGAGCTTGGCGTCGACTTCCTCGAACGTCCAATTGAGACGCTGCGAGTTCTGGCTCATTTCGAGCGCGGAGGTTGCTACGCCGCCCGCATTTGCCGCCTTGCCGGGAGCGAACAGCACGCCGCTCTTTATAAGGTACTCGGTCGCTTCGGGGGTCGTAGGCATATTTGCGCCCTCGGCAACAGCCGTAACTTTGTTCTTTACGAGAGCCTTCGCGTCGTCGAGGTTAAGCTCGTTCTGCGTAGCGCAGGGGAGAGCGACGTCGCACTTGACCTGCCATACATGGCCGCTCGTCGAGTACTCGGACTTCGGGCGGAACGCTTTGTATTCGGAAAGTCTGCCGCGCTTGACTTCCTTGATTTCTTTGACGGCTTTGAGATCGATTCCGTCGGGGTCGTAGATCCAGCCCGTAGAGTCGGACATCGTGACGGGCTTTGCCCCGAGCGCATAAGCTTTTTCGACGGCGTAGATTGCGACGTTGCCTGCGCCCGAGACGGCGACGGTCTTGCCCTTGAGAGAAGAGCCGTGCGCCTTAAGCATTTCTTCGGTGAGGTATACGAGGCCGTAGCCCGTCGCTTCGGTGCGGGCGAGCGAGCCGCCGTAGGAAAGCCCCTTGCCCGTAAGCACGCCTTCGTAAAGTCCCGTAATCTTCTTATAAGTGCCGTACATATAGCCTATTTCGCGTGCGCCCGTTCCGATGTCGCCTGCGGGAACGTCTACGTCCGCTCCGATGTACTTATAAAGCTCGGTCATGAACGAGCGACAGAACTCGAACACTTCGCGGTCGGATTTGCCTTTCGGGTCGAAGTCCGAGCCGCCTTTGCCGCCGCCTATCGGCAGTCCCGTAAGGCTGTTTTTGAAGATCTGTTCGAAGCCGAGGAACTTGATGATTCCGAGGTTTACGGACGGGTGAAGGCGCAAGCCGCCCTTGTAAGGACCGATCGCGTTGTTGAACTGAACGCGAAAGCCGCGGTTGACGTGCGGCACGCCCTTGTCGTCTATCCAGGGCACGCGGAACATTATTTGTCTGTCCGGCTCGGTAAGGCGCTCCAAAAGCGCGTTCTTTCTGTATTCGGGGTGCTTTTCGACTACGGGTTCGAGCGCTTCGAGCACTTCCTTTGCCGCCTGGTGAAACTCGGTTTCGCCGGGGTTCTTTGCGATTACGTTCGCAAGTACTTCGCTGACGTAAGACATAGTTTATATCTCCTTAAAAATTTATTTCGTGTTCGGTTGTCTTAAGCGTGGCTTATATATCCGCCGCAAAAAACAGCTTACATACAGTATATGATATCTTTTTTTGCCCGTCAACGATATGAAAGCGCTTTCTGTATATTTCTTATATAATATTTACTTATACGGGGTATAACGTCGCGCCGCATTTTTCGTTTTGCGTGAATAAAATTCGATTCAAATAAAAAAGCAAGCCGCAAGGCTCGCTTTGAAAATCCGTTTATTTTTTCTTTATCGCGTTGCGCAAATCTTCGTCGGGGAAAGGGAAGGCGTAGGCAATGCGCTTGTCGAACAGGCGACTTGCCGTGCGCTCGCCGTAGCGGACGGCTAAGTCGCTCGGCGTAAGGTTAGTCGTGATAAGAGTGTGTTTGCCGCTTATCATGCGCTCGTTTAGCACGAGATACAGATATTCGAGCGTGATGTTCTTTAGTATGCTCTCCGTGCCGAGGTCGTCTATTACGAGCAGATCGCAGTCGAGCACGGGGGAGAGATAGCTCTCCTTGCTGTCGTCGAAAGTCGTGTGGTAGGCGCGCATACTCTCGACAAAGCCGAACGCCGTCATGATAGCGGCGCTGTAGCCCTTTCGCATGACCTCGCCCGCGACCGCCGTCGCCGCAAAAGTCTTGCCGCCTCCCGCGTGTCCCATGAAGATAAGATTGCGAACCTCGACTTCGGGAAAGCCCGCGACGTACTTTTCGAGTTTAGCCTTTATTTTCTCCATAGCAGGGCGCGACTTTTGGGAATAGACGCTTATATCCATGTCGGAAAAATAGCGGGGAGAGAGCGCAAACTTCGACCCCTTTTCGCTTTCCAAAACTTTTTTTATGACGCAGCGGCAGATCTTGCCGCCGTCATAGCCGGTGTCGCCGCACGTCTTGCAAGCGGGCGGAGGGTCGAGCGAAAGCGCGGAAAATCCGTGCGTTTTGAGAATTTCCGCTCGCTCTTTTAAAAGTTTTTTCACATCGACTTTTTCGCCGCGAAGCTCTTGAAGCCCCGCAAGGCGCAAGGCGCGTTCGTTCTCGTAAAATCTTTTGTCGCTTTCGACAAGCCTTTGTTTGAGCGCGGCGGCGTCGTCGATTTCGCGCCTGCGCTTTGCCGTTATTTCTTTGATTGCGGCTGTATAGTCCATAAGTCTCCCCTTAAAGTTTGTCGTCGTTAAGCTCTTCGAACATTGCGTTTAATTCGTCCGCCGAATAGGTCTTTGCGGGCGCGGCTTTAGCTGCGGGTTTGAAGCAGTCGGCGTCATTTGCCGTCTTAACGCCGCCGTCAAACCAATCTCCGAGCACCTTGTTGATGTAGAGAACGGGGCGCTCCTTGCCGACGGCGGAAGCCGCCGCCTTTTCGATAAGCTCGTCGCTCATATGCCAAGAGTGTTTCCACTTTTCAAACAGCGTGCGTTCTCCCGCGTCGAGCGAGCAGGGCACGCCCGCGCTTTGCAAGATCTCGGCGACTTTTTTGCCGCAGGCAACGTATTCCGTGATGTCGCTTGCGGACACAAGTCCCTTGCGGTGGAATCCCGTCACCATACCGTTCATGCCCTCGAGCGTGCGCGTGTTCGCGCTCAGGCAATACGAAGCGATCGTAAGCAGGGTCTCGTCCGTATATCCGAGCGCCTGCCACTTCTTAAGATAGGTTTCGACAAGCGAGTCGAGACTGCCGTAACTTAAGCCGAGATTGCGCACTATGCCGCCCATAGTGTCGTATTGCTGTTTGCGGCGAGCTTCGTATTCGTCGATAGCCGCGCTTCCCATAAGGCGCATTTCGCTGTATTTCGTAAGAAGAGAGTCGAGCCGTTCCATGCCGCCGCGCTTGACGCAGGACGCAACGTGCATGACGGTGGGGGAGTCGAAGCCGTATGTGCGAATCCATTTCGTGTACAGTCTGCTGTCCTCCGGCTCGTATCTGCGCTTTAATTTGAGCGCTTTTAAAACCGCGGTGACTTCGCTGTACATAAAATCGTATTCGTTGATCTTTTCGGACACTGCCGCATAAGTCGTACAGCCCTCGTCTGCGAGGTTGCGCGCGACTTTGAGTATGTACGCGGAATGTATCTTTTCGCCCTTTATGCGTATGCAATAGCCTATAATGATAAGCATGGCTTCGACTTCGATGTGAAGCGTGTCCATGCAGTAATAGTATTCGTTGTATTCGGCGGGCAAAAAGTTGCGGTCGGGAAGCATGGCGTGAAGCTGGTCGTTGAACCCGCGAAACTTCTCCTTCGAGTACTTGCGAACCTGTTTTGCGGCTGGAATTACGGGCAAGTATTCGACATACGTCGTGTCCGCGCGGTGCACGCATACAAGCCCGTTTTCTTCCCAATAGGAAAAGGCGGACAAGACGCTCTCTTCGTCTGCGCCGCAGGCTGCGGCAAGACGGGAAATATCGGTCGCGCCGCTGAGGCCCTGCGCCGCCGCAAGCCCGCAGATATAGACCTTGACGTGATTTTCGGGCGCGTAAGGCAGATAATCGGTTATGAAAGCGGCGTCGAGTATCAGCTTTCCCTCGGCTGCGTTTTCCCTGGACAGGCGTGTAAACATTTGATTTTGTCCTCGAAATATTGTATACTTTTAATAAAGTATAACACAAACGCGACCCGCTTTGCAAGTTTATCGGCGGTGAAAAGCGCGTTTATTTTTTCGGAGAGCTTATGAAAATTTTGCACACTTCCGATTGGCACTTGGGCAAGCGGTTGCCGCCGTTTTCGCGCGAGGACGAACAGCGCGAGATCCTGCGGGAAATAGCGGGCATTGCGCGCGCCGAAAACGTCGATGTAACTATTATAGCAGGCGATGTTTTCGACGTTTCCGTGCCGCCTGCGACAGCCGAAGAGATGTTCTACTCGGCGGCGAGCGAGCTTGCCAAAAACTGCCTCGTAGTGGCGATCGCGGGAAATCACGACGACGGCGAGCGGCTCAAAGCGCCCGACGTGCTCGCAAAAGTCAGCGGCATAATCCTTGCGGGAGGTTTCGACTGTTCGGCTCTTTCGTGCACGCCCGTTACGGGCGGAAAAGTCGAGGGGCGCAC
The DNA here is from genome assembly GCA_910585955.1 of uncultured Christensenella sp. Taxonomy (GTDB): domain Bacteria; phylum Bacillota; class Clostridia; order Christensenellales; family Pumilibacteraceae; genus MGBC157735. The sequence continues at coordinate 7,095 of CAJUGC010000006.1, forward strand.
GGGCGGCATAGTTTTCGAAAAGAACGGCGAAAGGCTCAACATCATGCTTTGTCCGTATCTTACCGAGGCGCGTAAAGGAGATCCGCCTGCGCCCGACTTTGCCGCCTATGTCGAAAAAGTTTTGAGCGAGCGCGCCGCGAGCGTGTTTTCCGAGGACGGCACGAATATGGCGGTCGCGCACCTGTTTATGCTCGGCTCGTCCACGCTCGGAGAAGAGCGGGAACTCGGCTCGGCAAAGCTCTTGCCGCTCTCGGTGCTTCCGAGGTGCGACTATACTGCGCTCGGTCATGTGCACAAGCCTATGAAACTTACGGACAATGTTCGCTATTGCGGATCCATACTCGGTTACAGCTTCGAGGCGGCGGACATTCAAAGGCGGATAATAATCTACGACACCGTGACGAAAGAGATAAAGGAAGTGCCGCTCGGGTGCGGGCGCAAGCTCGTTACGGTGAGAACAAAGAGCTTCGACGAGGCGCTTTCGGCGCTCCGAAACGCGGGCGACAACTTCGTGAAAATAGTCTATGACTGCGCCGAGCCGCTGACGGCGAGTAGGACGTCGGAACTCGAGCGCGCGGGCAAACTCGCCGTGCTCGAGATAGTGCCGCAGGGAATAAAGCGCGAGATAAAAAGGCGAGCGCACCGAACGCCGAGCGAGCTGTTCGAAGAGTTCTACGGTGTGCGTTCGGGCGGCGAAAAGCCGAGCGAAAGCCTCGTGCGCGAGTTTCTCGAGCTTGTGGGGGAGGACGACGCATGAAACCTTTGAAACTGACTCTGTGCGGAATAAAGAGCTTTATCGAGGAGCAGACCGTAGATTTTACACTTCTGGGCAAGAGCAATATTTTCGTTGTCTGCGGCATTACGGGCGCGGGCAAGTCGACTATTCTCGACTCGATAATTCTCGCGCTGTACGGCAACAAAGGCGATCGCGGCGGGCTGAAAATCGAGGACTACATAAACCTCAAAACCGATCGCGCAAGCGTTTCGCTCGACTTCGAGATAGAAAGGAAGGGCGTCCCTTTGAAGTACCGCGTGACTCGCTCGTTCTTTCGCGGAAAGAAGCCGTCAAAAGCTTCGCTTATCGAGCTTTCGACTGAAGCTGTCGTATGCGACGGCAGCGATAAGGTGAACGCGGAAATCGTCGACATGATAGGGCTTTCGGCGGAAAACTTTACGAAGGTCATAGTGCTCGAACAGGGCAAGTACGGCGAGTTTTTGAAGGCGACGAAGGCAAAGCGTACCGAGCTTGTCGGAAGCCTTTTCAAGCTCGAAAAATACCGCGAGCTGTACAACAAAGCAGGCACGAAAAAGAAAGCGCTCCAAGCGGAAATCGACGCGCTCGACGAATATCTCTGCTCGGTAAAGGAAATTACGGCGGCGGCGATCGATTCGAAGAAGAAGGAAATAAAAACGGCCGACAAGCGCGAGAAAGAGCTTGAAAAAGCGAGCGCCGAGCTTTACGAAAAACGCGACGCTTTGACCGCCGCCAAACAGGCGTACAGCCACTATGCGGACGCCATAGCGGCTCTTAAGAAAGCCGAAAATGATTTTGCCGTGTGCGCCGAAGCGCTTGAAAAGTTTGAAAAGGGAATCGAAAACGGAGAAAGCGACGAGGAAAAACTCGCCTCGCTTGCAGAACAAATTACCGTCGCCAAAGGAAAGAGCGAAGAGGTTTTCCGCCTGAAAGAAGCAGTCGAGAGTTTGAAAACGGCGGAAGAGAATGTAGCGAGTTTGCGCAAAAAATATGCGGAAGCGAACGACAAATTCAAGCTCGCAAGCGAGGACGAAATAAAAAATACGGGGGCAATAGAAGTAAGAGACGCCGAACTCGAAAAGCTCGGCGCACGCCTTGAAAAGTTCGGAATAAAGCTCGACGTTAGTTTCGACGGGGCAGCCGTTCAGCGCGTCATAGGCGAGTACAATCTCGCGCATTCGGCTTCGGCGCTCGCCTCGTCTCTCAAAGTCGGCGACGTATGTCCCGTCTGCGGCTCGCAAGTTATGGGCGAGTGCTCGCACATCACGGACGACGATTTTAAGGAAGCGACGAAACTTCTCGAGCGGGCGGCGGAGGTCGCAAAACTGCGCGAAGGCGAGCGCGAAACTTTGAGAAAGGCGCAATCCGACAAGGACAAGTACGCCGCCGCGCTCGAGGGACTTTTAAACGAGGGCAAGGCGAGAGCTTCCGAGTGCGAAAGCCTTAAGAAACAGACGGCTGCGCTCGGGGATATGCCGTACGAACTCGCCGTGCGTTCGCTGCTTGGCAGTATTTCAAACCGTCAAAGAGAATATGACGAACTTAAAAAGAAGCTCGACGAAAGGGAGAGCGTTCGGCAAAAGCTCACGGGAGAAAAGACGAAAGCCGAGGGCACGCTCGAAATCTGTCTCGAAAACGAAAAAAAATACAAGTGCGCGAAGCCCGACGAAGAGGAATTCGCCGCCGTCGTCAAGGCGCTTGCGGAAAACGAAAGAGAACAAAGAGAGCTTGTTTCGCTCGTCGGTCTGAAAAGCGCGGAAATCGAGCGGTGGGAAAAGGAACTCGTCGTCAAGCGCGAAAAGGAGAAAAAAAAGCGCGAGCTTTCGGCGCGCGTTGACGATTTGGGCGTGCTCATGAAGATGTTTAAGGGCGACGCGTTTTTGGAATTCGTTTCGCAAGAGCATATCGAGGACTTTGCGCTCGACGCCTCGGAGACGCTTTCCCGTATGTCCGGCGGCTGCTATACAATGGGGTACGACGCCGAAAAAGAGGAGTTTTTCGTCCGCGATTTCCGTGCGGGCAACAAGACGAGAAGCGTCTTGACCCTTTCGGGCGGCGAGACCTTTCTCGCCTCGCTCTCGCTCGCAATCGCCGTTTCGCGCTCTATCGCCGAAAAGAATACGTCGGGACTAAAGTTCGACTTTCTCTTTCTCGACGAGGGCTTCGGCACGCTGCACGAGGACGCGATTTGGGTGGTCGAGCGCGCTCTGCGCTCGCTCTCGCGCGAGACGCTCGTCGGCATAGTCACGCACCGAAGCGAGCTTTCCGAGCTTATTCCCGACAAGCTCGTCGTCGAACAGGCGAGCGAAAGCAGCGGCTCGCATGTGAAAATAGTATCTTGAATTTATTTGCCAAAATGTTTGCGTTATCGGCAAAGTAGTGGTATAATCTATTATGTCGTTTTATACGCTACGCTGTGAGGAGGTGCTCTTTATAATGAAGGCAATAGTTACCGTGCTCGGCTCGGACAAAGTCGGGATAATAGCCGCCGTAACGGGCGAGCTTGCTCGGCTTAAAGTCAACATAGAGGATATATCTCAGACGCTCATGCAGGAGCACTTCGTCATGATAATGATGACGGACGTCTCGAAGAGTCCTCTCGGAATAAAGGAAATCGGCGACAAACTCAAAGCCGTCGGCGAAAATATCGGCGTGGATATAAGGATTCAGCACGAGGATATTTTCAATTCCATGCACCGCATTTGAAGGCTTATATACTTCGTTATACGGTTGCATAAGCAATCGGTCAAATAAATCCATTTGTTTCTGACGACGGCTTAGATGCGAGCAAGACGGACAGCAGGCAACGAGTCGTGCGGGGGCTGTACATTTTCGTACTGCTCCCGCATGGCGAGGAGCACGCAGTTCGTATTGCGACGTATATAAGCCGTCGAAGAAAAGAGGCTTGTAAATGATTAACCGCAATGAAATAATCGAAACAATTAAGATGATAGATTCGCAGAATCTCGACGTGAGAACCATTACTATGGCTCTCTCGCTTTTCGATTGCATAGACTCCGACAGGAAAAAGTGCGCGGATAAGGTCTACGAAAAGATAGTCCGTAAGGCGGGAAAGCTTGTCGAGACGGGCGAGGAGATTGCCGCGGAGTACGGCGTGCCCATAGTCAACAAGCGAGTTTCGGTGACGCCTATAAGCCTCGTGGGAGCAGCGGGTGGCGGCTATATCGAGCTTGCAAGGGCGCTCGACAGAGCGGCGAAGGCTACGGGCATAGACTTTATCGGCGGCTATTCGGCGCTCGTTCACAAGGACATGACTCCGTATGAAAATAATTTTCTCGAAACGATAGACGAAGCTATATCGACTACGGAAAAGGTCTGCTGTTCCGTAAACGTCGCTTCGACCAAAAGCGGCATGAATATCGACGCGATCGCCGTCATGGGCAGAAAGCTTAAAGAGCTTGCCGAAAAATCCGACAGCTTCGGCTGCGGAAAAGTCGTCGTATTTGCCAACGCCGTCGAGGATAATCCGTTCATGGCCGGCGCGTTCAACGGCTGCGGCGAAGGCGACGCCGTCATAAACGTCGGCGTATCGGGTCCGGGCGTCGTCAAATGCGCGCTCGAAAAGGTAAAGGGCGAGGACATAGCGACGGTTGCCGAAACGGTGAAAAAGACGGCGTTTAAGATTACGCGCGTCGGTCAGCTCGTGGCGAGAGAGGCGGCTTCCCGTCTCGGCGCTCGCTTCGGCATAGTCGACCTTTCGCTCGCGCCCACGCCGAAAGTGGGCGACAGCGTGGCGCACATTCTCGAGGAAATGGGACTCGAGAGCGTGGGGGCGGCGGGCACGACCGCTTGCCTTGCCATTCTCAACGATGCGGTCAAAAAGGGCGGCGTCATGGCGTCGAACAGCGTCGGCGGACTCTCGGGCGCGTTTATCCCCGTTTCCGAGGACATCGGCATGATAAACGCAGTCAGGCGCGGCGCTCTGTCTATAGAAAAGCTTGAGGCTATGACGGCGGTTTGCTCGGTGGGGCTCGACATGATAGCCGTGCCCGGCTCTACGCCTGCCGAAGTGCTGTCGGCGATTATCGCAGACGAGTGCGCAATCGGCGTAATAAACAACAAGACGACGGCGGTGCGCATAATTCCGGCCATGGGCAAGGAAGTGGGCGACACGATAAATTTCGGAGGGCTTCTCGGCTCCGCGCCCGTCATGAGCGTCAGCCGCTTTTCGCCCAAAGCGTTCATTTCACGCGGAGGGCATGTGCCGGCGCCCATACACAGCAATAGAAATTAACCGAAAGCGCATTCATCGCGTGATACGGGCTACGTTCGACGAGTTTCCTCGGTCATGTACGGAACAGTACACTCCCTTCGTCAACTCATCGACTGTTGCCCGTCTGACGCGCGACTGCACTTTCGGAAGCAAAACAGTAAAAAATATTAAGGAGATATATAAACCATGAAGAGAAGCGAAGTAAAACTTCAAGACAAGTGGGCGCTCGAGGACATCTATGCGAGCGACGAAAAGTGGGAAGAGGACTTTACGCTCGCGGCTGCGACTGCGGGCGACGCGGCAAAGTATCGCGGCAAGCTCGGCGAGAAGAAGGAGCTGCTTGCCTGCTTTAAAAAAATAGACGAGCTGTCCGAGCGCATTGAAAGGCTTTACGGCTACGCGCACATGAGAAAGGACGAGGACGTGTCGAACACGAAGTATATGGGCATGAGCGACAGAGCCATGTCGCTTTACATTGCGCTCTCTTCGTCCGTGGCTTTCCTCGACCCCGAACTCACGGCGCTCGACGAAAAAGTACTTAAGGCGTATATTGCAGATAAGGACTTTGCCCCCTGGTCGTACAACTTAAAGGAAATTTTGAGAGTCAAGGCGCATATCCTTTCCGAGGAAGGAGAAAAGCTGTTGTCGCTTGCTTCCGAAAGCCTCGGCTATTTCCAGAACACCTTTTCGATGATAGACAATGTCGATTTGCCGCTGCCTATGGTAAAGGACGACAAGGGAAATGATATAAAACTTACTCACGGCTCGTACTCGTTCCTTCTCTCGAGCAAGAACAGAGAGGTTAGAAAGGGCGCGTTTATGGGAATGTACGGCGCGGTTAAGAGCCTCATAAACACGATTGCTTCAAACTATACGGGCAACGTCAAGAAAGATAACTTCTACGCGCGCGCGCGCGGCTTTAAGTCGCCGCTCGAGCAGGCGCTTTACGGCGGCGACATTCCGTCCGAGGTCTACGACAATCTTATAGAATACGTCGGCAAGAACCTTTCCGTAGTGCACGACTATGTGCGCTATAGAAAAGAACAGCTCGGGGGCGAACTGAATATGTACGATATGTACGTCTCGCTCGTAGACGACGCCGATCTTTCGCTCGACTTCGAGGACGCTTTCGAGCTTGTCAAGAAGGGGCTTAAGCCGCTTGGCGACGACTATGCCCGCCTTTTGGAGCGCGCCCGCAGCGAGCGTTGGATGGACGTATACGAGACCGATAACAAGCGCAGCGGTGCATATCAGTCGGGTTGCTACGGCGTTCACCCGTTCGTACTTTTAAACTACTCGCGCACGGCGCACGACGTGTTCACGATTGCGCACGAGCTTGGTCACGCTATGCACACGAACTATTCGAACAGCGCTCTTCCGTACAGCCAAGCCGGCTATGCCATTTTCGTAGCCGAGGTCGCTTCCACCGTAAACGAAGTGCTGCTACTTAAGTACCTGCTTGCGACGACGACCGACAAGAAGATGAAAAAGTTTTTGCTCTCGTACTATCTCGATATGTTCCGCACGACGCTGTTCCGTCAGACGATGTTCGCCGAGTTCGAAAAGAACGCGCACGACATGGATCTCAAAGGAGAACCGCTTACGCCCGAGTCGCTTTCCGATATGTACTACGAATTAAATAAGAAGTACTACGGCGACGGCGTAAACCACAATGACGAAATCCGTTACGAGTGGGCGAGAATACCGCACTTTTACACGGCGTTCTACGTCTATAAGTACGCGACGGGCATAACGAGCGCCGTCAACATAGCGAACGGCATATTGAAAGATGCGAAGAACGTCGAGAGATACAAAAAGTTCCTTTCGGCGGGCGGCACCGATTCGCCGTACGAAATTCTCAAGATCGCGGGCGTAGATCTCAAGACGGCGACCCCGTACGAGAATGCGATGAGAGAGTTCAAGGAAACCCTTGCGGAGCTCAAGAAACTCGGCTAAACGAAATCCAATCTTAAAAGGAAGGAAACGTCTTTGAAAACACGAGTAAGAATCTTAACGGCAATAGCGGCTCTTGCGCTTATCGCAATGACCTTTGTGGGGTGCGGCGCAAGCATAGACTACGTTTACTATACGGACGAGGATAACTATATCTACGATGTCCGCGTGAATATCCCGACCGAACTCGAAAGAAAGCTCGAATCAAGCGCTGTTCCCGATCCGAATTTCGACGGACAAGAATGGTCGCTTTTAGAGTGGCTGTATACCTATGCCGATATGTTCGGATACGAAGTTGCGCCGATGAAAAGCACGGAGCGAGGAATGAAGGTATATAGGTTTATACGAAAGGCGCCCATTGAGGACGACGAAGACGAAGAAGAAGAAAGCGACACCGTCGTAGACGTAAAGAACCTGTTTTACACCTACAGAATCACCGTAACGATGCCCAATCCGTTCAACGGTATGCGTGCGGAATACGACGGCGCAAAGCCTTCGGATACTTCGATCGTAAGCGTTATTAAGTACGGCTACGGATATTTGCCCGCTCTCGGCGACGCGTTTCCCGCCGCCGAAACCATGGATCTTTCAGGGCTGGGGCTGAACTTTTATATGCCCGCCATACAGGGAGGCGCAAGCTCGGGCAAGGAAGTAGACGTAGATATTAGCAGCGGCGGCACCGGTACGGAAGAATATATTTTTTATAAGTTCGACAGACTTTTCGACGAGACGGAAACTACGATTTCGTACAGCTACTCGCGTCCCAATTCGCTCGGTTGGTATGTTACGATAATTGCCGTCGGCGTAGCGATAGTTGCGATCATACTTTTCGTTACGCACAAGAAAAAGACCGCAAAGCCCGAAGCCGCGGACATCTTCCCGTACGATCCCGAAAAGGGCGAGAGTTCGGGAAGCGGACTTCCTACGGGCTATAACGGCGGCGGAGACGACATTTTCAAGTACTGACGCTTTTACACGAATTCATTTTTTAAGGACAGATATATAAATGGCAAACGCACAGATAAGAAACGTAGCAATAATAGCGCACGTCGACCACGGTAAGACGACGCTTGTCGATCAAATGCTGAGACAAGGCGGGGCGTTTCGCTCCAATCAAGTGGTCGCCGAAAGAGTAATGGACTCGAACGCGCTCGAGCGCGAACGCGGCATAACCATACTTGCGAAGAACACTTCCGTCAAGTACGGCAACTATAAGATAAACGTCGTGGACACGCCGGGTCACGCGGATTTCGGCGGCGAGGTCGAACGAATACTCAAAATGGTCAACGGCGTAGTCCTGCTCGTAGACGCGTACGAGGGCACAATGCCGCAGACGCGCTTCGTGCTTTCGAAGGCGCTCGATCTGGGACTCAAAGTAATAATAGTCGTAAACAAGATAGACCGCTCCGACGCACGAGTGAAAGAGGTCGTCGACGAAGTGCTCGAGCTACTTATGGAGCTCAATGCGACGGACGAACAGCTCGACAGTCCCATAGTTTATTGCAGCGGCAGAAACGGCACTGCGACGTATGAGCCGGGCGAACAGGGCGAAGATCTCATTCCGCTTTTCGAGACGATCGTGCGTCATATTCCTTCGCCGCCGCAGGACGAAAGTAAGCCCGTGCAGCTCCTTATTTCCGCCCTCGATTATTCCGAATATGTGGGAACTATCGGTATCGGAAGAATAGAACGCGGCGTATTAAAGCAGAATATGCAGATAGCTCTTTGCAACTATCACAGCCCAGAAAAATCCACGCGGGCGAAAGTCACGAATATCTATACGTTCGAGGGTTTGAGCCGCATAGCTTGCGATACGGCGGGCGCTGGCGACATCGTTTGCGTTTCGGGCGTCGAAGGCGTGACGATCGGCGATACACTTTGCGATGTTTCGGCGATAGAGCCTATGGAGTTTCCGAAGATTTCCGAGCCGTCCGTCGAGATGACGTTTTCGGTCAACGACAGCCCGTTTGCGGGCAAGGAAGGCAAGTTCGTCACGAGCCGCCACCTTCGCGCAAGACTTTTCAAAGAGACGGTCAAGGACGTCTCGCTCAAAGTATCGGACGGCGACACGGCGGAGTCGTTTGTAGTGTGCGGTAGAGGGGAAATGCACCTTTCCATTCTCATAGAAAATATGAGGCGTGAGGGTTATGAATTTCAAGTGTCCATGCCCAAAGTCCTCTATAAAGAAGAGAACGGCGTGCGCCTCGAGCCGATAGACAAGCTTATAGTAGACGTTCCCGAAGAAAGCGTCGGCACGGTTATGGAAAAAATGGGCGTGAGAAAGGGCGAGCTTGTTTCGATGAATCCCGTCGGCGGCAGAATGAAAATGGAGTTTTCGGTGCCGTCGCGCGGACTGTTCGGATATAAGTCGGAGTTTTTGACCGACACGAAGGGCGAGGGCGTGCTCACGTCCGCATTTGACAAGTACGACGTCTATCGCGGAGAGATAGAGCGCCGTCCGTTCGGTTCGCTCATAGCGCACGAGACGGGCGACACCATAACGTACGGACTGTTCAACGCGCAGGAACGCGGCAGTCTTTTTCTCGGCGCGGGCGTGCCCGTTTATGCCGGCATGGTGGTCGGCGAGAACCCCAAGGGCGACGACATTGTCGTGAACGTCTGCAAGAGAAAGAACCTTACGAATACGCGCGCTTCGGGCTCGGACGACGCGCTTCGCCTTGTGCCGTTTAAGGTAATGAGTCTCGAGCAGTGCCTCGAGTTCATAGCCGACGACGAGCTTTTGGAAGTCACGCCGAAGTCGCTTCGTATGAGAAAGAAGATACTCAATGCCGAGTTGCGTGCCAAAGCCGCGGCTCGCGCCAAGAAAGCGGAGTAAAGAAAATGCCGAAAAAGACGGAAGAAGTAAACAGAAATCACCCGAATCTCAAGACTCGCCAAATGCCGCAACACCTTGCGGCGGAAAAGGCGGTATTAAGTTGCGTTATAGTCGACGACAAGGCGGCTTCGGAGATTTTCGCCGCGCTCGAGCCGGACGACTTTTTCTCGCGTACTCATGCCGTCATATACGAGGCAATGCGCTCGATCGCATTCAAGAACATTCCCGTCGATTTAGTTACGATCGTTCAGCAGCTCGAGGAAATGGGCGAACTCGGCGACGTAGGCGGCGTGGGGTATCTGACGGAAATAGCGGGCGAAATGCCGTCTGCGGCAAACTTCAAGCACTATGTCGGCATAGTAAAAAAGAACGCCAAACTCCGTAAAATAATCGGTATAGGAAATAAGATGATAGATCTCGCCTATACGGGCGATCCCGACGACACCGTTCTCAACACGGCGGAAAAGGAGATATTCGAGCTTTCCGGCGAAAACGACAGCGGGGAAGTCAAGGATATTCGCACGGCTACGAACAACGTGCTCGACCGCCTCGAAAAGCTCGCCGCCGACCCCAAAGCCATGCGCGGCATACCGACGGGCTTTGCCGGGCTAAATCGCAGGCTCAACGGACTTCAAAGGAGCGATCTCATTCTCATAGCCGCCCGTCCCGGTCAGGGCAAGACGAGCATAGGCATGAACATCGTCCAGCAGGTTGCGTTAAACCGCGAAAGACGGACGGAGACGGGAGCGGTAAAGCCGTACGTCTGCGCCGTGTTCTCGCTCGAAATGCCCGCCGAACAGCTCGTCAAGCGTATGCTTTGTTCTATAGGCAAAGTGGATATGACGCATGTTAACGCGGGCACGCTCGATGCGGGCGAATGGAAACGCCTTGCAGAAGCGAAAGCCAAGCTCGATAAATCCAAAATATTTATATTCGACTCGGCGCAGACAACGCCTATGGAGTTGTTGTCGCGTTGCAGAAGACTTAAACGCGAGCACGGACTCGATCTCGTCATGGTGGACTACGTCCAGCTTATGACGACGGGCAAGCGAGTGGAGAGCAGGCAGCTTGAAATAAGCGAAATCACGCGCACGATGAAAATAGCTGCGCGCGAGCTTGACGTTCCCATTCTTCTTTTAAGCCAAATGTCGCGCGACATCGAAAAGCGCACGAGCCGCCGTCCGCAGATGTCCGACCTTCGCGAGTCGGGCGCGATAGAGCAGGACGCGGATATAATAATGTTCATCTATCGCGAACACGACATGACGGATACAAGCGTCGAACCCGACAAGCGCGATAAGGTCGAACTCATAATCGCCAAGCACAGAAACGGCGAACCCGGCTCGGTTGATATGCGTTGGATGGGCAAGTACATCAGTTTCGTAGATATCGACAATTCTTCGGCGACTGCGCAAATGCAGGCTCCGCCCACCGAAAATACGGGTATGTTCGACGGCGCGGAAGAAATATCTATACGCGAAACTTCCGCTGCGGAGATCCTCGAACAGAATGCGGACGACGGCGATGACGGCAGTCTCGGCTATTGATGCGCGACATGATAGATCTGGATCTTTATAAGGTATTTTATACGGTTGCAAAGTGCGGAAGTTTGAGCAAGGCGGCTGAGGAGCTTTACGTCTCTCAACCTGCCGTTTCTCAGTCGATTAAACAGCTGGAAAAACTGCTCGATACTCCGCTTTTCAATAGGTTGCGCCACGGAATGGAACTTTCCGCACAAGGCGGCAAGATCATTTACGACGACGTGGAGCAGGCGGTAAAGCTCCTCGAAGGAGCGGAGAGAAAACTCGGTGCGCTCAAACAGGACGCGACGGGTTCGCTCCGTATAGGAGCTTCGGAAACTATTTTTCAATATGTTTTGTCCGAGAAAATAGTCGAGTACAACAGACTTTATCCTCATGTAAAGATCGAGCTTATTTCCGACGTTTCGCCGAAGATCATCGCGCTCATGAAAAGCGACGCGTGCGACATAGGCTTTTTGAATTTGCCCGTTTCAAAGGACGAGGACATTGAAATAATGCGCTCGGTGCGGCTTTTAAGCGATATCTTCATTGCGGGCAGAAGGTTTGAGTTTCTCTGCGGCGAGTCGCTGTCCGTAAAGGATCTTACAAAATATCCGTTGCTCTTAATGGAAGAAAAAACCGTCTCGCGCGAAGCAGTCAATCATTACGGTATAAGCCACGGCGTATATTTCAAGCCTGCCGTCGAAGTCAACAGTTGGGGATTTATGAAACGGCTCGTGGCGGACGGCATGGGGATAGGGTGCATACCGCGCGAGTACGCGTTGAGCAAGATCGCCGACGGCTCGCTTTTCGAAGTCGACGTCCGTCCGTCTATGCCCGCGCGCTCGGTCGGTATGGCTCTTCCGAAAAACGTAAACATGACTTTTGCCCTTCAGTCCTTTATAAATTTGTTCGACGAAAGCGTGTAAAATTTTTGAGATAATAAAAAATATCCGCCCGCTGAGAGGACGGATATTTTTATTGTTTTTGAGTTTACAGTCAAATAATAGCGAACACTATGCAAGCGCTGTAAATGAGCAGCGCCCAATACGGGAGTACCGTAAGCGCGGCTGCGATCGACACCTTAAAGTTCACGAGGAACTGCGCCGTCGTTATACCGATCATGGCGATGAGCCATACGAACGAGAAGACCGTCCATTCGAGCACGAACAGCGCGGGCACGAGCATAAGACTCATTACGAACGTGATCGCCCACATGGTGAGAGACGCCTGACGGGCGGGACTTCTGTCCGCGCGCATGGTGAGATACAGGCTGAGTCCGTAAACCGCGCGCGTAGCCGCGTCGAGAACGTACAGTCCGACAAGCGGCATCATGAATGCGGGGCGATTGGGTACGGACGCCATATATCCGCCGCAGATCCAAAGCACGAGAAGCGCGAGAGCGGTCGTTGCAAAAACCGTCCAGAGAAAGCTCAAAAAGCCGTATCTGTCTGTTTCGCGGTAAGTAGTTTCCATTTTGTTAACCTCCGTTGTTTTTCTTTAGTATAACCGCCCGTATGCGATTTATACGCGAAAAACAGGCGAGTAAGATGTTCCGATCGTATATTTTTATTTTTTTATCTTATAATTTCGATTGGCTGAACATTCCTTCGAATTGCGACATACAGAGTAATATGATTATCAAGGAATACGATCGCGTCAAAGCGGTCGAATATGCGAAGACGTGGGCGCTCGGGCGCAATCCGAGGTATTTCGATTTCAACGACCTCGGCGGTGACTGCACGAACTATGCGTCGCAATGTCTGTTTGCCGGAAGCGGCGTAATGAACTTTACGCCTGTTTTGGGGTGGTACTACATAAACGCGAGCGAACGCACCGCGTCTTGGACGGACGTCGAGTATTTCTATAATTTTATTGTGGGAAACAAGGACGGCAACGGTCCGTTCGGTCGGGAAGTGGAGCTCGACGACGTAAAACTCGGCGACTTTATACAACTCGGCAGGGCGACGGGCGACTTCTATCACACGCCTATAGTTACGGGGTTCAGACGAGGCAACACTCTTGTTTGCGCGCATACATATGATGCTCTCGACCGACCGCTTGCGACTTATTCGTACGAAAAGATCCGCTGCATCCATATCGAAGGCGTTAGATATAAGGAAAAGTAAGAGTCGATCGAATTTAAATGACTTCATATAAAAAAACGTCTCGTAAAGAGACGTTTTGGATTTTTGTATTTAATTTAGTATTTCGAGATATGCGGCGATTTCCTTTTGCGCGTTTTTAAGGTCGTGCTCTAAATAGTTTCCGCATTCCTTTTTCGTTGCGCCGTAAACTTTGTCGGCTTTCAGGCACTCCTTTAAACAATCCTTGACTATAAGTCGCGCTTGTTCTTCCGTTATGCCGAACAGAAGGAGATAGCAGCCCGTCCGACAGCCCATCGGACCGAAGTAGACTACTTTGTCCTTTATTTCGCTGTTGCGTATGACGACGGCGAAAAGGTGCTCTATGGAATGTAGAGCAGCGTAGGAGATGTAGTCTCCGCCGTTCGGCTTTTTGAAGCGCATATCGTAAGTATATACGCCGTTAGCCTCACCGAGGCAGTAGAAGCCGGGTTCGAGTGCGTCGTGATCGAGTTCGAACGACTTGATGTTGTCCATTACTTCTTTGCCGCCGATTTGCTTGCGCTCGGCTTTTTTGCCGTTGTCGTTTTGGTCGACGACGTAGCTGCGACTTCCGACTTTGCGTCGGCTTTTTTTGCTGCGGGTTTTGCGCTTGCCGTCTTTTTCACTGCGGGCTTGTTTGCCGCGTCTGCCTTTTCGCTTGCTACGGCGCAAGGGTATTCGATCGTTTTGTCGCAGTGCTTGCAGTAGTCGAAATCACCGCACGCGTCCGCGCCTTTCTCCTCCGATACGAGCCACTTCTTTACGTCAAGCTCTACCTGCTTTGCTTGATAGTTCATAGTTATTGTTACCTCCGAAAAAAATGTATACAAGTGGCATTATACACTTATGCGAATAAAATGTCAAATATTTTACTCATAAATTTCGATTCTGCGTACGTTTACGGCAGAATGTTCATTTTTGCGCAATTTCGCAAGATAAGGCTTAAACAGACGCGGAATTATGAAAGTCTTTCAACAAAATGAGCAAGTATTGAAAGCTGCGCAAGGATATGATATAATCAAAAAGGAGTATTATTGTACTTGATAAAAAAGGAGAGAGAATTATGAGAGCAGTTAAAAAAGTTATTGTTTTGCTTACGGCGGTCGTTTTGGGCTGTGCCTGTCTGTTTACCGTGGGTTGCGGAAACGAAGAATTGTTGCAAAAAATCGATTCGCTTGCGGGGCAAGTGGGTGAGCTGAACGATAAGTTGGAAACGCTCGAGAAAGAAAACACATCGCTTACGGAAAAACTCGGAGAATTGCAGACGGAAAACGAAGAGCTTTCTGAGAAGATAGAGGACTTGGAGGCAGAACAGGAAAATCAAAAGTTCGAGACGGCTAATCTCAACATGATAGTTTTCGACAGGTGGCCGAGGCACGGAGGTCTAAGAGGCAATCGTATCAAATTCAATCATGTGGATTCCGAAATTACATTCGAATGTACGGTGCAAAAAGGGACTGTTTGTATTTCGGACGACTATGATTATTCTAAGGACGTATATTTTAAAACCATGACTTGTAAGCCCGGTGACGAAATAAGTTGGACAATGCCGAACGACAGAGATTGGGGATATGATTTTATAGACGTGCTTATCAAAAAGGATGATAGAGTAATCGGTTATGCCGTAATAGATATAGTTATATGGATGACGTATGACGATGTGAAAATTTTGACTGTAATGGGACATACGCCGAGCATACTTTCCATGTATGCGCCCATATATGCCAACGGAGAATATACTTGGGGTTACGGCGAAATTATGTTTAATAAAATGATAGAGCAATCAAAAGAAACCGTAGCGGAAAGAAACAAAGAAATTTCCGAGATATTCAGAAAACATTATGAGTATTACGACAATCAGGAGGATAATTAGATGAAAGAGAAAAGCCCAAAAAAGGTTATGCCGATATGCTTGGGAGTTATAATAATTTGTTTAAGCGCAACTATATTATCAGCAAACATTTATACAGTGCACGCAACAAGCGGAGAAGTGAATCCGGCAGACTTGTTGCAAGATAATACACTTGTGGGACCTGTATATAATATACAGGATTGGAACTGTTATGCATTTGCATTGGGGTATGAATATCGTTGGATAGGTGTTGGGAATTTTAGCGGAAATTATTTTAATCGCGGAGATAGTGTTGATATAACAGCTGAAAAAGTTAAAGAAGATCTTCTAAGTCTTGAATTTGATAATGTTGAAATTTATAATGAATATCCTAATGTGTGCAAAGGGGAAGAACTAATTTGCGTGTGCGTAAATGGGGTGGATTATCATTTTATGAAATATTATAAAGGAGATTGGTATCATAAGTTCCCCGAAACAGCAATTATGATGTACAATTATGAACCTTCGAATGATAAAGATTGGATAGTGGAAGGAGTATGTGAAAATTTTTATTATCCGGAAAACGGCCGTTATACTAGTGAAATACGTTATATAAAATATACTCCTACTTATTTAACAGAAGTAAATAACGGCGAGGCAACTATAGTCGGGAGGGATTTTACACCGAGCGGGGATATTTATATACCCGAAGAAATCGACGGTTATCCCGTTACGGCTATAGCGGATTCATTTTTCAAAGGTTGCTATAAAATTCTTTCCGTCGAATTGCCTCAAGGGTTAAAGAGCATAGGAAGTTCGGCTTTCGAGGGGTGCACGCGCCTATCTAAAGTCGAAATCGCGAATGATACAAATGTAATTCGAATAGGCGACAGCGCTTTTAAAAACACATCTGCGGATATAAAACTTATCGTTCCCGAAAATATGTACAGTGCCTATACGTCTTCGTACGGCAATATTTTCGGCGATAATATCTATGCTTCTGCCAACGAATTAACGGCATATAAGACGGCAGTGTACGAAATCTCGCCTGAGATTCGAATAGAAACCAATTATGCCGTCGACGGTGATTTCGGCGAGGGAAACGAGGAGGGATTCTTTTACGAAGGAATAGGCTATGTCGGATACTATCTTACAATGTATTACGCTCATTGCCTTACCGATTATTACATGAGCGACATAGAAAAGTGCGAGCTAATTATAAATTTCGGCATGGGCGCGGACGGAGAGATTTGCTATTTATTCGACAGCGACAGACGTCAAAAGGGAGTGAGTGAAGTGAGCGGCGGGATTGCGCAATTCGACTTTACCGACATAATAAACTCGGACGGAGAATTTTACATAGTGCCCAAAGAGGACAATACGAGGATTATAGAGTTCTCTCCTTCGGGCGTTTCACTTAGGGCGAGCGTGTGCAAGTATATTCAAAAGTAAATGATATGACAGACAAAAAAATTGCGGCAGTATAGTCGCAATTTTTTATGGTATGGTTAGTTCCGTTGGGCGAGTAAAGAACAATCGTACATAAAAGAAAGACGCCACACTATGTGAAAATTTTAGGCAATAATATGGAAAAACGACGAAAAATATTTGACTTTTATGTGGTTGTAATGTATAATGCTATTCACAGAATGTGTCTATCGTTTTAAAGTTTTTTGCTCGTTTCAAACCGGAAATATTATTCGTAGGAAGCATTCTTCATAAGTGTTTTGTTGGATATATTTTGTTTTCGCTTTCGTTCAAAGACTTAACGAAATGGCGAAGCATACGATATAATAGTTTTAATAAAGGCGTTAAATATATAATTGCTATTCAACTCGCTTGAATTTTTAATATTTCTTCCTATAGTCTTTATTTTCTTTTGGGCATATCCGAAGAAAATAAAGTGGATTCCGTTACTTTTTTTCAGTTACTTTTTTTATGCGTACTGGAATTGGAAGCTCGTGTTCCTCATTTTGCTGACCACAGTCGTTACATATGTTTGCGGTATAATGTTGGGGCGGTATAATGATAACAGCAAGGTAAAAAAGATCTGCCTTGTGGTTTCTCTTGTGGTTTGTTTCGGGATACTTTTATTCTTTAAGTATTTCGGGTTTTTCTATGAAATCGTCAAAGACATTATTGCGGCGTTCGGTAACAGACCGACAGGATATTTCGTAATAATGTTACCCGTCGGAATCTCTTTCTACACCTTTCAAACCGCGTCGTATGTAGTCGATGTTTATCGAGGGACTATCAAGCCCGAAAAGCATTTCGGATACTATGCGTTGTTTGTCAGTTTCTTTCCGCAGCTTGTCGCCGGTCCCATTGAGCGTCCGCAAGACCTTTTGCCGCAACTCCGCGACGAAAACAAGGACATTGCTAAGGTTGATTATTCGGGCGCGTTTCGATATATGCTTATCGGATATTTTAAGAAGATTGCCGTTGCCGACATGATAGGCATAATCGTAAATGCTACATACAACAATATTAACGGGGCTAACGGGTTGATGGTACTTATTTCGACCGTTCTTTTTGCTTTCCAGATTTACGGAGATTTTTCGGGTTACAGCGATATCGCTGTGGGCTGTGCAAAGCTGTTTGGCATAAACCTGACAGAAAATTTCGAATCGCCGTACAAGTCAAAAAGCATTAGAGAGTTTTGGAATAGGTGGCACATATCTCTTTCGCACTGGCTGAGGGACTATATATATTTTCCGCTCGGCGGTAGCCGCGTCAAAAAATGGCGTTGGGCTATAAATATCATTATAGTATTTTTTATAAGCGGATTGTGGCACGGTGCGAATTATACGTTTGTTGTGTGGGGATTATTGCACGCGGTATTTCAAATAATAGGAGTACTGACGCAAGGTGTCAGAGACAAGGTGCGCGGAAAATTACATATGGCGGGGGGGGGGTATACTCAGTATCGTTGCGACATTCTTACTCGTTTGTTTTGCTTGGATATTCTTTAGGGCCAACAATATAGTAGACGCAGGTACGGCTGTAGCTAAGCTGTTTTCTGACTATAAATTTAGCATAGGTTATATTTCTACTACATGGAATAAACTGCAACTTACTTGGTATTTTGTGGTTTATTCTGTTTTTGCAATTGTTTTGATGATGAATTTGGAAAAATTCAAGTCCGAGCAACTTTTGGGCGATTCCAAAGTGTATAAGCATTCTTGGGTGAGATATGCGCTCTACCTTGTAATGGCGTTTGCCGTAATAATATCTTGGATATATTTGCAAGCGTCGGATATAGGCAGTTCGTTTATTTATTTCCAGTTCTGATAGGTCGATTATGAAAAAGAAAATCATAAAATTTATATGTTTTATATTCAGTTTGATTTTGCCTTTCGCAGTTTTCTTTCTTGTCACTGAGCTTGTGGAAAATCAATACCGCAACACGTTTGTCGCGGAATTAGAGGACAAGTGCAATAGACTGAATAATACGAGCGGCAAAAAGATAATCTTTGTAGGCGGATCGTCATTGCCGTTCGGGTTACGAAGCGATCTTATCGAGCAAGAGATAGAAGGGTATAGTGTTGTTAATTTCGGTTTATATGCGACGCTCGGTACCAAAGTCATGATGGATCTGTCCAAAATGAACATAAATCAAGGCGATATAGTGGTGCTTGCCCCCGAGCTCAACGAGCAGACGTATTCGCTATATTTTAACCCCGTGGCGTTGGAAGAAGCGCTTGACGGTTTTTCCTTTAAGTATAAAAATCTTTCGGTTGAAGATAATCTTTCGTTGTTTTATAATTACTATAAATTCGCATTTAAGAAACTCGAATACAGCGTAAAAAACAACGCGCCCGATCCCATAGGAATTTACAGGCACGATTCTTTCAATGAGTATGGAGATATATTTGTCGAGCGTGAGAACAATATTATGGTGGGCGGCGTCGATCCGAATATGGATGTTTATACAAACGACGAATTACTCGACGACGAGTTTATAGATTATGTAAACGACTATATAGAATATGTGTACGATAGGGGCGCCGATATTTATTTCAACTTTAGCCCGACAAATCGTCTTGCGCTGAAATCCTCTAAGGTTGCCATGCGCGCTTTTCAGGATAAGCTTAAAGAAAAACTGAACTGCAATATTTTGTGCAATATAGAGGATTGCATAATCAACGAAGGGTATTTCTACGACACTAATTTTCATTTGAATTCCGCAGGAGCTATATACTTCACAAATATAATAGTAAACAATTTGAAGAGAGTTTTGAATTTAAATTATTCACCGAGCCTGCCCGGAGATGATCCGGGCGAAAACCCCAATCCGGGAATTGACGTTCCGGATATTCCCCAAATGCCCGATTGGGGCGGCGTGGATGTTCCCGATATTCCGCCCGAGATAAAAACAGATTTCGATAAGTATAAGGGTGAAGTAAATATAGATTACATGGATTATTTCAATTACCGACTCGTCGGTTCGTCGTACAGGATTATAGGCGTAAAGGATGAGTACAAGGATATGGAAGAAGTGATTGTTCCGTCGGCGTATAATGGCAAAGCTGTTACCGCTCTGGCGTCCGACGCATTCTTCGGATGTACGAGTTTGAAGAGGATACACATAGGATTGACAATAAAGCTGTTAGAGTATAAGTGTTTTAACGGTTGTATTTCTTTGCAGGGTATTTATATGTACGAATTGGACGGCAATACTATAAGTGTTTCGGCAACAGATCTGTTTGAGGGATGCAGTAGAGACGTTAAAATATTTATTCTTGATGGGGCAAACTATTCGACCGGCTACACATGGGAACATTATTACGACCGTTTCGAGACTTTCAGTAGGTAAAACATTATGAAAAAGATCAATAAGACCATTATTATTTTGTTTATGATCATGAGCACATTACTTTTGATGTGCTTGCTGTTAGGTTGCGATTTTGTGAGTTATGTTGATACCGCAAATACGCAGACCGTATCCGAAGAAATTGTTGTTTTGCGTAAAAGCTATGAGGATAAATTATATGCCGCAACGGCGGAGATAAAGTTTAGAGATAAGGAACAGAAGTTATTCGACTATGCCATGCAGGATGCGATAAACGAGCTTAACGAGTGCATTTCCGAGGATGAACTCAACAAGGTGTATGATAAGCATTTTGCCATAATAGACGAGATTAAAACGGACGAAGAATACTTGGAGGAAGAAGAAACGGCGGCGATAAATGCGTATCGCACGGCGGTAGTAACTCAAGCCGAAAAAAGTTATGATAAATCCAAATACGGCTCGGAGCAGGTTACATATCTTAATGCCGTATTTGCGGAGTTTAAAGACGGGATTCTTCAAACCGATGATACGGAAGAAATGGACGCATTATTGCAGAATTTCTATTTCGATATTCACAAGGAAAATGAAATATTAACCCTAATTGATTATGCGGATATTACAAAGTACGATGAATCGCAGAAAACTGCTTTGACAGAAATATTGAACGCCTGTATTGAAAGTATTCGCGGCTGTGACAAAGATGAGGCTATTTCCGGAGCTCAAGAGCTTTATAAATATGCTATTTACAAAATCGATACGGTGAATAAAATCAAAGAATATGTGGATTTGACTTTATATAGAAAAGAACAGGTAAATGAAATAGAGAAAATAAAAGATGAATATATAGCGCTTGCCGAAAAGGCGACATCTAAAACCGAGAGCGATAACGTATTTAGGGAATATCAGATTACTTTATACAATATTCCGACGGATGAACTGCTGTATAATGAGGAGTTGAATATACTAAAAGAAGAGCTTTATAATGCGCTTACCGATTCTTATAAATTGTCATATTACGACGAGAGCCAAACCATTACGGTAAATCAGCTTTTTCAACAGTATCTTGAGATGGCGGCGAGCGTAACTCAAAAAGAAGATGTTCTATCCCAATATATTATTATCAGGAATAGGCTCGATTCGGTGAAGACAAAGGAAGATATAGCCGAAGAAGAAAGAATTAAGCTAATAGAAGAATTGTATACCGACCTGTTAAACAGAGTAGAACAAAATGCCGATGGGTTGGATAAGAATGTAATTCTTCGGAGAGCGCAACAAGCTTATGCCGATATGAAGGACAGAGTTTCACTAAGCGGGGTGCGCGAGGTATATATCGCCTCAATGCACGATATTTCGCCGAGATATGCGTTGCGGTTTGATTTGCAAGAATACAATAATGAGGTTTACTACAGAGAAAGCGAGAAAAAAGAAGTTGATTTGATTAAGAAAGAGTATCTTTCGAGAATGACCGACAGTATGAGCATTGATGAAACAAGGAGCATTTTCGAAGAAGCAAAAAGGGCGATAGATGTTATTAAAACCAATGACGATTTATGGAATGACAGCGTGGAAGCATTTCGCACCGAATTACATTCGCTATATGGCGACGCAATTCTCGAAGAACCGAGAAGTCTTATAGAGGCAAACGATTATAGCGAGTTGGCGAACATTATTGATTATTACGCATTCTATCAACTAAGCGCCGATGAATTCGTCTGTGATACTTTTAGAGTAAAGCTTAATTTTGAGCATAATGATGCTTGGACAGAGTTGGTTAATGTATATTGGTATTGTGAACTGATCAGAACGGCAGTGGGGATAGATGCTTATTTTGAAAACAACAGCGATTACCTGGTTTTTATACTTACACCGTATAATTTTGCAAGTACTACAAATGATATTCCAAATGTGAAAAAAACAGATAGTCTTGTCGAATTTGATTCCGATAAATCGCAATTTGTTTCGCGTTCGGAAGACTTTGACGATTTTGGATATTATTCATATGCACGCACTATAAAAGTTTGGAATTCTCAACAACTTTGGTACGCTTTAGAGCACGAGTACATTCCCGTATGTGTGCCGGATTCACCGGCAGAAAAAGTGATAAATCGCGCAAAAGAAATTCTTCGCGATATTATCATGGAAGGTATGACCGAGGAAGAGAAAATCTTTCAAATATATACATGGTTTGGCAGAAACGGACGATATGACTCTAATTATAAAAAACATTCGGACAATGCGGAATTATCATGTCAAATGCGTAGTTATCATGTTGAAGGGGCATTGTTCGATAAATTGGGTATATGTTATAGTTATGCTAAAGCTTTCCTTCTGTTGGCAAGAATTGAGGGAGTAGAGACTTATTATATTTTTGGCTCTAATGGTAGCGATAAAATTGATTATAATGTTACACAACACGGATACAATTATTTTAAAGTGAATAATAATTGGTTTTTATGTGATCCTGTCAGAAGTTTTTGGGGGAGCCCATCTGATAGAATGGCGACATATGAATATTTTATGTTGCCTGCAATAAATTATCATGATCGCTTCTTAGGAATAACAAAAATATGTGTTCATAAAGATATAGATAAATTGATATTAGACGAAGCCTACGTTGATTGGAGTATTTATCAGTCTTTTAAAGTGAACAACGCTAATGCTTTTGTTACAGATGTGAGTGATTTGAAAGTAAAAATCTCAAATTTTATTGATGGAACTACAGCTTGTTTTTCTTTGTTTTGTGATAAGGGCAATATTGATAGTGTAGTAGACTACTTAATTTCTTACTGCCAAGAATACAATTTTAATTATAATATTGTTAAATTGGCCGATAATGCTGTAGCTGAAATCTTAGTAATAAAAGAAGAAAACAGTTAAAAATTAAAAATCAGTTAATTTTCCATATGATATAATCCCACATGATAAATCGTTTGCCGAATTATCCGATGTTAAAAACAGAATAATAAAAAAATTGCGGCAGTATAGTCGCAATTTTTATGGGTTTTGCAAATTGATTTTTCTCATTGCAAGCTATCTTTTTACGAGCTTGTCGAACGAGCCGAGGAGGGCTTTTATCGACGCCTTCATGATGTCTGTGTCTATGCCGCAGGCAAAGTGCGTCTTGCCTGCTATGCCGTCGCTTATGCCGACGTAAGCCGCCGCGCGGGAGTGCGAACCCGATTCGAGCGCGTGCTCGGTGTAAAGGACGGTCGTAAAGCTTAGTTTGAAGTGAGCTTTGAGGGCGTTTGCCGCCGCGTCGAGCTGACCGTTGCCGCCTCCTTTGAGAAGTAACGGCGCGCCGTTTTCGAGAAGCTCCAAAGCAACGAGCGTGCGGTCGTCCTTTCTCTCGAGAGAGTAAGCGGAAAGCTCGAGCGGCGAGCATATGTTTACATAATTGTTTACGAACACGTCGCGCACTTCGTCGGGGGAGAGTTCGCGCTTGAGCTTGTCCGAAACGTGCTTGACTGTATAGCCGCAGTCCTCGCGCATTTTGGGCGGGAGATTGAAGCCGTAGCGCTTTTCGAGAAGGTAGCCTATGCCGCCCTTACCCGACTGCGAGTTTATGCGAATGACGTCGCCCTCGTAGTTGCGTCCGAGATCTTTCGGGTCGATAGGAAGATACGGCACGTCCCAATGCGCGGGCTTTTTGGTCTCGCGCCACTTAAAGCCCTTGGCGATAGCGTCCTGGTGCGAGCCCGAGAACGCGGTAAATACGAGCTTGCCCGCATACGGTTGGCGGGGAGGGACGGTCATTGCCGTCAGTTTCTCGTATACGGAGACGGCTTCGGTTATGTTTGAAAAGTCGAGCTTCGGGTCAATGCCTTGGCAGTACATATTCAGAGCAAGTGTCACGATGTCTACGTTGCCCGTGCGCTCGCCATTGCCGAAAAGAGTTCCTTCTATGCGGTCGGCTCCGGCGAGCAGAGCCATTTCCGCGTCTGCTACTCCGCAACCTCTGTCGTTGTGCGGATGCGAGGACAGCACTACCGCGTCGCGGTACTTAAGATTATTGTTCATGTATTCGACTTGGCAGGCATAGACGTGCGGCATACTGCACGAAACGGTGACGGGCAAATTTATAATAGCCTTTTTGTCCGCTGTCGGCTTCCACACGTCGAGCACGGCGTTGCAAACCTCAAGCGCGTACTGAGGCTCGGTGCCCGTGAAACTTTCGGGCGAGTACTCGAATCGGTAGTCGCCGCCGTCGCGCTCGGCAAGTTCTTTAAGGAGTTTAGCCCCGTCCGTCGCTATCTTGAGGATTTCGGCTTTGTCTTTGCCGAAAACCTGCTCGCGCTGGGCTACCGAAGTGGAATTATAAAGATGAACTATGACGTTTTTCGCGCCGCGTATAGCTTCGAAAGTCTTTTTTATTATGTGCTCGCGGCTCTGCGTGAGCACCTGAAGCGTCACGTCGTCGGGAACGAGCTTGTCCTCGATGAGCCTGCGCGTGAACTCGTATTCGGTCTCGCTTGCGGCGGGGAATCCTATTTCGATTTCCTTAAATCCGATTTTGACGAGATAGGCGAAAAATTCGAGCTTTTCTTCGAGCGTCATCGGGTTTATGAGCGCCTGATTGCCGTCGCGAAGATCGACCGAGCACCAAACGGGCGGGCGGTCTATTTTCGTCTTTTTCGTCCATGCAAAGCAGTCTGCAGGCGGCATATGGAACAGAGTAGTGTATTTGTCCGTATTTTTCACGTTTGAAGCACCGTTCCTTAAAAGATTTAACGATTTATACGAATAAAGTGTTATGTGTACTATTATAGCATTAAACCGTATGACTGTCAAACGATTTTCTTGTTTGGCTTTTTGCGCGGCTTTATTGTTTTATCTTTTTGTCGAAAAAGTAAGGAAAAAGTAAGACGATTTTGATTGCAATGTGCGCGTTGCATATGTTATAATATGTGCATAAATTTTCACATAAGGCAAGGAGAAAACATCAATGAACAATCAGACCGTAGTCGTGCTCGATTTCGGAGGACAGTATAACCAACTAATAGCGCGCAGGGTGCGCGAATGCGGCGTTTATTGCGAGCTTCTGCCGTATAACACAAAGCTTGAAAAGCTCAAAAAGCTCGAACCGATTGGCATAATTCTTACGGGCGGTCCGAGTTCGGTCACGGAAAAGGGCGCGCCGATTTTGTCGGAAGAAGTATTGAAACTCGGAGTTCCCGTTCTCGGCATTTGTTACGGTTGCCAATTGTTGTCGTATATGCACGGCGGAACGGTAACGGGCGGCGCTCGCGAGTACGGAAAGCGCACGCTGAAAACAAAAGGCGGCGCTCTCTTTAAAGACGTGCCAAAGGAATCGACTTGTTGGATGAGCCACAGCTATTTTGTGGGAAAAGCGCCCGAGGGTTGCATTGTTACGGCGAGCACCGACACCTGTCCCACGGCGGCGTACGAGAATGAGAAAGAAAAATACTACGGCGTTCAGTTTCATCCCGAAGTCATGCACACGCAGTACGGCATGAAAGTGCTTGAAAATTTCCTTTTCGGAGTGTGTAAAGCGAAAGGCGATTGGACTATGAAGAACTTTGCCGAAAGAACCATTGCCGCTTTAAAGGAAAAGATAGGCGACAAAAAAGTGCTTTGCGCGCTCTCGGGCGGCGTAGACAGCGCGGTTGCGGCGACGCTCGTACACAAGGCGTGTAAGAACCTCGTTTGCGTATTCGTCGATCACGGGCTTTTGAGAAAGGGCGAAGCCGAAGAGGTCGAGCGCGTATTCCGCGACGAACAGGGAATGAAACTCATAACCGTGGACGCGTCCGAAAGATTTTTGAAAAAGCTCGAAGGCGTAGTCGAGCCGGAAGCCAAGCGCAAAATTATAGGCGAAGAGTTTATAAGGGTGTTTGAGGAGGAAGCGAAAAAGATAGGTCATGTCGATTATCTCGTGCAGGGCACGATTTATCCGGACGTAATAGAGAGCGGGCTCGGCGATTCGGCTAAGATAAAGAGCCACCACAACGTGGGAGCGCTCCCCGACGTCATAGACTTCGAAGAGATTGTCGAGCCGCTTCGCGATCTTTTCAAAGACGAGGTCAGAAAGTGCGGCTTCGAGATAGGTTTGCCGCGCCCGATAGTAATGCGTCAGCCCTTCCCGGGTCCCGGACTTGCGATAAGAATAATCGGCGACATAACGCGCGACAAGCTGTCGATACTTCGCGACGCCGACTGCATTTTCCGCGAGGAAATAGCGCGCGCGGGGCTTGACGAGGAGATTTGGCAGTATTTCGCCGTACTCACCGGCGCACGCAGCGTAGGCGTTATGGGCGACGAGCGCACTTACGACTATACTCTCGCGCTTCGCGGCGTGACGAGCGTAGACGGCATGACTGCCGATTGGGCGCGTATTCCGTTTGACGTTCTCGAAACGATCAGCAATCGCATAGTCAACGAAGTCGGGCACATCAACCGCATAGTATACGATATTACGTCGAAGCCTCCCGCAACTATCGAATGGGAATAATGCTCGTGCGAATATAAGCGTCGCTTTTCCATGTCAGACTTGCGTTTTCGCTTGGTCATGTACGCAGTAGTACATTCCCTGCGCGAAAGCCGCGTCTTCCTCGAACTGCTCGCTTCTCTTCGCTCGAGGGCAACGCAATGTGCTGTCCGTCTCGCTTGTATCTAAGCCCTCGGGTGTAATTTTTCTTCGCTCGAGGGCAACGCAATGTGTTGTCCGTCTCGCTTGTATCTAAGCCCTCGGGTGTCCGTGCGTAATCCTTAAAAAAGGCTCCCCTTAGCAAGGGGAGCTGTCGCCGACAGGCGACTGAGGGGATTGTCAATAAACCACTACGCCGCACAAAAGCCCCTCGTCATTGCGAGCGCAAGCGAAGCAATCCAGACTATTATGGGAGCTGTCGCCGACAGGCGACTGAGGGGATTGTTACGGAAGAATGGCATAAAAACCAAATCGATAAATAAAATCAAAGGATCTTTAAAACCATGACAGAACCCTTTGGGTGGGCGTTTGTCGGAGCGGGCGGTATTGCCCGTTCCGTTGCAAAGAGAATATTTCCAAGCGGCAGACACAGGCTCGTTTCCGTCTATAACCGTACTTTTTCGCGTGCGGAGAAGCTCGCCCTAAAGTTCGGAGCGAAAGCGTATGCCTCTCTCGAAGAGGCGGTATGCGCGGACGGAGTAGACGGCGTGTATGTAAACGTCACCAACAATGTGCATTTCGATTTTGCGCTGGCGGCGCTTAAATGCGGTAAGCCCGTTTTGCTCGAAAAGCCCATGGTCACGCGTGCCGAGCAGCTCGAGCGGCTCATTACAGTGGCAAAAGAGCACGATGTATATCTTTGCGAAGCTATGTGGACGTGGTTTTCCGATAGTGCGAACGAAGTAAAACGCATAGTTTCGAGGGGCGAGCTCGGCAAAGTAACAAGCGCACGGATTTCGCTTTGCCTTCCAATAGCGTTCTCGAAGAAAAATCGTCTTTTGCGCCCCGAGCTTGCGGGCGGAGCGCTTCTCGACCTCGGCATATATCCCGTGACTTACGCCTATAGGCTTTTCGGGCTTCCGAAAGTCGTACAAAGTTCGGCGAAATTCAAGTGCGGCGTGGATATAAGCGACGATATAAAATTCATTTACGACGGCTTTGAGGTCACGATAATGACGGGTATTCGCTCCTTTCGCGGCGTAGGCGAAAGTTTGAAGATTGTGTGCGAAAACGGCAGGCTGACATCGGGGAATTATCACAGCGGAGCGGGGTTCAAGGTGAGCGGCGAAAAGAGTATGCGCTTTGCCTCCGACAAAAACGCGATGCTCGTTCAGTTTGATAGCGTAGCCTCCGAAATACGCGAGGGATTGAAGGAAAGCAGATATGTGCCGCTCGCGTGTTCCATGGACACGGCGCAGATAATGGACGGCATAAGGGACGGGATAGGACTTGTTTTTCCGTTTGAAGCCGAGTAAAAAAATACCCGTCGAAAGGCAAACGAACTTTCGGCGGTTTTTTATTCGACAGTATGCGGAGTGTAAAAAAATTACTTGACTTTTACAGTTTTAAATGGTATAGTAATATGTAAGTATAAGTATATTTTCCGCACGACGTTTATGCGGAAATTCGCTTTTAAGGAGCTGACTATGAGAGATATGCGAAGGAAGAGGAACATGACGTCCGCGAGATTTTCGGCGATCGTCTGCTGTATGCTCGCGTTTGCGCTTTTTATTTCCGTTTCGCTTGGTTTGGCGGGTCTTGCCGTTTCGAGAGCGGAAGGAGAAAAAACGACTCTTGCGCTTACTTCGGATTCGTTCGCGTCCGTATCTGCAGATTCCTCGAGGCTTTGGCGATTAAAGATAGACGAAGAGGACGGAAAAACCAACTATTCCAAGTTGCTCGACAAAACCATTTACAGAGGCAGTGAAGGAAACATTGTAAGAGGAGAACTTGACGACGCATACGCGCGTTTCAGAGACAAAACGCTCGATCTTGAGTTCGATCCGGCGTATAAGGTGGCAGGCGACGTGGACGTCGCGACGCTTTTGAAAAGCGGAGTCACGCTTTCGTACTCTCATCACGATGCGGATACGTCGGCTCTCATAACAAACCTTAAAGGCTCGAGACAGGGCGTCATGCATATAAAAACGACTATGACGGCAGACTTCACGAATTCAAGCTATGCCTTGAGCGGAGCGAAGTCCGATAACTACAGCATAACGGATGAAAATACGCTTGTCGTGGTCAAAGAATGGTACATAGTAAACGTCGCAAATCTGTTGCGAGACGAACACGGAATTTATGCGACTTTTTCGGATATAAATTACGGCGACGATTACGCGCTTGCCTCTCCGCGACCCGGACACGGCAACACCGTGGTTTGGACGCTGTCGCGCGGTAAAACACGTTTGGCGCGATTTGCCGTAGTGTTTGAGGGCGGAAAAGAAAAGCTTTACGAAACGACGACGCCAGAAGGCATTACACCCGATATGGCTGCGCCGCTTTCGGGGACATTTAAAGACAGACTCAAAGGTCTTTCCGTAGGCGATTATACGCTTACGGGCGAACTTGACGAATACGTTTCGGGGGAAAGCCACACTCATTGGTGGGAGGAGGACGGCGCGATTCTCGACGATTACGGAACTTATTATCACGCCATAACTCACACATTTGCGTTTAAGGTCATGCCGTTCGACATCTCCGAACCGAATGTGCTTGACGAGGCGGATAAGAAGATAAGCGTAGACAGATACGTCGCTCAGTATACGGGGCAACCCGTCGAGCCGTGGGACATAGTCGTACGCTTTAAAGGGACGCCGCTGAAACTCGGCGACGACTACGATCTCGAGTTTTCGAACAATATAAACTCCGGCATAATGGGCGTTAAAATTATCGGCAGGAACAACTTTAAAGGTCAGACGACGACAAACAAAGTCGTTATAGGCAACGTCGAAAACTCCTGGCTGGAAACGCCGCATATAAACCGTTGGATATACGGCAATTACGACCGCAAAGTCAATACGATAAGCGCCGTTCCGAAGTATCTCTACGACGACGATAAAGTGCTGTTTTCCGTTTATAAGGCGGACGGAGAGGACTTTGCTTTGGTAGAGGGAATGCAAGATTTTTCGCTCGTAAGAGTAGAGGGTGAAGACGAGCTGCTGGTGTCCGACGAGATCGCGAAACTAATGGCTTCGCTAGACGCGGGCGCCTATCGTCTGCGCGCGAGACTCGACGATACTACGAGCTACGGCTCGCTCGATTCGGTTGCGGACTTTAAAATATTACAGGCCGAAAACCGTTGGGTAAGCGCGCCTTCCGTTATACAGTGGGCAAGCGACGATTACGACGCGAGTATAAAGCACTTTATCGCCGCGCCTCTTCTCGGCGAAGAGAGCGCCGTCAAACTGACCGTAAAAGATGAAGACGGCAATATCGTATATGACAGCTCGCGCGACAGCGACAGCGTGCTTGCTTCGCTCAAAAAAGGAAAGTACACTCTGACGGCTGCTGTCGCCGAAACCGTAAACTATACGGGGCTTTCGACGGACGTCGAATTCGAAGTCTTGCGCGGCAGCACGGAAATCATAATTGCTATCGCCATAATAAGCGCTTTCGACGTGTTGCTCATAGTTGCGCTCGTAGTGCTGTTCGTCCTTGCGAGAAGGAGGAAAAGCTGATGTATGCAAGCGTGCTTATGGCGGCGACGGATAAATTCGTCGTTGCGCTCATACTGTCCGTGGTGACGACTTTGTTGCTCGTTGCGCTCGTAGTGCTTGCTTATCTTGCGGCAAGACCCGCCATGAGGCAGAATAAAGCGGAAAAGCTTGCGGAGGACGAAAAAGCGGCAAAAGCCGCAGAAATGCGGGAAAAACTCAAAGCGGAGGAAAAAGCCGCCGATGAGAAGGCTACGGCGGAACAGATTGCGGCGCTTGAAAAAGCGCGGGAAATTTCGCGTAAGATCGAAGAGGCGAAGGAAAACCTTTCGCACGGCGTCATAGCGGACAGCGAGCCTAAGGTAAGCGAAGAGCCTGCGGAAACCGAAAAAGAGGAGCTTCGCTCCTGCGAGTCTGCGCAGTCGGAAGAAAAGGAAAAAACGGAGACGTCCGAGACGACGGCGGGACCGGAACAAAGCGGAGCGATCGCCTTAGAAGATCTCACCGCTGTAAACGAAGAAAAAACCTCGGAAGAAGAGAACGATGGAAGTATGCTCGAAACTGCGGCGACTGTTGCCGCAGTTGTTACAAAAGAGCAGTCCGAAAGCGAAAGTGCGGCGGAGGAAGGAGAAAAAGCGAAAAAAGCGGCGTTCGGATCGAGACCCGAACGAATCGTAAGTCCGTACAGCCTGAGCTTTAAAGCAAAGCTTATTCGGAGCGGAGAGGAGACGCAGACGTTCTACGGAGAAATCGAAGATACGTTCGCTTCGTTCGTTGACGTTCGCAAGACGGAAAGTTGGTCTAAAGTTCGGTTTAAGATCAAGAGGGAAACGCTTGCAATAATGACTTTCCGAGGAAATACTCTTTGCATTTCGCTTGCCTTGGATCCTACGGAAAAAAATCTTCGCGGTAAGTGTGCAAAGAATATGTCGGGCAGACGCGGTTTTTCGAATACGCCGTTGCTTATAAAACTCAAAAGAGAGCGCGCTTTGTCTGCGGCTAAGGATTTTATATACGAGCTTATGGCGTCATACGACAGCGAGCGCGTATATATCGATATGCGTGACTATAGGTTGCCGTATGAAGAGGTCGAAAGCCTTGCGGGTCGCGGTCTTGCGAGATTGAAGCCTTCGGCAAAAGAGTAGGCGAAAGCAAAAGAATCGATATGACGATAAAAAGGAGCGGAACAGCTCCTTTTTTCTTACGGAGTCGGCTTGAATTCGTATATGCACGGCATAACTTAATTATTTGAAGTTCACATTCTCAATCGCGCATAATATCAAATGCACATACGTTGCTTTTATGCCTTTAGGGATTTATGTATTGACATATGAGGCAAAGAGCATACGAGTTGCGCCGGGTTTTATAATATATGTTTAGCGATGGGACTTGCTGGCTTATAGACGCTCAAGCAAGTTTGTAGCAAACGATTGGAGTAATAATTTATCATACTATCGAGCAAAACGAATGATATAAAAATACGAACTGAATTTACAGCTCGTATTTTGAAATTTTGCGAAAAGCGTTTGATCGGATAGGGGACTATGCGGTTTCGAACTGCTTTATGCCTTTGGATTCGAGTACGGACGTCAAAGTTTCGACGTTTTCGATTTTGACCATTTTAAGCGAGTTGTTTTTTCCGAATGAACCGCAATCGGCGGGCGTAGCGAACCGGATCGTAACGGTCGCAAATCCGTTTTTTTCCGGTTTGACCGAGTACCCCGTTATTTCTTCCCATGCGGCGGAGAAGTACGAATCTTGGTTGGCGGTGCCCGTAAAGTAGAATCCGCTTTCTGCCACGGCGAACAGCAAGTTCGATACTTGCCACTTGAGAGCGGTAAATCGACCTACGGCATAGACCGCGCCCGTTATCATAATGATCGCAGCCGTAACGCAAACGGATATTATCATCATGGTTTCTTCTCCGTTTGTAGCCGAGATAAACAGAAAGACCAACGAGGGGATAAGAAGAACAAGGCAGCTCATGAAAAGAGCCATTTTTGTATGACTATGCGTACAACTGTTCCACAGCGTATTTTTAAGATCCATGTAAAATCTCCTGTCGGTGTTTTTATACTATAGGCGTATAGGTAAGCGTAGCGAGATAGTCGCGGTACAATGCGAGCTGCTCGGGTGTTATGGGTCCGTCGATCGTGTCGTCGGTGATTTTGTTCGAGGAGTCGTATTCGAGCGCGTCGTTCGTCAGTTTGCTTACCGTGCGGAAGTTGGTTACATTGTTTACGATGTCGAGAGTCGCATTTAGCGAGGCAGGCATAACCGAGCCGAGTATCGACGTATCGAAGGCAAGCGACGTTATATAAGTGTGCGCTTCTTCCGCGTCGCTTGTGGCAAATTTCGCGGTTCCGAGTACCACCTCGGCGTCGGACAGCATACTTGTGCCGGCAAGCGTTCCGAGATCGATGTTTATGATATGCGAACCGTTTTGATAATAGTAGTAGTTGAACAGCTCGGCAAACTCTATGGGCGCATTGTCGCCGGAGCCGTCGTCCTTGAATGCGCTTTCAAGTCCGCTCTTTGCCACACCCTTGAAGGGGAGGACGAAGAACAGGTACTTTTTGAGATTTTCCGTATCGGACAGCTGATTTACGAAGTCGTCCCACATTACGCTTGAATAGTACTTTCCGCTCGTATCGGTCTTTGCAAAGTACAGTACTCCGTCCCAGAAGTAGATTTGCGTAGCCGATCTGTCGAGGAGAGTCCACACATAGGGAGTAGAGATGTTTATGATTACAAGCGGTTTGTTTACTATCGTGCCGTCCGCTTGTATGGTGGGTATAAGTTTGACCCATATATCCAATGGAATGTCGACTTTTATTATGCCGGCGACTGAAATATGGGCGTTGCCCGAGATGTGGAAGTCCTTGCGGTTTGCCGTGTTTATAAGCGCCGTCGTAAAATTCGAGATGTCGGAAAGGTCGTTTAAAGGAGCGGTGTTCAAAGAATTTATATAATCTTTCGAGCCCATGCCGTACTTTGATATAAACCAATTTTCATAGACAGTCGAGAATTTTACATAATCTCCGCTTATTTTCATATAGCTTCCGCTTTTTGCGCCGGAAACGAAGTCGGCGATCTTTATGTATTCGGAACCGACTTTGACGTAATCGCCGCGGTTATCCTGCACATATTTGAACCAACTGTATTTATAGCGTTTTCCGACGTCGATATCGCTTTCCGCGAAGCTTTCGCCTCCGAACGGTTCGTAGCCCGCTATGAGTCCGTTTTCGGCGTCCTTTTTCATTTCCTCGTGCTTGTAGGTGTTGTTTAGCGACGCGCCGAAATCATAGTCGTGATAGGCGGGACGAGCGACGTGTTCGGCAATCGTTTCGGGGTCGGCTTCCGTAAGAGTGAGTCCGAAGTCGGTCGTCGTTGAAGAAGTGGCAAGTCCCGTAAAAGTCAGATTGGATAGGAAGTTTCCTTCCACATTGCGTGAAAGAGTGAATTTTGTTGCGTCGATCGTTATAGTCATCGTGCGTTCGATAGGCCGAGCCTCTTCGCCCTCTGCCGACGCCGTTACTTCTTCTTTAAGCGATATTCTCGGAAGCGAACTCATCGAGTTTATTATTCCTCCGAGCGTAGGAAGCTTGACGTCGTCGATACCCAGCAGGGAAGTGACCGCTCCGAAAGTCTTTTTGATAAGTTCGGCAATTTCGGTGTAGTCGTAATTCGGGTCCTCCATAAAGTCGCGACCTTCGTTGAATATGTCTGTAGCGATCGTCAGAAGTCCGCTGACGGTATCCGCGAGATGAGTGACCGCAGTGACGTTGAAATCGTCTAAGAAATCGCCCGAAACCTTTTCTCTGTCCTCGGGGATTATTTTATCGAGCAGGGAAATTCGATCTTCGGGATAATCTTTGCCTTCTTCGCGATCGGTGATCCCGAGCATATCTTTGAGGTTTCCGAGAAGATAGCGTACCTCTTCTACCGTGAGTTTGAAGCGCACGCCGTTGTAAGTGAGGTAAATTTCCTGAAGGGGATCGCCGTCCGTGATCATTACGTCGAACGTGTGTTTAAGCGTCGAGGCGAGTTCTTCGTCTGTTATGCGCCGTTCGCAGCCTTCGACGAGAGTCTTTGAGTAGACGTTTACGCCCATCTTCAGATTTGGTATGCCGTTTGTCGGTTGGAACTCTATATAGCCCGTGACGCGCTCTGTTTTATCGGCATAATAGACGTCGATGTTGTCAAACGAAACATGATACGCTTCGAGCTTGAATGTGTTTACAAGCGCGTCTATATAGTCTATAAGCGCGTCTGCCGAAACAAATTCAAAATCGGCGGAGAGAAAGGGCAGATTTTCCGAGGTCGCATCGTCGTATGTTTCGGAAATGTTTGCCCCGACGGAAAATACGATCTCGCCGATGTTTTCTTCCGTCGCAGAGCCGAGGACGGAAAGGCGATCGAGCTTTCCGTCGTCTGTGAGAGACAGAGAGATCCTCATTGCCGCGTCGCCTACGGATATGTCGAGCGACAGAGCGCCGTTTGCGTCGATTCCGCCGCCTCTGACAGCCGACAGTATCTCTTTTATGCCAAACGAAGGAATGGCGTCCGTCACCGCATTTTTTATGTCCTCGATAAGGCGGGGAGTAAAGGCGGGAAGATAGGGCTCGATGTACGACATGAGCCTGTCGAAATCTGCGCTTGTGGCGCTTACGCGCATTTCGTCGTAGCCTATATAGTATGCGCCGTCGATCATTGCAAAGAATATTTCCACGCCGGAGACGTTCGCATTCACCTGAAATTCCGTTCCGCTGTCTTTAAGCAATAAAACTATTTCGCCGCTTATCGGCAAAGACGCGCCGTCCATAGTCAGCGATGCGTCGAATTTTACCGCAAAGCCTTTCTTTTCCGTCAGCTCTTTTACGGGAGCGATGAAACGTGCAAGCTCGCTTGCATTCATGGGGTTTTCCGGCAAAACGTATTCGGTTTTTTCTTCCGATACGGAAGAAAGCGTAAGCGAAGCGGTCAGCGGCTTTCCGCCTATCGAGCCGTATACGGAAAGTTTTTCGAGCATATTGCCGTTGTGAAGAAGAGTTATATCGAAGCCGCCGGCATTTACCGTAAGCGACGAAGAGTCTGTTTCGAGCGTGATATTGCTTGTTATGCCCGAAAGATCCGCGTCCTGTATGGTTTCCGAGAGCGAACCGACAACGCCGTTTATATCCCCTTTCAAAATACGGGAAATGATGTCTTTTATTTTGCCGTCGGGGAGAGCCGCGTCTATCGCGCCTCCGAGATCGCCGTCGATGAGAGGAGCAAGAAGCTCCAACACGGTGCCTGCGGTTTTCTTTGCGTCGTCGGGCAGAAGGGGCAATATCGCGTCTTTAAGCGCGGTGATGTCCGAAGAGGCGGCTGCCACGTTTATTCCGAGAACGCTTATATACAGCGTTTTGTTTGCGTATACGGCGTCGAGAGCAAGATCGTATGCGGGCAAATTGACGTGCGCGGTGATGACGGAGAAGTCTCTGTCGAAGCGCAGAGTTGCGTTTGCCGTGATTCCTCCCGCGTCGAGCGCCAAATCGAGCGCATAGGATTTGTGCGCTACTGTGTTTTTAAGAGCGCTTATCAAGAGAGTAATGTCTTGAAGTTCGTTGTAGTCTCCGTCGGGAGGAGCAATGTTCGTAGGTTTGTCGTCGGTGAGTGTAAGCGATGCGGCTATGTCTTTGCCGCCGAGATTGACGCGGATGTCCGCTTTTACGGGGGAAGAAGTCAGCGCGAGCACTATATTTGCGTCGCCGAGCTTTATTTTTGCACAAAGAGTTCCGTTTTTAAGACTTAACTCGGTAAGCATGGACGAAAGCAGGTCGTCTATGCTCATATTTTCGATCGAAGCGACTGCGTCTTTGATTCCGCCTACGGATGAAATTATTTCGCTTATACCGTCGAGGTCGCTTAATTCGAACTTGATATCAAGCGCGCTCAAAAGCTCTTTAAGACTTGAGATCAGTCCGTTTAGGTCTGAAACTCGGAATGTGAATTTGATATTTCCGCTTTCGATGTAAACGCGGGAATCGACATAGACGAACGCGACTTTGAGTCCGAGAAGTTCGACGGTTCCGTCGAGGGCGAAAGTTTTGTCCTCTCCTATGAGGATACGGATATTGCCGTCTACGTTCAGTCCGAGCGCGGAAAGATTTATATTTGCGGCAAAACTTCGTTCGTTTATAAGGGGAAGAACGGGCGAAATGAAATCAATAAGTTCGACGGCGTCGATATACTCTCCGACTGCGACGACGGGCTGTCTCTCCGACAGACACTCGAGGGTGGCTCCCATGTCGAGCGTAATGCCGTTCACGGATATTTTATCGAGCTTTAAAGAAGAGATATGATCTCCGTTATGCGTTATGTTAGCGCCGTACACGCTATCGCCGAATTTAAGCCCCACCCTAAGTTCGCGTTCGTTTACGAGCGAAAACTCCTCTATGTGGGACAGCAGCTCTTTTAAATCGAGCGCGAGTATTTTTGAAAGAAGTTCGTTTATGTCGAGATCCGTATCCGAAAGATCTAAATTCGGAAGTTCGAAATCTATCCCCATAGACTTCAAAATATCCGTAAGTCGGCTTAATACTTCGTCGAAGTTGTCGGCGTCGAGTTTCAGACGCGCATTGCCGACCGAAAGATATACGGTCGCGCCGTCGTACATGGCGTTTATCGTCACGCCGGTATTTACAAGCGTCAGATCGGCGCAAAGCGTAAGGTCGCGGTTTATCGTCGCGTCTATTTTTACGGTGTCGGTAAAGGCTTCGCTTTCGACGTCGAGAGCCAAGCCGAGCTTATATGCGTCTGCGGTCGCCGTGTTTATCACGGGTTTTACAAAATCGAGTACGCCGCCGAGATCTTCGAACTCGTTGCGGTCGGGGAAGGATAGCTCGCCCGTAGGCAATACGTTCACCGTGACGGGCACGCCCGCTATGTCGAGGTTTGCGTCTATACCGCGCAGAGTTATCGTTTCATTGTCGAATACGGAAATGGAAATGTCGCCGGAAATTTTTTCCGCTATAGGCAGAAGCGGGCTGCCCTCTATAAGTATGTCCGAAAGCTTTATGCCGAAATCTATGGACACATAGCCGTCGTGTTCGACAAGTTCCAGTCCGCCGAACAGAGAACCGAGAAGATCCTCGGAAAGTTGACCTTCGAGGTCAAAGTCGAGATCGGGAAGGTCGATTATTTCTCCTATCACGTCCAAAAGTCCGGTAAGAGACGAGACGGGAATAAAGCCTTTAAGTCCTCCCGCTCCGATAAACAGTTTTTCTTCGCCGTAGCCGACATATAAAGCGTCGTCTACGAGAGCGTTTATGTCAAGAGTCGCAATGTCTATGCCGAGCTTTATGTTGTGAGTCGAACCGTATGCGCTTATGTTTACGTCGAGAGCGAGCGGAGCTCCTTCGAGATAGGGAGCAAAGGCGTTTGCAAGATAGTCGGACGGCTGTTTGGGCTGGTCTATCGGGGTGTCGATTATGTCGTCGCCTTTTTCGGGGAGGAACGGTTCGAACAGTTTGCTTTCTTCGAGTTCTCTGTCCTCGTTTATGTAGAGGAAGGTTTCTTCCATTTCCGACACAAGCGAAAGCGAACCGAGCGCGGGAACGTCGGTGGAATATTCGTCCTCTATTACGCAAGTTTTGACATACCAATCGTCGTCCATCGTAAGCGTCATCTTCACGGAAGAGATCCGTGCCGGCTGCGACGACCCGGCGCGCGTTGCGATTTCGTAGCGGAAATATTTGCCCGCAAGCTCGGGATCCAGTACGAATTCGTATATGTACTGTCCGTCGCCGAACGATATGAGTCGCGCGGACAGCACGCTTTCCTCGGAGACCACATACTTGGTTATTTCTCTCGGAACGCTGCCGTACTTCGAAAAATAAGTATCGGTGTTCATGGGAGTGATTTTATCGCTCCACACGACGCTTTCGCCGTGTACTTTCGCGCTCGGGCGGAAAAGTACGGTATTGTCCGGGGTTATGTAAGTCTGTTCGGCGTTGCTGACGAAAGCGGAAGAGGAGACCGTTTCGGTGAAAACGGTCTTGTTCTTTATCTTGCGGGAGTTGCGTACTGCCTGAGCGTATTTTGTAAATCCGAGGTCGGCTTTTGCGGAGCCTACGGCTTCGGATTCGAAATACGAGGCGTTGTATATCTGCCAATTGCAAAAACCGAAATTTTCGAGCGGCGTGTAATCGGTCGGAGTACCGGATGATGGTTTCTCCTTCATATACGAAATGCTTTCGACTATTTCGGGCGGCGTGAATACGCTGTCCGCACGAGTATTCATTATCATGGAAATTGCGCAAAAGACTATCGCCATGATAGGCAATATAGTCACGAGCAATTTTGTTCTGTACGATTTTACTTTCATATCTTTTCCGTTTCTTTGCGGCTTTGCCGCTTACCTGTGCGAAAAGTTCGCCGGTTCAAGTTCCGCATATGCGGACAAGCTTGCGATTATACGGATAATATACCATATAAATATACCGCAAAGCAAATAATATGAGGGGATTTTCAAAAAAAGCTTGTATTTTTTTAATTATATCGACTAAAATTTGGTTATAAAAGGGTACGGACATTCGCATAAAAGCCGTGCGGAAAAGACATACTTTTTCAGAAAAAAGGTTGTTCGTCTCGGGAAGACAAAGGAGCTTCTGTACCGAAATGTTGAATGAAAGTAATTTTTTCGCGCCGTCCGTTATGATGTCCGGCGAGGGCGACGACCGCCTCATGCGGGCGGTAGAGAGGTTCGGCGCGAGATTTTCGGTGTCCGAAGGCGGCGAGTATGTGGAACGCAATCTTCCGTTCGATCCCGAGCCGAGAATAATATCGGCGGACGAGTTCGGGTTTTTGGAGCGCGGACTCAGACAGCGGGTGCTCGCCTTGAACCTTTTTCTCGGCGACGTTTATACGAAAGGAAGAATTTTACGCGACAAAGCAGTCCCGGCAGAGTTTGCGCTCTCGTCGGGCGGATTTCTGCCGCAGGCGGTAGGCGTCTCGCCGCCGCTCGGCATATATGCGAATATAGCGGGAATCGATCTCGTCAAAGGAGAAGGGAAGTGGTATGTGCTCGAGGACAATCTGCGCGTTCCGTCCGGCGTATCCTATCCTTTGACGGCAAGGAAAGCTCTCGAAACGCTGCCCGTCTACGATGCGGATATGCGCTCGTCGGGCATAGAGGATTCGCTGTATTACGGCCGTATGCTCGGCAAAATGTTTGCAGAGGTTTCACAAGGCGGGATATGCGCGTTACTGACGACGGGGAAAAGCAACTGCGCGTATTACGAACACTCTTTTTTGGCGGAAGCGACGGGTTGCGCGCTTTGCCGTGCCCGCGACCTTTTCGTCGAAGACGACAGGCTGTACTTTAAGGGTGCGGATAAGATAGAGCGCGTGGGCGTATTGTATACGAGGGTGGACGGAGTATATGCGGATCCTCTCGCCTTCGGGCGTTCGTCGCCCTTCGGCGTACCCGGTCTGTTTTCCGCCTACGCGTCCGGAAACGTCGCGGTCGTAAACGCTTTCGGCTGCGGAGTCGCCGACGACAAAGGTCTTTACGGATATGTGCCGAAGATCATAGAATACTATCTCGGAGAAAAAGCGATCCTCGAAAACGCGCCGACCTATCTGCCGACATTAGCCGAGGATATGGCTTATATTAGCGAAAATATTTCCCGTCTCGTAATCAAGAGCGTCGGCGATTGCGGCGGTCACGGCGTGGTATTTGCGGGCGGGCTTGCGGAGGCCGAGAGGCAGGAACTGCTGAGAAAAATAGAAAGAGATCCGCGCGGATATATCGCACAGGAAATGATAGATTTCGAAACTCTCCCGTCGCGCGAGGGGAATCGCAAAGCCGATCTGCGCGCTTTCGTCGTGAGCGGAAAGGATATCGAAGTGTGGAAAAGCGGACTCACGCGATATGCTCGGGAGGCGGACGAATTTATAGTAAACTCATCTCACGGCGGAGGTTTTAAGGACACATGGGTATTGTCTCGATAAGCGATTTGGACAAGCTTTTTTGGGCGGGGAGGTATTGCGAACGCGCGCTTTCCCTTTACGAGAGATTCACATCTCTTCCGCGTAACGGCGGCGTACGACGCGATTTTGCCCGTAATTTGGGCGTTATGTGTGACATAGTATTGCCGGAAGAGGCTATTTTGGGAAGAAACGGAGCGGTTTTCGCCGCCGTTTCGAGTTGGCGAGACAATGCCGTCGAATTGCGCCATATTCTCGGTACCCGAGCCGTCATGCAGGCGGAAGAGTGCGTAGAGGAGGCGGAGAGCGGCTTATACGAACTGCTTGCCGTCAGGTGTTACGCTTTCTTCGGAATGGCGGGCGACCGCCTTTTGGACGCGGCGGCGCGAGCCTCCGTAGAGGCGGGAAGAATGTGCGAAAAGCTTGACGTCATGTCGCGTTTCGGCGAAGATATCTCCGTCTTGATGGACGCTCTCGAAAGACTTAAAGAGGCTATGGGCGAGAGCGGCGCGGTAAAAAGGTTGATGTCCGAATGTGCCGTAAAAGCAACGGAAGGCGAGATTAAGGCGGGAAATCTCGTTGCGGTGCAAGCGGCGACATCGCACCTTCGCGCCGACGAATTTTACTCATAAAGGAGAAATCATGAGTCTACTCGGTTTCGAATACGGTCTTACTTTGGATTTTTCTGCTCCCGTCAAAGATCATTTTTTTCTTTTGCGCTGTTTGCCTCTCGAAAGTGCGAGTCAAAGGTGCGACGGAATACACGCCGAGGTGGCGCCGCATAGTCGCTTGTGGCGTTCGGTTTCCGCAGACGGCGTTCGATCGCTTTCGGGAGAAGTCGGCTTCGAGCACGAGCGTTTTTCCGTGCGCGTTCGAGGCAAGGTGTTTTCCGTGAGCGGCGCGGACGAAAGTGAGCCTCACCCGATGTATACGGCTTTTACGCCGAGCACCGTGCCGAACGGAAAAATCAGAGAGATCGCGGGAGAATATTTCGGACGCGAGTCTAACACTAAGCTTGCGGCGGACGTTATGGAGCGCGTCCATTCGTTGCTCGAATTCAGTCCTGACGCGACCGAAGCCGAAACGACGGCGGCGGCTGCGCTCGAAATGGGACGTGGCGTATGCCAAGATTACGCGCATATTTTTTGCGGAATCATGCGCTGTCTCGGCGTGCCTACGCGCTATGTCGCCGGGCTCGGGAGAGCGGAGGGTGAGACTCATGCTTGGAACGAATGTTATATAGACGGAAAGTGGCTTTCGTTCGATCCGACGCTCGGCGAAAGAGCGGACGAAAGTTATGTCAAGTTCACGGTCGGTTTGGACGCGGAACATTGCTCGCTCAATCGCGGCGTGTTTGCTTCCGCTAACCGCGGCGACGAAGTGTCGCAAAAGCAGACCGTGTTTGCGCGCGTGGTCACTCTTGTATAATTCAAAGACTTGACTTTTTCGGGACGTAGCTGTATAATACGGAATATGGCAAACGCATTGTACAGAAAATACCGTCCGCAGGTCTTTTCCGACGTCTACGGTCAGGATCATATCGTCACGACGCTGAAAAATCAGATAAAGCACGACAGGGTGACGCACGCCTATCTTTTTACGGGAAGCCGAGGCACGGGCAAGACTACTTGCGCAAAGATATTCGCGCGCGCTATCAACTGTCTTCATCCCTCGGACGGCTCGCCGTGCGGCAAGTGCGAGTGTTGCAAAGCGCTTGCCGAAAGCAACAATATAGACGTTCTCGAAATCGACGCCGCGTCCAACAACGGTGTGGACGACGCTCGCGAGATACGCGAAAAAGTAAAGTATACGCCGGTATACGGAAGATATAAGGTCTACATAATCGACGAGGTGCATATGCTTAGCGGCGCGGCGTTTAACGCGCTTTTAAAGACGCTTGAAGAGCCGCCTTCGCACGCGGTTTTTATTCTCGCGACGACCGAAGTACACAAGCTTCCCGCTACCATTCTGTCGCGCTGTATGCGTTTCGACTTCAGGCTTGTCGGAGTAGACGAACTTGCGGATGGGTTAAAGAGCGTGCTCGAAAGCGAGGGCAAGGAGTACGAGGAAGAAGCCGTGCGTTACATAGCGCGCGCCGGCGAAGGTTCTGTTCGCGATATGCTTTCCATTGCCGATATTTGCGTAAACTGTTCGGATGGTAAGCTCACGCTTTCAGACGTGTTGAAGGTTACGGGCAATGCCGACAGAGGAAAGGTACGCGCTCTTTTCAAAGCAGTGAAAAACTCCGACTTAAAGTCGGTTTTCTCGCTTATAGACGAAATGGCGAGCGGAGGCAAAAGCATGAGCCTTATCGCAAAGGAACTGACGCGCTACGTCCGCGATCTTTTGGTAGTCAAAACGGGCAATACTCGCATAATTGTGGATACGGAAGAAAACATCGCGCTCATGAAAGAGGACTCTAAGACGTGCGAGGCGGACTATCTTGCCGCGCTTGTGGGTATACTCGGCGAAGCCGATTCGATTTTAAGGTATTCCGTGTCTCCCCGCATTGCTCTCGAGACCGTCTGTATCAAGGCGGCTAAACTTGCGGGCGCGGACTTTGTCGCGCTCGAGCGAAGAGTGGCTCGTCTCGAAAGCGGCGGCGTTTCCGTAACTTCGGCTAACGTCGCAAAGCCCGCGCCTGTGCGGACGGAAAGCGTCAAGAGCGCAGAGGCGGAATCTGCTCCGAACGAGCCGAAAGACGCTTTGAAGATTTGGGGAA
Source organism: uncultured Christensenella sp. (assembly GCA_910585955.1). Lineage (GTDB taxonomy): Bacteria > Bacillota > Clostridia > Christensenellales > Pumilibacteraceae > MGBC157735. Next base: position 49,939 of record CAJUGC010000006.1, read on the forward strand.
AGCTTGTGACGTTCATGCGTACGAATAAAGAGATGAGGCTTTACGCATTGCTCGGCGCACATTCGGATGTGGAGATCGACGGCGGCAAACTCATAGTTCACGCAAACGACGAAAACTACTTGCAGTTTTCCGAACCCGAAGCGGAAAGCGCGATGCAGCGCGGTCTCGACGAAATGGAAGTCGATTTGAAAGTCGTCGTGGAAAAACGCGCCCGCGTAGACAACGACCGCATGATAGATAAGATCAAGAGCTTGATGGGCGACGTGGAGCTTGATGTTAAAAGAAAACGATAGCTTTTAAGGCATATTCATCGTGACACACGGGTTGCGTTCGTCGGCTCGCCCCGGTTGCGTACGAAAAGTACGCGCCCGAGGCTACCTTCAGACAGTTGCACGTTTGACAAGCGACTATGCCATCAAAAAAGAGCATGGAATGTGTATAACGGAAAAATATCCGAACTAAAATATATCGACAGGAGGTCATAAGCTATTATGGCAAGATTCAACGGTTTCGGCGGCGGCGGCATGAATATGCAGCAAATGATGAAACAGGCTCAGAAAATGCAGGAACAAATGGCTCGCGCGCAAGAAGAACTCGAGGAACGTGAGGTCGAAGGAAGCGCTGGCGGCGGCATGGTAGGCGTTACCATGAACGGCAAAAAACGAATGCTTTCGGTGTCTATCGATCCCGAAGCGGTCGATCCCGAGGATGTGGAAATGCTCGAGGATCTTATCCTTGCGGCATATAACGACGCTCTTTCCAAGGCAGAGGAGCTGGAAAAAGAGCTCGTGCCTTTTACGATGTAAATGAAACAGCCCGATAGTATTGTAAAGCTCATCAACAAATTCATGCGTCTCGGCGGCGTCGGATTAAAGACGGCTCAGCGTTATGCGTACAAGGTGGTCGAAATGACCGACGAGGAAGCCTCGGAATTTGCGGAGGCGATCTACGACGTCAAAAAGAACGTGAGGTATTGCTCGGAATGCGGCAATTTTTCCGAAACGGACGTATGCGAAATATGCGCAAGGCGAGATAAAACGGTTGTCTGCGTCGTGGCTCAGCCCAAAGACGTTTTGGCGATCGAAAAGTCGGGAGCTTTTACCGGCGTTTATCATGTGCTTCACGGCACGATAAGCCCGCTTGAGGGAAGGACTGCCGATGACATTCGCATAAAGGAGCTGCTCTCTCGTCTCGGTGGCGTGGAGGAAGTCATAGTCGCTACCAATCCCGACGTAGAAGGCGAGGCTACGGCGATGTATATCGCGCGCCTTATAAAGCCGCTCGGCGTGCGCGTAACGCGTCCCGCGCAGGGGATTTCCATGGGCAGCGACATAGAGTATGCGGACGAGGTAACGCTTTCTCGAGCGATCGAGACGCGGACGACGCTTTGAAAAGCAAAAATTTTATATTTACGATATAACAAACTTATTTGTAAGGAGACTATATGTATGGAAGAAGTTGTTGCAAAGAGACGTAATTCGGCAGGCGTTGCCTACATATTCGTAGTGATAGTAGCTTTGGCGCTTATTGTCGGAGGTATCGGCATCGGACTGGGCACAGGCGAAATGGGCGCGATAGCCATAGGCGTGGCGATCGGCGGATTGTTGCTTGCTATGGGCGTTTATTATCTTGTTCGCTTTTTTATGGTCCCGAATAATGCCATAGTATATAAAGACGGGTTGCTTTATTTGCCCTATAAGGTCGTCTGCAAGCCCGAGGAGCTTGAAAAAGTTTTCATAAAAGTATACAAAAGATACGGAGTCGTCTCCAAATACGGTAAAATGGAAATAACCGTTCGCGGCAAGATATATAAATATAACGACATAGCCGACGCAAAATATTCGCAAGAACGACTTTTGGAACTTAACCGTATTGCCATAGATAGACTTAACAGCGAGCCTAATCGGAATACGGAAGCATAGCTATCGAAAATGCGTCGCGACATATTCGCAGATCGACGCAATATATAACTGAAAGTATACAGATAAAAAGCCGTCGTAGTTGCGGCTTTTTATCTTATACATACAAAAAACGCCGTAAATCTACAAAAAACGCCCGAATTTTCGGGGTTTTGAGAGTGAAAGCGGTTGACATACATATAAATTAATGTTATAATAACCTCGCTTGTTGAGATAAACGACGAGTATGTAGGATTTTTATATATATTTAATTTGTCGGTGCTTGTCGGACTCTTACGAGGCACGAGCGAAGCGAGTATAACCCGAAGCGGGTTAGAAAGTAACTAAGGAGAAAGAACAAACATCAGTCGATAACGCAGAGGGCGAAAGCAGTCGGTAGCCTGTCGGACTCTTACGAAGCACGAGCGAAGCGAGTATAACCCGAAGCGGGTTATGAAGTAACTAAGGAGAAAGAACAAACATCAGTTGATAACGCAGAGGGCGAAAGCAGTCGGTAGCCTGTCGGGCTCTTACGAAGCACGAGCGAAGCGAGTATAACCCGAAGCGGGTTATGAAGTTACTAAGGAGAAAGAAAAAACATCAGTCGATAACGCGGGGTGGAGCAGTCGGTAGCTCGTCGGGCTCATAACCCGAAGGTCGGAGGTTCAAGTCCTTCCCCCGCAACCATTTTTGAGAAGCCCGTCCATATGACGGGCTTTTATAATAAGACAGGCGGCTTAAAAGCCAAGCAGGTCGGTAGCTTGTCGGGCTCTTACGAAGCACGAGCGAAGCGAGTATAACCCGAAAGAGGAGGCTATCCTATGGACAATACGAAAAAATTCGACAACAAAGCGGACGTCTACTTGAAAGGCAGACCTTCTTATCCCGACGAGCTTACGGACTTTTTAAAAGAAAAATTCGGTTTGAATAAAAATTCGGCGGTTGCCGACGTGGGATCCGGAACAGGCATTTTTACGGAAAAGCTTGCGAAAATATGCGGTAAAGTTTACGCCGTCGAGCCGAATGAGGACATGAGGCGCACTGCCGAAACACGGTTTAAAATATTTACGAACGTCGTTTCCGTAGACGGCTGTGCGGAGAATACTGCGCTTGACGGCTGTTCCGTGGATTTCGTAACGGCGGCGCAGGCTTTTCATTGGTTTGACGTAAACTCTTTCGGTCGGGAATGTCGGCGCATTTTAAAGCGGGGCGGTAAAACTTTTCTTATATGGAACAGACGCGATGTAAATGCCGAAATAAACCTTCGGTTATACGAATTATATCGAAAATTTTGTCCGAAATTTACGGGTTTCGGAGGCGGAGAAAATAATACGGAAGAAAAGATCCGTAAGTTTTACGGCGGCGATTATTCGGAAAAGGAGTTTGAAAACCCTGTGTCGTATCCCAGAGAAAAGTTTGTTTCACGCTGTCTGTCAAGCTCGTATTCCATCGGTGAAAGCGATTTGCGATATTCCGACTATATTTGCGCCGTAAACGGTATTTTCGACGAGTATGCGACGGACGGCATTTTGACGGTTCCGAATAAAACCGTCGTCTACTTCGATTAAAGATTCGGAAGCTTTACCAAAGCCGTAATATCCATTCTCAACGCTTGACACTTCGCTTTGCCGTATCTGTTATTTGCATGGCATAGGCATTGCGGCGTATGCGTCGTCGGCTGTGGCGCTTTTCGAGATTGCAGTGCAAAAAACGATGTGTATGATGTTGCCTGTCGGTTACAAAGGGGGCAAAACAGTGAGATATGCGCGCGCAGTGCGATCTTGCAATGTATTACGAATAATGGCGCGTCAAAGGCATGGAAATAGATCCGAATCAAGCGGGAGCATTGGTATCGCAAGGCGAGAGAGTACGGAGAAGAATCCTCGGAATACCTGTTGGCGTGGAAGAAATTCCGAAAAAATCAATTCGTTTGAAATACAGTCAAAACGTGCATTTGCTTAATAAATGCACGTTTTGTCAAGTCAATGATTTAATCTGAAAAAGTAAGCATTCTCATATATTGTATTTAATTGTTTGACATATATTTATTGTTTTGCTATAATATTTCTATCAATTACTATAAGACTTAGATATACGGGAGGAAAAACAATGAAAACAATCGGAAAGAAAATTTTGGTTATTTATGTTGCACTATGATTGTGTTGAAAAGAGATACCGATGTATTAAACGAGCTTCGAAAGACAATAGAAAAAGTATGAAAAGCTATTAGACGGAGAAACATCGGAAAGCGAACGCATGAAAATACAGGAACTTATAGGGGTTACGGAAGAACTTATCGGATATTACGAAGCTAATAACCCCGAATTACTGTCGAGTACTTACGCTTCGCCCGTATTGCCTAATCCCATAAATCCGAATTTAGCACCTGCCGCGTATGTTTCGGCGGTTATAGCCGCGTTTGGCTCGTTGGGATATGATTTAGCGCAGGAACTTACGCAACAGTCATTGTTACACCGTAAAGGAGTATATGTTCCTATCTACGGAAATCGCGTAGTATCTACTAAAGCGTTCTATAAAGCTATCGAGGAAACAAATACGAACGGAAGCATTTATTTTGAGAACGGTGATGTACAACTATATATAGTTTCTTTAAAGCGAGGATAGTATGACATCGAAATTGAAAAAATCTAAATTCGGGTGGCTTATCGGTACGGTATGCTTCGTTGTTTTGTTTGTGGGCTTGCTGTTGTTTATCGAGTTTCGCCCCGATTGCAGGTCGAACGAGCAATATGTAGCTGATTACCGCGAAGGTTTTTTGGCTAATTGGGGAATAGACTTGCCCGAAAATATGCGTAAAATATACGCTAAAGGGACCGGGAATTTTGTCGGCGACAGATTTAGATATGCGGTTTTCGAGGTGAACTCCGACGAATTCTTTTCGGACGGTTTTGCGAAAGGAAGGAACGAAAAATTAGAGGATTATATTGCGCAAAAACTTCCCGAAAAGGGTGGGGAGCTAAGAATAAATCACAAATATTTTCCCGATTTCGATAAAAAGTATATATGGCGCACTGAAGAAAAAGATTTTCGAACGGAAGAAACCATCGGAGGAGCAGCGAAATGGGAGCTTTCCATGATATATTTTCCCGAAAAGTCGGAGCTTGTGATTTATCAATATTTTAAGAGCTCGAGGTAAAGCAACAAAGAAAATAGTCCTACGCTTTGTTGAGCAGTAGATAAAATTACCGAAATTCAGTCAAAACATTTGACATTTAATTACCTGTTATTATATATTTGTAATATCCCGTAGGGCTTAATTCGCCTGCGGCATAGGGAAAGCGGCGTCCCTAGAGTGAATTTATGACATCAATAATAAAGAAATCAAAGTTCGGGTGGCTTATCGGAATAGGGATTTTTGTTCTGCTGTTTGTGGGCTTGCTGTTGTTTATCGAATTTCGCCCCGATTGCAGGTCGAACGAGCAATATGTAGCCGATTACCGTGAAGGTTTCTTGGCTAATTGGGGAATAGACTTGCCTGAAAATATGCGTAAAATATACGGTAAAGGTTTCAAAGATTTTATCGGCGACAGATTCAGATATGCGGTTTTTGAGGTGAACGACGGGGAATTTTTTTCGAACGGTTTTTCGAGTGAAAAGAACGAAGAATTAGAGAATTATATTGCGCAAGAACTTCCCGAAAAGGGTGGAACGCTTAGGATAAACCGCAAATATTTTCCCGATTTCGATAAAGAATATATTTGGCGCACCGAAGTAAAAGGCTTTGTCACGGAAGAAGGCATTGTAAGTGCGAGAAAATGGGAACTTTCCATGATATATTTCCCCGAAACGTCGGAGCTTGTGATTTATCAATATTTAATGAGCTCGCGGTAAAGCAAAAACGCGCCTCGAAACTTATTCGGGGCGCGTCGCATTTTGCGGCTATTGTTCGCTCTTTTCTTCGGGAGCTGATTTTTTCTTTCTCGTCTTGTACGGCTCGGGAAGCAGATTCAATTTATTCATGACGGGAAGAAGCGCGCCAACTGCCACGGCGCATATAGCTATGAAGAGAAGCTGGGGGAGTCTCGCCGCCATAAGCACGAAGAACGGCTTTTGGTAATCTACTACGCCCATGAATATGCCCGTGTAGATGTAGAGTCCGAAAGTGGACAGAAACATCGTGCAGACGACTGCGGAAATACAGGTTCCGATAAGCGCCTTAAGCGGTAGATGTTTTATCGGCAATAATCTCACGCATAGCGAAACTATGCATGGAAACAGCGCGCATGACAGAGCCATTATCGGATTTATCGACGCTCCGGCTCCTATTATGAGCATACCGAGCGAGTCGGACGCGAAGCCGACTATCGCCGCGCAGACGGGATCGAGTATTATCCCCGCTATTATCCAGGGGATATAGGTAAGCGTAGGTCTTATCAAAGGAAGACTTGCGAATATCGCCTGAACCGTGGCTTTTATGACAAGCGCTATGGCTGTCAGCGTTGCCGTGTAAGTGATCTTTTGCGTGTACCTTAGGTGGCGCTTTCTCGGCAGGGTATTGCAAGTCGCAGGAGTTGCAATTTCCTGTTGAGAAACTTCCGCGCTCTCGTGAAAGTTTTTTCTCAATGTCGGGCTCTCCTTTATTGCCGCATTATTATGCGACGAACGGAGACAGTATACTACAATTTGCCCGTTTAAGCAACTGTTTTCAAGTCGTTTTTTTGAGTTTTCTTTTGTCTTTGCGTCGAGCCGAGCCGTCTGTTTTTCTATCTTTGCGTTTTAAAAGCACGTTTACGTCGAAAGTGGCGAAGGCAATATTCAGAAGTATCATGAAGGCAAGCGCTATGCTTCCCGCCGAGGCTATGCGAAGGAACGCCGGCATGAAGGCGAATAGGGCGTAAAACCAGCGGTTCAAAAGTATGGCAGGGAATATGAGGCATATCGATTTTGCGAGCGGCTTTAGGAACGAGAACGAGATCTTGGTCTTTCGGTAGATGTCTATAACGTCGAGCACGGACGAGAGAGTGAGGCTTATTCCCGTTGCAAGCGAGTAGGTGCGTACCGTGAAGCTTCCTTTGAAAACAAACAGTATTGCAAAGAGAACGGCGGAGCCTATTAAAAAGTTTATGAGACTCTTCAGTTCGAGGTCGAGCGAATTCATCATCGACGAAGTTATACTTTCGACGGCAATGGGGATCAACAGCCACGCCGAGAACGAGAGGAAAGCTCCCGCTTCGGCGCTGTCGTAGACGAGAATACCTATCGGCTCGCCAAGCTCGAAAAAGAGCGGCACAAATAGAGCGGACAGCGTGATGGAAAAGCCGATCGCGTTTTCTATCTGACGTTTTACGGACGAGGTGTCGCCGTTTGCGCGAGCCGTCGAAAGGGTGGGGATCATTACGAATGCAAGCGAGCCTATTATGGTTATGGGCACATATAAAAGAGGCATCGCCATGCCTACCGACATACCGAATTCGCCCATAGCTTCCGCGACCGAAAGTCCCGTGCCTATCAGAAGTTGCGGCACTATTATGGCGACGAGCGAATTCAGGATACTTCCCGAAGTCTTTACGGCGGTTATGGGAAGAGCGGACTTTATGAGACAGCCGAACTGTCCTTTAGGCGGAGACAGTCGTCCTTTAAGCGAGAAATAGCCTATCACGCAGCTTAGGCAGCTCAATGTGCACCCGAGAAGCATGGCAAGCGCCGTGCTCTTCAATTTGTCGAAGCCGAGATTGAAGAATATTACGCAGACGGCTATACGGATTATTTGCTCGACCACTTCGACTACGGAGACGAGGGTATAACGCTCCTGTCCCCATAGGTTGCCGCGAAGCGCGGCGTATATCGCCGAAAAGCAAGCGCCGGGGAGCATTATGAGAAGCAGAGCCATCGACTCCTTCGCCGCGAACAGTCCCGACATCACGTTTCTCAACAGATAGCAAACTACAAGCGTCACGATTGCTACGGCCAGTCCGACTATGAGGGCGGCACAGGCGAGTGCCTGCGCCGAGCGCTCTTTTTTTTCGGCGAGGTATTTTGCCGTGAGCTTGCTGACGACAAGCGGTATGCCGCTTGTTACGAGTCCCAGCAGAACGTAGAACACGGACAGCGCCACTTGGTACACGCCGAGCGACACCGAGCCCAGCTCGCGCGAGAGATAGATCTTGAAGGCGAAGCCTATCGTGCGCTCTAAAATGCTGAACATCGAGAGCGTAAATACCGCCTTTATTATGCTCTTTTTCATAATATAAGTTTATTGTGTGATCTCGCGGCTTAGAACAATCGGAGACAAGTCGGCATATATAAGTTACGTCAAGCGAGAAAGGCAGGCAATAATGGCCGCCGTTCGGAAATGCACGGATAGATGCGTCAGTGTGTGCTCAAAACGGTTGATATAAATCCGAAAATCCGCTATAATAGTATACGATGATTGCGCAAAGAAAAAAACGCGCGGTTTCCGCGTTCCTATCATTTTTGCTTTTATGCCTTGCGCTTTTGCCGTGCGCGGCGTGTTTTTCGAGCTGTCTCGGCGAGCCTATTAAGGAGCTTAGATTCTTAAAGAGCGAAATAGAACTCGACATCGGTCGGAGCTATAACATAACCGGATCTATTTTGGAGTATTTCCCCGCAACCACTGCGCAAAAGGAATACAAGCTGTCCTCTTCGGACGAGAACGTAGTTGCGGTCTCGGAAACGTCGTTTACGGCGGTGGGAGCGGGTACGGCTGTAGTCACGGCGACGTCTGTCTACGACAAAAACGTGTCGGCTTCGCTTACCGTAAACGTAGGTTTTGCCGCTCCGACTGCGCTTAAAGTGGCGATGACGGGGAAACGCGCACAGTATGTGGGCGACGTTTCTCCGCTTACTTTCTCGGCGAGCGCGGACGTCGTGCTGAGTCCCGATACGCTTTTCGAGTGGTATCAGGGCGAGACGCTTCGCGAGGGTTATACGGGCGCGACGTATTCGTGCTATTCCGAAGAGGCGGGCGAATATTCGGTAAGCGTCAAGCTCCCCGAATTCGGACTTTCGGCGACCGAAATATATCGTGTGTTCGCAGGAAAAACAGAGGGCGCTTCGGCGACCTCGAGCGGAAATCTCGTGCAGGAAAACGGCTACACCCCGGTAAAGGTCGCGACCTCCTGGACGGAGCGCGAAGGCGATCCGAAACCTTTTATAGACTATTATGTGAACGGCGAACTTTATGCCGCAGATACAGCCGTATTGTCGTTTACGCCGCGAGTTGCCGGCGAGTACGACATAACCGCATTTGTCAATGACGAAAAAATAGAGATCGACGGTAAGGACAAAATAACCGTCGTCGCGAAGGGAAGCGTTATTCCATCGGACTTGAAAGTCAGGTTCGACAACGTCTATCCCGACATAATCGTAGAGTGGAACGCGCCGCACACCGAAGGAATGAATTACGGACTTAAAATAGTCAATCTCACAACGGGCAAAACGGACGAGACGCTGGCGACGACGAACGCTTCCGTTCGTCCGTATTTTGACGGTACGACGTTTCACGGAGGAGAGTTTATCGACCTTACCGAGAACGTCTACGAAATTTCCGTACGCTCGCTCGGGGACGGAAAAATTTATGCGCCGTCCGACTACTGTCGGCCGATCAAGACCGAACTCATAGATAAGGGAGCGGTATCCTATCTCGAACAAAAGGCGCTCGGCGGGGCTTACGATCACTATGCTTCGAGCGACGAAGATCTTGCGCTTTTATATTCGTATTACTTCGCTTTCCGCGGCGGAGACGATATCGATTTTACGGTATATATGGGATATACTTCGAAAAAGTCGCAAGACGAGCTTTCGAACTACTGTTTTAATTACGGTTCGACGGTGGGGAGCTATTCTACCGTTATGCGCGGCAGCGCCGAAAAGGGGAAAACTATGCGGTTCACCGTAAAGTGCAATAATTCGGTCGTCCCCGAAAAGCACGGTTCTACCACATACAGCGAACTCGGCGCGCTCGAGCCGCATATTGCCGAAAATCCCGATCGAAACAAAAATCACGTTTTTGCCACGGACACACTTAAACATCGGGCGGCTGTGAGTACGAGCGAGGAGTTATATCGCTGTATAGAGCTTGGAGCAACTCCGCTCCCCGTCGGCGGTTCGAAAGCGCATTCGCTGTACTCTTACGCAAAACGTCTGCTGATAAATATAATTTCCGACGACATGAGCGACGTGGAAAAAGTGCACGCCATATACGATTGGATAATGTGGAACGTAAAGTACGACAGGGAAGCCGCGTCGACGAGGGAAGCAAGCGCGAGCGCGAAGTTCTTCGCGTACTATCTAGACGGAGTTTTAACCGATACGAATTCATATGCCGTATGCGACGGAATGGCCAAGGCTCTTTCCATGCTCTGCCGAATGGAGGGAATACCCGCCGTGCGCGTTACGGGCAGGGCGGGCGCGTCCGTCGCAGGCAAGAGCTATGCCGAAGCCGCGCGCATAAAAGAAGAATGGGGAGGTCACGCCTGGAACAAGGTGTTTGTCGAAGGCGCCTGGTATGCCGTCGATCCTACCTGGGGCGACGCGGGAATGAACATAAACGGCAGGAATTTCGAACTTGCCGTACACGATTATTTGCTTATCTCCGACGACGATCTGTCGTATACTCACGAATACGATTCCTATGTGGCAAATCCCGACACTGCGGAACTTTCCTACAACATCTATGCGAACATGAATGCGGAATATGAAGAGGAGGGGGCGACAAAGACAGTAGACTGCTATATCGATTATGTGGGAGAGGAGTTCGACCGCGAGCTTTCGGATATGCTTGCATATCTTGTTGAAAACGCGCGGGCAAATACTTCATACGGACTTACTACGGCGCGCTTTAAGCCCGTTACGATAGGCAACAAGAATGTAGAGCGTTCCTATTTCGGCATGGAAATAGCCTCTTCGCCTGCCGCGAGAACGGCTTTAAAAGAAGCGGCTTATTCGTCGAAAGCCGTGCTTGGCGGAAGAAGAAATTTAAAAAACAGCGTAATCGACGATACGCTTTATTCCTACGGTTACTCCGTTACCGATTACATGGTGATATTCCGCGGTCATGCGATTATCGTTATGCTCGAACCCGTTATGAGACAATAATTTTCCGTAAACGGACGTTTGCGAGTTTAACTATATTTATTCCGGCAATAATCTCTCCCAAGACAGGAGAGATTTTTTTATGAAGAAGATTTTTGCGGCGATACTTGCCGTATTCATGATATTTGCCGGGCTTTCGATAAGAGGAAGAGAAGATCGGCTCGAGCCGATGGAACGCTCGGAGAGCGGCGGTTGCGTGAGGGTGGACACCTTGCTTTCGGCGGAGACCGTAATATCGAGACTTGCCGCGCGCGAGCTGTGGCGGGAAGAGGTGGGCGGCGTTACGGTCTACTATGCGTACAGCGATTTCGTTCGCGGATACGAGATAGTTCACGGAAAAAGGGTAAACGTCATGATAGCGGAAAGAGAAGAAGTCACTGCGGTCGGTATGCCTTTGCTTACGGGAAGCTACTGAAAAAAATCGTAAAAAAATTTTTGCGCCTATGTATATAAACCCGAACGCGGGCAATAATCGAAGGCACGGAGGTATAAAAGGTATGAAAACTTATCAAAACCCTGCCAAAGAAAAAAAGACGAAAAAGAACTTTTTCATGAGAAACATTTACGGTATTATTTTCGGCGTGACGCTCCTTGTCATCGCGGGCGTAATTACGTTGACGCTTGTGCTTACGACGCGTAAAGTGCCTGTGGACAACAAACCCGGCGGAGACATAGATGCAGACACGCCGCCCACGCCCACATATTCTCTTCCGCTCGAAGATTATACTATGGGAAGCGGCGCTTCGCTCGACAAACTCGTTTACTCTTCTACGCTCAATCAGTGGCGTACGCATAACGGCGTAGACCTTATGGCCGGTGCGGGCAGCTCTGTTATGAGTATAGCGGACGGCAAAGTCGAGAGCGTAAAGCAGACGACGCTTGAGGGCGTGGTTGTGACGATCGCTCACGAAAACGGACTCGTAAGCATCTATAAGGGGCTTTCCGAAGCGACGGTTTCCGAAGGCGACAGCGTAAAGAAAGGCGGCGCGATCGGTAAGGTGGCCGAAAATATGATGATAGAACAGCGCGAGGGCGCGCACCTTCATCTCGAAATGAAGGAAAACGGCAAGTATGTCGATCCCGCCAAGTATCTTACCGAATTCGACGAGAACAAGTAATACGCTCGAGTTTCGGTATGGTCGAAACGTGACATTTGCGCACGGACGTTGCAAGTCCGTGCGTTTTGCTTTTTAATATCCTATTATTTTAATAGGAATTGCTTGACAAGAGATGTGACTATGTATTAGAATAGGTATGATGAATAGCGGAAAACGCGTATTTCGGAAAGGAGAGGCGATTTGAAGCAAGATTTCGATATAAGCGGTATGACTTGTTCGGCGTGCTCGTCGCACGTTCAAAAGGCTGTCGAAAAGATCGACGGCGTAACGAGCGCGTCTGTCAATCTGTTGACGAATTCCATGAAAGTGGTTTACGACGAGAACAAGACGAGTGCCGGAAAAATAATTGCCGCCGTGGAGAAAGCGGGTTACGGAGCTTTGGCAAAGGGCGAAAAATCTGCGGAAACGGGCGCGAAAAGCGAGCGCGCAGATAGGGCGTATATAATTCGCCTTTGCATATCCGTTGCGTTCACGTTGGCATTGATGTACTTTTCCATGGGTGGCATGGTGGGTTTGCCGCAACCGCCGTTTATGCGCGGAGAGACGGGAGCGGCGGCAATGGCGCTTACTCAGATGTTGTTGTGTCTGCCCGTCATATACGTCAACTTTTCGTATTTCAAAAACGGTTTTAAACGGCTGTTTACATTCGTGCCGAACATGGACAGTCTCATTGCGCTCGGCTCGAGCGTGTCGTTCGTTTACGGCGTATTCGTACTGTATATGCTTATGTACGCAAGCGGTACGGGCGATACCGCGATGACTCACGCATATATGCACGAATTGTATTTTGAGTCGTCTGCGATGATACTGACGCTCATTACGCTCGGGAAATTTCTCGAGCACAAGTCGAAGCGCCGCACGACCGATGCCGTGGAAAAACTCAAAGCGCTCGTTCCTCCGACTGCGATTGTCATCGCGGACGGAAAGGAAGTTACGATAGACAGCAAGTCGCTTAAAACGGGCGACGTGGTCGTCATAAAAGCAGGCGCGAAAATTCCGTGCGACGGAGAGGTGATCGACGGCGAGATACACGTCGACGAGAGCGCCGTCACGGGCGAAAGTATGCCGGTGAGAAAAACGGCGGGAACAGGCGTTACGGGCGGCACGACGGCTGCAAGCGGCTATGCGCTCGTCAAAGCGGGTTCGGTGGGTGAGGACAGCGTCATCGCTTCGATAATAAGACTTGTTCAAGACGCCAATACGGACAAAGCTCCCATAGCCCGTCTTGCCGACAAGATCGCGGGTATTTTTGTTCCCGTCGTACTCGGCATAGCTCTTATTACGTTCGTAATTTGGGCGGCGGTCGGGCAGGGTTTGGAACTCGCTATGCGCATGGCGGTATCGGTGCTCGTCATCTCCTGCCCGTGCGCTTTGGGGCTTGCCACTCCCGTAGCCGTCATGGTTGGCACAGGCAAGGGCGCGGAAAACGGAATACTCATAAAGTCGGGCGAGGCGCTCGAAACTTTGCACGGAGTAAAGTCCGTCATATTCGACAAGACGGGCACTATAACGTACGGCAAGCCCGCAGTCACGGACTTTATATGCGAAACCGATCGAGCGAATATTCTTGCCTCGATCGGTGCGATAGAAGACAGATCCGAGCATCCGCTCGGCAAGGCGATAGCGCTCTATGCCGGATCCGAAAAGAACGCGACAAACTTCGAGACCCTTTCGGGCAGAGGAGTGTGCGCGGCTGTCGAAGGCGAAAAATATCATATCGGCAACGCCGCGCTCATGTCGGAAAACGGGATCGCGGTTTCCGAAGAATGGCGTAAGCGTACGGACGGCCTCGCAAGCGAAGGCAAGACGCCTATGCTCATAGCGAGGAGCGGTAAGCTCGTCGGTATAGTCGCGGTCGCCGATACGGTCAAGGAAAGTTCGTCGGAGGCTATTGCGGAGCTGAAGAAAATGGGCGTAAAGACGGTTATGCTGACGGGCGACAACGCCGTGACGGCAAACGCGGTCGCAAAAAAAGTCGGCGTGGACGAGGTGTTCGCCGAAGTGCTTCCCTCCGAAAAAGAACAGGTTGTGCGTCGCTTTATGGAGAACGGGCGTACGGCTATGGTGGGCGACGGAATAAACGACGCTCCCGCTCTCGAACGTGCGGACGTCGGCATTGCCGTCGGCGCGGGCGCGGATATAGCCCTCGACAGCGCAGACGTCATTCTGATAAAGAACGATCCGAAAGACGTTGCGGCCGCGGTCAAGCTGTCGAAAGCTACGATACGCAACGTGAAGGAAAACCTGTTTTGGGCGTTTTTTTACAACGTCGTCTGTATTCCGATTGCGGCAGGCGTACTTTATCCGGCTTTTAATGTTGCGCTCGATCCCATGATTGGCGCGGCGGCAATGAGTCTTTCGTCGCTTTTTGTCGTAGGAAACGCCTTGCGCCTCAAGTTTTTCAAGCCGCACGACAGGAAAAAGAAAGTTCGGACGAGAACGTCTTGCGATGGAGCTTGTCCTCTTTCGCCGCCCGAAAACGACGAAAACCAAAATAAAACCCCTGAAAGCGGGGAAAAGGAGAATATCATGAAGTATGTGATGAAGATCGAAGGAATGGCTTGCGGGCATTGCTCGGCGCGCGTCGAAAAAGCGCTCGGCGCGCTCGGTGCGGAGGCGACTGTAGACCTTGCGTCCAAGTCGGCGAATATTACCGCGCCCGAATCCTTGAGCAAGCAGGCTATGCTCGACGCTGTAAAAGACGCGGGCTACGAGCCTATTCAAATAACCGAAGCGTAATATTTTTCGATAAAAACATTCCGCACGGGCAGCGTCTCATGCGGAATGTTTGCTTAGTTATACGTCTTACGTCTTTCGTGTCTCGGATCAGCGGAACAGTCGAGAGAAACAGCCGCAGAGACCGCAACGCGGGCGATGGCAGCACTTGCGTTTGCAGCCGCAATCGCAGTCGTTTCCGCCGCCGACTTCCTGTCTTGCGCAGCCGCAGCTTTGATTATCGTCGTATTCCCGGCAGCAGTCGCAACCGCAGCCGTTGCTTTCGTAGCCGTTGTCACAGCCGCAGCCGCAGCCGTGATTTTCTCTTTCGAAACAATCGCACATAATGTTTTTATCCTCCGTTTTTTTCGGCGCGTCAAAGAGTTTCGGAGCTCGCGAAAGACTCGTGCGCCTTCACTTTCATTATATGTTTCCTTAGCTCGAATGTTCGTATATATTGTATGAAAATGTTCTTATACGCTTGACAAAACACAATAAAACGGATATAATTGGGGCGTGTCCGAGTTGTGTGACGGGACGCGAAAATAATCGAAAAATCGAGGAGATAAAGAATATGAAAAAGAAGAAAAGATGCCTTATATGCGGTTGCATAGTGGACGAAGAAGTCAGCCGTTGCCCTCAGTGCGGAGCGACGAAGTTCGAAGCGTACGAGGAGGGCAAAGAAGCCGCTTGGGCTTGCGTGCACGGCGTAGGCGACGGCAAAGTCGAGGACGCGGAAGTTCTGCAAGGGCTTAAGGATCACTTTAACGGAGAGTGCACCGAAGTCGGTATGTACCTTGCCATGTCGCGCGTTGCGGACAGAGAGGGTTATCCCGAAGTCGCAGAGGCTTATAAGAGAATAGCTTTCGAGGAAGCGGAACACGCCGCTAAGTTCTGCGAGCTTCTCGGCGAAGTGGTATCCGCTTCGACGAAGGAAAATCTCGAGGCGCGCGTTGCTGCGGAGGGCGGAGCTTGTCAGGCAAAACTCGACATAGCTTCTCGTGCAAAGAAGCTCGGTTACGATGCGGTTCACGACACCGTTCACGAAATGGCGAAAGACGAAGCTCGCCACGGCGCGGCTTTCAAGGGACTGCTCAATAGGTACTTTAAGTAATCGTAATTTATATCGACCCAAAACAAAAGGAAACCGAAATCCGGTTTCCTTTTTCGTATACTTCCGCTTAATGTAACAGGGCATAGCGCAAAATAAAAGCTACGCTCGAGAATGCGACAAAGACGATATCGAATGCAAGAAGCGCGCGTCGGCTTTTGAGTATTCGCAAGTGGGCGACGCCGAGCACGAACGGCAATCCGAGAGGAAAGAGAGGGTGCATGGAAAACGCGCCCGAAATATCTCCCGTCAAAAACATAAGGTGGGCTCTCGTCATTCCGCAAAAAGGACAGCTTATGCCTGTAAGCCATCGTATCGGACAGCCGATTATAAGCGCGTATGCGAGGACGACGGCAATGCGAACGACGTGTGAGCGAAGCGACTTTAATATCAAAGTTGGAGCATCAAGTTGTTGAAGTTCTTTTCCTTGGCTTTTTTGTAGCTGATGAAAATGTCGATGATCGGCCACAGTCCGCAGGTGAGCCAACCGAGCAAAAGCTTTCCTACGCCGAGACCGATATCGCCTATCATAAATCGGTCTACGCCCAAGCCGCCGAGAAAAATCGAGAACAACAGGATGTGCGTCGGATTGTGCAGAGCCGTGCACATAATTGCGTCCGCTTTTTCGTCCGATACTTCACGCAAGCGGTTTTTGAGCATCATGGCTTTTTCCGCAGGGATCTTGTCCCGGACGACGTTCATTATTTGATTGATGTTTTCTTCTTTCATGTGATTGACCTCCGAATAGTTTCAAAATGATTGAAATTCGATATAATTGCAACAAAATTCATTCATTTTGTACTATTTTAATATATGAGCGCGAAAAAGTCAACCATTTTGTAGCTTTTTAATTATAGAACGTCACCATTTTGTATAATAATAAAAAAGCCGAGGGACAAGAACTACGGCATAAAGGGCGACGTTATGTTCAGATTGAAAGAGATAAGGACGGAATGCGGAATCAAGCGCAGTAAAATGGCGGCGGATTTAAAGATAAATGCGGGAACCGTTGCCAATTACGAAAACGAAATCAGGCAAGCTCCGTATGAATATCTGATAAAGTTTGCCGATTATTTCGACGTAAGCATAGACTATCTGTTGGGGCGCGGTGAAGAAGAAAAACCTCTTCGCCCCGAAAGCGCGATGACGGGCGAAGAGGCAAAGCTTCTTGCGGATTTTCGCTTGCTCGACAGGTTGGGCAAAAGCCGCGTGTGCGAATACGTCGAACTGTGGAAAGAGAAAGAATAAAACGGTATATGAAATAAATCGTGAAACGTACGGTTTATTATGCGGAGGGTTGTGCAAACATCGATTTATCCGAAGGAAACGACGGAGCGCGGGGACTTCCGGGAATGAATATAGGCTACATCAATTGACGTGAATGACCGAAAGAGGGAAGCGGCATTAAAACCGCTTCCCGAGTTCGGCGTCGCTTTCGAAGGAGATAGAATATGAAAATCAAAATGACGGCTGTAGTCGCTGCTATAGTTATCGGTTTGTTTTCGCTCTGCGCGTGTAATCCCGATTCGCCGCCGGAGCCTCGGAAAACCGAATATACTTTGACGTATACAGTGGAAAACGGCGGAAAAATTTACGGTGCTTCCGTTCAGACTGTGGAAGAAGGCGGAGACGGCACGCTCGTCACCGCTTCGGCGGACGACGGCTACGGGTTTGTAAAATGGTCGGACGGACTCGAAGTAAATTCGAGAACAGATACGAATATTTCGGAAAGCAAAACCTACACCGCAATTTTCGAAAAGAGAATTTTGACTCTCAGTTATTCTGCGGCGAATGGCGGACGTATCGAGGGAGAAACAGAACAGTCGGTGGCATACGGCGGGGACAGCGCGACGGTAAGGGCTATAGCGGAAGAAGGTTACGACTTTAAAATTGGTCTGACGGGAATCTTTATGCGGAACGTACCGATAAAAGCGTAAGGACGAATAAGACCGTAACCGCATACTTCGAGGAATACACGAGGACTTTCGAGCTCGACTATAAGTTCGGAGAAATGCCGGAAGGAATCGATAAGCCGGATACCGTCACGCTTACTTATGCGAACCTAAAAGAATATGAATTTCCCGTACCTACGCGCGAGCACTTTACGTTCGGCGGCTGGTATATAGGGGAGACTTGTCTTACGGATATAAACGGAAAGGCTATGGCAAGCGAAGATATAATAAGATTAAAAGAACAGCAAATTCATGCAAAGTGGACGGCGGACGAGACGTTTACTTATAAAATACTTTTGGTGTATGTGACGCGCATAGACGCCGTTTTGCCTACACGAGACCGTGACGATACAATCCATGTGGACTATACGATGAGCGATAAGGAGCGCGAGTTTTGCGCTTTGACGACGGTGCGTCTGAAACAACATATGGACGAGATGTGCGACGGACTCGTAGATTTTCAAATAGACGAGTATTATACTACTGAGACTTCCGTAAAGGAGCATTTTTCTCAAAGTATGGTGTCCGGTAAGATTTCAAATTCCTTGTCTCCGCGTAAAATGCCGGAAGTAAAGGAGCTTGCGGCTACTTATGACAGCGCTATGAGTGTTATTGCATTGAACGATTATGATTATTTATTATATAATGAAGCGGGAATTGCCGGAGCCAAATACGGTTGCGTATATTTTGATTCATTTTATCAAATATTGTCTCGTTTAAAATATAATCTTGACGACGTCATACAAATGCTGAAAGACGACAGAGATTATCGTCTTCCCGGACAGAAGTGTAATTTATTGGAGACATATTGGTTTGAACTTTTTATTCACGAACTTGCGCATACAATCGAAATGAGGGTAAATTTATCCGACTATCATCATGCCGTTAGTTATGAGTTGCACTATATCCAACAAAAACAGGCTTTCGAAGCGAACAAATACTATTATCTCGGCGAAGCCATGGTGGACGGCGAAAAAGTCGGCGTGCCGTATGCTTTTTGGAAAGGCGATATTGCCACCGTGACGCTCCGTACTTCGTCGCAAGGTATGGGAAACGTAGGAATGCGCAGCGGTCATCTTAGTTACACATTTAATCCGAACGACGGTAGTATGTCATGTGAGTTTCTTTTCGGAAGTGAGACCACATTAATAGCGTTTCCGATGAGAGCTAACCCCGACAAAGAGTTACGTTTTGTGCGTTGGTCGGACGGAGTGACTACTCCCGAGCGCACGGAGATCATAACGGGCGATCTCGACTTGACCGCAATATTCGAAGAAGTAACCGAGTAAAATAGAGCCATAATAAAATTACAGCCGATTCGTGATTTAATTTCACGAGTCAGCTCTATTTTCTAATACAGTCTCGGGCGGGGCGGAGCGGACAAAAGCGCGGATACGGTTTCGGGGTCGGCTATCCCCGTGACGGGCAAAGAGCGCTCTTGCTGAAAAGATCGCACGGCGTTTTCCGTATCGGCGCCGAAAATGCCGTCTATCGTCACCGGATAGAGACGGGAAAGAAGTCGCCGCTGTAAAAGCGTGACGTGCGAGCCGCCGCTGCCCTCCGAAAGAGTTCCGCTCTCGTCTGCCGTCAGAAGCCGCCTGTAGGTTGCCGCGCCCGCAATCCCGTCGGGCTCGAGCCCGTTTAAAAGCTGGAAGTCGACGAGGGCGTTTCGCGTTCCCATGCCGAAAACTCCGTCGGGATAGACGTCGAAGCCGTCGCTTGTAAGGAGATATTGCAAGAGCTTTACGGCATTGCCGCGTTCGCCTGCGCGCACCGTCCTGTAGGCGGAAATATCTCCGCGCTCTACATACGGCACGTCGAGATTGAGACAGGTGGCTTTCGCCGCGCTTTCCGCAACGGTGATGACGAAATCGGGGTCGAGCATGAGCGTAGCTTCGTAAAAGTTTGTCATGAATCCGGGTTCTACAAGGGCGGAAACGCAGTTGACCGAGCCGAGCACGCCTATATCGAGGTCTTGCAGAGAGTTCCCCTTAAGTCCGCTTTGCGAAAGCTCCAAAGCAATGTCCTCCGCGTAGGCGCGCGAAGCGTCCGGGTACGGGTTACGCGAGGAAAAGGCGGTCACGAAGCCGCTTATATCGGTAAAGACCGAGCCGCTTCCGTAAGCATTGTATCCGAACGTGACAAGGCGTGTCAGGCGGGCGGAGTTTATGCGCATGACGCGAGTCGAAATCGACGGGTCGGAGTCCTCGGGTTTTACGTCGTATACGTTGAAACCGACGCGCAGACAGGCTTCGAGAAAGCGTATTTTTGCGGCGCGGTTGAATTCGTTTTCGTGTATGGCTCGGTTTATGTACGGCATGACGGGCGTGCGTTTGCCGGGAGTGGGCGGGCTCATTCCGTGTTCGTCGTTGCCGCCTATGAGAAAGCTTGCGGGATTGTTGGGCATAAATATCTCCTTGCCGTTCGCGCTTATAGGTCAACCGCCGAATTTTCGTTTGCGGAAAAATACACTTAAACGGTTGCTTGCGCGGACATTATATTGTATAATATATGCGAAGCTTCGGCGATATGACAAGGAGCGAAAACAAAAAAAGGAGACCGCTATTTATGATAGTCGAACCTAAAGTAAGAGGATTTATTTGCACGACGGCGCACCCCGAGGGGCTTAAAGCCGCGGTAAAAGAGGACATAGATTTTGTGCGCGAGAGAGGGCGCGTCGACGCGGGCAAAAACGTGCTTGTCATAGGCGCGTCCATGGGATACGGGCTTTCTGCGCGCATAGCGGCGGCTTTCGGCGGCGGCGCGGACACTTTGGGTGTAATATTCGACCGACCTCCCACGCAGAGCCGCACGGCTTCGGCAGGGTGGTACAACACGGCGGCTTTTGCGGAATTTGCCAAAGCCGAGAGCTTATATCATAAGACGATAAACGGCGACGCTTTTTCGGACGAAGTCAAACAAAAGGTCGTCGAAACGCTCAAAGCCGACGGCAAAGTTCTCGACAGCGTAATATATTCGGTAGCCGCGCCGCGCCGTACGCTTAAGGACGGCACGACGGTAAGCTCTGTTTTAAAGACGGTAGACAAGCCGTTCGCGAACAAGACTATCGACCTTCGCACGAAAGAGATAAGCGAGGTTTCCATTTCGCCCGCCACCGACGAGGAAATAGCAAACACCGTAAAGGTTATGGGCGGCGAAGATTGGATAGAGTGGATGACTCTTTTGAAGAGCGAAGGGCTTTTGAAGGGCGGCGCAGTGACCGCCGCATTCTCGTACATAGGACCCGAAATGACTCACCCGATATATAAAGACGGTTCGATCGGCATGGCGAAAAAGGATCTCGCGCTCGCCGCCGAAAAGCTGAGAAGACTCGGGCTTCGCGCGTTCGTGTCGGTGAATAAGGCGCTCGTAACGCAGTCGAGCTCGGCGATTCCCATCGTGCCGCTGTATATTTCGTTGCTTTATAAGGTCATGAAAGCTCGGGGAACGCACGAGACGACGATAGGGCAAATGCAGAGGCTGTTCGGAGACAAGCGCCTTCATTCGGGCGCGGTTACGGACGAGGAAGCGTTTATCCGCCTCGACGATCTCGAAATGGACGAGCCTACTCAAAACGAAGTAAAGCGATTGTGGGACATGGCGGGCAAAGCGCCGCTCGACGACATCGCCGACATAAAGGGCTACGACGACGACTTTTTGCGTCTTTTCGGCTTCGGCGTAAAGGGCGTAGACTATTCGGCGGACGTAAACGTAGACGTGAAAATAGACGGTCTCGTGGAATAATAATCGCAAAACGCATTTGCGCGATAAAAAGCGGAGCAGACGACTCCGCTTTTTTGTTTTGCGGCGCTTTGTGTTTTTCAATATAGGTCGTATACCTAAAGTTTAGGGCAAAAGTATTGTTTTTTTTCTGTTTTTGTTTTATCATAATTACAAATGGACTTATTGAAAAATCGGGAGTGATCGGGAAAAATCATGATAAACAATATACATAAAAACAGAGTCGACGCTTTCGGCGCGAAAAACAAGACGGTTTATCTGCTTCCCGACGGAAATTTCAAAATAACGGCGCAGTCTTTTCCGTGCGTAACTAAACTCGCAGGTTTGAACCCTGCGAGTCGCGAAGAAACGGAAACGATAAAAACTTTGTTGAAAACCGAGTTTCGAGGCGTTAAACCGAGAAGCGACGATAATACGGAAAACATTTTAGGCAGATTAAGTATGAGCTGCTATGTTTTACCGTACGGGACTTATTTATCCGACGCGCAAAGCTATGCCTCGGGATACGTCAGAAGCGGAAACATAACTTTGCTGTTTATACCCGTCGTTACGTTTAATTTCGCCCGCATATCGAAATTGGGAAGAATAACGAAAGCAGGCGTAAGGTTTAAAACCGATTCCGGGGACAACGCCGAATGTGTGATGCGCAGGTTCGACAGCGGTACGAGCGGAGCGGTAGTTTCGTATGACGACGACGGATATTTCGATTTGACTCCTATAATTTCGACTGCGGTCAAAGGCGACGTGGATTTATGTATCGAAAACGAAAATCCCGACGCTGTAAAATATTTTTCGAGCAATGACAGCGACGACGTAAACTCGCGCCCGATCTTGGAAGTGACGTATATTCCTTACGAATCGGCTTTGCTTGGGCAGCAATACTTTACGGCTTCGGCGGGGGAAATTTCTTGCGCCGTAGACATCTTGACGGGCGTTCCGTACATAAGCCGTCCGCTGTTGAGTTTGGGCGGGCTGAAAATGCCGCTTGCGTTGTCTTTGAACTATAACACGAAAAATTTAAGCGACGAGAGTATCGGAAGTTCGGGACTGCCTGTCGGGTGGGCTACGAATTACAGTCGGTTTTGTAAAGCGAGTACGTTTACCGCCGGCGACGGAAAAACCGAAAAATGTCATGTTTATATAGACGGGCAGGGCAAAAGGCATATTTTCCGCCCGGCGCAAAACAGCTCGGTTTTGTGGGCGGACAGCTGCGGAACGGGACTTGTTTTGAAAGAAACGTCGGGCGGAACGGAGATTTCCGACGAAAACGGAAATTTCATGTATTTCGATATACACGGAAGATTGAAAAAACTCGTAGGCAAAATGTCGAAAACGGCAACGGCCGAAACAAATATCGAATATTCGGACGACAATTCGTCTCGTATTCGCACGATAACCGACGGCATGGGGCGCAGAGCGACCTTTTCTTACGGCGTAGCGTCTGTTACGGTGAGTTATAACGGTCTGGAAAAAGTAACTGTAAAAAAAGATTCGAACGGCTGTATTTTACAGATAATACGAAAAAGCGGCGGCGTGTCGGAAATCGATAATTTTACTTCGGCTTCGAGCGGGGAAATAACGGGTATGACCGCGGCAAACGGAGAAAAAATCGAGTTGGACTACGTCGATTCTCCGAGACTTTCCAAGCTCGTCACTCGGCAAAACGATAGGACGCAAATATTTTCCTACGGTTTCTTGCAGACGACGATCACCGACAATAAGGGCGTAACGCAAGTTTATAATTTCGACGAGGGCGGCGAAATCGTAAACAGTTACGAAAAAAACGCAGACGATCAAAGCGGCATAAGTTTCGTAGACAGAGAGTCGTGCCAATACTATTCGGGGCGGCTTCTTACGGGCGTATACAATACGTTCGTATTCGGAAGCATACCGGGGATTTTTCTCGAAAACGTGACCGAGCCGAGAACGATAGAGCCGAGCCAAAGCGTTACTTGTTATGAAGTGACGACCAAGGATTTCGCCGTTTTTGCCGCGCGCGCGGAAGTCGAAGGCGCGTATAAAGCGACCGAAAACGAGGAATCGAAAATAAGAATAGAGCTGTGGGATTCGCTTTCGCCCGCAAACAAATTGTGCGAGGCGGAGTTCGATCCGTTCGCAGACGGAGCGCAAATAGCCGCGAAGCCTTTTTTGGCGCTGTCGGATAGGGCAATGGCGGCTCATGTTTTCAAATTGAAAATACGCATAGATTGCCGCGCGGCTGCCGTTCGGCTTTTCGGTTTGAGTATCGGACCGATGAACAGCGCTGTCGAAAGGGTATGCTGCGATAAAGATTTGGGCTACGGATCTTATCCCAACGTCGGAAACAATTATTTTATGAGCAAAAACGACGGCGTAAGTTTCGGCTCTGGCGTAAGCGTCGGCGGCGAGATCGTATTGCAGTCGGAGGACTATATCGCAAACGCAAAAAACTATCAGACCCGAAAGGGCGGTTCGTGGAATTTTTGGTACGACAGAAAGCGCAAAATGGTTGCGAATATCACAAACGCCGTCGTGAGTTTCCCGTCGGGGCGGACGTTCGACTTTTCGAAAGACAAATTGAGCGAAATATCCGTGGACAACGCCGCAAACGCAGTCGGCGTTCAAAAGACGTACGACACGTCGAGCGACTGTTATTTGACGGTTCATCAAAGAAGCTACAACGAGGCAATGGGCGAAAAGCACAGCTATTATTATTACGGTGACTGCTACAATTTGCTCAAGTCTCAAACCGAGCAAACCGTCGCCGAAAACACATATGATTCCGACGGCTATCTCACAAAAGAAAAGGTTGCGGAAAACGCAACGCCCGCGTATAGTATAACCTCTGAATATTCGTATTCCGATGATTTTCTTGTCCAAGAGAAAGATTGCCTTTTGTCGACTTCGTCCGCGACGAAGTACGGCTACGACTTGTTCGGCAACGTGACGAAAATCACGGCGCCGAACTCGTTTGCGACCGATTATACTTTCGATACGTTCGGCGACAGGCTCGAAAAGGTGAGCGGGACAATAAGCGGCGTCGTCAACAAAAACGACATAACTTACGGCGGCGGCAAAGTGACGAAGGTTTCGCACGGCGGCGTAAACTACGATTTCGGATATGACGAGCGCGGCAACATAAATTCCGTGAAGATAAACGACACGCTTTACTTGGGCAGAACGTTTACATATTCGGACGACGTAGACACTGTCCGAACCTTCTATTCCAACGATCGAATCGTCTATACGAGCACCTACGACAAATACGATCGTCTCGTAAAGCAAGGGGCGGCGTCGTATATATATGCTTCGCCGACAAACGCGGACGAACTCGCCGCCGCCTATGCCGCAACGAGTTACGACGACAGCGGTTTTCCCGTAAACTCGAGCAGCCTGCCGTATAAGGTGATAGACAACTATTGTTCTTCCGTGACAAAGCTTGCCTATAACAAGCTTAACAACCTGATAAGCGCCGTCGAAACATTGCCGAGCGGTTCGGAGCTTTCTTATACGGTGGAATATAACGAGCGCAATTTGCCGAACGCCGTGACTTATTCCCATGCGGGAAAGACATTGCAAAGCCTCGCGTTCGCCTACAGAGACGACAGTCTCGAGTATGGAGACGAAGTAAAAAGCACGACGACGAAATGCGGAACTACGACGGTCGTTTCTTCTACGACAAGGGACAAACTCAATCGTATTTCGGGCGAAGGACTCGTAAACGGTTACTTCCAAACCGACAAAAAGTACGAGTATTTTGCGGACGACATACACTCAAACGGCACTACGAATTGCGTAAAGAGCTGTACGACTCGATTCTTCGCTTTCGGGCAAAAAGCCTACGAGACGACCGACAGCTTCGAATACGACATAAACCGAAACATAACCAAACAGACCTTTACAAATAAAGGCGCGCCCTACAGTATCACTTACGGATACGACGCGTACAATCGCCTGACGCGGGAGAACAATCCCGGTATGGGCAAGAGCTATACTTACGAATACGACGCGGGCGGCAATATAACAAGAAAGAGAGAGTATGCTTTTTCGGCTGGCTCGCTCGGCTCGGCGACGAAAACATATAACTACACATACGGCGGCGGGGATCGGCTTACCGCTTGGGACGGCAAAACATTTGCTTACGACAGTTGCGGCAATCCCACTGCATACAAGGGCGAAAATATGACCTGGACGCGCGGCAGACTGCTCGCTTCTTATACGAAGAGCGGCACGAGATATTCTTTCGCCTACGACGCAAACGGAATAAGAAGAAGGAAAACGACGTCTGCGGGCTATACCGAATATCTTGTTTCAAACGGCAAATTGGTCGGGCAAGACACCTATGCGAGCGGCTCGTCCACGCCCAATCGAAAAATAGTTTTCCTCTATGCCCATAGCGGCATGATAGGTTGTGCGATAGATAGTACGGTATATACATATAAGAAGGACGTCTTCGGCAATGTGGTTGCGCTGATGTCGGGAATAGGCGAAGTCGCACGCTACGAATATGACGCTTGGGGAAATTGCAGGGTCTTTAATCCCGACGGCACCGAGAATACAAGCAGTACGTTTGCGGGGAATATAAACCCCATACGCTACCGCTCGTATTACTACGATACGGATTTAGGCTTATACTATTTGCAAACTCGCTATTACGACTCCGCAACGGGCAGATTTATAAACCTCGACGCCATAGAATACCTCGCCCCCGAAACCCTCAACGGACTTAATCTCTACGCCTATTGCCTCAATAATCCCGTAATGAATATTGATCCGAACGGGACTATAGCTGCGTTTACTATTTTTTTAATCGCTTCAATCGCTTTAGGGGCTATTATCGGAGGAGCAACAAACACATACATAGCATATGAAAAAGGTGCCAGCGGGTTGGATTTATTAGGTGCGGCTGTTGGCGGTGCAATTATGGGAGGAGCTATGGGTGCAGTAATGACAATCGGCGGCGCGGCGGGTTTAATTTCGTTAGGAATTCCTGTCGCAGGATTCGGATTGTCAGCGGGAGCGGCAGTAGGTCTTTCCGTGGGTATTGGAGTAGGTGCGGGATTAGCTTCTTATTCGGCAGAAAATTTAATAAAAACCACTCCAAGTTGGAATTTGAAAGATTTTGCGTTATCGGGAGTTTCGGGCGGTATACAAGCGGCTACAACATTCGGCATTGCGTATGTTGGAGGTCGTGCAGGGTTATTTAACAAGTTGGCGAAAATGGAACCGTTGGAATTCTTTATATATATTACAGAAAATTTTGACGCAGTCTCAAAGTCACAAGCATTTGCTTATGCGGCAGGCATGTTGGTATCTAATCCTATAGCAAGAACGTTAATATGCTCGATGCCGGGTGCGGCGATTAGGGCGCTAATAAAAAAGCTGATTGGATGTTAATTATATGAAAATTAAAAGTGACAAACATGTATGGATTCAGCTTTCATGGCTTATCACATTCGGAATTATTTTCCTCGGGTTTTTCTGCTATTTTTTAGGCTGGGAATTTAAAATCTCTACTTTTGCCATAGCAACCGGAATAATAACGGCGCTGTTGTCCGTTTTGTGGCTTGTATGCTTAATAATAGTAAAGTGTGAAACAAAGTATTATGTGATAAATAAGGAAGGAATAACATTATGGCGTAAAAATGAAATTCTTTACGAGTTAAAAAGTTCGGAAATTATTGATATGGTTTATGTCGGTTTTATTTGGATATTTATGATGCAGATGGGTAGCGGTTATTTGCATATAACTTGCAGAATAGAAGCGTTGCCGGATAAAAAGTATGCAACGTTTATTAAGCCGAACGGGATTGCAATACCAACAATTGCAATGTCGAAAAAACAGGCTAAACAATGCGCAAAAATATTAGGCATACAGTTAAAACCTTATATCTGAAGTTCAAAGGAGATGTATTTGTGAAATCGGAAAATCAAGAAAATAAATGTATTATAAAAAAATATGAATTTGCCAAGCTAAGCACAAAAAATAAAATATGCTTTATTGTTTTCGGTATCTTAGGTGTTGCATATTTTACATTTGGTAGTTTTGCATTGCTTTTATTAGGTTGGCCGATAATACAATACAAGGGAATAAGCAAAGAGCGTAAGCAAGAAATAATAGATACTTTTGCGGGATTTGAAAATCGTGGCGAAGTAATATTTGTACATGATTATATATTTTTGCCGAATAAGCGGATTGAATATGCGGGTTGGAATTATAGCGGGACGGAAAGTTATAACCTTATAGGTTGCGGGGCGGAAAGCTATTATGTTCTCACCAGATCAAACAACAACAAAAAACCTCAGACGGTGAATTTATTGGAAGTCGGATATGAGGGAGAAGAGAAAAAGTTGCTTGCTACTTGGAACAATGTGCCGAACCCCAATAAGTTGAATGATTATTATTTCAACAACAAGTTATTTGTGGGTCCATTCGACGGTGAATATTATGTTTACGATTTAGCCACACAAACTCTTACAACAATGTCCGAGGTTGAATTTAAGACGTTGCCTGAATTAGATTATAATGGTTGGAAAGAACTATACAACTACACTTATGAAATATATGAGAGAACCGCCATGTTAAAACTCGGAATTGCCGCCGTGGAAATAACGTCGAAATCGACGGGGGAAGTGAAAGCAGTTACTTTAGACAGACTAAACGCATTTCCCGAAGGTCAATTTATCCTATCTTTGAATTCGTGTCTTACAGATGATTTTTTCAAGGCGGCAACGGAAAAAGACGGATATATTTACTTGCTTGGCATGATTAAAGTGTACGATATGGCGATTTTGACTCAATATCAATATCAAAACGTAGTTTTAAAATACGATTTCGAAAATGATATTTTGTCCTATTATTCGTCTATGTTATATCCCTGGGACGAAATCCCCCAAATGACGATATTATAAAATTTGAAATTATGAACAAACAGTATTATAGCTTCGGAAATCCTTTTAAAGTAAGGTTCAGAAAACATTTTTGTTACAAATGTGGGACAAGACTTGATGTAGTCAAACATCGCAAAGTAGTCAATCCCCAAGACGAAGAAGCGGTATTTTATGATTTTAATTTCGGTGTCGACGGCGGTGTAATGGTCGGTTCATGTGAGTTTATTCACAAAGTGTTTTATTGCCCCGTTTGCTCCGAGCAAATCGAATTTGTGACTCAACTTAGCTTCGAAGATGTAGAAATTTTTATTAAAAAGATCGAACAAAAATTCTCCAAAAATGGAATAGAGCTTGAGATTAAAAAAACGTTTGAGGATAAGAAAGGAATTGCTCTTGATAAAATAGAACATTTGAAAGATATTCAATGCCTACGCTTATCGGTTTATCATGACGGCAAAGAGGTATTTGCAGACAGGTTTCCGATGTTTAGAAAAGATGATTGGGAACGTCCTTATTATTTCAAGATTTACGCAAAAGAGTTTATATTAGCACTTAAGAAAAGTGTTTTGGGTATAGAGTGAAATCAAACAGTGAATGGGAGAAGAGTTTTGAAAACAAAGATTTCAAAGAATAGAAATTTATTGAGCATTGGTGGTTATTACCTATAGTAGTTGGTATAGGTGTAGGCTTATCTGAAGGTTGGAGCGGAATGGTAATAGGAGATAATATATGTTTTTAAAAAAAGAAGTTTTACAAGTTCCGTTTTTAAAAATCAAATGTTTTGATTTGATTTATGAGGATTCAAATGATTTAAGATACGGAATTATAAACTTATGCAACTTATTAAAAAAAGATATATTTATATTTGAAGTTTTCAGTAAAGACCCACTAAATGGAATATTAAAAGCAAATTGTAAAGAAGTAATCAATTATCGGAATTTTATTTGCTACTTCAAAAAGGATATAGACATAATCAGGCAATTGAATTTTGAAAGTGTTAGATTCCTTTGTATATATGCTATTAAAGAACAATTCATAGAAAACAATATGATTAACATTCTGAAATCTTTTTCGTTTGGTTTCGAATTGGATAATTATTCGGAAAGTGTAAAGATAAAAATAAATTACGACGATTATGATGATTCGGTTATTTCAAAAATACAAATCAAATGACTGTTTAAAATAATGTAAAAAGGCTTGGTGTTTAAATATCATTGGGACGAAAGCCCCCAAATGACGATATTATGAAAATGAAAATCTCCGTTATTATTCCATGTCACAATTTGGAAAGCTACATAGAAAAATGTTTGGCGAGTATTGCCGAGCAGTCTTTGAACAAAGCCGAATACGAGGTCATAGTCGTATTCGATTCTTGCACGGACGCTTCCGAAGAAATCGCGAAGAAAGTTTTAAGCCGCGTCGGCATGGCATATAAGTTTTTCGATACGAACAAGCGGCGCGCGGGGCTTGCGAGAAACGTCGGGCTTCAAAACGCTATGGGGGAGTATATCTATTTTATGGACGGGGACGACTTTCTTGTAGATAAAAATGCTTTGGAAAAACTTTTAAACGCCGCAAAAACAAATGCTACGGCGGCGGTCTATCAAAAAAATTTCGAGTCGGACACAGCCGTCTGCGACGTGGACGCGGTATGGCGGTATTTCATTAAAAGGGATTTTATCGGCGACGAAAGATTTTCTTCGCTCGAGATAAACGAGGATTGGGAATTTATCCTAAATCTTAAGAATAGGAAGAATTATTCCGAATGTTTCGTAGACGACGTTATGTATCACTATACATATCCGAGAGAGAAAAGCATTACGGACAAGTACCGAAAAATGCACCCCGAAGTTTTTAATTTTTAAGATGTCGCGGACGCAACCCGTCTTGTCGGCGTTTAGTCGATTTAAGATTTTTCTCTCTATACGAGACGGCGTTTTTTGAGACGTAAAGATTACTTTTTTGCCGTCGAGGGCAAAAGCATTGACAGAAAAATTTATATGTGTTATACTCCATAATGTATAGCTGTTTTTATGCGGCTCGAAAAAAAGTGTTTGGAGTGAGCATGGAAAAAAAGACTACGAAAAAAACCACGACCTCCTCCGCGCCTAAAAAGCGCGCGCCGAGATTGGTCACAAAGGATACGAATGAAAGCGGAAAAATCAAGAATACGGTCGTCGATCCGCTGTCCGTCATAGAATCGGCTCCGCCTGTCATAGACAAGAGCGTTTTCGACGACGAAACCGAGCCGCTTGCGCTCGATACCGCGCCCGTAAAATCTGTCACGATCGACGGCAGTATGCTTTCGCGCGACAGGCTGACGAAAAACAGGAGCACTACATTAAAGACGAAGAGAAAGAAAATTCTCGCTTCGGACATTTCGCTTGCGACGCGCTTTAGCCCCGATCCCGAGCGCGGTCTCGACAAAGAGCAGCTCGCCAGGCGCGAAGCGGACGGGTTCGTCAACATTGCCCCGAAGAAGAACAGCAAGACGTACAAGAGCATTTTCTTTTCCAACATTTTCACGTTCTTCAATCTTTTGACTTTCATTGTTGCCGCCGCGCTCATAGCGGTGAAGAGCTACGGCAATCTGTTTTTCCTTGCTATAATAACCTGCAATATAGTCATAGGCATCTTTTTGGAGATACGCGCCAAGAGAAAGATCGACAAACTCAGTCTTATGTCCGCGCCGACTGCAATGGTCGTGCGGGGAGGAGAAAAACAGGCTATTCCCGTAGGCGAGGTCGTTCTCGACGACATAATCTACCTTGAAACGGGCAAACAGATCTGTTCGGACTCCATAGTCGTCAAGGGCGAGTGCGAAGTCAACGAAGCCATGCTTACGGGCGAGTCCGTGCCGATGAAAAAGACGGCGGGAAGCGAGCTGTATGCGGGCAGCTTCGTCACGAGCGGCAACTGCTATGCCCGCGTCGATAAGGTGGGCGGCGCAAACTACGTCCAGACGCTCACGTCGTACGCGAAGCGCTATAAAAAGCCGAAAAGCGAAATTCAAAACTCGATACGCATGATTATTCGCATAATCTCCGTATTCATAATCCCCATAACCGCGCTGTGGCTCTATCGTATGTTCGCCATTTTCGGCGGCGATTGGGAAAAGATGATAAACTATACGGCGGGCATGGTCATAGGTATGCTTCCGACAGGTATGTTCCTGCTTACGAGCGTTGCGCTTGCGATGTCGGTTTTGCGGCTGAGCAAGCAAAAGACGCTTGTGCAGGATCTCTACTGTATCGAAATGCTTGCGCGCGTAGACGTGCTGTGCCTCGATAAGACCGGCACTATCACGGACGGCAGTATGCAGGTCAACAACATAATAGAAATAAAGGGCGGACCGTCCGACGTGCCCATAAGCGAAGCGATAGGTTCTCTGCTTACGGCTACGGGGGACAACAACCAAACGGCGCTCGCGCTTGCAAACCGCTTCGGCTACTCGCAGGCATTGAAGCCCATGAAAGTGATCCCGTTCTCATCGCGAAGGAAGCTTTCGGCGGTCACGTTCGAGGGGGCGGGCACATATATGCTCGGCGCGCCCGAGTTCGTTTTGCGCGACATGGGCGTGAGGATAGAAAAAATTATCGCCGAGAACGCCGCAAACGGCTATCGTGTGCTCGTGCTTGCTCATTCGCCGGCGGAGATCCAGGGCGACAGATTGCCCGCCGTGCGCCGTCCCGTATGCCTCATAGTCATAGAGGATCACATTCGCGAGGACGCCGTGCGCACTATAAAATGGTTTAAGGACAACGACGTAGCCGTCAAAGTCATAAGCGGCGACAATCCCATAACAGTTTCGGAAGTGGCAAAGCGCGTGGGCGTCGACAACGCCGAGCTATATATTTCGCTCGAGGGACTGTCCAATCAAGAGGTCGTCGAGGCGGCGAATAAGTACACGGTGTTCGGCAGAGTTACGCCCGAGCAAAAGAGCCTTCTCGTCAAGTCGATAAAGGCGGTGGGGCACACCGTAGCGATGACGGGCGACGGCGTAAACGACATCATGGCTATGCGCGAAGCCGACTGCTCGGTCGCCATGGCGTCGGGCGCGGAAGCGGCGACGAACGTCAGCCACCTCGTGCTTCTCGACAACAACTTCACCTCTATGCCGAGCGTCGTGCAGGAGGGCAGACGGGTCATAAACAACATTCAGAAGTCGAGCTCGCTCTTTCTCATGAAAACCTTTATGTCCATAGCTCTTTCGCTTATATACCTCATACTGTCGTTTACGAGCGGCGAGGGCTATCCGTTCGAGCCGAAGAATCTCATGCTTATTGAGATCTTTGTAATAGCGGTGCCGTCGTTCTTCCTCGCCATGCAATCGAACAAAAAACGAATACAGGGCAAGTTTATCGCAAATGTCATTTCGCGTTGTCTCCCCGGCGGTATAGCGCTTGTGCTTACCGTCATGAGCGTATATGTCTTTTCGTGCTTTGTGCCCGAGGTGCTTGCGGCTGGCGCTGTTACGGCGCTTACGCCCGAGCTTGTGACGAGCATGATGGTAATTGCGGTGACGTTTACGGGCTGGATGGCTCTGTGTAAGATGTGCGAGCCGTTCGACGGATATAGGATAGTGGTCGCAATTGTCAGCGGAGCGCTTATCGTGACGGCGCTTATAGTGCTTCCTTCGCTGTTCGGCGTGGGCGAGCTTCCGCTTATGTGCGTGCTGTTCGTCCTTACCGTTGTGCTTGCGTCGTACTTCGTCGTCTCCATACTCATGAAGATACTCGGTAAAATAAACACGTTTTCCATGACGGACGAAGTAGATCACGAACCCGAAATAGCTTTGCCCGAAAAAACCGCAGTTCCCGTGCAGGTGGATGAGCAATGAAAAAGTGCGTGCCCATAAACGACGGCTGGCTGTTTAAAGCGGGGTTCGATAGGGGCTGTCTCGACGAGAGTTTTGGCTTCGAGGGGTTTATGCCCGTGTCGCTTCCGCACTGCGCCGCCGCGCCCATAGAAAGTTACGACGGGGCAAGCGAGAGCGCGGTCGCGACTTATACGCGTATTCTCGCTCTTTCGGAGGACTACGACAGAAGCAGGCTCATGCTTTGTTTCGGCGGAGTCGTTTCGTACGTCGAAGTGTATGTGAACGGGATATTCGTGACCTCTCACCGCGGCGACGTGCCGTTCGAGGCGGATGTTTCCGCGCCGCTGAGAGTGGGGTTCGAAAACCGAATAATACTTCGCGTGGACAGCAGGGCAAAGCTCGACGTGCCGCTTACCGCGGGAGTTTCGCCCGTGCCGCCGTACTGCGGTATTCACAGGGGCGTCGCGCTCAAAGCAGTGTCGGGCGGAGAGATCGCGGACGCGCACGTTCGGACGCTTTTCTCGGACGATAACGGAGCGATAGACATAGACGTAACGCTGGGCGAATACTATCCCGACAGCAGGATCTCGGCGGAGATTTACGATGCGGGCGGAGAAAAGCTCGCGAGCCTTCCCGAAAAAGCGGTGCTCGGCGGCATGGTTACTCTTACGGGCATAATCTCCGACGTAAAACTTTGGAGCACGGAAAGCCCGACGCTTTATACGGCGGTCGTAGGGCTGCGCTACGGTAGACATCTCGTAGATGTAAAGGAGATCGCTTTCGGGTTCAGAAGGGCGGAATTTACGCGCGGCGGGTTCTATTTGAACGGCAGCAAAATTCGGCTCATCGGTCTCAACAGAGCGGACGACTATCCCGTGCTCGGTCGCGCCGTTACGGACGGACTTCAGAGATATGACGCGAGAAAATTAAAGGAGCTCGGCGTAAACATCGTGCGCACGCACGGGCTTGCCGCCGAGAGCTTCATGGACGAATGCGATCGTATAGGGCTTATGGTCATTGCTGACATAGGCGGCGACGGATATATCGGCGATTCGTCTTGGAAAGAAACTTTTATATCCGAAATAGAGACGGTCGTGAGAACGGAACGAAATCATCCGAGCGTAATAGCTTGGGGCGTTCGCGCGAACTCTTCGCCCGACTGCGACGAATTGTATTTCAAGACCTGCAAGGCGGCGCACGATCTCGACCCGACCCGACCCGCGCTCGGCACGCGCGACTTTATGGCGAGCAGGCTGTACGAAGACGTGTTTGCTTATTCCGATTATCGTGCGGACGGTAAGGTTACGCGTCGCAGAAAGACGGGCAGACTTTCCGTTCCGTACTTCATATCCGAACATACGGGCAGGGCGCTTCCGACCAAGCGTTATGACGGAGAGAGCCGCCGAACAGAACAGGCGCGTCGGCATTTGAAGTTCATGGACGCGGCGTTTTCGAGCGAAGGTCTTTGCGGTTGCGCAGGTATGGCTTTTGCCGACTTTTCCTGCCTGTCCGATCTCGGAAGCGGCGACGGAAGAATGTATTACGGCGTGCTCGACGCTTACCGCATAGACAAGACGGCGGCTTTTGCCTATCGTTCGCAAACGGACGGCGAGCCTTATCTCGAATGTTCGTCCGCTCTCGAAAAGGACGAAGTCGATTTGCCGCTTACCTTTTATACGAACTGCGACAGCGTAAAGCTCTATCGCGATTCCTTTCTTGTAGGCGAATTTTTTCCGAACAGGAAAGATTATCCCGCGCTTAAACACCCGCCCGTGGAAATAGACGACCTTGTGGGCGACGCGCCGAAGGAGAGCGACAAGCTTACGGGAAAAGCAAACGCGCTTTTGAAGTACGTTGCGCGTGCGGCGAGAAAAAAAGGAACTGTGCGCGGACTTCCCGTTACGGCGCAAATTGCGGCTTTCGTTTTAAGGCGAATGTCGAGACTCGGCAAGGATACGTTTTATGCGCTCGTAGAAAAGTATGCTTTTTCGCCCGCCGTGTACGACGCGGAGGGGATTAAGGACGGACAGATCGTCGTGAAAAAGCGGCTGACGTCTACGACGCACGAGGCGAAGCTCGAGATGAAAGCGTCCGCGCTTACTCTAACCCCTCGAGACACATACGAGACCGTGCTCGTAACGGTCGAAAGCAAGGACGAAAACGGGCGGACGCTTCCGTACGATTTTTCGCCTATAAAGATAGACGTAGAAGGCGAGCTCACGCTTGTGGGGAGCGATTTTCTGTCGCTCGAAGGCGGAGCCGTGGGATTTTATTTGACGACAACGCCGTACGACGGCGCGGCGCGCGTAAGCGTTATGTCGCGTCACGGACGTGCGTCGCTTGATTTGGAGGTTATACATGAACGAGTGGAGGAACTTTAACAAGGGCAATTGGTCGGAGACGATAGACGTCAGGGACTTTATTCAAAATAATTACAAGCCGTATACGGGCGACGAAGCGTTCCTGAGTAAGGCGAGCGAGAGGACGAAAATCCTGCGCGAACAAATGGACGATCTCTTAAAGAGAGAACGCGAAAACGGCGGTGTGCTCGATATCGATACCGAGCGCGTAAGCTCGCTGTTGTCGTACCCTGCGGGATATATAGACAAGGAAAACGAAATTATTTTCGGCTTGCAGACGGACGAGCCTTTAAAGCGGTCGGTCAATCCGTTCGGCGGTATGCGCATGGCAAAGCAGGCTTGCGAGGCTTACGGTAAACAGCTCGGCGAGCGCATACAGATGAACTTCGAGTACAAGACGACGCACAACGACGGCGTGTTCAGAGTTTATACCGACGAAATGCGCGCTCTTCGCAAGTACGGTATTCTTACGGGACTTCCCGACGCGTACGGAAGAGGGCGTATTATAGGCGACTATCGCCGTGTCGCGCTTTACGGTACGGATAGGCTGATCGCCGAAAAGAGAAAGGATTTCGACGCGCTCGCGAAAGCTGACATGAGCGACGAAGTGATACGTCTACGCGAGGACGTGTTCAGGCAAATGGATTTCCTCGGCAAGCTTGCGAAAATGGCGGCTATGTACGGCGACGACATAACAAAGCCGGCGGCGAACGCTCGCGAGGCGGTACAGTGGACGTACTACGGCTATCTCGGCGCGATAAAGGAACAGAACGGCGCGGCGATGTCGATAGGCAGAATAAGCACTTTCCTCGACATATACATCGAACGCGATTTGGAAGAAGGCGCGATCGACGAAAGCGGCGCACAGGAATTGATAGACCAACTCGTGATAAAACTGCGCCTCGGCAAGCAGCTGCGCACGCCCGAATATAACGAGCTTTTTGCCGGCGACCCCACCTGGGTCACGGAATCTCTCGGCGGCATGGGCAAGGACAAACGTCCGCTCGTCACGAAAAACAGCTTCCGATTCTTGAACACGCTGTATACGCTCGGCACTTCGCCCGAACCCAATCTCACAGTGCTGTGGTCTAAAAAATTGCCCGAAGCCTGGAAGAAATACTGCGCGAAAGTCTCTATAGAAACCTCGTCCATTCAGTACGAAAACGACGACGTCATGCGTCCTCTGTACGGCGACGACTACGGCATAGCGTGCTGCGTCTCGGCAATGAAGATAGGCAAGCAAATGCAGTTCTTCGGCGCGCGGTGCAATCTCGCAAAACTCCTGCTGCTTGCGATCAACGGCGGCAGAGACGAAGTCAGCGGCGTGCAGATAGGTCCCGTTTCCGAGCCTATGACGGGCGTTCTCGATTACGACAAAGTGCTCGCAAGCTATATGAAGTACATGGAATGGCTGTCGCACACATACGTCAACACGATGAACATAATCCACTATATGCACGACAAGTACGCATACGAGAAGCTTCAAATGGCGCTTCACGACACGGACGTCGAGCGTCTCATGGCGTTCGGCGCGGCGGGAATAAGCGTCGCGGCGGATAGCCTTTCGGCTATAAAGTACGCCCGCGTGACACCGGTCACGAACGAAAACGGACTTATCGTGGATTATAAGGTCGAGGGCGACTATCCGAAGTACGGCAACGATGACGACAGAGTGGACGACATCGCTCGGCAGATCGTAGACAGTTTCTCGAAAATGCTGAAAAAGACCAAGACGTATCGCGGCGCAAAGCATACGCTTTCGCTTCTCACAATCACCTCAAACGTCGTTTACGGCAAAAAGACGGGCGCGACTCCGTGCGGCAGGAAAGCGGGCGAGCCTTTCGCTCCCGGCGCAAACCCTTTGCACGGCAGGGAAAAGAGCGGCGCGCTCGCTTCGCTCAATTCGGTTTCCAAGCTTTCGTATTGCTCTTGCCGCGACGGTATATCCAACACGTTCGGCATGGTACCGTCCATGCTCGGTAAGGACAAGGCGACTCAGATAAGCAATCTTGTCGCCATAATGGACGGCTACTTTATAAGAAAGGGACATCATCTAAACATAAACGTGTACGACAGGAGCGTGCTGTACGACGCGCACGAGCACCCCGAAAAATATCCGAATCTCACCATTCGCGTTTCGGGCTATGCCGTTCGCTTCGGCGTGCTCTCGAAAAAGCACCGCGAAGAGGTACTGAAGCGCACGTTCTTCGAAAGAGCATGACGGAAAATTTCGGATACGTCCACTCTTTCGAGCCTCTCGGCTCGTTCGACGGGCCGGGACTTCGGACGGTGGTATTTCTTTCGGGCTGTCCCATGCGGTGCAAGTATTGCCACAATCCCGATATGTTCGGAGAGGCAAGCGGAGAGAAAATGAGCGTGAATGCGGTCGTTGAAAAATGCCTGAGATACCGCGCCTATAACCGCGGCGGCGGAGTGACTCTCTCGGGCGGCGAACCGCTTTTGCAGACAGAGTTTGTCACAGAACTGCTCAAGGCGTTTAAGGTTAGACGCGTGCACACGGCGCTCGACACGGCGGGAAGCGTCTACTCGGAAGAAGCGCTTTCGCTCGCCTCGCTCGTCATACTCGACATAAAGCATACAAACGAGGCGGCTTTTAAGGAGCTTTGCGGCTTTTCTCCCGACAATATGTTGCGAACGCTCGAATACCTCAAAAAACAGCGCAAGCGTTTTTGGGTGCGCCAAGTTATTGTGCCCGGCATAACCGACGGGGAGGACAATATACGAAAGCTTAAAGTCATGGCGACGGGCGCGGAAAAAATCGAACTTTTGCCGTACCACAAAATGGGCGTCTACAAATGGGAAAAGCTCGGGCTTTCCTATCCGCTCGCCGGCGTAAGCGAGCCGACAGCCGAAACTATGCAGAGACTTAACGCGTTACTGCGGTTTTAAAATCATGCTTGCAGGAGATCAAGGAAAGAATTATGGACGACAAAACGCTCAAACAAAAGTTTTGCGAGCTGTACGGCGACGGGGAAGTAAGGCTTTTCGCGGCGGCGGGCAGGGTAAATCTAATCGGCGAGCACATAGACTACTGCGGCGGGCTTGTGCTTCCCGCGGCACTCGAACTTCGTTGTACGATTGCGGCGCGTAAGAACTGCACGAAGAAGTGGCGACTTGCGGCGACGACTACGTCGCTTACTGCGGAGTTCGATCTCGAAAAAATAGGCGAGTACAAGGATTTGAAGTGGGGCAACTACCAAGCGGGAGTAGCCTATATCATGCAAAACGACGGCTTCGATCTGACGGGACTCGACCTGTTGTACGACTGCACGGTGCCGTTCGGTTCGGGGCTTTCAAGCTCGGCGGCGATAGAGGTCGCTACGGCGTTCATGATTTCGGCTTTCAGCGGCGAGAGCGGCGGCAAGACAGCAAATCTTACCGAAATCGCCGTCTATGGCAAACGCGCCGAAAACGAGTACTGCGGTGTAAGTTGCGGCATAATGGATCAGTTTGCGTCCTCGCGCGGCAAGTCAGGCAACGCTATTCTTCTCGACTGCGCAACCCTGAAGTTCGATTATGTGCCGTTAAAGCTCGGCGATTGCGAACTCGTAATCGCCAACAGCAACAAGCCCCATTCGCTTGTTGCGAGCAAGTATAACGAGCGTCGCTCCGAGTGCGAAAGCGCACTTGCCGTTCTGTCGCCCGCGCTCGGCGTACGGAGCCTTGCCGAAATTACGCCAGAGATGTTCGAAACGAGCGGCGAAAAGCTCTTGTCGGGGAAGGTAAAGGATCGCGCTCGCCATGTAGTTTACGAGTGCGACCGCGTCAAACGTGCAGTGACCGCCTTAAAGACGGGAGATATGCCGCTTTTCGGAAAACTCTTAAACGAGTCGCACTACTCGCTTCGCGATCTGTACGAAGTGACGGGAGCGGAGCTCGACGCTCTTTCCGACGGAGCGCGTTCAAGCTCGGGGTGTCTCGGCTCGCGCATGACGGGCGGCGGCTTCGGCGGCTCGACCGTCTCGCTTGTAAAGAAAGACAAAGTCGATGCCTTCATTCGCGAAACAAGCGCGAAATACCGTGCCGCCGTGGGATATGAGGCGACGTTTTACACCGCCGCCGTCTCCGACGGCGCCCGTGAGGTCTTATAAATCGCAAGCTCGTTGGCGTTCGCTTCGCGCTATAGAGCGCTCGCTCGGCTAAGAACCTTCGCATTTCATTGTCAAACGAATTTTTTTCACGGAGTCATGTACGGATAAGTACACTCCTCCGCGAAAAAATCCGTTTTCCTCGAACTGCTCGTTTCTAAGCCCTCAGAGCCAACAGGATATTTGTGCCACCTGCTGTCCGTCTCGCTCGTTTCCAAGACCTCACGGCGCCGAAGTCCTTATAAAAGGCTCCCCTTAGCAAGGGGAGCTGTCGCCGAAGGCGACAGAGGGGATTGTATCCTTAAAAAAGGCTATTGTCACTTCTTTATCAATCCCAAACCTTTAAAAAGGGTTTTTAGGGCGAAGCCCTGAATCGTTTAAAGGGGTGGTAGTCAAGAAGGAGGGGAATAGTCGAAAATTCCCCTCCTCTTGTGTTTTTGGGGCGCCTTTTCCAAAAAAGGCGCAAGCAATGTGCGCAAAGCTTCATTTGCGCGAAAAATATTTTTTCGGCGCGCCTTTTCCGAAAAAGGCGCAAACACACTGCGAAATGTTACTTTTGCAATAACCAAGCTATTGCCGCACGGCAAAAAATTTTTGACGACTTTTTGTTAAAAAGGAGAAATATATGAAATTAAATCGCGACGAAATCATGAAGATCCTTCCGCATCGTCCGCCCATGCTGCTTGTGGACGAAGCGGAACTCGGCGAAAACGGCGAGTCTATCGGAAAATACACCGTAAAGGGCGACGAGCATTTTTTGCAAGGGCATTTCCCGGGGAACCCAATCGTTCCGGGCGTAATACTCTGCGAGATGATGGCGCAGAGCGCGTGTGTGATGTTCAAGGACAAGCCCGCCGCACTCACTCTCTTTACGGGTATGAACAACGTGCATTTCAAAAAGCCTGTAGTGCCCGGCGATACCGTAGTGTCTACCTGTACGCTCGTAAAGAGCAAAGGTCCGTTCCACTTCTGTAAAGGCGAAGCCAGAGTAAACGGCGAAATTCGCGCGTCG
Organism: uncultured Christensenella sp.; assembly: GCA_910585955.1. Taxonomy (GTDB): domain Bacteria; phylum Bacillota; class Clostridia; order Christensenellales; family Pumilibacteraceae; genus MGBC157735. Next base: position 90,719 of record CAJUGC010000006.1, read on the forward strand.
CTCGAATTTTCGTTTGCGCTCGTGCCGCCCGACAAAGTAGCGAAGTAGGTTTTTGAAATGGCAGACTCACAACAGCTTTACGCAAGCTTCAACCGCAATTACGAACACGGCATTGCGGCTAAGCAAGCGGGCGACGCGCTCGGCGCCAGACGCTATCTTTTGCGTGCGGCGGACGATCTCAATAAGCTCGCAAACGAATCTTTCGGCACGGTGAAAACGCAGCGCAAGTCGCAGGTAAAGCGTATTCTCGACGCGGTGGAACGTCTCGGCGAGGAAATGCCTACGGCGGCAAAAGGAGGCGAAACGGGGCAAATGTCGCCGTCAAAACCGAAAAGCTCCTTGCGCTTCGACGATATAATAGGTCTCGAAGAAGCAAAGCGGGCGATATTCCGAATGATAATAAACCCTCTTAAAAGCCCCGAAGTCTACAAAAAATATAGGCTCGAGCCGGGAGGAAACGTGCTCCTCGAGGGCGACCCCGGTACGGGCAAGACGTCGTTTGCGAAAGCAGTCGCAGGCGAGATAGGAGTTCCGTTCATAGCGGTCGATACAAATTCGCTTGTCGACAGTTACATCGGCAAAACGGGCAAAAACATCGACAAGATGTTCGAGTCGGCGCGCTCTCTCGTCAAAAAAACGGGTACGCCCGTAGTTCTCTTTCTCGACGAGTTCGACTCGATTGCGGGAAAACGCGGCGGCGACAGTAAGACGGCGGACGAAGCCGTGCCTACGCTGATACGGCAGATGGACGGCTTCGATACGAACAACGAAGGTCTTGTGATCCTTGCCTCGACCAATCTGAAGGAAAATCTCGATTCGGCGGTGCTTTCGCGCTTTCGCAACAAGATCCATATTCCGTTGCCGTCAAAGAGCGAGCGTGCCGCGCTTCTTCGTTTGAAACTCGGCAAGATCGCAAAATCCGATTTCGACAGTCTCGATTTCGACGAAGCGGCGCGGCTTTCCGAAGGATTTTCGGGGCGCGACCTAAGCTGGGTGTGCGAAGAGATAAAGAACGCGCTTGCCGAGCGCGACGCGGGACTTATCGGCGGCATCCTCGATTTAAACGCCGAGCTTATTGCGCAGATATCCTCGAAAAGACGTGAAATAGGCAAATAAATTTATTCGAGCTTCCCGCGGGTATCCTGTCGGGAAGCTTTACTTTCGGTAAAACGTCCCCGAAAAATTAGAATAAGATTAAAATCGAATTATAAAAGGGCGCGGCTATTGACATTTTGTTTTTTGCATAGTACAATATAGATGTAAAAAATTATACTTTCCATAAGGCAGTACGAGGACTTGCGGAAAGGAGGATATCATGGGCGAGAAGCGCGTTGTCGTCGAAAATAGAAAGAAGTCGGGCGGCGTTAAGAAAGAAAAGAATAAAAAGAAGAGCTGCTGTCTTACTTGTCTGCTTGTATTTTTGATTGCGACGGTCGTCATTCTCGCGGCAGGCGTGGGCGCGGGTTGCTATTTCGGAAATATGTATACTACACAAAATCTCGATATGACCATAGGCGAGTGTTTCAGCGTAGTTTCCGGTCTTTATTCTCCGAGCGAAAAAAAGATAGTCACCAATCCTTACGCAGACGAGGACTTGGACGGTTTTTACGACAGGCTCAAACAAGCGGTTTTTCTCAAAGAAAGCACGAAAATAGAACTGAAAGAAATTCTCCGAGCTGCCGGCGAACTCGGAGAAGAGAAGTCTTTGCGCCTTGCGGAAAACGGAGATTCGGAGGGAGAGGACAGCGGCGGCGACAATGTTCTCATGCGCTTTTTGTCGGGAATCATAAAGAGGGAAAACATAGATTTCGACAAGATTTCGGAGTACGACGAAGCAAAGCACGACGAGTATCTCATGAAACTTTCCGATAAAAACTTGGCGGCTTTTGCAAACGAGCTTTTGAATACGATGTTGGAAGATAAAGCGTTGCAAAGCGAGTTGGGCGGGAAAATCTTCGAATCTCTCGATCTTTCCGATTACGGCATAGATAATGTGGGAAAGTACGTTGTTTTGCGTCAGATGATACTGAACAGGGAAGAACGAGACGTTTTGATCGCAGACGAGGACGGCGAAACCTTTGCGGAGAAACAGGAAGTCACCATGCTTTACGCGACCGTGCAGGTTAAACTTATGGACGCGGCAAGACCCGTGCTCGGTCAATACATCGAAAACTCGTTTCTTGCTTCCGTTGCGCATTTCTTCGTCAAAGCGCTTCTTCCGAACAATATTTATGTCACGGTGGGTATCGGACTCGATCGCGAAACCGAACTCGACATCAAACTGAACCGTATAGACGACGAAGAGAAAGTTGCGCTCACGTTTAAGCTTTTGGACGGCATAACGGGTCAATCCGTGCGCGAAAGCTTAAAGCAAATAATGCACGACAGCGTATATGACGGGATGATTTCGGTAATGAACGATTATGTGAATCTGTCCGCGGTTTCGAACGGAACGCTTACCATTGATCCGTTTGAGACGGTTATATCCGCTTCCGGAATAAACGACGAAGCAATGCCCGAAAACAGATTGACGAGCAAAGACGTGTTGAATGTTCTGCGCGACGTTATAGGTTCGGACTTCGAGGCGGCTGTAAGCCCCGAACACACCTATAAAAATCAGTATTTCGGGGAGGCAAGCGACACGCAGTACAACGAATTTTACGGCACCGTGTACAATCCAGCCGCAAAGGACGAAAGTAAACGCGTAGACTACGAAAAAGAGTTTTTAAAGGAGATTTCCGAAAAGTATCTGATAGACCTCGATCCGGACGGAGTGGAAAACAGCGGCGACGAAATAGACTTCGGCGACTTTATGGCGATGTTCGGAATAGGAAGCTCCGACAAGAGTCTCGAACTTATGGAGCTTATAGACGGGAAAAAGATGGACGGTCTTTTGGATAAAGATCCGAACGAAATAAAAGTTAAGATAAACGACAGAATGATGGGCGCTATAGTGTCGTCCCTTTTCGATAATATTTTGGGCGGCGGGGATTTTTCCGCATACGACGTTGACGTCGAGCAGATAATCTTAACCACGAAAACGACGTCGGAAGGCGTGCGCAAATTTATGGAGATAGGAATTTCGGCCGGACTCGCTTCGTTTACGGACAGTTTCGAACAGGCGATGTTAAGCGCAATGCTAAATGAATTTCTGCCCGAACGCATAATGCTGTCCGTGAAGCTCGATATAACGCGCGACAGCGAACTTGGCGGCAGAGAGCCGGAAAAAACCGAAATAAGGTATAACGAACTTGACGGAGCCGAAACGGAAAAAATACTTAAGGTAATAGGCAAATTCGCGGGATCGCTCGAAATAGATTCCATTCTTTCCGAAATAGAAGCGCCTCTGCGCGAAATGCTAGACACTATGTATGCTACGCTCGGCTCTATCGAATTTATCGATTCCGGTCTCGTGCTTCCCGACATCTTTACGACCGTATCCGATATGTTGTTCAAGGACGAGGAAAGCGGCGAAAACATCGTGAGCGGCGAAGAGATACGAGATATGCTTAAAGGTCTTTCGGGTTCGGACGACGAGGGATTCGTCGCGTCGCTCGGGGTAAAGACAGCCGCCGACAACTACGACGGATTTGTCGAAGAAATAAACGATAAGTACTATCTTAAGACCGACGGTGCGCCCGTGGATAAGTTCGACGATATCTTTGCGATAGTAGATATCGGCGGTTTCGATTCGGCTAAGTTCGAGCTGGACAGACTTAAGCATGATGCGCGCCCTGCGGAAGAATTGCGTCCTATGATCACCGACGCGGAGCTTGCGCACATTTTCGCCGAGAAAATGGAGAGCAGCGAAGCCCTAACCGATATAAACGTAAACATAGTCGGTATTCATGTGGGAACCGACGGGGGCGAAAGCGGCGACAGACGTTATATCAAACTTGCGATCGAATTTTCGCTTTCGAGTCTCGGAAGCGACGTTTCGTCCATACTGCCGATAGAAAAAATTTATATCGTGGCGACGAGCTATGTAGAAGAAAAACTCACGGACGGAGCTGACGAATACTACGAGACCGATATAGACGTGAACAAGATGACGGCTGTTCAGAAAGAGACGCTTCGTAAAATGATGAATCATTTGCAGGGAGAAAACGCGCTCGATTTCGACGAGAAGGCTTCCGAAATAGGCAAGGCGGTGTGCGCGCAGCTCTCTACTCTCGAGGCGAGTCTCGGCGACGGCGGCTTCGAGTTTACCGACGGCGGCATCATGCTGACGGATTTTTACGGCTTCCTTGCGAGAGCTACGGAAACGAGCGCGGATTCGATCACGCTCAAAGGGGCGGTGCAAGGCTTGTATGAAAAGGAAAACGCGGAGTCCTCGGAATATAATTTCGTTGAGTCCGATATTGTAGGCAACAAACTCGCCGAGCTTGACGCCGTCGATCCGCTGAACAATTTCGAGCAGCGACCGTCTGCGGAAAACGGTTACAAAGCGAGAATGGCTGACAACAAATTCGGCGCTTTGCTCGAAAAGCGATTCACGGATACGGTAGGCACGCTTTCGGAGTTGACGATCGTTTCTTCAAAGAGCGACGCGGATAAGACCGAAAGGTATTACGACGAAATGAAAGAGCTGGGCGTTGAACCTACCGGCGAAAGTTTCATGCGTCTTGTCGTTCGCGTCGAGCTTAATAAGTTCATGGGAGAGAGCAGCGATTCCCTCATAGCGTCGTTCTTACCCGAGTATATCTTTGCTACCATGTATGTAAGGCTTGACGATCCCGAAATGAGCCTTGCCGTATTGCGCATAAATTCACTGTCGATCGCGGAACAGCGAGTCCTTTTGGAGATCGCCCGTTTCGACGACGAGTCGATAACCGCAACCGTGAACGATTCGCTCGCTATAGTGGGAGAGTATCACGAGAACGCGCAGTATGTCGATTCCTCCGAAAGCGTCGGCGCAATATATACATTCGCGGCGCAGCTCGGTGCGTTTGCGACGGCTCTTCCCGAAGCGGCATAGTATGTATGTAAAAAAACTTCAACTTAAGGATTTCCGAAACTTTGCGGGTGCGACGCTTACGCTTTCAAACGGGATAAACGTGTTCGAGGGACGCAACGCGCAGGGCAAGACGAATCTTCTCGAAGCGCTGTATATGACTTCGGTCGGCAAGAGTATGCGAACGCCCCGCGACAAGGAGCTGATCCGTTGGGAGACGGACAGGGCGTATGTGCGCACCGAAGTGGAAAAACGCGGCGGAAGCGAAAGTGTGGAAGTCGTTTTGGATCGATCGGTGGGCAAGTGCGTGTCGGTCAATTCTTTGCCGCTGACTCGCCTCGGAGAGCTGATGGGCACTGTGCTCACGGTATTGTTTTCGCCCGAGGAGATAAAGATAGTAAAAGAGTCTCCGTCCGAGCGCCGCCGCTTTGCCGACATTGCTTTAAGCCAACTTTCGAAAAGTTATTTCTATAGGCTCAACAGATACAATCGCACTCTGTCTCAGCGCAACAAGCTGTTAAAGTCGGTCAGACCCGATCTTGCCGCGCTCGAAATATGGGATATGCAACTTGCCGAAGCGGGGGCGGGAATCGTCAAATCACGCCGCGGATTTCTCGCTCGGCTCCAACCGATAGCGGGCAGAGTACATTCTTTTTTGACAGACTCGAGCGAAAGTCTCGCGCTCGCGTACGAGGGTGCGGGCGGAACGGAGATCCCCGAGATCAAGGAAAACCTTTTAAAAAGTTTGGCTCTTACGCGCGAGTCCGATTTAAAGACCGGCTTTACGCACGTCGGTCCGCATAAGGACGATATCGGCGTAAAGGCAAACGGAATAGACTTGCGCACGTTCGGCTCGCAGGGACAGCAGCGGACGGCTGCGCTTTCGCTTCAACTTTCATTGCTCGAACTTATGAGCGACTTTACGGGAGACAAGCCCGTGCTTCTTCTCGACGACGTAATGAGCGAGCTTGACGAAGTACGGAGACGCAGACTACTCGAACTCATAACTCCGTATCAGACGATAATCACCTGTACGGAACTTCCCGAACTCGACGGGAGAGAGGACGTGAAGAGATTCAGGGTTGTCGCGGGAACTTTATCATAAACGATTACTGAAAGCAAAAGACCTCAAGGAGATTTATGAACGAACCGTATTGGTGGTATATTCTGTTTGTGCGCGCCGGCGCGGAACACAGGGTCGTAAAAGATATGCGGCGCTTTTTCGAGCACGCCGAAATTCCATACGAAATGGATCCGTTCTGTCCGGAGTCCGAATGTTATTACAGGAGCAAGGAACTTCGAGCGCTCGGCAAAAGTTATGTAAAACGTCCGCTTTTTCCGGGGTATGTTTTTCTCGAAACGAATATGCCCGCTTCGGAGTTCGTCGGGGCGGCGGGACGGTATGTTTATGCTTCTTCGGATATAATTCGCCTTTTGAAGTACGGCGAGACGGACGAAATAGCCATGCCTGAAAACGAGCGCAAGCGTTTCGAGTTTCTTCTTCGCGACAAACGCTGTATCGAGCGTTCCGTAGGCTATATAGAAGGCGACAAGATTCACATCGAGGGCGGCGCTCTCGTGGGTTGCGAAGGGCTGATTTCCAAGGTCGACCGTCACAACCGCAACGCGACCATTGTCCTCGATATGTTCGGGAGAAGGGTGGAAACTCGCGTTCCTCTCGAAATCGTTCGCAAGTCCTGACGGCATATCTGCGTCGTATACTTCGTATTCTCAACATTAAAAATGCGTAAAAAAAGTTTTTTACGAGGAAGGGGAAGCTTGTTCCACGCGAATATCAAAAAACAGGGAAGATACCGAAATATAATAAGAGTCCGATAACCGTCAAATGCAACGGATAATATATGTAAAACGCCCATTTGAGAAATTTATTTACGACAATGTTTTTGCCTCGCAAACCGTTGTACAATAACAGAACGGGAATGGAAAGACAAACGCCGAGTTGTAAAATCCCATAAATTTTGTCTATCGCAAAAAAGTATACTATGCCGTATATGAACACCCAAAGCATCATCCATAGCATTTGTTTTGCGAACTTGCCGCGATTTGCCCAAAACGAAAGTATTATCATGGGAGCGATACAGCTCCAATCGGCGGGGAAAGATATGGCAAGAATCAGAATATTAAGCAAGATTTTTATGGGAAATTTTAATTTGGAATCGTGAACGCGAATTAAAACCAATCCCCAAGCGAAAGCCCATAAAACGCCTGTTTGATTGAATGGCGAACCGTGAGCAAACGGAACAAAAGACAACGGGTCGATATAAAAGACAACGGGTCGATATAGTTGAACGAACAAAACACATACGGGAAATGCGATATCGCGGCAAAAAGGAACATTCGCCCTATGTACTTTTTCAGGTTTTTGGTATAGTAATAACCTTCCGCAACAAAATAGCACATTATCGGACAGGTTAAGCGCCCCAATAAGTGCATAATCACTGCAGCCGGGTTAGTGGAAAATCCTTGCCATATCGCCCACGCAAGATGGTCTGACGTCATAGCGATTATGGCTATAATTTTCAATATGTTCGAATTCAGCCTTTTGTATGTTGTATTTGCCGCCGCTTCTGTTTCCATGCGTAATTGTATACCCTCTATCGGATTTTACTGTTTGAAAATTTGTTTATAATATTTTTTTCAAATTAGCGTTATCGTATAATGATTATATCATATCGCTATCTAAAAAACAAGCGGCTGATAAGCGAGGCTCACAATATTTGTCGCGCTTCGCTTCAAAGTGACGTTCGCCATAAGTGACTTTCCTACCGCACGACGGCCAAAACAACGGAAAAGGCGCGGCTTCACTGCTATGCTCCCAAAAGTCGGATAAAACTTTCAAAGGTGCATTTCATTGGTCCGTGCCTTATTCTTGATTATTCGTTTATGAAAATTTCCTGTGAAAACCACGATAAGGAGGGGGTTTTCAGCGGCGACCATCCGTTCGTATTTTGCGCGTGTTTTTTAAAAAAATTTGTCAACTAATGAGCACCGGATTTTTCAGTATGGAATAGTCGAGTCCGAGAAGAGAGTCGGACGTGCGGAAATACTTGCCGAGAACGCGCTTGGAAACGGTACGCGAGCGTTGTTTGTTTGCGGCGGCGATCTCCGCGCCGTCGCTTGTCACGCGCGATACTACTGCGCCGCGTGGTATAAAACGGCTGTCCGAGACGGCTACAAACACGGCGTAGGCGCGCGAAAGCTTTTTTACAAGCGCGCGCAGGGCGCGCTTGTTATATCTCGTATAAGCGAGCCCGTCGAAATTGAGATATACGCGAGTTGCGCCTACTTTAAAGTTCGACGCGAGACAAAGGTGTCGGTATTGAGCCGTGGGGAGCGTGCCCACCTTTCGTCTCGTACTGAGTTTGCAGCCGACTGCTTTGAGATAGCAGCGCACTTCGCGAGCGGACATCGCTTTGCATTTGTCGGTGATAAGGGAGCGTTTATATGCGATAAACGAGCGTACGCTCATGTCGGAAAATGGAAGCGTGCCGGGCAGGCAATAGAGTTTTCCCGAAAGTCTGAAATAGCCTATGACATCGTCGTTGTCCGCTACGATCGCGTCCTGCGACATCGAACGGATCATTTTGCGTTTTGCGCCGAGTTCGCCCGTAAGAAAAGTTACATTCATGATAAAGTCCTCCGTGATTATCCGTGATTATTGCCGTTGGCGAGAGGGAATATACCTCGACTTTTTTCGGCGGCGAAAGGAAATTTTTTGCGCGGCGTGCTTTTCTCTTTACAAATTTCGGCGGGTGTGATAATATTATAAATGCGGAGCGTTGTTTTATACACGCCGAAAAAACGATTACCTATTTATCTATGAGGTCAGTATGGATATAAGTGCATTGAAGAGCGGAACCGACCTGCGCGGCGTGGGAAGCGGCGAGGGCGTCACCCTCACGGACGAGGCGGTTTATGCCGCCGTGTCGGCTTTTGCCGTGTGGCTCAGGGAAAAAACTTGCAAAGTCGGAATGCTCAAAGTCGCGCTCGGTCACGATTCGAGAATAAGCGGCGAGCGTATCTGCGCGGCGGCTGAAAACGCGCTTAAAGCGGCGGGTTGCGAAATATATTCCGCGGGACTTTGCTCTACGCCGTCGATGTTTATGATGACGAAATTCGAAGAAACCGACTGCGACGGTTCTATTATGATAACGGCGTCGCACCACCCGGCAAACCGCAACGGACTCAAATTTTTCACGAAAAGCGGCGGCATAGATTCGTGCGACCTCGACAGGATAATTGCCTATGCGGGTGAGAACAAGGCCGCGGAAGGCAAAGAAAGCAGGGTGCTGAGAAAAGATTACATGAAGCTTTACAAGGACTTTCTCGTAAAGCGAGCAAGGGAAATTTCGGGAGAAGAGTCGCCTCTCGACGGCATGAAGATATGTATTGACGCCGGCGGCGGCGCAGGCGGCTTTTTTGCGGACGTTTTGGGAGAACTCGGAGCCGATACGTCCTCGTCGCAATTTTTGGAACCCGACGGAACTTTCTCCCACCATATACCCAATCCCGAGAACGAAGAGGCAATGGCGTCGCTGTCCGAAAGGGTAAAGACGACGGGGAGCGATCTCGGAGTCATATTCGACGCGGACGTAGACCGCGCGGCAATCGCTGCGGCGGACGGGAGCGAAATAAACCGCAACAGGCTCATAGCGCTCGTTTCGGCGGTGCTTCTCGAGGAAAGAAAGGGCGGAACCATAGTAACGGACAGCGTGACGAGCGACGGACTTAAGGAGTTCATAACCGCGCGCGGCGGCGTGCACAGACGTTTCAAGCGCGGCTATCGCAATGTAATAAACGAAGCTTTGAGGCTCGAGGGCGCGGGCGTAGACGTTCCGCTTGCCATAGAGACGAGCGGTCATGCCGCGCTTAAAGAAAACTTCTTTCTCGACGACGGAGCCTATCTTTCCCTTAGGCTTGTCATTGCGGCGGCGCGCCTTGCAAAAGAGGGCAAATCGCTTACCGATCTTATCGACGAATTGAAGACCCCCAAAGAGAGCAGAGAGATCCGTCTCGGCATAAGCGGCAAGGATTTCCTCTTCACGGCAAAGGAAGTATTGCGACAACTCGAAAGCGTTGCGGGCGAACTCGAGAAAAATAAGATGTGCGTGCTTGCCAAGGACAGTTTCGAGGGCGTGAGGGTAAATATGGATCTCGGCGACGGCTTCTTTCTCGCCCGTTGCAGCGTCCACGACCCCGTGATAGTTATAAATATAGAGAGCAACGAGACGGGCGGTGTGAAGAAGATAGCGGGTTTTCTGTCGGCGTTCTTCGGCTCGTATTCCGCGCTCGAATGTACGGATCTGAAGACCGTCGCCGAAAACGGTTAGACTCAAAAAGCAAAATACCATATAGGAGTGAATATAATGGATAAGTTACAACAGCAGGCAATTTCGACCGTCAGAGTGCTCGCGGCGGAGACCGTCGAGCGCGCAAACAGCGGACACCCCGGTATGCCGCTCGGAGCGGCGCCCATGGCGTTTACTCTCTTTGAAAATATGACTCATTGTCCCAAAAACCCCGATTTTATAAATCGCGACCGCTTCGTACTCAGCGCAGGTCACGGCTCGGCGCTTTTGTATACGTTGCTTCACCTTTTCGGATACGGAGTGACTAAGGAAGACCTCATGAGCTTCCGTCAGCTTCGCTCCAAGACTCCCGGTCATCCCGAGTGCGATAGGACTCCCGGCGTGGAGACTTCGACGGGACCGCTCGGACAGGGCGTAGCGAACGCCGTCGGTTTCGCGCTTGCCGAGAGTATGCTTGCCGCAAAGTACAATCGCGACGGGCTCGACATCATAGATCACTATACATACGCTCTCTGCGGAGACGGCTGTCTCATGGAGGGCATCGAGAGCGAAGCCGCTTCGCTTGCGGGCACTTGGAAGCTCGGAAAGCTTATAGTCCTTTACGACAGCAACGGCATAACGATAGAAGGTAGTACGGATAAGGCGTTCACGGAGGACGTTGCGCGTCGTCACGAAGCGCAGGGCTGGCAGGTCATAAGAGTGACTAACGGCGAGGACGCGGACGCGATAGAGGCGGCAATTCGCCTTGCAAAGGACGACAGGGAGCGCCCCTCGCTTATAGTCGTCAAGACTACGATAGGCTTCGGCTCGCCGAAGGCGGGTACTGCGGACAGCCACGGAGCGCCTCTCGGCGCGGAAGGCGTTAAGGCGTTAAAAGCAAATCTCGGAATGGAAAAGACCAAGCCGTTCGAGACGCCTGTCGACGTGCAGAAGTACATGGCGGCGACGGTTGACCGCCTCAACAAGGCGGAAGGCGAGTGGAACAAGATCGCAAAAGCGTACAAGGCGAAGTATCCCGAGCTTTACGACGCTTTAATGTCCGAGCTTAAAGGAAAATTGAGCGCCGAAGAACTTTCGGCAAAAATTTCTCCGAGCGAAAAAGACGACGCGTCCCGTTCTTACAGCGGCAACGTATTAAACGCGCTCGCAGACGTGCTCCCGAACTTTATCGGCGGAAGCGCGGATCTTGCTCCGTCCAATAAGACCTATCTTAAAGGCAAGGGCGACTATAGCGCAATCGAGCGCACGGGCAGAAACATAAGTTTCGGCATACGCGAGCACGCAATGGCGGCTATCTGCAATGGCGTTAAGCTTCACGGCGGCTTCAACGTGTTCTGCGGCACGTTCTTCGTATTCTCGGATTACATGAAAAACGCCATGCGCATGAGCGCCATAATGGGGCTTCCCGTGACCTATGTTCTTACGCACGACTCTATCGGCGTGGGCGAGGACGGACCGACGCATCAGCCGGTCGAGCATCTCGCGGCGCTTCGTTCCATGCCGAATATGAAGGTGTTCCGTCCCGCGGACAGCAGCGAGACGGTGGACGCATATGTAAGCGCGCTTACGGGCAAAGGACCGACGGCGGTAATCTGTTCGCGCCAGACGCTAAAGCAATATCCGCACGAGCGCGGAGAGGGATTCAAGGGCGGCTATATTCTCGCCGATTCCGAAAAAGAGATCCCCGACGTCATTCTTATGGCTTCGGGCAGCGAGGTCGGGACGATTATGCAGGCGCGCGAAATGCTTAAGGGAATGAACATAGACGCAAGAGTTGTATCCATGCCTTGTCTCGAGCTGTTCGACGTTCAGCCCGCAAAATACCGTGAAAGCGTTTTGCCGAGCACGGTTCGCGCGAGAGTGGCGGTGGAGGCGGGTTCGTCTCAGTGTTGGTATAAGTATATCGGTCTTGACGGAGCGTGCGTTTGCATGGACGGTTTCGGAAGCAGCGCGCCCGCAAACAAGCTGTTTGAGATTTACGGCTTCACGGCGGAGAACGTCGCTAAGGTCGCCGCAAAAACAGTCAAGAACAACAGATGAACGGTTTTTTCGCGATACTCAACCGCCTGAAATATATAAACAGATGGGGGCTTATGCACTGCGTGCGCAGTGAAAACGTAATGGAACACAGCGCTATGGTCGCAATGCTCGCACACTGTCTTGCAGTGCTTGAGAACAAGCTTTCGGGAGAGGATTTGATAAATCCCGAGCGCGCCGCGCTGTCGGGGCTGTATCACGAGACGGCGGAAGTCCTTACCGGCGATTTACCCACTCCCGTCAAGTATTACAATGCGGCGATCACAAAAGCGTATAAGGAGATAGAGCGCGGCGCGGAAGAGCGCATAGCAAAGACTGTTCCGCCCGAGCTTACCGGCGAACTCAAGGGCTATATCTCGCAAGACAAGACGGCTAAAGAGGGCGTAATAGTCAAAGCCGCCGATAAAATCGCCGCGCTCATAAAGTGTCGCGAAGAATTAAAGGCGGGAAACGCCGAGTTTGCCGGCGCAGAAAAGTCTACGCTTGCGGAACTTGAAAGCTCGCCGCTTAAAAGCGTTCGGTACTTTCTCGACGAAATGCTGCCGGCGTATGAGTTGACTCTCGACGAATTGCAACAATAGTCCAAACGGCTTATATACTTCGCATTTCATTGTCAGGCTTGCGTTTTCGCTTGGTCATGTACGAGAAATACATTCCCTGCGCGAAATCCGCGCCTTTCTCGAACTGCTCGTATCTAAGCCATTTGGTATTCGAACTTATACATAATCAAGAAGACGTTATCATAGCGTTTTCTTTTTTATACTTATTAAAAGGCTCCCCTTGAGCTAAGGGGAGCTGTCATGAGGAACGCGTGACTGAGGGGATTGTTTTCAAAAAAGAGCAATTTCTTTTTCGAGTACCTTTTCTAAAAAAGGCGCAATGGTTTTTGTGTACTTCGTCTACAATAAAACCGTCCTTATTGCTTATACTAATCCCGAATGAAAAAACGAGAGGGAAAATTCAGAGCGTTTATCAAGGGCGGAGCGTTTTTCGCACTCCTGTGTCTCATGGCAAAGGGCATAGGGGCGCTCTACCGTATTCCGCTCACGAACATCATGGGGGCGGAGGGAATAGGGCTATATCAAATAGTGTTCCCGCTTTACAGCGTGCTTCTCACCGTTTCGGGAGGCGGGCTTCCGAGCGCCATTTCCAAAACGGTATCGTCCTTTCATGCCGAAGGAGCGGAGGAAAACGCAAGGCGCACGCTTTACATTTCGCTTGCGGTGCTGACCGCCGCCGGTGCGGTGGGTTCTGCGCTGTTGTTTTTCTTTCGCGGACGCATAGCCGCTCTTCAGGGCAATCCCGACGCGGCGATAGCTTACGTCGGCATAGCTCCCGCCGTCGTGCTCGTCTCCGTCATATCGTGCTTTCGCGGTTATTTTCAGGGTAAACTCGATATGCTTCCCAGCGGTATAAGCCAAGTAGTCGAGCAGGTCGTAAAAATGATCGCCGGACTCGTGCTTTGCTCGCGCCTACTCGTATACGGTGTGCCTTATGCGGCGCTCGGCGCGCTTCTCGGCGTATCGATTTCCGAACTCGCCGCCTGCGCGGTGTTGCTCGTTCAGTACGCGTTCGACGCTCGCCGCCGCCGAAAACGCAACTTTGTCTTACTCGGGTCGTTTGCGACGGAAGCCGCCTCGGATTTTGCCATGCAACAGTCCGAACCGATGCGCTATCGCACCATTTTACGGCGCGTCCTTGCGGTAGCTTTGCCCGTAACTCTCGGTTCGCTCGTTCTGCCGCTCTCTTCGGTGATCGACAGCATACTCGTAATAAATCTTCTTACGGCGCTCGGAGAGAGCGTGCCGCTTGCCACGAAATACTACGGAATTTTGAACGGACCGGTCGGCTCGCTCGTCAATATGCCCGTCGTGATCACGACTTCTCTTTCCGTCATGTTGCTTCCCAAAGTGGCAAGACTCAGGTCTGCGAATAAGGATGCGGGCGATTGCGTCGAAAAGTTTATACGCATCTGTTTTCTTACGGCGCTCGTATGCGCGCTTGCGCTTTCGATGTTTTCTCGCGAGATTCTCGGCGTGCTCTATCGTCGTACGCTCTCGCCCGAACTTCTCGGAGTGGGGAGCGATCTTTTAAAGATCAGCTCGCTGACCGTCCTGTATATGAGCTTGCTGCTTCCGGCTTCCTCAGTGCTGCAAGGTTGCGATAAAGCGTACAAACCCGCTCTGAATCTTTTGTTCGGAGCTTCGGTGAAAGCGCTGCTTACAATAGCGCTTATACGGATTTTCGGAATAATCGGGGCGTCGGTCGCGACGGTTTCGTGTTTTGCTCTCACCTGTATTCTCGACGTTTACGCCATGCGAAAGGCAGTGGACGTAAAGTTCAAACTTTTCCGTACGGCGCTATCCGGCGTGCTCGGCGGAGCGGCGTTCGTGATCGTAGGTAAATTGCTCGCCGGACTCTTTTCGGGCTTTCTGCCTGCCGCAGTCGCCCTTGTGGCGGCTCTTGCGATTGCCGCCGTTATTTATGTCGCCGTAATATTTCTTGCCAAAGGCATAGAAAGGAGCGAGATCTTCTCGCTTTCGGGCGGAGGAAAATCCTCCGAAAAAAATTCCCAAAACTATTGAGTCGTTATTCTTGAAAGCGTGCGGATCCTTTTCGGAGTCCGAAGGACGAATTTCGTCGAATGTGAGATTAGACGCTTGCTTTTTTTTTTAACGGGTGGTAAAATATCAAGAGTAAAGATTTAAGGCAAGGAGAAAAGTTAAACTATGCTGGACATAAAGTTTGTTGCGGAGAACGTCGAAGAAGTCAAAAAAATAATGGCAAATCGCAGCGGCAGCTACGATGTGGACGCCCCCGCCGAGCTCTATGCAAAACGCAAACAGCTCATAAAAAAGACGGAAGAAATGAAGGCCGAGCGCAACCGCGCCACCGAAGAGGTCGCTCGTCTCAAAAAGAGCGGCGGCGACGCATCGGCGACCATTGCCAAAGTCAAGGAAGACAACGTGCTTTTAAAACAGCTCGACGACGAACTGTCGGAAACGGAAGCAAAACTCAAGTACGCGCTTTTATGCGTTCCCAATATTCCCGATAAGACGGTGCCGATAGGCAAAGACGACGGCGACAACGTAGAGATAAGAAAGATAGGAGAGCCGACGAAGTTCGACTTTGCGCCCAAAGCGCATTGGGAGTTAGGCGACAGCCTCGGCATACTCGATCCGACGGTCGCCGCCAAAATCACGGGCACGCGCTTTACGGTATATCGCGGCGCGGGCGCGAGACTCGAGCGCGCCATAATAAATTTCATGCTCGACAGTCACATAAACGAGGGTTATACCGAGGTGTTGCCGCCGTTTATGGTAAACCGCGATTCGATGACGGGCACGGGTCAGCTTCCTAAGTTCGAAGAGGACGCGTTCGCCGTCAAGAACACCGACTACTTCCTCGTGCCGACGGCGGAAGTTCCCGTGACCAATCTTCATCGCGGCGAAATACTTCCCGAAAGCGCGCTGCCCATAAAGTACTGCGCGTACACGGCGTGCTTCAGAGGCGAGGCGGGAAGCGCGGGCAGAGATACGCGCGGGCTTATTCGCCAGCACCAGTTCAATAAGGTCGAGCTTGTCAAGTTTACGCGGCCCGAGGACTCCGTACGCGAGCACGAGGAGCTGACGGCTTGCGCGGAGAACATTCTCAAAGCGCTTAAGATTCCGTACAGAGTGGTTTGCCTTTGTACGGGCGATCTCGGCTTTTCGGCGGCAAAGACGTACGACATCGAAGTGTGGATGCCGAGCTACAACCGCTATGTCGAGATTTCTTCCTGCTCGAATTACACCGATTATCAGGCGCGCAGAATGAATATTAAGTATCGTCGAAACGACGGAAAGCTCGAACTCGTGCATACCTTAAACGGAAGCGGGCTTGCCGTCGGAAGGACTACTGCGGCTGTGCTCGAAAATTTCCAGAACGCCGACGGCACCGTGACGATACCGGAAGCGTTGCGCCCTTATATGGGCGGTATGAGCCTCATAGCTCGGAAATGATAGTAAACGCGGTGATCAGGTTTTTCAAAGCCTTTTTCGGCTTTATAGTCAAGGCGGCGGCTTGGCTGCTTTTCGCGTTCGGACTTTGGCTTCCTTGCCTGTATGCCGTAATATTTCTCATAGTATGCGCGCTGTCCGCGACTTCGTTCAATACCGTATTGCCGCAGTTTTTCGTGGGGCTGGCTCTTTCGTTCGTCGTAGGCGTCGCGCTTTCTTACTATATAGACAAGGCTAAGCGCAAACGAAAGAGAGCGGTAAAGAGAGGGCTTAAGGATACGCGCGTCAGACGCATGGAAAAAGAGCCGAAGCGAAAAGAAATTGACGACGATCGACTCGAAGGAATCTCGTATGCGGAAAACAAAGATTTTCGCGACGTTTCCGATTATGCGGACGAATACGAAAGTCGATCGTACGGCGATTGCGACTCTCGGCTGAGCGAGTACGAGGATTGCAAAAGCGCCCGCTATGAAGATCGAGTCTTTTACGAACCTTCCGAGGAGAACGAACAGAGAGTCGCGCAAGAATCGCAAGGCGACAGTCTTATAAAACCGGCGAGCGATAAACCCGTCTACGATTTTCGCGCGGAAGCCGAACTTCGAGGCAAGATTTTCGAGGACGAGAAAAAGAGCAGGCTTGCTGCAAACGGCGGCTATGATTACGAAGCGTCGGCTCGTCGCAGGCTTGAGAAGCTGACTTATGCGGAAGACGAACCGCCTATGGTGTTCCGCTCGCGCGCGGATAAGAGCATTTACATCTACGAATATGCCGACCGCCTCGAATATTACGAGAGGACGGCTTGGGGCGAGATGAAGCTTATAGACGTAAGATATAAGAGAAGTTTTTAGCCTTTACTGTCGAAAACAGGCGAAAAACACGGGTACTGTGCCAGACATAATTTTAAAATATGTAAAATCAAGGAGAGAAAGTGGACAGAGAAAGAGTGATAAACGTCGTAAAGCAAATGTCTCTCGACGAGAAGATCGCGCTTACGAGAGTGGGCGCGGATTTGCGCACGGCGGCGAACCCTCGTCTCAAAGTTCCGTCGCTTAAGTTGCCGCGGGAATTTTTTTGGTATGCTTCGGGAGCCGAGCCTGCTTTCGCCGCGCTCGGACACACGTTCGACACGGAACTTATAAAGGATTTCGGGAGGCTGCGATATCGCGAGGCGTATATAGCGGGCGAAAGTTTCGGCGGTGCGGTGTCGCTCGGAGTGACGCGAAAACCGTTTGAAAAGTCGGCTTCCCGAGCGTTTTCGGAAGAACCGCTTTTTGTAAGCGCCATGGCGCGGGCGTACTGCGCGGGCGGCGCGCTCAGGTGCATAGGAACCGACCTATTGGGAGTCACGCGTCACAATCGCTATATAGGAGACAGGGCGCTCAACGAGATATATCTCAGACCGTTTCACGACGTCAAAGACGTTTTGGGCGGCATATCCGTTTGCGGCGGTCTAAAAGGAGTGCCCGCCTCGGAATGTCGTTCTCTCATGAATGTGCTGACTGCGTTCGACGGTCTCGTTTTTACGCCCGCGGGAGCGGTTTCCGATAAAGCGGAACAGGTATCTTCGGGAGCTTGCCTCGACGTTCTCGACGAAATCGGAGACGGAGAAAGGCTTAAGAAAGCTGTCGAGAACGGATTGCTGTACGAGCGAAAACTCGATAAATGCGTCGAGCGGACCGTGCTCTCGGCGGCGGAATGTTATAACGCATATAAGACGCTTCGCGCTCCCGCCGTCTCGACGAGCGAAAAACAGGCGCTTTTTCGCAGGCTGTTGGAGGAAAGCGCGACCCTGCTCAAAAACGACGGAGTTTTGCCGCTCTCCGACGGCGGCGGGACGGCTGTGATCTCCGTAAACGGATCGACTATAGCGAAAGCCGCCAAAAAGGCGGAGAAGTTATGCAAGGGGTGCGACGTCGCGCTTTTGTACGTTTTCGGCGCGGACGATATTCCGCCCGCGGAGATAGCGGCGTTTGTGGGAGAGATTGCGAAAAGAGCCGCTCCCGTGCTTATAGCGAGCGCGCCGCGATATTTTCCTCTTCCGTATCTATCGTCCGTGCGCGCGCTTGTCTATCTGCCGTTCGATATGGGGGAGAACACGCACGAGGCGCTTTCGCCTCTGCTTTTCGGAGACTTGGACTTTTCGGGCAGGCTTGCGTTCAGCTGGGCGACGGGGGCTTCGGCATATCCGTACGCGGCGCTCGGCTTTGCGAGAGAGGGATATTGCGGCGAGTCCGTCTATGTGGGCAATCGATATTTTGCGGCGGTTTCGGGCGGACTGCTGTTCGGACTCGGACACGGGCTCGGTTACGGTTCGGTAAAGCTCGGAAAGACAAAAGCGAGCGTTTCGGGCGGCAATATAGAGATAGAGTTTGAAATAGAAGGAGACGGGGATTTCGAAACGGTTGCGTTTTTGGAGGCACGACTTAAAGGCGACGGCATTTTCGGCGTGAGCGGCGCGCATCTTTCATTCGTTCGCATAAGCGTCGGTAAAGAGAGAAAGGCTTTTAAGACAGTCGCTTCCGCGCCCGAAGCGTACGATCCCGAAAAAAAGAAATTCGTGCGGATCAAAGGGGAATACGAACTGATTTTGAAAGTCGCGGGAGAGAGAAAGTCTGTCGAAGTCGTTATAGAAGGAGAAGAAGCGGCAAGTCTTTCTTTCGAGCGTTTGCCTTCTTATTATCCGAATGAAGGCGTGCTCGATATAGACCCGAGGGAAGCGGAAACGCTTACGGGAGCGCTTCCGATAGGAGGCGACGTCATGCCTCTCAAAAGCGAAGTCGTCCGTGCGGAGAAAATTCTCGGACGTGAAATCAAAAGGTTGAGGCGAGGAAAAGTCGACGAAAATGCGCTTTCGTTTTTGCCCGACGACGCAAAAATAAAAATAGCTCGGTCCTTAAAAGACAGACGCCGCTCTTAGACCGAAATTCGACAATAAAAGACCGTTACCCGCAAATTAACCGCTTTGCGGCCTTTGCATAGCTTGTATAATGTGACCTGTATAAAGGCAGGTCATTTTTTATGCAGAAAGTAAAGAAAGCGATATTTCCCGTGCTCGCCTCGATTGCCGTGCTTGCGCTGTCCGCCGCCGAGGTCTACAATATGCGTCCGTTCGGTACGGGAGCGTATCTTGCGCTTCTTGTCGGCGGAGTGCCCGTCTACATAACCGCCCCCGTGTATCTGCTTTCACAGGCATTGTTTGTGTCGGTTCCGTCCGAACTTTGGGGCTATCTCGGCATAACTCTTGTAGGCGTAGCAGTGAAACTTGTTTTCATGAAACTCAAAAAACCTTTGCCGCAGTTCATGCCCGCTGTTGTCGGCGCAGTCGGATCGTGCGCGTTTGTCTACGCCGGGATAACGGGGATCCTGACGCCGTTAAACATAATTCTTTCCGCGCTGTTTTCCCTTCTGTTCATGCTCGTGTGTCAGATTTTTCTTAAGCCGCTTTCGGCGAGGGACAGCTACGCCGCTCTGACGGAACCGGAAAAACTGAGCGGTTGCGTAATACTCGCCGCGCTCTTTCTCGCGCTTGCCCGTCCCGTCGTATCGACATTCACGCTCGCTTATCTCTTCGCAGCGTCCGCGACTTTATTTGCGGTATGGGCTTCCGGTACGGGCGCGGGCATGATAACTGCGCTGTCGGCGGGGTGCGGTATGGCTTTTTATTCGTTCGATCCCGCGCCGATCGCCGTCCTTACTTTTGCCGCCGCAGTCGCCGCCGTATTTAAGGACGGACACCGCTTCTTATGTTCGGCGGGCTATCTTTTGGGCTTTACGATCGCCGTCTTTCTCTTCACCGAGTCCGATATTTTTGCGGTCGTGTCGGCGTTTGTCGGTTGTCTTGTATACGCGCTTGTTCCCGCAAAACTGCTAAAGCGCGCGCGCCTTTTCGGCTACGGCGCGAAGAAAGCCGCGCTCATCGCTTCTTATAATCGCGAGCGTCGCACGCTCGGCGGAGAACTGCTTACCACCGCGGAAATCTTCGGGCAGATGAGTCGCGTGATGATGGGCGCAGGCGGAATGGAACTCGACTGCGACGGCTATGCAAAGCGGTTGCTTACAGAGGTCTGCCAGCTCTGTTCGTACAAAGCGGAATGTAAGTGTAATGATATAGAAATAATGGAGAGGTTGGTGAGACGCGCTCTCGAGGACGGACAAACCAGCGTGGGCGGTATGCCGGAGGAGGTTCTCGAACACTGCCGAAGCATAGGCGCGCTTATCGGAAAGGTGAACGCATTTGTCGAAAAGAACAGGGACGACATTTCGCGCGATAGGGCGTACACAAGCGCGGCTCGGCTCTGCTCGTCCCAGCTCGGCGGTGCGGAAGGTGTAATGCGCAGGCTGGGAACGCGGCTCGTTGGCGATGCGGTTTTCGATACGGCGGGCGAGGATAAGATAGTCGAAGAGCTTGTTTACGGCGGGATCAGCTGTCTCGGCGCGACGGTTCGGCAGGCGGGCGGCGATCACGAGATCTCCGTCATAGTTCGCGAGGCGGCTTTCGACAAAGCTAAAGTCGCCGCCGTCATGAAGAAGCGGTATAAGCGTCCTTTCTTTTTTGTTTCGTCAGACACGGCTTACGCTCCTTCGGGATACGTCTGCGCCCGCTTCAAGTCCGGCGCGCCGCTCGACGTCGTGTTCGGTGCGTCGCAGATAGGCAAGGACGGCTCGGGCTTTATAGGCGATAAATACAGTTTTACGCGTATCGGCGCAAACGGTTTTATGATGGCGATATCGGACGGGATGGGCACGGGCAAAAAGGCGAGCGAAATAAGCGAGACCGCCGTCTCTCTTGTGGAAAACTATTATCGAGCGGGCTTCGATTCGGCGTTCGTTCTCTCGTCGGTCAATCGATTTCTGTCGCTCGGGCGCGGCGACGTGAACTTCAGCGCGATGGACATTTTGGTGCTCAACCTTTCCACGCTCGGCGGCGACGTCATAAAAATAGGCAGTCCGCCCATGCGCATAAAGCGCGGCTCGGGCGTTGCGCGCATAGGCGGCGGTTCGCTTCCTCTCGGAGCGCTCGAGGAAATAACTCCGTACAGCGAGAGCGTGCGGCTCGAGGAAGGCGACATGATAGTCATGGTCAGCGACGGCGTCGAAGACGCGTTCGACGATGGGGCGCTCGAGGCTCTTATTTCCGCACAATCGACTTTGAATCCTCAGACGCTTTCTCGCGCGGTGCTCGATACGGCGCTGAAAAATTACGGCGGCGTGCAGCGCGACGATATGACCGTACTGTGCGGACGGATTTACAGGAGATAGGCGAGAGTATACGCAAAAAATCATATATACTCTTGACAGGCGCATATTTTGAGTGTATAATATTTATATGTTCGATTTGTCCGTCACAACCAATCTCGCAGTGTTTGCGGTGATGTGCGCGCTTTCGCTTGCATTGATATTTTTCGCCGTAGACATATTTGCTTCCAAAAAGCCGAGCGTTGCAATAAAAGCGACTTCCGCGGTTTTCGGCGCGATTGCGATTGTCGTCGGTCTTGCGGCTGCTTTTGCCGCGCTCGGATTGAAGATCGGATTTGCGACGCTGTCCGGCTCGGATATGCTTATATGGAATTTAAAAGTGCCGCAAGTCGCAGGCGTAGCCGCTCTTGCGACGTATCCCGTCACTTGGGGCTTGGCGGCGGTGCTGATTGCGCTCGCTCTTTTGGACATCATAGGAGCGGCAACGAGAAAAGGCAAAAAAGCGGAGAGATCGCCCGTTGCTTCCGTCGAGGGCACGGAGACTGCGGCATCGGTTTCGGCTGATGCGGAGACTTCGGAGGATCACGCGGACGAGTCGTCGGAAAACGAGCTTGTGGAAGCCGCCTTTTCCGAAGCGAGCGTAAACAGAAAGCGTTACGATCTCGAGGACGTTCGCGGTATAATGGACGAAATATCCGGACTTGTAGACAATATGGACGCGGGCGAAGCCGCCGCAGACGAAAATGCGGTCGTCGATGAGAGCATAGAAGAAAACGCCGAATCCGATTACGGTGGGGACGAACTCGATTTCGGATACGAACCGGCAGGCGAGAGTGCTAAGGACTATTTTTCCGCGCTTGCTACCGACGAAACCGACGATGAGGAGCCGGTATCGGAAGCCGCCGCAGACGAAAGCTCGGACGAGTCCGAAGCGGAGAAAGACGCGGGCAAGCCCGAGGCTTTCGGAAGCGCAGACCGCTCTGCCGTGGAAGACCGTTCCGAGGAAAAAGAGAAAGAGAAGGTTTTAGAGGAGAGTGCGGCGGCGATAGTGCCGGAGCGCGTGGGAAAGACTTTGAGACCGAGCCGTCCTCGCGAGGTGGAAAACTATACTACTTTCGCTTTTAAAAGCGGAGACGCTCGAAAAAAAGTTGTCAGCCTTGCCCGAAACGAAAATGTAAAAGAAGTCGAGCCGCAGGTGGGCGGACTGCCTATGACCAAGCGGCACGTCATTATAAATCGCAGAAATGTCGTAAATATGTTCAGCGAATATTTGAAAACCAAGAGCGCGGACGAAAAAGAGCGCATAGAAAGCAGTATAAACACGATTATAATCAAGTAAATTCGCGGCGTTGCCGCTATGATAATGAGGAGAAGAAAGGATGTATTACGTTGGAATAGATCTCGGCGGTACTAACATCAAGACGGGTATCGTAGACGAGCAGGGTAAGATTATCGCAAAATCGTCCATACCTACGAAAAGCGAGCGAACTGCGGACGAAGTCGCGTTCGACATGGCTTTCGAGGTTTTAAACATCGTCAAAACAAACAAGATAAGCATGGACGAACTCGTCGGCGTCGGTATAGGAAGTCCGGGCGCGATAAACAGCGGCGCGGGCATAGTCGATTATTCTCCCAATCTCGGTTGGTACAACGTCCCCATTGCGGAACTCATTTTAAAGCGCGTCAAAAAGCCCGTTAAGGTCAGCAACGACGCCAATGTCGCCGCTCTCGGCGAAACGCTTTTCGGCGCGGGAAAAGGCTATAAGGATACCATTCTCGTTACGCTCGGCACGGGCGTGGGCGGAGGCGTCGTCATAGGCGGCAAGCTGTTCGAGGGAAATGAATCGAAGGGCGCGGAGCTAGGACATTCGGTAATAGTAGTAAACGGTCAGCAGTGCGGTTGCGGCAGACGCGGCTGTTTCGAGGCGTATTCGTCGGCAACGGCGCTCATTCGAGAGACTAAGGAGGCAATGCTTCGCGATCGCGGCAGCAAAATGTGGGACTTCGTCGGCGGCGATATAGATAAAGTAGACGGCAAGACCGCGTTTGAAACAGAGAAGCAGGGCGACGCGACGGCAAAGCTTGTTGTAAACAATTATGTTTTGTATTTAAGCGAAGGACTGCTGAACCTTTGCAACATTTTCCGTCCCGAAGCCATCATGCTCGGAGGCGGCGTGTGCGCGCAAGGAGATAACCTTCTCAATCGTTTAAAGACGCGTATGCAGGCTCTGCACTACGGCTATCAGGGTACTCCCGCGGTCGATCTTTTGATTGCCTCTCTCGGCAACGACGCGGGGATTATCGGCGCTGCTGCTCTTCTCATGAATTAGACCGATAGGTTGCGCCGAATTGACGGCAGTGCCTTATTGACGGCAGTGCCTTATTGACGGCAATGCCTTATTGACGGCGCTGCTGCTCTTCTCATGAATTAGACCGAACGGCTTATATACGTCGCATTTCTTTGTCAGGCTTGCGTTTTTCTCGAAGCCTGTACGATGTAGTACAGTCATTCGTCGAAAAGCCGCGCCTTCCTCTAACTGCTCGTATCTAAACCGTCTCACGCGATTTTCCGCCCTCGTGTGTCCGTACTTAAACCTATAAGAAGGCTCCCCTTAGCAAGGGGAGCTGTCGCCGCAGGCGACTGAGGGGATTGTCAATCAACATATATAAAACGCGAAGGGAATAGAATTCGTTACTATCGAATATAATAATTTTAAATGAAAGGAGGCAGTTATGAATCTTAAAGGAAGTAAGACCGAAGCAAACCTTATGGCGGCTTTTTCCGGTGAATCCATGGCGAGAAATAAATATGACTATTATGCGTCTAAGGCGCGAAAGGACGGCTACGAGCAAATAGCCGACATCTTTGCGGAGACGGCGGGCAACGAGAAGGAGCACGCCAAGCTGTGGTTTAAAATTCTCCACGAGGGCATTCCCGATACGGCGACCAACCTAAAGGACGCGGCTGCGGGCGAAAACTTCGAGTGGACGGATATGTACGCGCGTTTTGCCAAAGAAGCGGAAGAAGAAGGCTTCACCGATATAGCGCGGCTTTTCCGCGGCGTGGCGGCGATCGAAGCGAATCACGAACGCCGCTATCTTAAGCTTCTCGAAAACGTCGAAACCGACAAGGTATTTTCACGCGACGAGGACGTGCTTTGGATGTGTCTCAACTGCGGCCATATCCACAAGGGCAAAAATGCGCCCAAAGTTTGCCCCGTGTGCGCGCACCCGCAGTCGTTTTTCGAAATCGAACCCGAAAACTACTGAGCATATATATAAAAGAACTCAATCGAAAACGCCCGAGTAAAGTCGGGCGTTTTTACTAAGCGGAATATATTAAAACTCGAACCCCGTCTGCCTTAAAGCTTCGTACAGCACTATCGCCGCGCTGTTGGAAAGATTGAGGCAACGCACGCCGTCTTTCATGGGAATGCGAAGAGCACGTTTTTCGTACTTTTCGAGCAGGGCGTCGGGCAGCCCTTTCGTTTCCTTGCCGAATACGAGGAAGTCGCCGTCTTTAAACTTTATGTCGATGTAAGGGACGACTGCTTTCTTGGTGAGAAAATAGCAGTTAGCGCCTTCGTTCTTTGCAAGAAAGTCGTCGAAATCCTTGTAAAGGAGGACGGTCACTTTATCCCAATAGTCGAGCCCTGCTCGCTTTATGGCGCTCTCCGACACGTCGAAGCCGAGCGGCTCGATGAGGTGGAGCACGGTGTTCGTGCAGGCGCAGGTGCGGGCGATGTTGCCCGTATTCTGAGGTATTTCGGGTTCGTAAAGCACAATGTTGAACATGACTACAGTATACGGCAACGATAAACATAAGTCAACTTTTTTGCCTGCGCTCGGCTTTGAAAATCCGTACGATTTTTTTGAAAAGCAGCAGCGCCGCGATAAAGGCGAGCGCCTGTCCGACGACAGTGAACGGTTTTATAGAGCCGTCGCGGAAGAAAAACCCGAGAAAAAACAGCGGCGCAAAAAACGCGACGGCGAAAATCGCGTCCGCAATGACAGTGCCTACTATGCCGCCGCTCTTTCGCAGCAAAGACAACAGGAGATAGAACCCGCAAAGTGCGAGTCCGGCGGCGAGAGATACCGCGAACAGCGCAAGATCGCTCACCTGAATATGCGCTTTAGAAGGGGCTTTTTGCCGCCCTCGTATTTTAAAGAATTTATTTCGCCTTCAAGCGAAAGTTTGCCCGTATCCGCGTCGAACTTTAATATACGAAGATCTTTGCCGCAGATCGACAGCGCGCCGCGGCTTGTGATAAGATTTACGGTTTCGGGATTTGCGCTTACTACTTTGTTCACGCCTTCCACTGTGCCGTTCTTTCTGTCGGTAATCGACAGCGAATGTAAAAGCCCGCTTGATTTTGTCTGATCCGATTGCCTTATGTCCATGATATGCACCTCTCTTTAATGTTTATGCGGTAGGAGCTTCTTTTACCACCGCAAAAATATTGCAAAGCAAACAAGGCTCAATCGGTTGCTTTTTATCGTATATTATAGTACAATAATATGAGTTGAGTTTGAAATCGCATTCGTCGCACAGTACGGGCTTGTCGCTTATTGAGACATACTCGATATGCTACGAAGCTTTGCGTCGACGCAATAGCTTCGTAGGCGGCTCGGATAAAAGACGGCTCGCGCGCATCGGGTACGAGCGCGTCATTCCGGTGTCTTATCGGCAGCCGCTCGCTCGCCGCAAGGGTGCGTTTTCAAAAGTAACACGGACAGGAGGTCGCGGAACACGACATGGACATCAACAAAGCGCTTTCCGAAGAATTCGAGATAAAGCCCGAACACGCAAACAACATCATAAAGCTTATAGACGAGGGAAACACCATTCCGTTTATAGCTCGTTACCGCAAGGAAATGCACGGCGCTACGGGCGATCAGGTGCTCAGAGAATTTGCGGACAGACTTACTTATCTTCGCAATCTCGAAAAACGCAAGAGCGAAGTGCGCTCGTCTGTCGAGGGACAGGGCAAGTGGACGGACGAGATCGCCGACGCTTTGGATAAAGCGACGACGCTCACCGAAGTCGAAGACGTCTATCGCCCTTATAAGCAGAAGAAAAAGACGCGTTCGTCCGTTGCCGTCGAAAAGGGACTGGAGCCGCTTGCCGACGTCATTTGGGCGCAGGAAATTTCCGAAGGCAGCGTCTCGGAGATTGCGGCCGCTTATGTAAACGAAGAAAAGGGCGTGAATAGCGTAAAAGAAGCGCTTGCGGGCGCTCTCGACATAATCGCCGAGCGTATATCCGACAATGCCGAACTTCGTAAGAGTCTGCGAGCCTACCTTGCCGAGAACGGCGAAATCGTTGCAAGTCCCGCAAAGAGCGCGCCCGAGGACAAAGCCAAAGTCTACGAGACGTATAAGGACTATTGCGAAAAGGTGGGAAGCATACCGCCGCACCGTATTCTTGCATTGAACCGCGGAGAAGCGGAAAACTGTCTCAAGGTCGGTATTCGAGCGGACTCGCAGCACGCATACGAAATCATAAGAGCGGCTGTCAAAAAGACGTCGATTTTCGACAACATAATGGAGAGCGCTATAGTCGATTCTTACGAGCGTCTCATTTATCCGTCCGTAGAGCGCGAAGTCCGCGGAGAACTGACGGACAAAGCCGACGAACAGGCGATAAAGATGTTCGAAGTAAATTTGCGCCCCC
Source organism: uncultured Christensenella sp. (assembly GCA_910585955.1). Lineage (GTDB taxonomy): Bacteria > Bacillota > Clostridia > Christensenellales > Pumilibacteraceae > MGBC157735. The sequence goes on from CAJUGC010000006.1 coordinate 117,908, forward strand.
TTCTTATGCAGCCGCCTCTTAAGGGTAAAGTCATAATGGGGCTCGATCCCGCTTACAGAACGGGTTGCAAGATCGCCGTCATAGATACGGAAGGAAACGTACTTGCATACACAGTCGTTTTTCCCACGCCGCCCAAGCCGCGCACGGAAGAGGCGAAGGCTCGTCTTAAGGACTTGATAGAAAAGCACGGCGTAGATGTTATCGCTATCGGTAACGGCACGGCGAGCAAGGAGTCGGAAATATTCGTAGCGGAGCTTATAAAGGAAACAGAGCGTCCCGTGGCTTACGCGATAGTGAACGAGGCGGGCGCGTCGGTATACAGCGCAAGCAAGCTCGGTGCCGAGGAATTCCCGACGCTCGATGTTTCGACGAGAAGCGCCGTTTCGATCGCAAGAAGGCTTCTCGATCCGCTTGCCGAACTCATAAAAATAGACGTGAAGTCGATAGGCGTGGGGCAGTACCAGCACGATATGCCTCAAAAGCGCCTTTCAGAGGTGCTCGACGGCGTAGTGGAGGACTGCGTCAACAGCGTCGGCGTGGATCTCAACACGGCGTCCCACAGCCTGCTCGCACGCGTTGCGGGGCTTAATGCGGGCGTTGCGAAGAGCATAGTCGATTATCGCAAGACGCAACCGTTCTCGACGCGCGCGCAGCTTTTGAAAGTTCCCAAGCTCGGACCCAAAGCGTACGAACAGTGCGCGGGTTTCCTGCGTATAGCGGGCGGAGAAAACGTGCTCGATATGACGGGCGTTCACCCCGAAAGTTATGATGCGGCGGCAAAACTTCTTCAAAAGTACGGTATGACGGACGACGACGTAAAAAGCGGAAAAATAGGCGATTTGCCCGAGAAGGTCAAAAAAGACGGAGCGGCTGTCGTCGCCGAAGAGATAGGCGTGGGCGTTCCGACGCTCGAAGATATGGTGGAGGAACTCACAAAGCCCGGGCGCGACATCCGCGACAGCTTGCCGCCCGCCGTGCTGCGCGCCGACCTTTTGAGCATAGAGGATCTCAAAGAGGGTATGGAACTTGACGGCGTGGTGCGTAACGTCATAGATTTCGGTGCGTTTGTAGACATAGGCGTGCACCACGACGGACTCGTGCACATCTCCGAAATTTCCGAAGGCTATATTCGTCACCCTTCGGAAGTGCTTAAAGTCGGCGACAGGGTAAAGGTTAAAGTCGTCGGAGTAGACGTAGATAAGCATAGAATAAATCTGTCTATCAAGCAGGCGAGCGGCGCGCGCATCGTGCCGAAGTCTCGTCCCGCTCCCCAAAAGAAAGATAACGGAACAAAGCCGCGCGGCAATTTCGAGCATAAAGACGGCAGACCCCGTTTCGACAATCGTCGGAACGATCCGAAAAATGCCGAGCGCGCAAGAGACCGCCGCGATAACCGAGGCGGTCGTGACGGCGGAAACAACCGCGATCGCCGCGAGACGCGCTCTCTCGACGATATGCTTGCGGCGCTTAAAAATAAGTACTCCAAACATTAAAACCCGACGGCTTGGCTGCTTCGTAAGACGGGCTATGCGCGGCGCTCGGGCGGTCGCGTACAAAAAGTACGCTAATCGCCAGAGCGCCGCCCGTTGCTCGTCTTACTTGTATCTAAACCGTCGGGCAGATCTTCTTTCTTAAATCTGTCCTTAGAACGGTTTTTTGGGTAAAGCCCCGAATCGTTATCGTAATCTCGATTTTTACCGCTTTTTTCGTCTATTTTCGCGTAGATCTGTATTTAGCCTTGACAATATCGAATTTTTGAGATATACTAATACGGTGAAGAGGTGTAGCGGTTTTCTTTTTGCCTCTTTGCGTGAAACGGCTGCTTGAATGTACTGTAAGGAAGCAAATAATGAGAGATAAAAAGAAGCCTAAAGCGGAGAAAAGAAATCTGCTTAAAAACGGAGCGAGAGTCCGCAGTATACTTTTGTTGCTTGCGGGCGATTTGGCGTTTGCCTGTTTTTCATATTGGCTTGCTCGGACTATCATGTTTTTCCGATTGGACAAGCCTCTCGGATATTCCGAGTATGAGCTTTTGGTGGCTACGGTTTCCGTTGTCGTGGTCATCGCCATGTTGCTGTTCTTCGACTCGTATAACACGGTGTGGAAGTATGCGGGCAGAGTGGAGTTTTTTAAATTTCTCATGGCGTACATCGCCTCGTTCCTGACCCTTCTGATAATCAAATTCGTCATCGACGCGGCGTTCGACATTCAAGTGTGGGTGCCCATAAATTTGATGTTCGTGCTGTTCAGCGCGATATTCTCCGGTTCTATGCGCTTTTTCTACGGCATATCGCACTATGTCCGACATATGCGCAACCGCTTCAGCGAAAAAAATCCCGACCACTTAAAGAGAGCTATCGTTATAGGCGCAGGATATACTGGCTCTCTTGTGATTAACCGTTTTATAAACAATACCGACGAAGGGTATCTTCCCGTAGCCGTTATCGACGACGATCCCGAAAAGCAAGACATGAAGGTCTACGGCATCAAGGTCGAAGGCGGCATGGACGATCTCGAAGCGGCCATTGCCAGAACGTCTGCGGAAGTCATAGTCATAGCCATAAGCAATATTTCCAAAACTCAGCTTAAGGAGATCTATACTCGTTGCAAGACGACTAATCTTCCTATAAAGGTCATGCCGCCCATGACCGACGCGAATGCGGGGAATATGCAGATATCGACGCTCTCGCTTCGCGACATAAAGATAGAGGAGCTTTTGGGTCGCGACGAATTTAAGGTCAACAGGGAACTTATCGACGTCGCCGTCAAGGATAAAGTGGTATGCGTGACGGGCGGCGCAGGTTCCATAGGTTCCGAACTTTGCCGCCAGGCGCTCTCATTCGGCTGCAAACATCTCGTTATATTCGATATGCACGAAAACGGTATGTTTGCGATAAACCAAGAGTTTTCAAGAGTGTACGATACGTCGCGCTACACGCTTGTGATAGGTACTGTGCGCGAAAAGAAGAAGCTTGCCGAGGTTTTCGAAAAGTATAAGCCCGACGTCGTGTTCCACGCCGCGGCATACAAACACGTTCCGATGATGGAGATAAGCGCGACGGAAGCAATAAAAAACAATGTATTCGGTACGCGCAACGTCATAGAGCAGTCGCTCGCCTCCGGAGTCGAGAAATTCGTGCTTATTTCGACCGACAAGGCGGTCAACCCCGCAAATATCATGGGCGCGAGCAAACGGCTTGCCGAAATGCTCGTACAGACATACGGTAAAGCGCAGAACAAAATGAAAATGGCGGCGGTTCGTTTCGGCAATGTTCTCGGTTCGAACGGGTCGGTCATACCCATATTTTTAAAGCAGATAAAAGAGGGCGGGCCCATAACGCTCACCGACCGTTATATCAAGCGTTATTTCATGACGATACCCGAAGCGGTTCGGCTTGTGCTTCAGACGGGAGCGTTTGCCGACAGCGGCGAGATTTTCGTGCTCGACATGGGCGATCCGGTTTATATTTACGACCTTGCTTGCGATCTCATACGCATAAACGGTCTTGTGCCGGAACAGGACATTAAGATAAAAGTTACCGGGCTGAGACCCGGCGAAAAACTGTTCGAGGAACTTCGCTACGATAAAGAAATGGTCGATTCGACGGCGCACGAGGGCATATTCGTCACGCGCTTGGAAGAGGTCGAACTCGATTCGTTCAATACAAAACTCGAAAACCTACGCAAGATCTCCGAGTCCGAGGACGCGGAAAAGACGGAGAATATCATATTCGACATAGTTCCGTCCGCTTCGCGCGAGACGGCGAAAGCCGAACGCAAAAAACAATTGGAAGAGCTTAGAGCGGCGGAAGAAGCGGAAAAAGAGAAGAGCGAAAGCTTGCAAACGGCAGTCGCTCCGAATGCGTCGGAGACCGCGGAAGGAGCAAACGCATGAATTGGTGGCAAGCGCTGATACTCGGACTTGTGCAGGGACTCGGAGAGTTCCTGCCTATTTCGAGTAGCGGACATCTTGTGTTGACACGCGAAATACTCGGCATTTCGGGCGAGTATATGCTGTTCGATATGTTGTTGCACGTCGGAACGGTCTGCGCTATATTCGTAGTGTTTTTCAAGGATCTCATCGCGCTGTTCAAGCCGCCTTTCAAAACTATCGGATACATATTGCTTGCGTCCGTTCCCGCGATAATAGTGGGGTTGCTGTTCAATTCGCAAATAGAAAGTTTCTTTTCGGGCGCGAAATATTTGTGTTTCTTTTTCCTCTTTACCGCGGTATTGATGCTTACGACGGAGATACTCGGCAAGCGGCTGTATAAGGAGCCGAAACCGTTCACCTGGATAACCGCGGTCTCGATGGGACTCATGCAGGGCATTGCCGTTTTCCCCGGCATATCGCGAAGCGGATCGACGCTGTTCGGCGGAACTGTCGCCGGCGGAAAGCGAGAAGAAATAGCTAAGTTTTCCTTTTTCATGAGCATACCCGTTATATTGGGCGGAGCGGTTCTTCAACTGTTCGGCTTGGAAGGCGGATTGAGCGTAGATTGGTGGTGCATACTCATAGGAATGATTTCGTCTTTCTTAAGCGGACTTCTTGCCGTCAAGCTCATGATGCGGCTGATTGCAAAAGCCGATTACAAGTGGTTCGCTCTGTACCTCTTGGTCGTAAGCGTGCTTACGTTCGTATTCTTTTTTATCGGAGTTTGATTTCCGAAGATGTTGGAAAAAGTGAGGCAAAACAAAATAATAAAGGGCGTCTGCGATTTCGGACGCACGCCGTGGTATATAGCGATAATCGCCGCGGTAGTTTTCCTTTCTCATGTTTTCGGTCTCGAATATATTGCGTTTTGGACGGTCGGCATAACGGCTTCTTTTATGCTCGTTATGAGCGACGACGCGACTCCTATAGTTCCTTGCGTCATGCTTGCTATGTTTTGCATTTCGAAAGAAAACGGCGCCAAGCACGATCATTCCGCAGGGATATTGACTACCACGGCGTTTTTCGTGAATGCGGGTATAATAGTCGCTCTCTTTGCGGCGGCGATAATTTTCCATATAGTTTATTATAAAAAGTATTCGTACTTCAAGAAAAAGACCATGCTCGCTTGGGGCTTCATCGCGCTCTCTTTGGGCTTTGTCACGAACGGTTTTTTTTATAAGGACTATAATTTTCTGAATCTTCCTTACGGACTGTCGTTCGCCGTGCTGTATTACGGCGTGTATCTCGTATTCTTTCATCTCATAAAGTGGAAGAAAGGTTTTTCCATGCGTTACCTTGCTTTTACGCTCTTTGCGATGGGGCTTGTGATCGCTGCGGAAATAGGAGTATTGTGGCTTCAAAACGAGGAACTCAGACAGACGGGTAATAAAAGTTTGGTTTGGCTCGGTTGGGGACTCAGCAACGCCATAGCCTACGTTTTTATGCTCACGATGCCGTTCGCGTTCTATCTTGCGCACACGGAAAAATTTTCTCTCCCGTATTTTATGGGCGCAAGCGCGATGCTCGTCGCCGTAATCTTTACCTTCTCGCGCGGTTCGCTTATAGTAGCGCTTCCGATGTACGTTGCGGGGACGATTTTCTCCTGTCTGTTTGCAAGGAACAAACTTCCGTTGTGGATCTCCGCAGGCATAATTTTCGCGATCTCGGTAGTGGTAATAGTTTGCTATCGCGAGCAGCTCTACAATGTGTTGAATTTTTATATCGAAAGAGGGCTGAACGACAGCGGGCGCTTTGAGCTTTGGAAAGAAGGTTGGGAGGCGTTTTTATCCGCCCCCGTTTTCGGCGTCGGTATGTTTTACCGCTTCGGCGAAGTGCTGACGTCGTTTACCTGGTTTCACAATACGATTATCCATTTTCTCGCGACAGGCGGAATAGTGGGGCTCGGCTCGTATATTTTCCATCGCGTGCAGACCGTTGTGATGTACTGTAAAAAACCTTCCGTAGACAGACTTTTCGCGGGCTTTGCGATATTGTGTCTGCTCGCAAACAGTATGCTCGACGTAGCGATGAGTATCCAAAACATGGTGATGTTCTACGGCATAATCCTTGCATTTTCGGAAAAAGACTTGCTGTATCACTGCGGCAAGATCGACGCAAACGGAGAGGAAATAACCGATCCTCAAAAGCAGCTCGAAGCGGCGGCGGCGGCAAGGAACGGGCTGATTTTCGGCGAGGGAAAAAAGGTCAAAAACGTAATGCTTTCGTCGCCTTCGAGCGAGGTTTTCTCTCCGGCGTCGGAGAGCGCGGCGACCGTCAACGGCGAACTGGACAAGAGCTTTGCCGAAACGATTTCGCCCGAGAAAGTCAAACAGCCGCCCTTAAACGATAAGAGCACGAAAAAAAACATTCAAAAGTCTGCGGACAGCGTGAAAAAAGCGCGCGTTCTCTTTCCCGCTGTGGAGGCGGGACTGGGGCATATCATGCCCATGGAAAGCGTAAGAAAAGTTTTTGAAGAGAAGTACGGCGACAGAGTGGAAACAGTCGCCACGTCGTTTTATAAAGACGCGGAAAGCGAAGCGATGCGCAAGCTGGAAAGGCTGTTTGTCAGCACGGTAAATATGCAGAACAAGGTGCGCGGTTACGGCAAACTGTCCTGCCTTGCCATGAGTCTTTTCGGGCACATCTCGCTTAAAGCCATCATGGAATCTTTTGTTCGCGAATCTTATCCGGACGGCTTGAAGCGCATGACCGAGTTCGATGCCGACCTCGTGTTCTCGACGCATTGGGCTACGGCTTACTATGCCGCTCGAATCGATAAAAAGCCTATAAATGTTCAGTATTGTCCCGACACGCGCATAGACGTACTGTGGGACACGGGGGCGGACGTTACGTTTTGTCCTTCCAAAGCGGCGATAGAGCGTGCGCGAAGCAAAACCGCTTTCGAGGGCGTTAACTTTAATTATTCGCCGTTCGTCATTCGATCCAGCGCGTTCGAAACTTCGCGCGACAAAGCGGAGCTTAGAAAGGAACTCGGACTTTGGCAGGATTGTCCCACCGTTACGCTTGCCGACGGAGGCTACGGAGCGGGACGGCTCGGAAAGACCGTGCGCGAGCTTTTGAAGTCCGAAAGAAGGCTCAATATCGTAGCTATCTGCGGTAAGAACGTCAAGCTCCATGAAAAGCTCGGGCAGGAAGTCGTCCCGGAAAATATCAATTTCAAAAACCTGTCGTTCACGAACGATATGATCAAGTACATCGCCGCCGCAGATATATTTATGGGCAAGAGCGGCGCGAGCAGTATGGCGGAACCGAGATTTTTCGGTGTGCCGATGATAGTCACGATGTTCGCGACTCCCATAGAGCGCGACAACGCCCGTTTCTATATCGAAGAAGTCGGTTGCGCGGAAAAACATTTCAACGTCAAGAAAGCCGTTGCGCGCGCCTATGAGCTTTTAGACAATCCCGACGAATACAATCGCCTGAAAGAAAACGCGCTTAAAGGGAGCGAATCGAACGGCGCGGAATACGTCGCCGATATGCTCTACGAAATTCTCGTAAATAATTTCGAAACGGACGGGAACGGAAACGTAACGAGGCGTAGGATAGGTTAGGGAAAACGAACCTTTCGCGGTATTCTCTAATATAATAGAGAAGAACTAAAAAGGGAGGTTCGGTATGATTGCCGTGATTTTCGGAGGACGCTCGTGCGAACACGACGTCAGCATTGTTACGGGGCTTATGACTCTTCACAGTATCAAAAAAGCCATACCCGTATACATAGACAGAGAGGGGAAGTTTTGGTGCGGAAAAGAGCTTGAAAACGTGGATTTTTACAAGAAGTTTTCTACGCGCTCTTTGAAACGCGTGCATTTTATGCCTTCGGACAGAGGGCTGTATACGGATAAAGGAAAGAGACTCTATACGCTCGAAGCGGCGGTAGTATGCTGTCACGGCGCGTACGGCGAGGACGGCTGCTTGCAAGGTCTCTTGGAGATAAGCGGTATTCCATATACCTGCGGCGGAGTGCTTGCGGGCGCGGCGGGAATGGATAAGATAGCGATGAAGCAACTCTTTTCGGCGGCGGGGCTTCCGTGCGTAAATTACATCGGCGTAAAGAGAGCGGACTTCGAAAGCGAAAAGTACGATTTCGTGACCGAACTGAAGTCGGATTTTTCTCTGCCGCTTATAGTTAAACCCGCAAACCTCGGCAGCAGTATCGGCATAGGTTTAGCCCGCGACTACGAAGAGCTTTTCGAAAAAATGCGCATTGCTTTCGAGTTCGACAACACCGTAATAATCGAGCAGGCTCTCGAGGACTTTATCGAAGTCAACTGTGCGGCGCTCGGAGACAGGGACGGCGTAGAAGTGTCGCTTACCGAACAGCCGACGGGTTGGAAGGAGTTTCTTTCGTACGAGGATAAATATCTTACGAAATCCAAAGACGGGGCGCGCCGCAAGATGCCTGCTCCCATAGACGAGGTAAGCCTAAAGCGCATAGAGGAGCTGACCGTAAAGGCGTTCGACGCAGTAGACGCCACGGGAGTTGCGCGCGTGGATTTTCTCATTCGGGACGGACAGATCTACGTCAATGAAATAAATACGATTCCGGGTTCGCTTGCATACTATTTGTTCGAGGGCAAGTATACGCTCGAAACCCTTACCGAAAAGCTCATCGAGCTTGCGAAAAAACGCCGCGCCGAAAAGGACGCGCTTGTCTATACATACGGCGGCGGAATGCCGAGGCATATTAAAAAGTAGACCGCTTCCGTTTGACTATATCCGTCTTTTATGGTACAATAAAAAAGTACAAATTACAACGGAGACGGACAGCCATGGAAAAGATAAGCTGGAAAACCCCCATCGTCGAAATGCAAGGCGACGAAATGACCCGCATACTTTGGGATAAGATAAAAGAAATACTTTTGAAGCCGCATTTAAAGCTCAACACCGAGTTTTACGATCTCGGACTGAACGAGCGGGAAAGGACTAAGGACGCGGTTACGACGAAAGCCGCAGAGGCGATAAAAAAGTACGGCGTCGGCGTCAAGTGCGCGACCATAACGCCCAATGTTCAGCGCGTCGAGGAATACAACCTGTCCGAGATGTGGCGCTCTCCGAACGGTACGATACGCGCCGTGCTCGACGGCACGGTATTCCGCGCGCCCATTCTCGTAAAGGGCATAACCCCTTACGTTCCCGGCTGGACGAAACCCATAACCGTTGCCCGCCATGCATACGGCGACGTGTACAGAAGTGGCGAGATTGTCGTATCCGGCAAAGCCAAAGCCGAATTAAAACTCACTTATGCGGACGGCAAGACCGAGGCAAAAACCATATTCGATTTCGACGAGGGCGGCGGAGTCGTGCAGGGAATGTACAATACGAACGCGTCGATAGAGGCTTTCGCGCGCTCGTGCTTTAACTATGCGCTCGACACAAAACAGGACTTGTGGTTTGCGACGAAAGACACGATTTCCAAGCTCTACGACGGCGCGTTCAAGGCAATTTTCGCCCGCGTGTTCGAGCAGTATAAGGAGCGGTTCGATAAACTCGGCATAAAGTACGAGTATTCGCTGATAGACGACTCCGTCGCCCGCGTAATGCGCAGCAGCGGCGGTTTTATATGGGCGCTCAAGAATTACGACGGAGACGTCATGAGCGACATGGTCGCGACGGCTTACGGCTCGCTTGCGATGATGACGTCAGTGCTCGTTTCGCCCGACGGCTGCTGCGAGTACGAGGCGGCGCACGGTACGGTCACGCGGCACTATTATAAGCATCTGAATGGCGAGACAACTTCGACGAACAGCGTCGCGACGATCTTTGCTTGGAGCGGAGCGCTCAAAAAGCGCGCGCAAACAGAGGGTAACGCGGCTCTCGAAAATTTCGCGATAAGGCTTGAGAAGGCGACGACCGACTGCATAGAAAACGGCTTCATGACGGGCGATCTCGTCGGTATCTATCACGGCGAAAAGCCTGCCGTAAAGCTCGACTCGTTCGCCTTCCTCGAAAAGATAGCCGAAAACCTTTAAAGGCAAGCGATTTCAGTCCGATACACCTGAAAATTTTAAACCGCACGGAGTGATCCGTGCGGTTTTTTGTCGTTAAAATAATTTGACTTTTTTCGAAATAGAGCGATACAACGGCAAGTAAGTGACATACATTGTCACCCATGCTGTGATATTATGTGCGTGCAAGATGAGTCATGGGATCTCGCGCCTTGCAACCCCTTCGAAAGAAAAACAAATGATTGGAGGACACTATGGAATTTTGGGTGCTTACAGCTCTTGCACTCGAGAACAAGCTCGAAGCTGCTGCGGAAAAATGTACAGAGGAGGCGGAGGAGGCTTCGCTTTCGCTCTGCGCCGATACTTTTTCGGCGTATGAAAAGGTCGTCGGTATAAACGACAAAAAACGCCGTATCGTCAATATGAAAGTGCTTTGCGATACGATAGAAAATTCTCTCGACACGCGCGAAGCCGAACTTTTGAAAGCTTATACGCGCTTTTCGGCAAGCGAAATAGCCGAACATCTCGGTATAAACAGGCTGAGGGTTTACCGCGATATAAAACGCGCCTGTGCAAAGGCGGAAAAAGCGTTTGCCCGCATCGGGTTCAAAAAGGCGGAAATGGAGCGGGACTACGGAGACCTCGCGCTGTTTGTCCGTACTTACAGACGTATCAAACGGCTTAAGGGCAGGGAAAGAGCAAGCTCCGAGTCTGTCGAGGTCAGCGACGGCGATAAGATATTTGCGGCCGATAAGCAAAGCGTGTCGACTCTTTTTGCATGATAGAATGAAGTAAAGCCGAGAATTGGTCGGCAAACGATTTTCAGACCGAGTTCTCGCCCTTTTTCTTTTTCGGGCGAAGCATGAAAAGAGCGGCGAAAACGGGCAGACAAAGTACGGAAATAAGGATTATTCTAAGCGGCAGGGACATCTCGAACACGGGCTGTCCCTCTTGCGTTTCTTTGTTCCCGTCTGTTTTTTCGGGTTCTCTTTCGCCGCTGTTCGTGCCGAAACTTTCCGCATTCAAATGTGCGGAGTACGCATATCCGAACGAAACGGTTTCGCCGTTTTCGTAGCGAACGTAATACCATGTTTTGCCTGCGCCGGCAATAAGTTCGCTTCCCGAGATCGTACCGATTATTGTGCCACGGGCATTATCGGGCATTACGGCGACAATTTGCGAGCTTTTGTCGGGACGCGCGCGAAGATTTGCGGGTTGAGAATCGTTGGAGACGGTAAAACGGGCGGAAGCGTATTTTTGTTTGGGGGTAAAGTCTACGCGGGAAAGCTCGCTCGCCTTGATATATCCGGTCGTGTCGAGATAGCTTACAAGTAGATATCCGTCGTCGCTTTCTTTTAAGACGGCTACATAGTACGAGCTCGGAAGGCGGGCGAGTTCGGTATACTTCGATCCGTCGTAAGAGTAAAGCGTCGCGCCGTTTTCCATGCACGCATATTTAACGTCGAGCGGCAAAAGCGCCAGAAACGAAATAATGATGGAGACGATTTTTAACATACAGTCAATTATATCCCGTCGGCGCAAGAAAAAGACCGTCGGTTTTTGTCGATAGGCGGCAAAAGGAGGGAGAGGAAGTGGAGGAAACAGACAGAGAAAAAGCCGTCGATTTTTTAAAGCTCGGGCGCGAGATGGAAAAGCGGCGCAAGGCGGACAGGCTCGCGCGCTACAACGTCGGCGAAATCGTGCACGAAAAACAGCTCGCGTTCCATAGGTGCAAATTGCGCAACCGCTGGGTGTTCGGCGGCAACCGCAGCGGCAAAACCGAGTGCGGCGCGGTCGAAGCGGTGTGGATGCTGCGCGGCGTCCACCCGTACAGAGAAAACCGCAGGGACGTTCGCGGCTGGTCGGTGTCGCTCACGCAGAAGGTGCAGCGCGAGGTCGCGCAGGCAAAAATTCTCGAATACCTGCGCCCCGATTGGATCGAAAACATCGTTATGGACAGCGGCAAGGCAAGCTCGCCCAAGACGGGAATCATCGATACTATCGCCGTTAAAAACGTGTTTGGCGGCATATCCACGCTGTCGTTTAAAAGCTGCGAAATGGGCAGGGAGAAGTTTCAGGGCGCGTCGCTCGACTTCGTAT
>CAJUGC010000007.1:0-74170 GCA_910585955.1 uncultured Christensenella sp.
ATTCCGTTCACGAATAGATATTTCGGGTTCAATCTCTGTCTGTCTTGGTGCACCAAAAAACGATAGAGGTCAATCCCCTATCTCTAATAGATCGGCAAGTGCTACCGAGTACTTGCAAGTGCAAACAGCACTTTGTTTATATCGTCAGGTCTTGGAAGATATAAACAAAGCGCTGTTTTTTTTTGGAGCGTTATGAAAAATCATAAGACACATATCAAAATTGCGGAATGGTTGATTTGGAGCGTGAGCGCGATATCGATCACGGTTTGTTTTTTTGTTTTCAAAAACACGCAATATCTTTATTTGGTCGGTTCATTGATCGGCGTGACCGCATTGATTTTTGTATCAAAGGGCAACCCTATCGGGCAATTCTTAACTATTATATTCAGCGTGTTTTACGGCATTATTTCGTATTCCTTTAACTATTACGGCGAAATGATAACCTATCTCGGTATGAGTGCGCCTATAGCTTTATGGGCGCTGATATCGTGGCTTAAAAATCCATACAAAGGAAACAAAAGCGAGGTTAAAGTAAATTCACTATCCAAAAAAGAATGGTGTTTGTTTCTATTTGCGGCCGCCTTAGTTACATTGTCGTTTTTCTTTATACTCCGCGCATTGAATACAGTCAATTTGATTCTCAGCACAATTTCCGTATTTACTTCCTTTGTCGCTGCGTATCTGACAGCAAGGAGAAGTAGATTTTACGCAATAGGCTACGGTCTGAACGATATAGTTCTTATAATCATGTGGAGCGTGGCAAGTTATGAAGATCTTACATATTTGCCCATGGTAATTTGTTTTATCGCCTTCTTGGCGACCGATTCTTACGGCTTTATAAATTGGAGCATTATGAACAAAAAACAGAAAGCGGAAAATGAATACACTGATTACACTTGACAATATTACTGCCTTTTGCTAATCTTGTACATATCATTCAACCTTTACGATTCGCGCCGAATCACTCCGTGAAATTCGGATTCGAGCAAGCGCAAACCAAATCCCAAGGAGATATTATGAAAGTTATTTCCAAACAGAGAAACAGCAAAATGTGTATAGTTTGCGGAATGGACAACGAATACGGCTTACGCGCACCGTTTTATAACATGGAGGACGGCAGCGTAATGACGCTGTTTAGATACCGTCCGCAACATCAAAGTTACCCGGGACGAGTGCACGGAGGACTTATAGCCGCCATGCTCGACGAAATGGGTCTTAGGGCGCTATGGGCGAAAGAACTCACGGAAGAGAATTTCGGCGTAACCATATCTCTTGAGACAAAATACCGAAAGCCTGTGCCTTACGACGCACAGCTCATCGGATGCGGAACAATAACAAAAACACTCGGCAACTTTTTTGTGTCCGAGTGTAAAATTACAGATTTAAGCGGAAATATACTCGCAAATGCCGACGTTAAATATCTGAAGCTCGACACCGAAAAAATCGCGCGGAACATCGACGCTCACGAGGAAATGTGCTATCTCATAGAGGACGATATAAAGGAAATAAACTACATATAGAAGAGCAGTCTTTTACTCTGCCTTGCCGCACTGCGATAATTCGATAGTCTTTCCGCCGAATTTCGGATTTTTCGACATTAGCCGCATTAAGGTATCGAATTCCAAATGAGAAAGACGCGACTTTTCAACAGCAAACGCCGTTCTCTTATCGGAAAGATAAATAAACAAGTACTCTTTTGTCTCTTTCACTTTCCCGACAGACGAATAGTACACCTTGCTCATTCCCAACTTATCCCCCATTTTGTCGCTTTGCACAATAAAACTATCGGAAAAAAATTCGTATTCGTTTTTTAATCGATTGTTTTCAACCGCCGTTTTTAAGCGTTGTTTCAACAAAGCAACCAGCATTATTCCTATAACGAGCAATATCGCGCCCGCAAAAAGCAACACATTGTTGAACACAGGTTCTTTTTCAAAAATCGTTCCGATCGCAATGTATGCAGCAAGAGCCACCGCACCGATCCCAATTGACGCAATCGCCCAAACTTTTAACGGTTTGTTAAGTTCTTTTTGAGCTTTTTCGAAAGAATCAAACGAACATTTTATACTCGCACTTTCAGAGCGCGATTCCAATTTCTCGAATGGTAATTGCTTTTCGGAAGTTTCCTCGCTCATTGCTTTTCTTCCTTTACCGCAAGTTGAAGTTCGGGCGGACGAGGAGAGCTGTTACCTTCTTTTAACGGCAGTTTCAAAAGCTCGCGCACGGTGTTCTGTTCCTCTGCCGAAAGACCGTCCTTGCCTATCGCATACATAATGGCGGAATTGTTATAAAGCGCGAAAAATTCTTTATACTCCTTGTGTTTGGAAAGTTTGTCGTACTTTACGGTCTCTTCGCCTATCTTGTCACCGCTTGCGTTATAAACGCTCATCACGACGCCATCGGCAAAACATTCGGATTTACTCCACTTTCCTTCCTTGCGGCTCTTGACTATCATATACGCGTATATCCCGACGAGATATCCGCTTGAGGCAATGACGAGACAGCAACATATGAGCACTAAGAGGTTGTACCAAGAGCTTCCCGTGACGCCTGCGATTATTTCGGCGACAAGCCCAGCCGTCGCAATCAAAAACAGAACGCCCCAACCTATCACATACTTTGAAAATGCCGCGAAATTTACGATCTTGTATTCCGCTTTGGACTCAAACGTACCTTTTTCAGTTATCATATTCTTACCTCCGTCGAATGTATTGTATCATAAGCCTACCCTCTTTGTAAAGATATTTAAACAATTTTCTTATTCTTGCGCTCGTTAAAAACAACTCCGTCTTAGTTTAATTGACAAAAAAGCTTATGCCTGTTATACTATAATAGAAAAAGTAGGCAAAGGAGAAATTTCCGTATGAAGCAATACTCGATCGGTCTCGACGTAGGTTCGACTACGATAAAGACGGCAGTGCTCGACAATAGCGGTGCTCTCGTATATTCGAGCTATGAGCGGCATTACTCAGACATTAAGGCAACGCTTACAAAAGTGTTGCAAACAGTGCTGTCGAAATACGATAATTTTTCAGTTTCCGTAACGGGCAGCGGCGGCATATCTGTTTCGCAGTGGTTGGACATTCCGTTTATTCAGGAAGTTATCGCCGGAGTGGAAGCCATAAAAAGACTTATTCCAGAAACCGACGTCGCCATAGAACTCGGCGGCGAAGATGCGAAAATCACATACTTAAAGGGCGGACTCGAGCAGCGCATGAACGGAACTTGCGCAGGCGGCACGGGAGCTTTCATAGACCAAATGGCGAGCTTTCTGAATACCGACGCTCCGGGTCTTAACGAACTTGCCAAAGAATCGACTATTATCTATCCCATCGCTTCTCGTTGCGGCGTATTCGCAAAGTCCGATATACAGCCGCTAATAAACGACGGCGCAAAAAAAGCCGACATCGCCGCATCGGTATTTCAGTCGGTCGTAAATCAGACTATTTCGGGCCTTGCCTGCGGCAAACCGATCACCGGTAACGTCGCATTTCTCGGCGGTCCTCTTCACTTTTTGACCGAGCTCGGCAAGCGCTTTACCGAAACTTTAAAGCCCGAGTCGGCGGTGTTCCCCGAAAATTCGCAGGTGTTTAACGCGATAGGCGCCGCGTTTGCGTCGGAAAAAGTGTTCACATCAAAAGAACTTTTGAAAAAAGTGGACGAGATGTCGTCTCTGAATGTAAAGGAAGTCGAAAGACTGCCCGCCCTCTTCTCTTCACCTGAGGAACTCGAGGCATTTCGTGCACGTCATGCAAAGACAAAAATCAAATTCGCAGACATAAAACAACACGAAGGTCCTTGTTTTATGGGCATAGACGCAGGTTCGACTACTACGAAAGTCGCGGTGATAAACTCCGAGGGCGGACTTTTATACTCTTGGTACGGTTCTAACAGCGGCGATCCTCTAAACGCCGTTACAGAAGTCGTCAAGGAGATATATTCTCTTCTTCCCGAAAAAGCATACATAGGACGAGCTACCGTTACCGGCTACGGCGAACAACTCATTAAAACCGCGCTGAGTCTCGACGACGGCGAAATCGAAACAATGGCGCACCAAACCGCCAGCAACAGGATACTCCCCGGAGTGGAGTTCGTACTCGACATAGGCGGCCAGGACATGAAGTGCCTGAAAATCAAAAACGGAGTCATACACGACATAATGCTGAACGAAGCTTGTTCGTCCGGTTGCGGCTCGTTCATAGAGACATTTGCTTCCGCACTCGGAATGAGCGCGGCAGAATTTGCCGTAAAGGGACTCGAGTCGGCTTCTCCAGTCAATCTCGGCTCGCGTTGTACCGTCTTTATGAATTCGCGCGTAAAGCAAGCTCAAAAGGAAGGCGCGTCTGTGGCGGACATTTCCGCGGGACTCGCCTACTCAGTAGTAAAGAACGCATTGTTTAAAGTAATAAAGCTCCGCGACAGCTCGGAAATGGGCGAAAAGGTAATTGTTCAGGGCGGCACGTTTTTAAACGAATCCGTACTTCGCGCATTCGAACTTATTTCCGGTCGCGAAGTAGTGCGTCCCGACCAAGCTGGACTGATGGGCGCATACGGTTGCGCTCTCATCAGTCAGAAGAATCACATCGAAGGAACAAAGAGCAGTATAAAGAGCGCAACGGAATTGAAAGAGTTTTCCGCCGAAAAGAGCAGCCGACGCTGCGATAAATGCGGCAATCATTGCTTACTCACGATAACGAAATTTTCCGATGGACGCGAGTTTATCACAAACAACCGTTGCGAGCGCGGCGCCGGGCGCGAGGAAAAGAACAGGGACCTTCCGCCCAACCTTTTCGAATATAAATATAAGAGGTTGTTTTCCTACTATAAGCCGCTCGAATCAAAGGATGCGAAACGCGGCGTAGTCGGCATACCGCGAGTCCTTAACCTTTACGAAAACTATCCTTTTTGGTTCACATTCTTTACGCGTCTCGGATATCGTGTAGAGCTTTCGCCGCGCTCCTCCAGAGCGATATATAATCTCGGCATCGATACTATGCCGTCGGAATCCGTATGCTATCCCGCAAAGCTCGTACACGGACACATTACCGCGCTTGTAAATAAGGGCGTAAAATTCATATTCTATCCCTGCCTTCCCTACGAGCAAGTCGAGGACGAAAACGCAGGCAATCACTACAACTGTCCGATTGTTTCCACATATCCAGAAGTAATAAAAAACAATATGGACGAAGTTTTTGCGGACAAGGTCAAATTCATGGCGCCTTTCCTTCCGCTTCCGACGCCTAAAAGAATGATAGACAGGCTGTGCGAAGAGATGCCCGACATCCCCAAAAAGGAAATAGCGTCTGCCGCGCGCGCCGCTTATGCGGAAATCGCACGTTTCAAAAACGATATACGCAAAGAAGGCGAACGGGTCGTGAAGCTTCTCAATGAAACCGGCGGACACGGCATAGTGCTCGCAGGACGTCCCTATCATGTGGATCCCGAAATAAATCACGGCATACCGGAAATGATAAATTCTTACGGATTTGCCGTACTCACCGAGGACAGCGTCGCGCACATAAACCGTGTGCCCCGCCCCATTCGAGTCGTCGATCAATGGATGTACCATACCCGCCTTTATAATGCCGCAAATTTCGTGCGCACCACCGACAATTTGGATCTCGTTCAACTTAATTCGTTCGGTTGCGGTCTCGACGCTGTGACTACCGACCAAGTACAGGAACTGCTTGAGGAAGCGAACAAACTGTACACCGTTCTCAAAATAGACGAAGTGAACAACCTCGGCGCGGCACGCATAAGAGTACGTTCGCTCATTGCAGTGCTCAACGAACGAAGAGACAAAAATATTCACGCCGTGAGCGTCCCTCTTCCCAAAGGTCGCGTGGTTTTCACGAAGGAAATGCGCTCGAACTACACCATTCTCGCACCGCAGATATCTCCCATTCATTTAAGGCTTCTCGAAGCGGCTCTGCGCACTTACGGCTACAATCTCGTCGTATTGCCGGACTCGCCGAACGCCGTAGAAACAGGGCTTAAATACGTCAACAACGACGCTTGCTACCCCACTATTCTTGTCATAGGACAACTTGTGGACGCGCTTCAAAGCGGCAAATACGACATCAATCGTACCGCCGTCATAATAACGCAGACGGGCGGCGGTTGCCGCGCCACAAATTATATTGCTCTGCTCAGAAAAGCGCTCAGACAGGCAAATATGGCTCAGGTGCCCGTCATTTCAATGAACACCGTCGGACTCGAGAAAAATCCCGGCTTTAAGCTGACCGTTCCGCTCGGACTTTCGATAGTTTACGGAGCGCTGTACGGAGACCTTTTGATGCGCTGTCTTTACAAAGTGCGTCCTTACGAAATTACCGAAGGAAGCGCGGACGCACTGTATGAAAAGTGGAACGCCATAATTTGCGAAGATCTAAAAAACAAGAAAAACAATTTCAAAAAATATGTGCCGATGATAGTCAAAGAATTCGACGCTTTGCCCGTAAAAGACGAAATACGTCCGAAAGTCGGAATCGTAGGCGAGATTCTCGTCAAGTTCCACCCCGTCGCGAACAACAACGCCGTTCGGCTTATCGAGCGAGAGGGCGGCGAAGCGGTGGTTCCCGACTTTGCGGACTTCTTCCTTTACCAGCTCGTGAACTCCACAACAAAATACGAGATTCTCGACGGACCGAAGAAAAAGAGCATTGTCGGAAAACTCGGTATTTGGTTCATAGAACATTTAAGGAAGCCTATGGCGAAAGCTCTTAAAGGCACTAAATTCGGAGAGCCTACACACATATTCCCCATGGCGCGCGAAGCCAATAAGATAGTCAGCCCCGCCAACATGAGCGGCGAAGGTTGGTTCCTTACCGCGGAAATGCTCGAACTGATCGAAAGCGGCGTTAACAATATAATCTGTATGCAACCGTTTGCCTGCCTCCCCAATCACGTCACCGGCAAGGGCGTAATGAAAGCCATTAAAAAGCACGAGCCTAACGCGAATATCGTCGCGGTAGACTACGATCCCGGAGCAAGCGAAGTCAATCAAGTCAACCGCATAAAGCTTATGATGAGCGTCGCGTTCTCCAACCTCAGAGGCGAAAAAAAGAGTCTGTCCATAGAGGACGAACCCGAAGAAAAGCCTGCTGTAGGCTGTAATACCTGCCACAAAGACGACGAAAGTTTCGCAGAAGCAGCGGCAAGCAAGGACGAGTAAAAGTAAAGTGTATGCAAAAAGGCTTTCGCGCAAATTGCGAAAGCCTTTTTCAATCTCAAATTCCGAGAAGAGATTTCGCATTCCCCGAAAAAATTTTTTCGAGAAGGATTTCATCTTCTATAAACGATCGCATTTCGGCAACTTCGACGGACTGCCTTTGCCACGGCGTATCCGTGCCGAAAAGAATTTTATCCTCACCGTGAAGTCCTATGAAACGAGCTATCTCTTCCTCTGTCAAAAATTTAAATCCGAAAGACGTATCGACATAAACATCAAGCGGCGCAATGTATTCGAACACCTCGTTCCACATATCCTGTCCGCCAAGGTGAGCGCCCACTATTTTGGCTCCCGAAAAATCCTTGACGACGTGTGCAAAATCTTTAGGCTCGCACATATATTTGTTTCTGAGAACGAGGTCGTGACCGCAATGAAAGACCATGATCATATCGTTTTCCGCAATTTTCTCGTACATAACATACGCTCTTTTGTCTCCGACGAAAAAGCCCTGAAAGTCGGGATGAAACTTGATACCTTTTACTCCCTCGGATTTCAGTCGCTTTAATTCCGTAAACCAATCATTATAATCGGGATGAACAGAACCGAAAGAAATTATACCGTCCTCACGATTCGAAGCAATTGCCCAATTGTTTACTTTCACGCATTGATGAGGCGCAGTTGCTATATTCAGAATGACGGAGACGTCTATTCCCGCTTCTTTCATTGACGTTTTGAGGCCGCAAAGAGTACCGTCGTAATGCGGAGGATAAAGAGATTGCTCCGTAAGATTTGCCATAGCGCGCGGGGCAAGAGCATCGGTAAAACAGTGCGTGTGAAAATCTATAATCATAATGTTTCTCCGTTGTCTTTTAAGGACATAAACATTCTAACGCTTAATTCGTATTAGGTCAAGCAAAAAACGAACGCGAATCATATAAGATAAAGATTGGCAATAGCTCGGCTTTTTATAAGCTAAGCGTTTGACTAATTCATCTATTTGTTATATAATACTAAAGTATCGTTCTTTTCAGCCACTGTTGTTTTAAAGGACATACAGAACATTTCGGAGGTATTATTATGGCTACCGTAGCACTTGTGGGAACTCAATGGGGCGATGAAGGTAAGGGAAAAGTCATAGATATTCTTGCCGCAAAAGCCGACATGGTGGTTCGTGCGCAAGGCGGAAACAATGCGGGACACACCGTCGTAAACGGCGGCGTAACATATAAGCTCAGACTTGTACCGAGCGGAATACTCTATAAGGGTTGCGATTGTATTATTGCGGGAGGCGTCGTAATAGACCCTAAGGCGCTCCTTACGGAGCTTTCTGACATCGCGTCGAAAGGCGTCAGAACAGAAAAATTGCACATTGACGAACGCGCTCACATAATTCTCCCCTATCACCTGAGCCTTGACGCATTGAGCGAAAAAGCTCGCGGCGGCAAAGATATAGGAACTACGGGGCGCGGCATAGGTCCATGCTATACCGACAAAGCGGAACGCAGCGGAATAAGAATGTACGACTTTATCCGTCCCGAAATCTTCAAAGCAAAACTATTTGACAGAGTCGCTACGAAAAACAAAATAATCACGTCGGTCTACGGCGGGCAGGCGCTCGATGCGCAAGCAATTTACGACGAGTACAAAACTTATGCAGACGAGCTTAAAAAATACGTTTGCGATACGAGCGTGCTTATCTACGAAGCAATAACGAGCGGCAAGAGCGTTCTGCTCGAGGGCGCGCAAGGAACATTACTCGATCTCGGTTGCGGCACCTATCCCTATGTTACCAGCTCCTATCCCATAAGCGGCGGCTTCTGCATAGGCGCAGGTATCGGACCTACGGCGATAAACGAATGTATCGGCATCGCCAAAGCATACACGACTCGTGTGGGCAAAGGTCCGTTCCCTACCGAACTTGACGACGAGATAGGAGAGACGATCCGCAAAGTAGGCGCGGAATTCGGTACGGTCACGGGACGGCCGAGACGCTGCGGCTGGCTCGACTGCGTAATTCTTCGGTTTGCCGTCAGAGTCAACGGACTTACGAGTATCGCTTTAAATAAGCTCGACACCCTTTCGGGACTCAAAGAGCTAAAGGTATGCGTAGCTTACAAGACCGACAAAAAGCTTACCGAACACTTCCCCGCAGACATAGACGAGCTTGCTCATTGTCAGCCCGTTTACGAGACGTTGCCCGGATTTACCGAAGATATCAGCGGCGTAAGAAAATTCGAGGATCTCCCCGTCAATGCGAAAAAGTACGTCGAATTCATCGAAAAACAAATCGGCTGCCGCATATCCATGATCGGCGTCGGACCCGACAGAAATCAATGTATTTACAGATAATATTTATCTACCGAAAAAGCCTCGGCTGAACCGAGGCTTTTTTTATTTCGGAAAAATTCATTTCTTTTCGCACGATTTCAAAAATGCGGTTATAAGCGGATGCGGCCGCGACGGACGAGAAATAAATTCCGGTCTGAATACAACGCCAATAAAGAAATTGTTTCCTTCAAGCTCAAATGCTTCCGGAACTTTACCGTCCAAACCGTAACCCGAAAATTTCAAGCCTCGTGCGGCGAACTCATCGGCATAATCTGCATTAAAGTCATACTTGTGGCGATGACGCTCTTTTACGGAAGATGCCGAATATATCTTTTCAAGCCTGCTTCCCTTTACTATCTTACACACTTTTGCTCCCGTGCGGAACGTAGGCTTTTCGCTAAGCGATTTAACTACGGGATCGGGCGTATCCGGCATAAACTCCGTACTTCCCGCTTCGCTCTTACAGAGAACGTCTCGCGCAAATTCCACAAGAGCGGCTTGCGCTCCGAGACCTATCATGAGCGCGGGAATTCCGTTTTCGCGCACATAGCGCGCGGCGGCAACTTTGCCGTCAAAGCCGCGCACACCGAAACCGGCGGGAATTATTACGCCGTCGAAATCGGAAAGTCTCGTAAGATTTTTATCGATGCGTTCGGACGACAACCAGCTTACGGACACTTTTTCGTCGAGAGCGATCGAGCTGTGGTTTATCGCTTCTTTCA
This sequence comes from uncultured Christensenella sp., assembly GCA_910585955.1. Classification (GTDB taxonomy): domain Bacteria; phylum Bacillota; class Clostridia; order Christensenellales; family Pumilibacteraceae; genus MGBC157735. The sequence continues at coordinate 10,222 of CAJUGC010000007.1, forward strand.
GCGAAATGTAGGCGTCGTGCTTTTCGACATACTTTCCGAGGACAGCTATTTTAAGCCCGCCTTTTCTTTTTGCAAGTTCCTCTTTCTTTTCATAGAAAGCCATTTGCGACGACAAATCGGGCTGCCTGTCCGCAAGCTTAAGCTTGCGAAGCACAACGCCGGCAAGTCCCTGCTCCTCGAGACGAAGCGGAACTTCATAGATATTGTCAGTCGTAAGACTTTGAAGAATACAGTCTTTTTCCACATTACAGAAAAGCGACATCTTGCTTTTGCTGCTTGCGTCTATTTCGTAATCCGAACGGCAAACGATGACATCAGGTTGAATACCGAGATTTTGAAGCTCCTTGACAGAATGTTGTGTGGGCTTCGTCTTTTGCTCGTGACTGACCTCTATATACGGCACAAGCGTAACATGGATATATACTGCGTTATTCTTTCCGAGATCTCTGCGGCATTGACGTATCGCTTCCAAGAACGGATGACACTCTATGTCGCCTACCGTACCGCCTATTTCGACTATAACGATATCCGCATCGGGCTTGGATAGCCTGATGCAACGCTTGATTTCGTCCGTAATATGCGGAACGACCTGAACTGTACTTCCGTTGTAGACGCCGTTACGCTCGTTGTCAATCACGGCTCTGTATATCTTGCCAGAGGTTATATCGCAATCAGCGTCGAGGTTTTCGTCTACGAAGCGTTCGTAGTGACCTATAACCAAATCGCACTCCGCGCCGTCCTCGGTAACAAATATCTCACCGTGTTGATAGGGACTGAGATTTGAGGAATCGACATTATAGTATGGGTCGAACTTTCGGAGGGTGACATTATAGCCGCGCGCCTTCAAAAGTCTACCGAGCGAAGCAGCCGTTATTCCTTTGCCCAATCCGGACGCCACACCGCCCGTAATAAAAACGTATTTTGCCATGATCTACTCCTTTGCACTTTGGGAAGTTCGGATTGTGAAACCTATTTCTTTCAATTTTTTGCCGTTGTAGTTCAAAACTTCGATAAGATGATCGAAAATCCGTTTAACCTCTTGTTTGTCCGTTATTATACGAGGAGCTCCGTCGCCGCTGAAATCGGAATGAGTATAAAAATTCCTACGGGAAAAATATTCTACATACAGAGCGCTCATAACTTCATTGTATACTACGCTGTCGATACGCTTGCGATAACCGGATTTCAGCCTGTAATTGCCGTCGTCATCCTTCTCGTAGCCCTGACCGATCATTTTAACTTCTATACCGCGCGCTTTTTGCAAATCGCTTATAAACTTTTCCAGTCCCCTATACGGAGGCGTCAAGAGCGACGAATAATCGGATAGTTTAGTCTCAGAATTGTTTATGTCGATATAACCTATCGTAAGGTCCATCTTCGATTGCTCGCCGAGCAGTTCGAACGCATCGGGCAAAACTTTTTTAAGTCGCCGCTGCATTGTGGACGCATTCTGAGTATTCTTCCCCTTTTCAGGCTCGTCGCGCGTAACGACTACGCTTTTAAAATCCGCATCTTTAAGCAGTAATACTTGCACATCCGAAAAAAGATGACAGCGCCTGCCTTGAATCTGCAAAATCTCTTTTTTCGGCATATAACGCAAAATTACTTTCTGTCCGCCCGAGCCCGAAATCATATACGTTTCGGCCTCGTCGGGCTTCCCCTTGTTCGCGACCGCATCGGGTTTGCAACTTACTCCGCGCATGGCTTTTACGCCTTTAAGCGCCTCTTCAAGTCTTCTGCGCGCATATTTCTTAATAGCATAGCCGTTTTTATACTCCGGCACGGAGTCATTATCCGCAACCGAATGCAATGGTCTTGCATTGTCAGACAGTTTCGTATCGGAGCTTGTATGAGTTTCGTCCGAGCGGTTTGACGTTCCTGCATTTTTCGTCGAAGCTTTTTTTTGCTTTGACTCAACCTTATCTTGCAAGCGAATTTTCGATTCGGTAGAATGAACCGCCGCTTTTCGCGGAAGGTTCTTTCCTCTATGTTCTGTGGGAAGTCTGCTTTTATCAGCGCAAACGACCATAGCAGAAGAATTTGCCTTGCCGATGTTTGCGCGAGTTTCCATTATAAGCGAATCGCGTTTTATATATAACTGCTTAAAACGCTCGAGCACGTCAGCCCTTGCGGTAAGAGATATTTTGCCTGCTTTCGTGTCATAAACAACCACGCATTTTCCTGCCCCTTGCAATATACCTTCCGTGAATTTATATATAACAAAGTGATTTTTATCGTCGGACGGTGTAAATGAGGTCTGAACAAGTTGCGGAGACAATTTCACGGCTTCGATAAAATGCGCGAAATCAAGTTCCTCTGCCTTTATATCAAATCTGACGGGAGTATCCTTAACAGACTCCATGAAAAAGCTCCTCGGGCATTATTCCCTTTCATAAAGATTAAGCGGCTGTTGCGAGCCGCTTAATCGGATTATTGTGTCGAATTATTTTAGTTCTTAGCCTTACGCTTACGGAACAATACGAAGTAGAGGATGACCGCCGCGATAAGCACCACGCCTACGACGATAAGCACCGTGCTTATAGCCGCTATGGAAACCGCGCTGCCGCTCGTCTTATTGGAAACGGTTATCGAGAACTTCTTGACGGTGGTATTGCCGACCTTGTCGGATACTTCGTAAACTACCTCGTAAGTTCCCGACTTCGTGAGCTTAACGTCCGTATTGGAATTCTTCGTCTTGTCCGCATAAGTCTTACCCGTACCGCTTATCGTAGCTTCGCTGACGACATTGCCGCTCGGATCGATAAGGCGTTTGGTAAACGTGCAATCGGCAATTGTCTCCGCAGAGTCGAGATTTACGACGCTGAACTCAAACGATCTTCCGACAAAAGCCGAAGCGGAATGGGACGATGCGAGTTCGAACTTAGGTCCGATAACGTCGCCTACGTTTATGCTATATTCCGCACTTGTGGTCTTACCGTTGAGCGTACCCGTTACGGTAATCGTATAAGTGCCGTCCTTTGTAGGCTTGAAAGAATGGGTCTTAGTCGTCTCATCGTAATCGACCTTGACCGCGCCGCCCTTGACAAGCTTGACGGTGACGTCTACCGTGCCGTTTCCGTTAGCGCTGTAAGCAACTATCGAAGGAAGATTCACGACGACATCTTTTTCGGAATAAGAAGGTATTACGCCTTGAATTTCTATTACGGGAGCGGCGTCGTCGGCAAAGTTTACGGTATACGGCTCCTTCACCGTCATTTCCTTAACATCGCCGTCTACAAGCGCATATCCCTCGGATATTCTGTACGAACTTGCGGTAAGAGCCGTAAACTCGGTTCCCATTATACTATGACTGCTGCCGACTATACGATAGACAGGATAGTAAGTGCCTGTTCCCTGTATAGTGAAGCTTTCGTTACGGAACGAATACGGCGTATTGATGTTACCGCTTCTGGTAAGCGTAGCGGCAGTCGTTTCGGTCGTATCGTCCTTACCCTTTACGACATTTATAAGACCTACTTTAACGATATTCTGACCGGAAAGATCGAACGCACGCACGCTCACTTGATATACGCCTTGGCTGTTGGGCGTAAAGCTTACATTTCTTACAACTATTTTATTTGCCGCAGTATCGTAATAGTATTCGGAAGATACTTCGGGAACAAGACCTCCGTCGGGAGCCTTAACGGACAATTCGTATCCGGTAAACTTACGGAAAGAAGCATCGCCGACGTTGATTTCGAATCCGCCGAGATTTGCGAGGTCTTTCGACGCGAAATCACCACTAAGACTTAAATCAGATGTATCGAGCGCAAGAGCGGAATTACCACTTGCCGCGCTGAATACCATGATCTTAGCTTCGGCAGTTGCGGGGTCGTTACCCGCATTGTCGGTTACGGTAAGATTAAGCACTATGTTCTTGCCGCCCTCGATCTTAACTTTCTCGCCCTTTTCGTTTGCGATATAGAGCGCTTCTGCGCTGCCTACGGTTTCTCTTACGACGTCAAGCTTTTCTCCGCCTTCGAGGTTAAGAACATTGCTTGCTTCGTCCGCCTCGCTCGAAAGCGTATAAACGATATGAGGACGGGAGTCGCCTCTGTCGGAAGCAAGTCTTGCGGGAACGGAGAACGTATCTACGTCTGCGGTTACGGCGAAGTACTTGGGCGCGTCTACTATGGTGCACTCCGAAGGAGATTCTTCGTCGGTATAATTTTCGACTACGTTTATTTTGTAAGTACGGGTCGAACGGTTGCCCTTCGAATCACGCGCCGCATATTCTACCGTAAAATCGCCTGTCTTGTTCTCGGTATTGACGAGATTGAAATCAAATTCGAACTCGGAGAATTTATACTCCGTTCCGGCAGTACCGTACGAGCTTGTCGTACCCGTGTAAGAGGAGTCTGCGGAAAGAATATTAGAGAAATTGACAACGGTATTGTTCTCGGAATCGGTAACTTTAAGCGCAAGCGTAAGATTCTCTTTGCTACCGGAATTATCGACAATCACAGGAGTCGGGAATTTGATAGTAGCAGAAGCGTCGTTGACGGAAAGTCCCCAATTTGCGGGTATCTTATACTCTTCTACGCTCTTGAATACGGGAGCGGTCGTATCGGAAACGGTTATGCCGTAAGTATGAAGCGCCGAAGCATTCTTGTTACCGTCATCGAAAGCTTGGTAAGTAACAGTGTACTTGCCCTCTTTCGTAGGATAGAAACTCATTGCTTTGTCGTTGTCGAACTTGACATCCGCCGCACCTTCTTTTTCCGTCGCGTAACCGTCTTCGTTTACGTCTACTTCCTTAACGGGGTTGCCGCTCGGATCGGTGACTTTGATCTCGATCCTTACATTCTCATCGTAATTGTCGGTAGCGGTTGCCTTGGGAAGAGTAACCTTTCTGTTGATGGAAGCGTTCGTAGCGACGTTTACGACACTGAGAGTGGGTCTCTGGTCGTCGCTGAAATCGTCCTGCACTTTTACAACAAAGCTCTTCGTATAGCTATGCGTACCTTCCGCGCCGAGAGTAGCCACATAGGTGAGATAAACATTGCCTGCCGAAGCGGGAGTATATTTAGCCGTACCGTCTGCCGCGAACTCGGGATGATCCTTATCGGATGTCAAAACTTTGATCGAAACGTCTTCACTATCCGCAACAACGACGTTGCCGTCCTTATCGGTGTAAACAAGAGAAGCCGCGGGAATAGTAAACTCATCACCCGTCTTTGCGTAAGTGGGAACATCCGCACCGCCGTTTACAACGCTTACCGAATAATCGTTCTCTACATAGCTGTAAACACTGAAATCATAGGAATAATCGGTTTCGCCGACTTTCTTGCTATACGTTACCGTATAAACGCCTACTTGCTCTGCTTTTACGTTCTTGTTCTCGTCACGCTCGGCAGGAAGTCCGTTGGGAGCGGTCACGGTTACGGTAGCGCCGTCTCCGTCGGGAACATTGAACATACCGTTATACTTTACTCTGCTCTCAATGCGAATGTTCGCCGTGTACGAGTCGACTTTTCCCACTTCGAGCGCCGAAGCGGTAAAACTCATCGTACCGATTACCATTGCCACTGTAAGCATCATTATTATTAACGACATACAAAGGCGCTTGATCTTTTTCATTATACTTAGATATCTCCTGTGAATTGTTCTTTTTTTTATAGTGTAACAAGCCAATTATACATTCTATTATGGCATTTGTCAAACATTTTTAAGCCCTTGGGACAAGATTATTATCCCACTCCATGAAAAAATTATTTATGCGCAGACAATCATTTGCTAATCTTCTATAACCCTTATTTCGCTCCCCACCGAAAGCACTCCGTCAACATCGCGAAGCTCCGCCACGGCGGCGCGAAATAAGCGCTCGCTCGTCATGTGCGTGAGAATAACGACTTCGGCGCAATGTCCGTCCGCGTTTTCCTGCAACATCTTGCTGATGCTTATACCGTGAGAGCCGAGCACGCCCGAGATTACGGACAACATTCCGGGGCGATCGAGTACGGAAACGGAAAAATAATATTCGGACGGAAAGTCGTCGCTAACATTGGCAAGCTTTGAACCGAAATCGTTTTTCTGCGGTCTGTCTTTACCCGCGCAATATACTATATCGCTGACGATCGCGCTTGCCGTCGGGTGAGCGCCCGCTCCTCTTCCGTACAGCATTATTTCGTCCACAAAGTCACCCTTCAAAAGCACCGCGTTGAACGAACCGCGAACAGAAGCAAGCGGGTGGCTTGCGGGAACGAATGCCGGATGAACGCGAGCTTGTACACTCCCGTCTGAATTCTGTCGCCCTATAGCGAGCAGTTTCAGCTCGTAACCCATGCTCTTTCCCACAGCGATATCCCGAGAAGTTATTTTGGAAATGCCCTCGCGGTAAATCTTGTCGAGGGGAATCCTCGTATGAAAAGCGAGCGACGCGAGAATGGACAGCTTATACGCCGCGTCGAAGCCCTCTACGTCGGCGGTCGGATCGAACTCCGCATAGCCGAGCTTCTGTGCCTCGCCGAGCGCGTAGGCATAATCGTCGCCCTCCTCGCTCATTTTAGTCAATATATAATTTGTAGTACCGTTTATTATACCCGTAAGTTCGGTCACTCTGTTTGCCTGCATACTTTCGGTAAGCGTGCGGATAATTGGCACTCCCCCAACGCAACTCGCTTCTATGTATAATCCCGAACCGCCTTTGTCCGCCGACGAAAGCAACTCGTCGAGACGTTTTGACAAAAGCTCCTTATTTGCCGTAACTACGCTCTTTCCGCTTTCGAGAGCTTTTATTATGAAGCTGCCCGCAGGTTCGAGTCCGCCCATCGTCTCAACGACAACGGATATATCCGGATCTGAAACGATCTCGTCGATGTTTGCCGCAAACAGCTTTTCGGAAGCCCCTTTATCCGCAAGTCTTTTCGGCGACTTATCGAGAATTTTAACGACTTCGACGTCCACGCCGTAACCCGATTTGATCACTTCGCGATTGCGCGTCAGCACATCGTATGTGCCGCCGCCCACAGTTCCAAGCCCCATAATCGCCACTTTCAATTTTTTCATGCTTTCCGAACCTCCTACCCTTCCGTATTCATCTTGTATATTATGTTAAGTCCCCGAAGCGTAAGCGTTCTGTCTACGACGTCTATCACTTTGCTTTCCGCAGCTACGATCTCCGACAGTCCGCCCGTTGCGACCACCTTAATTTTGTCGCAATTCATTTCCGACTTTATTTTTCCTATAAGATACTCGACCATGCCGATATATCCGAATATAAGTCCCGACTGCATATTGGTGATAGTCGTTCTGCCTATAGCTCCGTCGGGTCGGGTAAGCTCGACTTTGGGAAGTTTGGAGGCGCTTCGAGTAAGAGCGTCCGACCCCGTTTTCAACCCGAAACCTATAGCTCCGCCCAAAAACTCTCCTTTGCCGCTTATGGCATTGAAAGTAGTCGCCGTGCCGCAATCCATGACTATGCACGGACCTCCGTAAGTATAGTAAGCCGCAACGGAACCGACTATTCTGTCCGCGCCCACTTCGCGCGGATTGTCGTACTTAATATTCAGCCCCGTTTTGAGTCCCGCGCCGACCACAAGAGGCTTTTTACCGAAATAATAACGGATAAGATGTTCGAACGTATAGTTCATATTCGGATTGACGCTGCTCATAATCACGCCGCCGATCTTATCGATATCGACGTTACGCTCTTTCAAAAGTCCCATGATAGTCATGCCGAACTCATCGCTCGTCTTATTTACGGACGAAGAAAGACGCAAACTGCTCAGCAGCTTATCTCCGTCGAACACGCCGCATTTTACGTTCGTGTTACCTATATCGATCGCAAGTATCATTATCTATCCTCCGTTGCGAGCGCGCACCTTATCCACGGCAAGAGCTATCGTCGGCACGCACAACACGTTTATCGCAAGTTCTATCGCTCCGCTTATGAGCATAACCGGCACATAAACTATGACAGTCACATCCTCGAGTCCGACATTCGGCGCAAACAACACAAGAAGCGAAACAACTATCGCCGTATTAACTATCGAGCCGACTGCCGCCCCGATACTACGCGGAAACACGCTTTTGAACTTGCCTTCTTTCTTGATCGCTCTGTCCGCCAGCATATATGCCCCGCGCGCCGCCGGTCCTACGAGTAATCGTCCGACTATCGGTATCCACGGATTAGCCACGAACGCCAAGGCCACTACCGAGCCGCCCATCAGTGCGTAAATAAGCGAGATAACTCCGAAACAAGACGACAAGACAAGCGACGTCTTAAAATCGGTCGTTACCGCAGCAAGCAGTACGGGTATCAAAAATGCGTATGGAATCGCGCCGAACAATATCGTCAAAGCGACGAGCACGGCGCAGAGAGCTACGCTCTTTGCCTTTCTTTGCATTGTTTGCCTCCTAATGGACTCCTCTGCGGGTAGCCCTTAGTATGTGTAATTTATGCTTTGGATACGACGCGGCACGTCCGCTGTCGTTCCGACATTGACTTATTTATGCTATATAGATATGTAATGCGCTTACGTCTGCGTAAAATACGTCAGCCTTTTAACACTCACGCCGCCCGATGTAAAAGTCATGCGTGCGGCAAATTCGAATTTACCGAGCTCACCGCCGTGACCGTTTCCCGGAACGTTAAAAACGAGATATACCTCGTCGAGCATTCTCGAAGAAGCCTTGATTTCCAGCCTTCCGCTGCAAACCGTACTGTCCGACAGATCGAAGAACCTCCAATCGCCGTTCGTCTCTTTTAGATTCAAAAGAGGCAAAAATTTATTAAGCCATTCGGCATATGCCCCTATGGAGTCGCTTTTCACCTCCGCGCCGACTATGATCGTTCCGCCGCTTTTGCCGCCGCGAAAATTCTCGAGTTTTGCGGGATCGAACAATCTGCTTCCGTCGCGCGTAAGTTTATCCGCTATACGGGCAATGCCGCTCGTTATAGTATCTTTGTAGTTGCCGTTTCCGTATTCGTTCGGCTTTGACCAAAGCCCGTCGATAGCCGATTTCATGCTTTCGAGGTAACGGCTTCCGCCGGACTCGACAGCTTCCTGAAATCCGTACTCGTATTCGTCGTAATACGGCTCGAAAATGCCGTCGCGTTCGGTCAAAGCGTTCACGCTCTTTGCGTAAGAATACGTCTTGATCGGCTCACGATAGTCGTGAGTATAAACGGAACTCATTTCTATCGCCTTGTCGAGATTACCGCCGCTCATGGTTGCGACAACCGAGGCGGAAAAAGTCGGGTGCTCATCGAAATCGAAAGTCACGCCCTCTTCAAAAAGCGAATACACTCTTTTGTATTCGGCTTCGGCGTCTGTGCCGTTCAAATCGGAATTATCGCAATCGCACGCAAATATCGGCAAGACGCAAATAAGCGCCGCCAAAACCATAGGTAACATTCGTCTGAAGCCTTTCACCTGCGACCTCCGTCAAAAGAGTATAATTGAAAGTAGTATATCACGTTTACGCATTTTATGCAAGCAAATGCGAAAGAGTTGAGAAAAAAAGACGGCGCACGGAAGAATATCCGCGCGTCGCCGCTTGAGTTTATTGATCTATTGCCGCGATATGTCGCTTATTTGCAGCAAACGTCTTTGCCGCCGCAGCAGCAGTTCATAAGTAAGTAAAGCCATATAAGGTCGCAGCAATCGCATCCGCCACCGCGCTTGTCGTAGCAGCCGCAGCCGCAATCGTTGCCTTTGCCGCCGCAGCAGCAGAGTAAGATAAGGATAAGGAAAATATCGTTTCCGCACCCGCATCCGTTGTTAAACATTTTGAGTTCCTCCGTTTATTATTTGATTATCCGATTTGCAGTTCATACTTTGGCGCCTGCTTAGCCATTGATCGCCCCGCCTGCCCGACAGCTTGTTTTGCGGCCTCTCCTCGCACGAAACGCGCGCAGTCTCTGTGCCGATTAAAGGGTTTGCAAAGCGAAACAATTAGGCAGTTCGGATACGTTCGCAAGCGATTGCAAGCGCCGCCGCATGAGTCTGCTCTTAAGCCCGAAGAGCTTTGTCGATAAGTGTTTCTTTCGCGTTTCTTTTGCAAAACGGATATCCTACTACATAATATGAAACGTGACGGGCGGTGTGCCAAATATTTTTTCAAACATAAAAAAAATTCTCTCGCCAGTGATTGCGAGAGAATTTTCGTCTACTTCGATTTTTCTTTAGGAGGTTTCCAGCAATAAATGCGTTTGTTTTTATCAAGCTCGTTTATCAATGCCATTTCCTCATCGGCAATCTCAAAATCAAAGATATCTATATTAGCCGCCAAATGCTCGGGATCGGTCGATTTGGGAAAAACAACATTACCCTCTTGAATATGCCAACGAAGAATAATCTGCACGACGCTTTTACCGTACTTTGCCGCCAACTTCGCAAATATCGGCTCGGAAAGCAACGCCTTATCTCCGTGAGCTATAGGATACCAGCTTTCCAATACGATACCGTACGGTGCGAGACGTCTTTTAAGTTCCGTCTGCCTGAAATACGGATGACATTCGACCTGCATTACCGACGGCTTAACGTCTATTGCGTCGAGAAAATTTTCCAGCCTCGAATCCTCGAAATTGGAAAGCCCTATGCTTTTGACCTTTCCCGACAAAAGAGCTTTTTCGAGATCTCTCCATGCTCCCGAATAGTCGTATGCCTGCCTATGTAAAAGCAACAGATCTATGTATCCTATGTCGAGGCGTGAAAGCATTTTATCTATGGCTTTTGCGCTTTTGCCCTCGCCGTACTCGTTTATCCACAGCTTAGATGTGACCCATATGTCTTCTCGCTTTATCCCGCACTTTCCGACAGCCCTTCCCACGCCGCGCTCGTTGCCGTATATGTGAGCCGTATCGATATGCCTATACCCCATTTCAAGAGCCTTAAGGCAGGTCTTTTCCGTCTTTCTATCGCCACGAATCATAAACACTCCGAGTCCGAACTGCGGCAATTTGTTTCCGTCGTTTAAAGTAACGTATGGCTGCATAGCTCACTCCTTCCGATTGTTTGTTTAACAGATAAATTATACACCTTTAATAAATCATAAGTCAAGGAAAGAAAGCAAACCGAGATCAACCGCTTGACAAAATCCCAGAAAAATCATATCATAAAAGAAACTAATTTCAGTGAGGTTACATAATGAATAAGCTGACAATGGATAAACTCGTCGCGCTCTGCAAAGGCCGCGGCATAATATTCGCCGGTAGCGAAATCTACGGCGGCATGGGCAACACATGGGATTACGGTCCCGTCGGCGTGGAAATCAAAAACAACATAAAGCGGGCATGGTGGAAACGCTTTGTTCAGGAAAGCGAAAACTCTTTCGGCGTAGACGCGGCAATCCTCATGAACTCGCGCGTTTGGGACGCAAGCGGACACACCGCGTCGTTCTCCGATCCCAAAATGGATTGCAAAAAGTGCAAGTCGCGTATGCGCGCAGACACGCTCATTTCAGCGCACGCAAAGGGCGCAGTCAATCCCGACACGATGAGCAACGAAGAAATGCAAGAATATATTGCAAAACATAAGCTCGTTTGCCCCAAGTGCGGCAACTGCGATTGGACGCCTATTCGTCAATTCAACCTAATGTTCGAAACCAGCCGCGGAGTGACCGACGAAAACCAAAACAAAATATATCTCCGCCCCGAAACGGCTCAGGGCGAATTCGTAAACTTTCTTTCCATTCAACGCTCTATGCGAGCAAAAGTGCCGTTCGGCATAGCGCAAGTCGGCAAAGCGTTCCGCAACGAAGTCACGCCCGGAAATTTCATATTCAGGACCATAGAATTCGAACAGATGGAACACCAACAATTCTGTAAAGAGGACGACAGTTCGGCCTTCTACTCGCAATACAAAGAAAAGGCAATGAACTTTTTGCTCGATATAGGTTTTGCTCCCGAACACCTGCGTTTTAAAGATCACGACAAGCTCGCGCATTACGCAAAAGCCGCCTGCGATATACAGTACCTATACCCCATGGGTTGGGAAGAACTCAACGGAATACACAACCGCGGCGCATACGATCTTTCGAGACACCAGGAGTATTCGGGTAAAAGTATGTTATACACGGATCCTTTTAACGGTGAAAAATATGTGCCCAATGTCGTCGAATATTCTATCGGCGCGGACAGACTTATGCTTGCAGTACTTTGCGAAGCATACTGCGAAGAAGAACTCGAAGGCGGCGACGTGCGTTCGATCCTTAAGCTCCATCCCGCGCTTGCCGCATACAAAGTCGCCGTTCTTCCGCTACAGAAAAATCTTTCTGATGCAGCGAAGCCGCTCTACGAACGTCTTAAAAAACGCTTCATGACGGCATACGACGACGCCGGCTCTATCGGAAAACGCTATCGCCGCCAGGACGAAATAGGCACTCCTTTCTGTGTGACAATAGACTTCGATACGCTTGAAAACGAAACCGTTACGATACGAGAGCGCGATAATATGCAACAAAAAAGAGTAAGCATTGACGAAGCTGAAAAAATCATCGAAGAATCGCTTAGAGTATAACCGACAAACCGCAGTAGTAAAACTTGCGGCTTAAAAATGAATACACCCCGAAAGATCATATGGCTTTCGGGGTGTGTTTTTATTGCGACGAATTATTTACTCCTCTTACACAAGAGGTTTTTCGCATTTTGCCGCATCCGTTGCAACCGGCATTTCCGATTGCAAAGAATCGACGTTTTGAGCTTCGGTTACTTTTTGCAATGCCGGCTCGAAATCCGCTTCTTCTTTTACCGAAGGTCTATCCTTATCAGAATTTGCGCCTTCCGATTTTTCGGGCTCGTTTTTCCTCCGTCCCGGCATACTCGTGGCGTCACGCACAACGCGTTTGATCAGACCTTTCTTTATAAGCGCGAGCGTGCCGCTGTACGGCAAATAATAGTCCACGTCCTCTCTATCCGACCGATTCAGCCAGAAACGTCTAAGCATTACCGTAAGAATGGCGAGCACGCGCTGAAGCGTCTTGTCGTTTTTTACTCTCGCAAGAATCGGAGTTTCTTTCATGGACGCCATACCGGAAGCGTCCTCGAGACGCACTTTCACGTTCTCGACGTCGAGCGCTTCCTGCGCCATATAGACGCAAAGCGCCTTTCCGCGTATCATCAGTTTGACAAGCGTACGTCGTCTCATGCGGAAGCTTTCCCACTTCCAGGATGTGTTCGCCTTCATATCCGCATGAGAAAGAATAAGATTTTTTATATCGGAATACCACTCCTTCAAATCATCCTTAGACTGAATATAGCGCGCTCTGAAACTACGGTTATAGTGCATGACGTTGTCGTCATCGTCGTCGTCTTCCTTAGCGCGAATGAGAAGTCGCGGCTGTTTTACGGATACAGAAGCCTGCGTTTCGTTTAAGCGCACTCGCAGATCCTCGCTCGCTTGCTCTGTCTCGGAAAGCCGTACACGCAAAGTGTTGCTGACTTTTTGCGTTTCGCTGAGTCGTACACGAAGATTTTCGCTGTGCTCGCGAAGAGTATTCACCTCTTCCGTAAGTTCGCTGTGCCTTTTTTTGCTCATCAAATACAGCATTACGAAATCGCCCACAACAAGCCCCAATAAAACTACGGCTATGACGACTGTTATTCCTATCTGCGCTTTTGTGAACGATAAAATGTCAACAATGTAATTCATGTATTTTCCCTCCCCGATCAGTAGCCGAGCTTTTTACGACGCACAAGCATCACGACAAGCAATGCGCCTGCGGCGACGGTCATTGTCGACAAAACCGAAACTGTCGCTATGAAGTCAACCGGCGCGTCTTTCTTGAGCGTCCACGACATCTCGAAATCATCGCTCGTGCCGTTCGCCCACTCGTAATTTGCCTTGTCTTTAAGCGAAACTATCGCCGTATAATCTCCGTTTTTATTTGCGGAGTTGCCGGATATCGTCATTACGGTTTCGTCGAAGCCCGAAGGCGTAAGCGTATACTTTGTATCGTCCACCTCATACTTACCGCCGTCCTGTGCAGGAAGCTCGAGACGTTTGCGAGCAACTATAAAATCCGTTTCGATCGTATTCGTTTCTTTTCCTTGCGACACGAAAACAAAGTTTTCGTTTTGAAGAACTATCGCCGCTTTATATGCGCCTGCCTTAACGGGAACAACCGTTATGCCGTCTTCGAGCGTATGAGAGAATGTGCCGTCGTATGACGTTCCATAATAATAAACGCTGTGCTCTGCGGTTTTAAGCAGTCTGTCGTCGCTAAAGCTTTCGTCTGCATAAGCAAATATCGCCGAAGCGGGCACGATTGCGGACATATACATTCCTCCGCACTCCGCAAAATCAGCCGTTATCCTTCTGGGCGTAATTTCGAAACGCAAAGCCGTAGAGACCGCACCGCTGTAATCGGTAGTGTCCCTTACCACGGCGCGCACGCGATAATCGCCCACAGCACTCGGCACGGCACGAGAATATTCGCCGAGCGTATCGCCCGAAACGGAAGCATACTCGAAGAATACGTTATCGCCGCCCAGCAAGGCGTTTACGACAAGCCTGCTCTCGAGACGTTTTTCTATCGAGTTACCGTCGTATTCGAAAGTAGCGCTATCCGCATTTTCGAACTTTGCCGATACGGTATTGTCCATATTCTTTGTTATCGTGTAAGTAAGCGACGCAACCGAGCCTTCGCTGTGCAACCATTTATAATTGCGCACAAAGTCGCTTGTAAAGGTCAGCAAAAGCGAATACTCTCCCACATTGATTCCGCCGGCACAGGAAACGGTGTACATACCGTCTATAGGCGCAAACCCTTCTATCCTTGCAATAGCGTCGGCGCTCGGAACACGAAGGAAACCGCTGTACACCGAGTCGAGAAGTCCCGCCGCCTTAGCGCTGTTTTCTATCGAAGTTTCATCTATTGCTCGACGGGCTATAGTGAATACTTTGGATAGCGTGCCTCCGAGACGATAATTTTGGTTGTTGTTGCCGTCGCTTGCCGGCGCAAGTTCTATCATCGCCCTGTAAGTACCGGCGCTTGCAGGCATGGAACCGTATGTTATGCCCGTAGTATCGTCGTAATAAACCACGAGAATCTCGACCCGACCGACGAACGCTCCGCTTTCGAGCGCGCCATCGACGCCTTCTACCGTAAACGTAGCTTTCGCTCCCGCCGTCTCTCCGAACACAAGTCCGCTCGGCACGTCTATGCCGGTTACGGTAATTATAAGCGCGTTAACAACATAAGTGCCGTCGCGGAAAGTTATGTCGTAATTCTCATTAGAATTGTTACCGCCCGAAACCGCTTCGCCGATTATGCGATAGCGCCCCACGCTTGTAGGCAAGCCGCCCTCTATCGAAAGAGTAATCGCTATTATATCGGAACCGAATTTAGGCGTAGACTCATGTATAGTCCACTTTGTTTCGTCAAGCAAGATCTCACCGTTGTAACTTGCGCTTTGATCGCCGATAAGAATAGTGATCGGACGTTTCGTTACCGTAAGAGAGGCTAAATTCTCGCCCGCTTTAAACGTATAATTTTCAGCCTCGAGTGTTCCGACGCCGCTTATTGCGATAGTTTGCATCGAACCGACTGCATTTCCTGCCCTGTACGCCGTGTAGTATACGGGCGCACCGGAAATCACGGCATAGCCGTCGCCGTACTCGAACGAACCATCCTCGACCAAGAAACCGCGATCGTCATGCGTATATTCATTTCCGTAAACCACAGAACCGCTTGTCGGAAGAACAACTATTTCCTTTTTACTTATATGAAGTTTGACGCGACTTGCAGCCACTCCGTAATAATCGTCAGAGCCATCAACATAAGCCTCGATAAAGTAATCGCCCGAAGCTCTGGGAGCGCCCGCAAGAAGTTTACCGTCCTTGTCGTAATATGCGAACTGTACCTGACCGAAATCCGCTATCGCTTCGGACGCATACTCCTCGCCGTAAATCTTAGAAATATCGTCGAAATGCTTTAGACCGTTACGCGCTTTTTCTATCTTCCACACAATTACCAAAGAAGAGCTTCCGTCTTTCCACATATAATTACGCGTATGCGAAGAGCGTATATCTACCGTAATTTCATGACTACCCGCTTTCACTGCGCCTACGGTGAATCTTCCGCCTTCCGTGGAAACATCCGAGAAAGACACCCTCATGACATCGTTGTCGAAACTTCCGTCCATATATGCAGTAAGCCTGTTACCCGTATAAATCCAACCCGTACCGGTATCGGTCAGAGTAGGAGTTTCCAAAGCAAACTTCTCGACTCCGAAGTCGTACTCGCTCGTCGAAGTCGGCGCATTTATGTTTACGGTCCTTTCTATATTTACTCTTATCTTATGTATGCCCGCGTCCTCGGGAAGCAAGCGTCCCCACTGCGCATAGTTTTCGCTGTAATACTGAAGTTCGATAAAACTGTCGAACGTACCGTACGTCCTATTAGTAAGCTCAAACTCGCGACCGCTTTCTGTACGCACCGTCACTACGACGGTTGCAGTTACGTCGCTGATAACGTCTTTGTATGTCCAAAGCATTGTTTCCGAATTTAAATCGCTCTCGCTCACTTCGACTTTAACGCCGTTTTTAACGAAACTCAACTTGTCAAGTTCCGCATTGACAACGTCAACGGTTTTTATGTGATAAGAGAACGAGCGGAATTTATTGATCGTTTCGGCAGTTTGATCTTCCGTATGCGTAAACCAATAGAAGTTGTCGGAATCGATCAGTTTGAGTACAAACGAATAATGGCTTGCATTTATATTTTCGATTGCTTCGCCGTCCAGCTCGTATTTTACGCCGTAGAATTCGTTTTTCTTTACCGAGTCTTCCGCCGTATGCGCAAAGCCGTCGAAATCGAATGATTCGACAACTATTCTGTCGCCGTAAACAGCCTGACGCGCAACAATGTAATTTCCCTCCACATAGCCGCTTGTCGCATTTGCAAGCTCGAAGTTATGCGCAGACTCTCCGCTAAGCGATATGCGAACCTTATAGCGACCGGCAAGCGTAGGCATTAAGCCGTCGCTTGCAACTCCGCCGAACGAACTTCCGACATAAACTATACTTACCGAAATACCGGCTTTCAAATCGTCGAAATCGGCAAGTCCCGTAACTGCGTCCGTAAAGTCGTAATCTCTTGCCGACATAGACGTATCTCCGTAAACGCCGCCTATATATTCGTCGTCGCCGGCGAACACAAGATTTATCCGACGAGCCGAAATGTCGCAAACTTTATATTCGGACGTCGTAGCCTCGGTATAGTCGTTCGTTTCGGGAATACGCACTTTGACATAATATGTTCCCTTGCGCGTATGTCGAACCGAATCGAACTCTTCGTATGTTCCGTTTTCCGTAGAAGAAACGAGATATATTTTTGTCTCTTGTCCGAAATCCGCAGTCACGCCCAGTCCGCCCTCATGTAGAGTTCCGTCATACACCCAAGAAAGTTCGCCGGGATTTGCGCCCGTCCAACGAACGACGTTGGCGGCCTTTTCTATTTCGAAAGTAAATTCGCGGCTTGCGACCTCTACGCTCGCCCACTTGTAATTGTGGAATACTGCGTTTTCGAGCGTAAGCGTAAATCCGTAAGTCCCTGCCGATACTTCTTTATCGCTCGCCGTTACGGTAAATAGCTTATCTACTCCCGACGGAAGAGGATAGAGAGCAGAGCCCAAAGTAACGACGCGATTAGCGACGTCTCCGTCTATCGAATATTCGTGTCCCGTATACGCGACTTTGAGTACGTTTTTAAGACTTGCGGCATTTTGAATAAGAGCGCCGTCCAAAGTGTATTTTTCCACGGCGAACGCTGCGGACGCACCGATAAGCGTTATGTTGCCGCTGTTTGTTCCCGAAACAAGACCTACAGTGTAACCGCTCCCCGCAAACAAAGGCAAAGAAGGAGAATTGGAATATGTCGCACCGTTGTTCGACACGCCGGAATATCTGAGAACAAACGTCTCGTTTTCATTCAGTATAGTCGTGCTTGCCGTTGCGCTGTCCACGGTAAGTGTTTGCTCCGATCCGTCGTAAACATACTTAAGCGTGAGAGACAGATTTCCCGTAGGCGCGTTGCCGCGGTTGTAGACCAGCGTACCGCCTGCCGTAGCTTCCGTAACCGTAAGCGTAAGAGAATTTATCACGAACCTTCCCGAAGGTGTAACGGTTATATCGTAATTGTCGTTTTTGCCGACGCTCGTAAACTTATAGGATATAGGATAGTTTCCTACATTCATGCAGTTATCCGGCAAAGAAAGAGCTATGCCGAGCGTATCGAGCGCCTGCGTTGTCTCGTTAGTGACAAGAGCGTTGTTCAAAACATACCAACCGTTTTTCTCTCCCATGCTTTCGTCGAGAGCATGATCGGATGTACCGTCGTAAGTAGCCTCCTGGCTGTTTATGATTACGGTTATCGACTTTTTATTTACTGTAAGAGTTGCGGTTTCGCTACCGTCGAAAGTAACGGAATAGTTATTTGCAAGCTCTCCCGAAACAGCGACGCCCGAAAGCCCGCTTATTCTTATCGCGTACTCTCCCACGTCTGCGCCGACAAAATAGTTTCCGTTTTCATTTGAAACCGTTGCGCTCGGCAATCCGCCCAAAACAGGAAGATCGTCATACATTGCGCCGACAAGTTCATAGTTGCCTTCAATAGTAAATGCCTCGCCGTATGTAAGAGCAGTATCTTTGGGTCTCACGGCAAGTACGGCTTTGACTATTTCGCAAGCCGCATATGCCGTTTCGGAAGCATAGTCGTCTTCTCCGCCTTGAGAGGTCGCGCCAATCCAATATTTACCCACGCCTTTAGGGAAACCGACTTTCCAATCAAGTCCTTCGGGCACCATGCTCGGGTCAGTGGAATCGGTGTCTCTGCTTGCGTACATATAAGTTATGACGCCGCCGAACAAAGCGCTTACTCCCGTCGAATCGTAAGTTTCGCCATAGTATATTCCCGTTTGAACAGTGAGTCCCGAAACGGTGTTCGTTCCCGCAGTGACCGTCCAGGTAATTATGACGTTACCGTTCTCAAGCTTAGTATGCTCGCTCGGCGTAAACTCATTCCACTCGTAATTAGTATCGTTGATAAGAGATACGGTAAGCTCATGCGCGCCCGCCGAAGACGTATGAAGAGTAATCGTACCCGCCTTAAGCTCGAAAGCCTCGGCATAAGTCATGCTCATTATACCCTCGCGATAGCCGCTTACGGTAGCGGAAAGCAAACTTCCGCCGTAAACTTTATCTGCGCCTTCCTCGTCGAACAGCGGAACGTCTATCTTATCTTTGGCAATACGGAATGCAAACCAGGCTTGAACGGGTATTCGCTTTGTTTCCGTCGTTCCCGTGTCGCTGCTTTCATAGGTGTAATCAACCGAACCTGTCGCGCGTACCATATATGCGCCGGCATTAACGGGGCTGACTCCGTAAGTCCGAGTGCCGTCCAAAGAGTTTATGTCGTTTTGCGTAAGCGACATATTCCAAAGATTTTTACTGTCGAGAGACGCAATCGTCTCCTCCGAAAGAAGAGCGTAGGATATCGCTATGGTAGCGTTTTCGTCAAGCGCAAAGTCCTTTCCACCGGCTTCCGTAGCTTTAAGCTTAGGCTCCACAGCCGTATCGCCGTAAGTCCAGCCGCTCATACTTATAGTAAGGTTTATCTCGCTTACGAAAGTATTGAAAGAAAGCGTGACTGTCTGCGACTGCGGACTGTCTCGGTTTACGAGAATATAATCGTTAGCATAATCGGGCTTCAGCGAAAGGACGATGGAATAATTGCCGCTTTTGATGACAGGCAACACAAGTCCCTTTCCGCCCTCGCCTATTCTGATACCGCCGTCGATCTCCATATCGACCGCACCGCCGAGCATTATGCCCGAACGGTCGAGGATCACGCCGTCGTAATTGGGTATCGTGTTCTCGTCCGCTCTGCCTTCCGCAAACTCGAAAGTCTGCGTCGTCCATTCGAGACGAACCACCTGCTTGGCGATCTCATAGCGGTCCGCAAACGTGTAGCTTGCTACCGATCCCGCAAACAAATAGTCGTATTCTCCGTTTTCGTTGGTGATCAAGTTAAGCGTAACAGTATAGTCGCCCGCTCTTGAAACGTCCGTAAGAGACGACACAGCGGTTCCGTCTTTAAGAACACCGTCGTAAGAGTATGCGAATATCTCGCTTGCAAAGCCGAAAACCGTATTCGTAAACGCTACGGGCGCGTTTTGTACAACGGGAAGGTGCGCGTTGTCCGCCGCAAAAGTCACGGTTTTCGCCGTAAGGCTTGCGCCTATCGTGCGCGGCAAAATCGCAATAGTTCCTTCATTTATGTCGAATTTATAGTTTTGAAGGGTTATGTCGTCAATCGTGACTTTATACTCGTCGCCTACATGAGACTCACCGATCGTATACTCCGCCGCGCCGGAACCCGCCGTAAGAACAGTCTTATAGCTTATCGAACCGCTGAGGAACAGCCAGGACAAAGCAGACAGATTACCGGTTTCGCCTACGTTTCCCTGCGGAACAAAGCCGGAATATGTAGCATTATATATAAGAGCGTCGCCGTAAACCACAGAATGTGCTTTTCCCTCGTCGCCGCTGACGCCTACAAAAACCTCGAGAGTCTTTTTCTCGATCGTGAACGTACCGTCAGTCCCCGTGCTCCAACTTCCGGTAAATGCGATATCGTAATTTTTGTTCGTATAATCCGCGCTTATAGCAAATCCTTTCAAAGAGCAATCGGTTTCGTTGCCGCCGCCTATTTTCAAGGTTATACCGAGATCGGCAACAGTATCGTTGCCTTCGTTTCCCGTTAAATCACCGCTTTTGAGAATAATATATTTGCCTGTATTTCCACCGCTTGCAAGACTTGCTTCAAGCTCGCTTTGAATCCATTCGTCATGCTTCGAGCCGGTATAAGTACGCGAGGCGTCTTTGATCTCGACGGTTATTTTGCGACCGACGACAGTTAACGTACCGGAACCGAACGAGGAATGATTGACAACTATATTGTAATTGTTCGAAACGAATTCGTCCGAATTCGGAATTATGGTAAATATTTCACCCGCTGCCGAAGCCGTAGTATGGGCATTTGCCGAACTGTCGACTGCAGCATATGTAACGCTTGAAATATCTATCTCCTTTCCCACGCCGATGATACCGGCACTCGGGATTTCGTTACCCTGCGTTCCCTGCTGACCTATATGTCCTTGCACGAGACCTTTGTAAAGTAAATTGTGGGTACTTCCCGCCGAACCGTCGAAACGATCACCATACTCTATCTTCTCGTTAGACGCTTTTACATAAAGAGATTTTTGCGTTATCGTATAATTAAGCGTTACGGTGTCGCCCGCAAAACCTATCCATTCGTAATCGTCCGTAAATTCGAGTTTTACCTTGACCGCATAGCTACCTGCATTTACGGCGCCGAACCCGAACGTACCTGCCGCAAAGTGACCGTCCCCGAATTTCGACGGAGCGCTGCCGAGATTGTCGGCATACTCGATCTCGTAGGTCATAACATATCCGTTTTCGCGGTTGGGATCGGTCAAAGACGAGCAACCCGCAAGACTAAACGTAATGTCGTTTCCGTCGTAAACAGCGCTTGTATCGCCGATCGTAGTTACGACGTTTATCTTCTTCTTAGTAATAGTAAACTGGAAGTTGCGCGATGTTTCGTCCAAGACATAGTTGCCGTAAGCAAGCTCGGTAACGGTCGCCGTCGCGAGATAGGAACCCGCATTAAGCGGACTCGAAACAGATTCGTTATCCTTTCTATAGGAAATATTTATAAAATTCTCGAAATCTTCTCTGTCCGGATCGGGCACAGCTTCAGGCACCGAAGAAAGCTTAACAGCATACGGACTTTGCTTGTATTCGACACTGCCCGTCAACGCTTCAGTACCGCTTGCGTCCTCGTAAAGCCGCATATCCACAGCAACGGAAAGAGGGTTGACTTTCATAACGTAGTCGTCCGCAGAACCCGCAAACGTATAGTTGTTGTTGTTGTTTGCAATGAAGCGCAAATAGTATGTGCCAGCGTTTTTGGGAGCTACGCCCGTGTAATCGATGCCGCTGAGTGCGCTTCTGTAAACCGTACGGAAAGTTACGTCGTCAAAATCCGCATTTACGCATTCCGCTTTGAACTCCCACGCATAGCCGCTGTATGTTCCCACATACTCGCGCCCCGAAGCGGCAACGCTCGCTTCTGTTTCGCTTCCGTCGATCGAATGCCACACGGAGACGTTTATATTCAATTCGGCTTGCTTTATTTCGAACGTACCCTTAGTTCCGCCCGAATAAGAGCCTTCATAAGAAATGTCGTAATTAGCCGCATATTTATTTTCCTCGGCGTAAATAGGATATTTACCCACATCTTTCGTCGAAACCGCAAGATTTCCGCTCTCGTCGTATATAAAGGCGTCGGTCACGATATGCACCGGAATTTCCGCGCCGAACGGACGGTTTTCGCCGTCGTAATAATATCCGGCAGCGTCCTTGTTTTCAGCGCTCGTAAGATCGGTATCGATAGCCGCAGGGTCTTCTTTTTCGCCGCTAGAAATGTTGAAATTATACTTGTTTTCGGCGTTGTTGATATGGATCGAAAGCGGCTTCTTGTTTACGGTGAGAGTAGCCGTTTCAAGCACGGGCGCGTAATTTTTAAGCACTTCCATTCCTTCGAGGATCGACTGCACGCCGCCGACGAATCGTATATAATAAGTATTCGATACGCTTCCGTTTTCAAAGCCTGCCGCATAATGCGTAAAACTTTCGTCGTTTCCGTAACCTGCCTCGAGTCTCAAAACTTCGTTTCTTATTTCGCTCGAGAAATCCTCTCCGTTTTTAAAGCTGCCGATCTCGAACTTCAGCGAATCGAAATCCAACGCGTCTCCGTACGTTATAGTCGCCGCTTTGGGAGCAAGAGAAAGCTCCGCCTTGTTAACGGTTATTTCGTATTCGCTTTCGAGATCGTAGAAATTGTCGTTGCCGTCTACACTTACGACAACTTTATAAACGCCCGCGCCGAGAAGCTGACCGTTGTTGTAAGTCTCACCGCTTATAGTATCCGTGAGCCATGACCAATGCTCGCCGCTCATAGAGTATTCTCCCACAAGCGTAGCGAAATCCTCGCCGCCGAACAACGAAATCTCGGGCAATGTTTCTCCGCCGCTCGGCACGCGCTTAAAGTTTGCTTCGGGCTTGGTCTCCTCGTTTGCCGACAAATCGTAGCTTCCGTAAGACCAATATGATTTTGCAATCGCATATTCTTTATCGGTTTTCCAACCGTTGTATACCTTCGCAATTTCGGCAGTCAAGCTCCCCGTAACCGTATTATGATTCTCTCCCGAAATCATATAGTATACATAGTAAGTACCTGCGTCTATAAGCTTGGGAACGGAGTCGAGATCGTAACCGTTCTCGTCGGACGGCGCATAATCTTCTATTTTGCCGTCGCCTTCCGAAACTTTGATAAGTGCGTATTTGAAATCGAGTATGCTCGCTCCGCTCGGTCTTTCTTTGTCTGCCGGAGAAGCCAAAACTCCGTCCGAAGCGGTCGATACGATCAAATCGTGTTCGTTCTCGTCATAATCGGCGTTATAGCCTTTAAGCGTAAGTTCGATATCCGCAGGAACGACCTTATGCGAGCCGAGCGTGAAGCTTAAATCGTAATTTCCGTTTACGCCTCCGAGCTCCCTCCTTTCATAAGTTACGGTATACGTTCCAACGCCGTTCATATCAGTACGGTTGCCGTTTGCGTCGTAAACGAATGCTCCGCTCTTTATAAAGAACAGTTTTTCATATTCGTGCGTACCGACGGATTTATCTCCCGCATACACATCGGTTATGGAATTGCCTGCTATGTCTTTTACGCCCGTTGTAAGCGTAAAGCCGTTTTCTGCCCTCACATTGAGATCGCGCCCGCTTCCCGCGCCGTTAAACCAATATGAGTCTTCTATATCGCCTACCGTAATGATGACAGGCAGTTTTTCGACGGAAACGATATTTTGTTCCTCCGGCGCGATATTAAAGACGTAGTTTCCTGCCGCGAATCCGAGATTTTCGACCTTCACGCGGTAGGTGCCCACAGAATCTCCCGCAATATAATCAGTCGAAATGTCGAGCGTCCCGTCAATCCAACCTTCGAGCGGCAGTTCTTTTCCTCCTATTGCGCGAACGGCTTTAAACGAAACCTTACCGCCGCTTGCAGATGCAAACGTGATACTTTCATTCTCGCCGAGACCGTCGAAATCATAGTTGAAGTATTGAAGATCGGGCGTATTTTCCCCATAGTAAATATTTGCCGATACAGATAAAACAACTTCTTTTTTAGTTACTGTTACGGTAACGTACCCAATCTCGGTTTCGTGATTGTCCGCCGAAATTCTATAGTACAAATAGTATGTTCCCGCATTAAGAACCTCGGGAATTTCCGAAGCAAACGCGGAAGCGTCGGGAGCAACCGTTTCGGTCGAAAGCGCGTAAGCCCAACCGAGATTATTGTCGGAAACATTTTCCGTCGCCGTCTTGCGCGCCTCGCTTTTAGTCGTTCCGTAATAGGAAACCGACTTAGACGAAATAGCCGCATGAACCGCGCCGTCGTAAGCAATGCCGCTTTCCGAATAAGAAACCACTTGTATATCCTCGAACGACGCTGTTTTAATATTATAGTAAGCGGCGACTTCCGACGTCTTTTGAGCGGACTCGTTCAATACGTCCGAATTAAGAATCACTTCCGCAAGAGTATCGCCTGCAGCGGATACGGGCTTGAATTTTACTATATAGTTGTCGCCCTTTGCGTCGGTATTAAGAGACAATGTTACCGCATAGCCGTTCTTTGCTTCGGCGCGAACTCTTCCGTCGGGATTTGCGGGCGTAGTCGCCGTAAGCACGTCTACGATTGTATCGAACGATGCAAGCCCGCCGCCTACGATTTGACTTGCGGAAATCTCTGCCAATCTCGAAACAAGAGGCGTATCGAATACTTCATCGCTACCGTAGATGTGTTCGAGATTTTTGACGTCTATTTTCAACTCTCGAGGACGAACCGTTATCTCTCCGTTCGTAAATACTACAGAGTAGTTTGCAAATTCCGCCTTACCGCCTGTCGCGATAAACTTATCGTTGCCGTGGAAAAGCTCCAAATCGCAGAAGCCGACATCAGTCCTCTCGTCGTCGACGCCTTCCCCCCCCGCAACGCGAATATTTATATCCGACGTAAAGCCGTCGATTCCCGCGTTTTCGTCATCGTCGCAGAACTTAACGGTCGAAACATAATTCCAAACTCTCTTTTCCGAGCCTATCTTCTCGCCGTAAACGCTTTCGCTGTCCTCAACGGATATTTCGACTTCGCGCTTTGCTATCGTGTATTTATCCGCCGATTTCCAAGCAAGATCATAGCCGTCGGGAAGTTTGAGATTTGCCGTGCTGTCCGATTGAAGCGAGGAAACGGCAAGAGTATAGTCTCCTGCATTCTTAAACTCGACTTCAGCTCCGCTTTCGCTTACTGCGGCAAGCAAAAGTTCGTGCGTCGAGCCGTCACCTCTGTCCGCATACGTTGCCAAGCCGAGCGTTTGTGTCGTCCTGTCGTTTGCATTATAGACGAACGAACTTTCATTCCAAACTATGTCGGTTTCTTTAAGCTCGTATTTCTCTATCGTATGCGCGCCTTTCTCGACGTTGACCGTGAAATCGTCGAGCGTTATTTGTCCCGTAAAGTTTCCGCCGTTATAAACAAGGTAAGTTTCATAACTGCCCACGGAGCTTGTTCCGACTGCCGTCGAAGCAAATCCGAATGAAAGTACGGACGGCGCAGAGTTTCCGGATTCTATCTCGATACCGCCGTCTTCCACAAACTTATCCGTGCCCTCGACATATACCCAACCGAGCGGATAAGATCCGACCACGTCGCCGTAAATCGTCGTAACGTCCTTCGCCGCAATGTTTACCGTACGCTTTTGCATTTCTATGCTACGCGTAAGAGAGTCATACTCCGATTCGCCGCTCACCGCAAGACGGTAATTCGCGTCGGATACTGCAGTCACCGCAAAGTCATACCGACCTGCTCTTTTAAAGATAGTATCCTGCCCCGAAATATCGACGCTTTCAAGAGCGACTTTATTTGCGTCGACATCCTCGTACCAAACGAATTTGCCGTTGTAATTAGCAAATTGATCGGTGCCGTCGTAAACAAACTTGTCGCTGTTCCATTGAACCTCTATGACCTTTTGTTCTACATCAAATACACCGTCAACATATGTTATATCGTAATTAGTAAGTTCGGCGCGCGGCGTGATGACCGTCTTATAGTTACCGACAGAGGTGTTGTAGAGCACATATGCTCCGTCCGATTTTTTAGCCGTTACGGCAAAGCTGTCGAGGCTTATATTGTCGCTCGCAACGAAGTCGCCATCTGTAATTCTTACGAGATTTGCTCCGTCTATATTGAGATTTGCTCCGTCAGACGTAATTTTACTGCCGAAGATGTGGCTTGCATCGCCGGCGTTAAGCGTGACGGAACGCTTATCGATCGTCAATTTCGACTGAAGCCCCGACGTAGGAAGAACGTAGTTCGCGGCGGCTTCGCCGGTAATGCTCTTTATTTCGATGTCATAATATGTTGCGTTTTTATCTGCGTCGAGCTTGACATCGACGGGATTGTCCATAGCATCGCCTGCAAGTCCTATCTGAAGCCCGAGCGTATCGCCGTACTGCGAATTCGTAACGGCGGCAAATCCCATATGAGAATTTCCGTCATATATAGCAGCAAACATATTTTCGACGGCATCGTATGTCACTCCGTTAACTTCGCTCGATTGCCAATCGAAAGCAACTTCTTTCTTTTCGATTGCAAATTCGACAATGTAGCGCTGTTCGTATTCGTAGACGCCGTTACCCGTAGAATCGCCCGTTCTGTAAATTACGGCCGCACGGTATCTGCCTGCCGACTTGGGAAGCGCGGCAAAGAAATCGGCCTTATTCGTAATATCGTCAGATCCCGTCGAAACAGTTTCGCCCGTATAAGCCGCATAAGATTTATCGTCCTCGTTATAGACATAATATACTGCCTCTCTCTGCGCGGGAACGTAATCGGACGGAATAACGCTGTCGGTGTGGAATCTAAAACCTGTCACGTCGTCTCCGTAAGTCCACTCGGCAACGGCCGTGCCGTCCGCGCTTTGTATCGTAAATTCAAGCTCGAATACCGATCCCGTAATCCTGTATTGCACTTTTAGTACGGTTTCGAAATCCAAAAGCGTATCCTCTATTCCGAGCGTAGACATTGTATTTTCGTCTACTTCTTCCTTAACGAAAGCGTAATCGTAAATACTTTCGTCATCCGTAAGCAACGAGAGAGTAAGAGTAATATCGTATATTCCGACAGCATCGGACGTTACGTTTCCATATACTATGTTTGCCGAAACCACCCAATCTCCGCCGAGATCGAAATCCACGGAGCTTACAGCATCTTTCGCTTCCGAATATTTCTTATCCGCAACTGTCTCGCCGTAAGTCGAATACAGAACAGGCACGAATATCTTGCCCGCTTCGCGCGTAGTGGAACGGGACAACGTAGGCGCGTTAACCGCCTTTCTCTCGAGCTTGAAATCCAGCGTAACGGTATTGTCGTTTTCCGCATCGGGCGCTGTGCTACCGTCCTCGAAACAATAATTTTTACCGTCCGAAAGCGTAAACGTCACGAAATAGTCGCCCGCACGCTTGACCGATACCGTAATTTTTTTATTTGAATCGTCTGCGCTATGCGGAACGGTTATGCTTCCGACATCTTTTCCTCTCACATCATGCGCGTTTGCCGCATAGCTCATACGAGCAGAATCGTAATTCTTTATTACTACGTCATGCTCCGATTTATCGTATTCTCCGAGCGAGTTTCCCGCACCGAGCGCCGTTTCAATCGTCGGCTTTACTACGGCAGCGCGAATAATCGTGAAATTCGCCTTGGGCTTTACGGCAGCCGCAGACGAGAAATCTATCTTATAATTCTCAGCTCCCTCGCCCGTTAAACCTACGACATACGCCGTATAATAGCCCGCGTCCGTTACGTTCGCCAAGCCGCCGCTTGTTCCCGTATTGTCTTTGCCTTCGAGATACTCGAGAGAAAGAACAAGCGACTTATTGTCCTCAACCTCGAAATGATTGCTTACCGAAGCCGTCGGAGAAAGATAACTGCCGCTATAAGTCTGCTCCAAATCTGCCCAATCGACTTCGAGCGCCGCGGGATCGACGCGCATAAAGTATGTTTTATCCGCTATATTATAACCCTGCGAAGGATCGGAGCTTCCGTCCGCCCAAACATAGTTATATTTCGTTTTGTCGTCAAGCCCGACCGTGACTTCGTAGGAATTTACGGCGTCTCCGAATGCCGCGCGGTTAACATCGGTATGTTTGCCGCCGCTTACGGTTATATGATTTTCAATACCGACGTAATTTTGTATAATATCGATGAAATCATGCTCGACGCCGTCATATCCGACAACATACGGTTTTTCCTCGCTCGCGTCCTGCGAAAGAACAAAATCGACGAGAGCGGGAGTGATTTTAAACGTAAGACTTACGGGAGCGTTATCCGTGCCGACCGAGTCGTCAGACTTCGCTTTCCATTTATAGTTTTCGGGATCGCGTAAAGTGACTACGACAGTATAACTTCCTATCGTTGCCTTATCGGACGCTATCGATTGCCAAACAACGTCTGTAAGAGACAGCGTATCTTGCGGCTCGTTTCCGCCTACCGCTTCCGTACCGTTTTTGTAAGCCGTAAACTTAATCTGCGCAACATCGCCGATTATATAATTTTTCGCATAATCCTCGATATAGTCGATTATATCGAACGCCGAACCGTTATATTCTACTACATCGTCCGTGAAAGTCGGAGCAAGCAACAACGCAGAAGTTATCGCAAAAGCATGATATGTGACGTTTTCCGCCGTTTCGGGCATAACATAGCCATAAGCAATGTTATAGTCCATGCCGTCGAGAATACCCGTAAGATTTGCACCGCTCATATCGTCCAAAGTCATGACGTAATTTCCGACTTCGGTCACGCGAGCTACCGCTTCTTCTCCATTTTTGACGGAAACGCTCGCCGTAAGAGCGTCGCTTCCTTTAAGTTCTTTAAAGAGCGGAGCAGGTTTATGTTCCAGACCGTCGTAAATATAGGAAAATTCAGTCCCCCAATCGACGTTATTCGCACCGAGTTTTACAGGCGTTATGTCGAACGTAAGTTCGTACGAACGCGCGTTTGTATCCCAAATATAATTTGTGTCGTTAAGAGAAAGCTCCACGACGTACTTACCTGCATAAGTAGCTCCGAACGTCCAAACTTTATTTGCGTCTTGCGACAATAAAGAAGTCGAAATAAAACTTTTATTCGTGTCGAGCACACCGTTTATGTACGGATTGCCGCTTACGGAAGCATTTATAAGAGAGTAATCGAAGAACTCGTCGGAAGCGTTTGCGTCGTCGGAAAGCACTACGGTCTGCTTAGACGAGCTGTACTCGCTTTCCTTTTCCAAAGTTCTTCCGATAGATTTAAGCGTGTACGGTTTAATAGTCCAAGTAAACGAAAAAGTATCGCCGGAAACAGACGGATCGTCCCACTTATGGTTCTTGAAGTATTCCGCGGCTATTTTGACGGTTATCGTATATGTGTCTGCGTTGGTAGCCGTAAGCTTGCCGAGCACGGAATCCGCGCTTACAGACGTATTGCCGGGCAAAGCCGCGCTTATGGAAACGGTCATATTCGTGCCGTCGTAGTTAAGAAGTTCCACTGTCTGCGCATTTTTGTCAAAGGTAAAATCGACCATACCGAGCGTGGGCTTTACCACCCCTTTCTTGTCGACAGTAAACCCTTTCGCCGCTTCGCAGTAATTGTAGCTTGTAAAATCGTCGCTGTTTTCTCCGTATTCGGAAGTTATATACGCGAGTACGAAGTAGTCGCCTGCGTTTACCGGCGCGTCCGTAGTAAACGTGAGCGAATTGGTTATTATGTATTTTGCGACAAAACCTCTGTCGTCGCCGGATAAAGCGTCGGCAGCAGTCTTTGCGGTATCGTACACATCTTTTTCGACAAATATGTGTTTGATTTCTTTATAATAGGTCGGAGCGCTGTCGACAGGCTCATTCGCATTATCCTCATACGTCCAACCGCTTATCGAAACGCCGAGATCGTTGCCGACATATTTTTCTATTTCAAAATAGAGCGTAGCCTTACCCGCGCCCGAATCGCCCGCCTCAAAAATGCCGTCGTCGATTCCGCTAACGGTTTCGGGCGACCATTCGTAAAGATCGCTTTTCTCTTCCGACAATTTTAAATAAAGCGTATGCTTGCCCGCAACGATCGGCTGATAATCGGTAAGCACGGTCGCGAAAGTATCGTCGGTATAGAAGTTCCAATCGGTAGAAGCAAGGACTTCGCCGCTGCTTTCGTTTACTATGTAAATATAGTCGCTCGGGTCGTGCTTGCCTGCGTTATAGATCGGCGCGGATTTGTAGTTCGGCGTACCGCTTAAATTATATTTCCAAGAAAAAGCAATTGCCTGACGCTTGATTATGAACTCTACGGGCTCGCTCTGCGCCTCGGCATAATTGCCGAAAGCTTCGACTTTTATTATTGCGTAGTATGTGCCCGGGGTCGTAGGAACAGAAGATGTCGGAGCGGAAGCGGGAACGTCGTATAAACCGTTTGTCGACTTTCCGTAGTAAAGGAACGAATATTCGAACTCGGTTTCCGTCGCGTCGCCCGCGGTCTCGCCTATACCGGACGTCCAGCTTGACGACGTTCCGTCGTAATCGACAAAAATCCAAGCAAGTTCGGTATCAATGGGTTGATACTTTATGCTGTAGCCGATGTCGCCGTTTGTTTTGAGAAGACTGCCGTAATTGAAAGTCGCCACGGTATTCTCTGCACCCTCTTCATCGACGCCTTTGGCAATGCCGAGCGTTGCCGAGCCTTTCATAGGGTTGACGGTTACGGAGTAAGACAGAAGTGTATCGGAAGAAGCTCCGACCGCCGTATCCCATTTATAATCGGGTCCCACGATCTCAAAGCGTACTGTGTAATTTCCCGCATTTTCTGCGACAAGATATTGACTGCCGTCAGCTGTTTCGGCAAACGACACTCCGTTTTCGATCTTTACGTTTTGAATATTTCCGCCGTTATATTCGTAGCCGTACTCGCCTACGGTTTCGGCTCCGCGAAGAACGGTCATCTTCACTTCCCTTCCGAGCAAGAAACCCCAAAGATCCGTATAGCCTACGGGCAGCGATACGGGAATTTCCGCACCGTAACCGCCGTAAAGATTTTCGCCGATATCGCTCCCGTTACTTTTAACGTAACTCTGTTCGAACTTCTTCCAATCGAGCGCCGTGACGCCGTTCAAAGTGGGAGCCATTATAGCGGCAGGCAAAATATCTATGTCCGAAACGTCGAAATCTTTACAGGCGACGACGCTGTTTGTCTGATCTTTTCCGTTGGCTTCGACTACATAGAGTATTCTTATCGTACCGACAATACTCGTCATGTATGTCGGAAGTTCGTTGCCGCCCGTATGCGTTTCGTCTTGCAAAAGCTCCTCGTCCGTCTTGCCCGAAATACTCGGAACAGTCGAACCTTTTTCGTAATAGTAAATCTTATACTTGCCCAAGCCGTTGCGGTAAAAGCCGTTTTCGAGCGGAGCACGGTCGTAGTCGAGGTTGATTATAATAGGACTGTCCGCATTTTCGCCTATGGTAAGATAAGCGTCGATGTCAGTGGGAACAAACGGCTCGAGCGCGGTCTGCGCCTGAGTGGGAACGCTCTCGTAGTTGTTGAGATCGAGTACGATATCCGTTATACCGGCATATCTGACCTTAACAAAGAACGAACCCGACGCGCTGACGCCGCTTCTTAAATTTATATTTATCTCTTTAAAGTAAAAATAGTTTACTCCGTCAAAGACCACGTCGTCTATACTGAAATCATCGGGCGGAGAAAAATCTTGACGAGTGGGAATATTGAATTCGTTGTTTCCGAGAGGCGTGGTATTGACAAAACCGTTGCTCATTACGGAATAAGCCTTGAATTCGGGATCTTTACCGAATACCGCCATTGTATCCGTGGCGTTCAAGATCTTATCGTATTTAGCCGTAATTCCCGCAGCATTGCTTTCCTGAATATTATTCAAAGAAAGCGTGCAAGAAAGTCCTTTATATGTCGCGTTTATTCCCGTATCCGTAAGTTCGAGCTCGACGCCGTCCGTAGCGCAAGAAATCGTTTCGCTGTTGCCGTCCGCATCCGTAAGCGTCAGATTTGTGAGAAGTTTGAGCATTTCCGTGCTCGTATTTGCGGCGTTTTTAACAAATGCAAAATACGAAAAATCGTCCGAGGGCACGGCAAACTCGCAACCGTCGGACAATAAATATGTATTATAATCGGTTTTCGTAACATTAGAAACTCCATCGAGAGCGTTTGCCTTCAGATAGTACGGAGGATATTCTCCCGCTCTGTCCGTGTTTACCGAAAGAGCTATGCTTGTCGGATTTTCCACAGTCGCGGCTTCGGCATTTGTAAGCCGCGCAAATTGCGACGTCGCCGTAAAACCGATTGCCGACATAACCAATGCCAAAACTATGCCGACAAATGCCAAAACACTCTTTTTATGCTCAACTCTCATAACCTATCCTCCGATTTTACGCGGCAAACTTAAATTCGTATATTAACTTCACGGGCACATTTAATATTCAGTTTACAACGAAAACCAAATAAAACGGACATACCCGTTTTGCGCATACATATATTACGCAATGTTTTTATTGCATTTTTATTATATCACACGACTTTGTCGTTTTCAAGTGTTTTAAGGAAATTTTTAGATATTTTTTAAATTAAGCACAATACGTCCCGTACCGTTTAAAACACACACTTTTCCCATGAAAAAAACTCAATTGAGAATTTTACCAAAAAAGTACAATTTACTTTGCTTCGTAAAGACATAATGTCCTAATATAATATTTACAAATATTCTGCGACTGTTTTATTCGCTTTTTACAAATATCTTATGATTTTCAAGGGTTTATCTGCTTTGCGTGCTTTTTGAATAGTACCGTATGTACCGCCGTAAGTCTGACCGCCCCAGACCGCCAAGACAAAATCCGAATTTTCCACCATGTATTCATTTCGTTTTGCCATACAAAAATCGGTATAATGCGGGCAAAGAGTCACTACTTTATCGGCTTTGCTCATAACGGATTCCCGCCGAGCCTTCCAAAACTTACTCCACGATCGAGCCTGCTCGGGACACGGTACCGCACATTCGAGCGTTATCCCTTCCGTTTCACCCATAAGTTCTATGACTGCTTCGGCACAAAAAATATCAGCACCGCGAGCCATACCGGATATAAACTTACAATAGCCGTTGCCGGCAAGCTCGGAAACGGCGACAAATATTTGTCTTTTAAGTTCAAGGCAACGAGGATCGTCCTCGTCTTCTCCCCAAGGAAAGCTCTCGGGACGACTGCCCGTAAAACAACAGGTTTTCATTTTTAGAAGATTTAATGCTTTGATACGGCACAAAGAAGAACAATGTCGGCTAAACTTAGCCGAGCAAAAGCTCTATAGCGCGAAGTGAATGCCAACAAGCTTACAAAGTTTTTACGCCGTCAGAGGTAGAATTCGTCTTTGGTCGAACGATCGAAAAGCCTTTCGAGCGCCTCCTTCGGAGGAGTATGATTACAAATCATTTCGTAAACCTCGCGGGTAATCGGCATATCGACTCCGTACTTATCCGCAAGAACGCACAATGCGCCTGCCGTAGGCACGCCCTCGGCAAGGCGGTCGAACTTTTCGCCGCGCGCATAGCTTTCGCCCCACATACGATTATGAGAATATTGGGAAAAAAGAGTGGTTTCGTAATCACCGAGGTGACAAAGTCCGTAAGCCGAAAATTCGCTGCCGCCGAGAGCCTTCGTAAGCCGCGCCACTTCCCTGCTGCCGCGAGCCATAAGCGGACCTTTCAGCTCGGACAGTTTCATTCCGTCAAGCATTCCCGCAACTATTCCCATGACGTTTTTAGCCGCCGCTCCGACTTCGGTACCTATTATGTCGCCACCGCAATAAAAGCGAATGAGATCGCTCTTGAACGCGTCCGCGAGACGGCGTGTAAGTTCGGGAGTATAGGAGTCTATGACCATGCAATTGGGAATACCTTTGACAAACGACTGTATGTGCCCGGGTCCCACCCACACGGCGAGACTGTTTTTATCTATGCCCTCTTCGATTGCGACTTCGCTGAGACGTTTGCCGCTCGACTCTTCTATGCCCTTCATACAGAGCACGAAAGTCTTGCCGCTTATATCGTACTTTTTTATGCGCTTTACAAAACCGCGAAGCCCCTGCGCGCTTATGGAAATAATGATCGTCTCTGCGTGCGCAATCGCCTTGCCGAGATCGTCGGTAAGTTCTATTTCGGGAGGAAACGTCACATATTCGTTGGCGCGCGTCGCCTTTAAAATATCGTAGCTTTTTTCTCCGACCATGCCCCAGCTTACCGTCTTATTGCCTATTCTATTGTTATACCAAGCGAGAAACGAACCCCACCTGCCGCAACCGAGCACCGATACTTTCATTATAATCTTTTCCTCCTGTCAAAAATATCCGTGAAAACACAGCCGCGCGTCCGACGTGCTTAGCCGAGCGCATAGCGCGACCGCCACGAAGCGCAGCGTAGCATGAATGTGTTTTCAGGCAAGCATACCCGCATAGCGCGGCAACAGCACATTATTGTAGTAATCGCGCATACTGTAATTGTTTCCGTTTATGTTTATGTGACCGAGATCGCCGCGCCATACGTCGTCGTTGGTCGTAATTCCGCCATAATAAGCGCTTGAAGAAAGCGCGGTCAAAAACGCGCTCGCGCTGTCCGCAAAGTTCGAGAGAGCGCGGAATACATAAAGTCCGTGAAGCGCGCTTTCCGCATCCGTTACCGTCATAGATACAGCATAATTTTTCAAAAGACCGAACTTGCTTTCTATATTTTTGAGCAACATTGTTTTGCCCTCGCGCGTGACAAGCGGCTCGAACCACCCCGTAAGCACAGTGTCCTTAATTGCGGCAATACTCCCGAGATCGTTTTCCGAAAGAGCGCCGAAGCTTTCGACGCCCGCTCGCTTGAAATCATGATCTATCATAGCGGACAGCATATTGAGCGCCTCGCAAATCTCGTCTATGTTGTTGCCCGTCGGCGCAAACTCGAGATTGACGAACATATTCGAAAAAATCGTCGTATCCGACTGCTCGCCGGCATATATCCATTTGTCGCGCTCGCCGAGTTCGATACGCGCAAGATAGTTGTAGCGTACTAAATAGTCGCGATAGCTGTAAAGCGACGGATGGTAGTAATAAGGTTGATCTCCGCGCTTAATGTTGTACTCGTCTATAAGACGGTTGCGCTCGGCTATACGCGGAACGGCAAGATACTCGTCCGTATATTTTTTTACTTGCGCGGCTCGCTCCTCTTTTTCGACTTCGCTTGTCGCAGAGCCGTAAAGAGAGATAGAAAGCGAACAAGCGTTGTTGAGAGCAAGCACATATTTCGAATCGAGTTCGGGAGACAACTCCTCGTATTTGCCGCGCTCGCGTTTCAAAAAGCTTTCCGCACATTCGAGCGCGCGTGATTTGTTGCCGAAATCGCCGTACAGAAGCATAGCACGATACGGAAAAAAAGTCGTGAAAAGAGCGGCAGCAAGCATTATGGCTACAAACGCATAAACCACCGTCTTAATCGTTGTCTTTGCTATGAGAACGCCGATTTCCGCTTCCTCGGCGCGAACTTCTTCGTTGTCTTGCGTCATTTAAGACAGCTCCTTACATAGAACTGCCTTAAGTATAACACATTATTCGCAGATTGAAAAGTGTTTTAAGCTAAATATTCGGCGCTACGACCTGCTACTTGTTTTTGACGCCCACTACTTCGGCTGTCTTTCTGTCGATGAGAACCGCGCTTGTGCCGCTTTCTTCCACAAACGCAACATACCAATAGTAGCCGCCGTCGGCATTTATTGGATTTGCTATGAGACGAACGTATATTTCGCAGGCAAACGTATTGCCGTTTTTCAGACTTTCAAGTTCGTCTCTGAGGGCTGTGAGCGCTGTGTCGAGCGCGTGATCGGCGTCAATGTCGTCGTCCTCTATTACCGAGACAAGCTCGACCGTTTCGTCCTTCGAGCCGATTTTGATATTCAGCGAAAGCGACGCTTCGTGCGTGCGCTTCTCTATTTCCACGGAATAGGTTTCGCCGAACGGGTGCATGGTCATGACTCCGCCGTAGTCTTTTCCGTCTATCGTCACGGCATATGTATAGAGACTGTTCGGCATAAATTCGACGGGTCTCAGCGTAATTACCGTGAACTCGCGCTTTTTGCCCGCTTTTCCGTCGGGCAAGAACGGATCTTCGTGCACACCCGAAACGGCGGTTACGGAAAAGTCCGATCCTGTGCCCTCATACACGACGTCGCGTATCTCGGAAATGGACGAATCGTACTTTTCCGTGGGAGTTCCGCAACCTGCGAATACAAGCGACAGCGCCGCGCAAAATGACATAAATAAACAAATAATTTTCTTTTTCATGGTTTAGTATATGCGAGATTTTTTTCGTTCATGTCGAAACATAAATAAAAAAACCTCTTGCATAAGGCAAAAGGTTTTCCGCGTTTTTACTTTTCTATTTCTAATTGTCTGGCGTAATCATCGACTTGACCTTCATGAGACGTACGAGAGCGCCTCGCTCGTTTTCGTCGAGCTTCATAACGATATACTTAATGGTTTCGTTGAGCTGCGGGATCATGACGTACTCGAGAGCGTTAACTCTGCGACGGTTGCGCTCTATCTCGTCGGCGAGCATATTACACGTCTTTTCGACCTGAGCAAGTCTCAAAAGCTTTTCCATAAGCGTGGAGATTTTTTCCACCGCTACGTCGAGATCGGACGTAGCCGACAACGTACTGTACGGAAGCGTATCTACGGAATTCTCGTTTTCCGTTATTTCCACGACCGGCACTTCTACGCCCATGACGTTTTCGAGATCGGTCCGTACGTTTACGGTGCGGGCGGGAAGGCACAATGTCTGCTTGAGTTCCTCTCCGCTCATAACGGCACGGGTAAGCATGAACGAACGCATTGCGTCCGCAAGATCCTCTTCTATCTCCTCGCGCAGACGCTTATTTTCGCGAACGTACGAAAGAAAGCGACGCACCATTTCGTCGGACTTGTCTTTTAAAAGCTTATGCCCGCGCTCCGCCGTCTTTAAACGAGCCTTGAGGCGGCGAAGCTCCATTCGCGTAGGATTTACCGCAAGCCTTGTCATTCCGAGACCAAAACCTCCTGTCAAAAATCAGCTTTTCAATAATCGGATTTGAAGATACAGTCGCGCGTCAGACGGGCAACAGGTGACGAGTCGAGTGGGTGCTGTACTCTTTCGTACTGCGCCCGCTCGGCGAGGAGCACATAGCCCGCCTGACACGATGAATGTGTCTTCAAATTATGCTTTCTGTTTTAAGTATTTGTCTATATATTCGTCCTTGATACGCTTGAGTTCGCTTCTCGGAAGAATGGAGAGCAGTTCCCAGCCGAGGTCGAGCGTCTCTTCTATGCTGCGATTGGTATTGAAGCCCTGCGAAACATAACGGCGCTCGAACTCCTCGGCGAACTTAGCGTACTTCTTGTCTGTCTCCGTAAGAGCCGCGTCGCCGAGTATGGCTGAAAGCTCCTTGGCTTCCTTGCCGAGCGAGTATGCGGCAAACAACTGGTTCATCGTGTCGGCGTGATCCTCGCGCGTCTTGTTTTTGCCTATACCTTTGTCCTTTAATCGGGACAGGCTGGGCAAAACGTCTATAGGTGGGTTGAAGCCTTTTTTGTAGAGCTCGCGCGAGAGGATTATCTGCCCCTCGGTTATATAGCCAGTAAGGTCCGGTATCGGGTGTGTCTTATCGTCCTCGGGCATGGTAAGAATGGGGATTTGAGTTATCGATCCTTTCTTGCCGCGAATACGTCCGGCACGCTCGTAGAGCGAAGCGAGGTCGGTATACATATAACCCGGATAGCCGCGGCGACCCGGTACTTCCTTTCGAGCCGCAGACACTTCGCGCATTGCTTCCGCGTAATTCGTTATGTCGGTCATTATGACGAGCACATGCATTCCCTTGTCGAATGCGAGATATTCCGCCGCCGTAAGCGCCATACGCGGCGTCGAGATACGCTCTATGGCGGGGTCGTCGGCAAGGTTCATAAATAGCACCGTGCGCTCGATCGCGCCCGTCTTGCGAAAGTCGTCGATAAAGAATTCGGCTTCCTCGTAGGTTATGCCTATGGCGGCGAACACTACGGCGAAGCTTTCGCCCTTGCCGAGCACTTTAGCTTGGCGTGCGATTTGAGCCGCAAGGTTGGCGTGCGGAAGTCCGCTCATCGAAAACACGGGGAGTTTCTGACCGCGAACGAGCGTGTTGAGTCCGTCGATCGCCGAAACGCCGGTCTGAATAAACTCATCCGGATAGTCGCGCGCGGCGGGGTTTATAGGCTGACCGTTGACATCCATGCGCTTTTCGGCGATTATGTCCGCGCCGCCGTCCTTGGGTCTGCCCATGCCGTCGAACACGCGTCCGAGCATATCGATGGACACGGGAAGTTCTATGCTCTTGCCGAGAAAGCGCGCCTTTGCCGTGCTTATTTTAAGCCCCTGGCTGACTTCGAAGAGCTGAACGAGCGCTTTGTCTCTGTTTATTTCGAGCACTTTGCCCTGTCGTATTTCGCCGTTTGCCTGCTCTATTTCGACAAGCTCGTTGTACTTTACGTCCTCTACGCCCTCAACGAGCATCAAGGGACCTACGACTTCACTTATACTGCGATATTCCTTTAACATCAGTCACTCTCCTTGCCTGCCGCTTCGGCAAGTTCGCCGCTCATCTGCGCGTCGATACCGTCGAATTCGGCTATGCGCTCCTCGGGAATATACTTGCTTCTGCCTATCTTCTCCCTCGCGCTTATGCCGAGCACTTTGTCGAGCGCCGCTCCGCCCTCGAGCGCCGAGAGCGAACGTCGATAGCAGTCGATGATAAGTTTGAGCATACGATACTGCTTGTTAAGCGACGTGTAAGTATCCACCTCGTGGAAGGCGTTTTGGTGGAGATAGTCCTCGCGCACGGCTTTCGCCGTCTCCATGGTAAGCCTGTCGCGCGGTGAAAGCGCGTCCATGCCGACGAGGCGGACTATTTCGTCAAGCTGCGCCTCTTCCTGAAGTATGCGCATTGCCTCGGCGCGATAGTTGTTGAAGTCTCGCGCGACATTCGACGTATACCAAGACGCAAGACGGTCGGCATATAGGCTATAGCTCGTAAGCCAATCTATAGCGGGGAAATGCCGCTTATACGCAAGGCTTGCCGACAAGCCCCAATAAACTTTTACTATGCGAAGCGTCGCCTGCGAGACGGGTTCGGACATATCGCCGCCAGGAGGAGAGACAGCGCCGATTGCCGTGACGCTCCCCACCCTGTCGCCGCTTCCGAGCACGGACACCTTGCCCGCGCGCTCGTAGAACTCGGCAAGACGGCTCGAGAGATATGCGGGATAGCCTTCCTCGCCCGGCATTTCCTCGAGTCTGCCCGACATCTCGCGCAGAGCTTCCGCCCAACGCGACGTGGAGTCCGCCATAATCGCGACGTTGTAGCCCATGTCGCGGAAATACTCGGCTATCGTTATGCCCGTGTATATGCTCGCTTCGCGCGCCGCAACCGGCATATCCGAAGTGTTGGCTATTAGCACGGTGCGCTTCATGAGCGGCTTACCCGTCTTGGGGTCGCTGAGCTCGGGGAACTCGTTGAGAACGTCGGTCATTTCGTTGCCGCGCTCGCCGCAGCCGACGTAGACTATGATGTCCGCGTCCGCCCACTTCGCGAGCTGGTGCTGAACTACCGTCTTGCCCGAGCCGAACGGTCCTGGAACTGCCGCGACGCCGCCTTCGGCTATCGGGAACAGAGTGTCTATTACGCGCTGCCCGGTTACGAGCGGGCGGGCGGGCGGAAGTTTGGACTTGTAAGGGCGACCGCGACGCACCGGCCACTTCTGCGCCATACGGATATTGACGGTACCGTTTTCGTCCTTTAAGGTGGCTACGGTCTCGTCTATGTTGAAACTGCCTTCTTCTATGCTTGCAACGACGCCGCTCTTTCCGGGAGGAACCATTATGCGGTGCTCGATGACTTCGTTCTCGCGGACGGTGCCTATAATGTCGCCGCCCGTCACCTTATCGCCCACTTTTACCGTCGGCAAAAAGTCCCATTTCTTTTTATGATCGAGAGCTGGCACTTCGAGTCCTCTTCCTATCCTGTCGCCGCTCTTTTCCACAAGCATATTCAAGGGGCGCTGTATGCCGTCGTAAATGCTTTCGATAAGTCCCGGTCCGAGCTCGACGGACAGCGGCGCGTTTGTAGACA
Source organism: uncultured Christensenella sp. (assembly GCA_910585955.1). Classification (GTDB taxonomy): domain Bacteria; phylum Bacillota; class Clostridia; order Christensenellales; family Pumilibacteraceae; genus MGBC157735. The sequence goes on from CAJUGC010000007.1 coordinate 50,592, forward strand.
CAACGTCTTCGCCCGTGCCGAGCATACTCGTCTCTTCATAGACCTGAATGGACGCTTTGTCGCCGCGAAGCTCTATGACTTCGCCGATGAGTCGGCGCGACGAAACGCGCACGACGTCGTACATCTTTACGTCCGCCATGCCTTCCGCAACTATGAGCGGTCCGCTGACCTTAACAATTTTACCTTTCATAATTTTTAATCGTGACCTCCCGTCACAATGATTCGATGAGAGTGTTTGATCTTCCTACTTCGCGCTGTCCGAGAACAGTATGTCCGCGCCTATCGCCTTTTCTACGTCGCGCTTTACGCCCGACATTCCGAAACCGTTGCTGCCCGCCGCCGACGGAATGGGTATGACGACGGGAAAAGGCTTTGCCTTAATCGCATCTATCTGCTTGGGAATAAGGGCGGCGACATTTTCCGTAACGAACACCACGGCATACCCGTCCGCTTCGAGTTTTTTCAATGCGCTTATCGCTTCAAACTCCGTCGAAGCGCCGTACACGTCAGCGCCCGCCGCCACAAACAGTTCGACGCTGTCTCTGTCGCCGAGCACGGCTATCTTTCCGCTTTTTTGCATTACGACCACCTCACTCGTCTGTTTATCTCGCCGCGCACGTTGTTTTTGAGACAGGTAAGAATAATCTTGACTGTCTTGTATTCGTTAAGCGCGGAAGCGTAATAATGAAGGAGCGGCGCGCTTGACAGCATATTCTCGAGATCGCCGTCGAAAAAGGTCGTCTCCGCGTACTCGGCGTCGGTTTCAAACAGCGGCAACGCTTCAAAGCCCTTTTCACTTACGCGTTTTAATACGTCGTAATACGCCGTGTCGCGAAGTTTGTCGGCAAAACCCGTAAGCCCCGCCTCATATGCCGCCATAAGGTCGTCCCTGTCGATACTGCCGCCGTCTATGAAAAGCTCTTTTAGGCTGTCCGCGCCCGCGTTCATCCGAAGACACCTTAAAGCGGACGCAAGATTTACGAAATCTATCTTTGCCGTCACATAATTCTTGACTGCCTTGCCAGCCTTTTTCGCGTGCTCGCTCATATCCGCATACATGGCGCGCGTGAGAGCTTCGTCGATCTCTCTTGCGCTTACCTTGCCCGTAAGCGACTTTGCGTCAAGCTCCGAAAGAGCTTTCAACATAGGCTCGGGACAATCTGCATAAGTTCCGTTCGGTATTCCGAGAGTATAATCGCTTTCCATATCGTAAAGCGCGCTTACGCTCTCCTTGCCGCCGGCTTTGAACTTATATCTCGCCTTAGCGTTGTTGTAATAGAAACGAGCGAGAAGAACCGCAGAAGTATGAGGATCGAAGCAATCTTCGGAAATGAAATTTATGAGATTTGCCGTTTCTTCGGAAATGAGCTTGTCGACGTCGAAGCTGTTTTCGCCGAGACGTCCTCCGCCGTAGCCGTAATCGCACAGCATTTTGACCGCTCCTGCAAAATCCGCGTCCGCAAGGCGGCGCAGTTTTTCCTCCGAGAGAAGTTTGCCCTCGTTGTATTTTGCAAGCGTATTCGCATATATTTTCGTAGTCTGTGCCATTACGATTTCCTTTTAATTTTTTTATAAAGGGGCTTTTATGAGGAGCGTCGGTTAATTGCCCCCCAGTCGTCTGAAACGACAGCTCCGCTCGGCTCAAAGGGCGCCTTTTACACGAAGTTTATCCGTTGACGGCTTAGGTGCGAGCGAGACGGACAGCTGTCGGCGTGCGTCCGAAGGAATGTGCCAAACTGCACATGACCAAGGCAAACGCCGAACGCAGTCCGTATTCGTGACGCAAATAAGCCGTCAGCGAGAGAAGAGTTTTTCGCAAATTTCACTTTCCGTTTCGGGTCTTATCTGTTTTACGAGCGTGTCGAGCGTGAGATTTTTATCGCACTTGTATCCGACGAGCACAACTCCTCCGCGAAGTGTGTGATGTTTACTCGAAAGCGACAGATCTTTTCCGATACTCTCGCCGAGCTTTGTCGCCCAATCGTACGGCAAACGGCGTATATCGCGCTCGGACACCATTATTTCGTCGCCGTCATCGGCATAACGCGCGACGAGTCCGCCTATAAACTCACGGTAGACATTGTCCGTCATATTGAGCGTCTTTACTATCGCCGCGTCGTAAACCTTGTCGATAAGCGCCTGTTTTGCCTTAAGAACAAGTTTACGCCTGTCGAGATTGGCAAGAGTAACTTTGCGTTCCACCGTCTTTTGCGCTTCTTTTTCGGCTTTCGCGAGAGCTTCCGTTTCCCTATCTTTCAAACGGTTTCGCGTCGTTTCGAGCAACGCGTCCTTTTCTGCTATAGCGTCGTCGACTATCGCCCGAGCTTTGCTTTCCGCCGCCGCGATTATGCTGTTTATTATCGCGTCCTTTCCTTCCATAATCTACTCCGCTCAGCCGATCTTGAAAAGAAGCACGCCGAGAAGCGAAACAATTAGCGAGAATATGGCGAAGATTTCGACCATGACAGCCAAAAGTATCGCGTGACCCATTTGCTTGTCCTGCTTTCCGAGCAAATTTATGCCGCCCACTACGACGTTGCCTTGCGTAATGGCAGACACAAGTCCGACAAACGCTATGGGAAGGCAAAGCGCAAGCAGCGACAAGCCCTGCAGATTAGTCAGCTCTACGGGCGCGCCGCCGAGTACGTTTAGCTTTACAAGCACCATGAACGCCACGACGAAGCCGTACAGACCCTGCGACGACGGCAACAGCTGTAATACCATTGCGTTGCCGAACTTCGACGGATCCTTGGACATCAGCGCGCTAGCCGCCTGTCCCGCTCTGCCGACGCCTATAGCCGAACCTATGCCCGAACAAAGTATTGCGAGCGCCGCGCCCAGCAGTGCGTAAAAGTAGCCGAGTTCCATTTTTCTAAACCTCCGAAAATGTATTGTATGCCGCGTGTCTGCGGCGGTTTGCCTATATATTATGCGTTTTCTTTAGCACTTTTCTTCTTATTGTTTTCTTTCGGCACAAACCGAATATATTTCGTCTTTTCTCCCATGGGGCTAAACAGCCTTCCGCCGCCGTCGTAAAACTTATTGTAAAATTCGATAAATTGCAAACGCGCGTTGTGCACATAGCCGGACAGAAGTCCGAGTCCGAGGTTGAACACATGGAGCGGGATAAGAACAATTATCCCGAGCACATAGCCGACTACGGGCAAGCCGAAAAACAGAGAGCCGAGAGTGTTGAATGCAAGAGCGATGGCTGCCGAAGCGAGCGCAAGACCAAAGAGACGCGCATAGCTCAATATGTCGGACAACAGGTTTACGAGGTCGTATATCCCGGCAAAGCCGCCCGCTATCTTACCGCCTACTGTCGGACTGTTGTGTCCAGCCGTAGCTATTATGCCGACGAGAGAAGCGGCGATTACCGCTATGCCTGCCGTCGTAAATGCCGACGGTAGACCGAGTAGTAAATTCAAAAGAATAAGACCTACGCCGACTATTATTGTTATTTTGAACAGCACGTCGACGATTCCCGCGAAGTATTGCTTGCGCTTGAACGCCTTGTACGCATACAGTCCGTATCCGAACACGACTTGCACGACTCCGAGTCCGAGACTCAAGCCGAACATCAAGAGCGGTTCTTCAAGAGGATTGAACCACAGCGCGGGCACTCCCTCTATACCGAACAGTCCGCCGAACATCACGCCCCAAAATACAGTGGAAATTCCGCATATACCTATAAGCGCGATGAGCCGCGACGATCCCTTTTCGAGCTTGAATACGTTTAATATTACGAGCGCGGCAATTGTCATGACCGCGCCATATCCCGCGTCCGCCATCATGAAACCGTAGAATATGAAGAAGAATACAGCCATGAACGGATTGGGGTCGAGCTCGCCGTATGCGGGCGGAGAATACAAATTCGTTATTTCCTCGAACGGCGCAATTAAACGCGGATTGGTTAACAGCGTTGGCGGAGCATCTTCCTTTTCGGGCGCGGTTAGGAATGCGCATACGTTTTCCGTCTTGCCTTTTATTTCGGCAAGCACTTCGTCCGCGTAGGACGAAGGCAACCAACCCTCTACCACAAAAGTACTTTCTGTGCGGACAAATCCGCTTTCCGCCTGCGACTTTTCTATTTCGAGTCCGAGGTAGTCATAAAGTATCTGCAAATCTCCGAGGTATTTTACATAGTTTAGTCCCTCTTTAAACGCCTCGAAATCTTCTTTCTTAAGCTCGTCCATGCGTTTTCTCGTATCGTCTACAAGCTCTTTTGCCGTCATATCGCCCGTAAATTCGACTAAGGAAAAGCCTGCGGAACTCAATGCGTCAAGCGCTCTTTCCCGATTCTCTTTAAGAACGATAATGCTTAAAAGCGTGCCTTTAGACGCTTTGCAATCGTAAACGTATGCGGGAAAATCGCATTTCTCGAGTCTTTCGCAATTTGCGACCGAACTTTCCGAATATACCAAAAGCCGCGACGTGCTGCGCGTATCGCATATATCCGAAAACTTGAGCGGAAAACCGCCAAACGGCTCGAGCGAAACGAGTTTATAAGACAGCCTTACAAGTTCGGACTTGATTTCGAGCCGTCTGAAATTTATCTGTTCAAGCGAGTCGGCTACGGCAAGAAGTTCGTATTCTTTCGCACCGCCGTCGTAAAAATCCGCTTGCGTTATTATTCGGCGACCTTTGTATTTCGCCTGACTTTTATAAGGAAACGGCTCGACGTTTATTTTCTTTTTAATAGCCTTTTCCCGCTCGATAGCAAGATCGACTCCCTCAGAGTCGAGCTTCCCGAGATAGTCTATGGCAAAAGCCGCCTTTACCTGCTTGCCGATAAGGCGGTCGAGATGAGAACGATCGAAGCCGCGCTTGCCGACGCTCAGATCCTTTGTCGGACAAACTTCAAATACGCCGCTTTTCGACAGCGTATCCATTACCTTATCGCACTCGCGGGCGAGACCGACAAGGCGTAGTTTTTTCATTTCGACTACAGCCACTTCGTCCCTGCCTTATGCTTTGCTTATCTTATCGGCTATTTTGCCTACGCATTTAGCGAAATCGCGCTCGTTTACCTTTGCGAAATCGTCCGCTTCGGCTTTTGCCGCTTTGAGAATTTCGTTTGCTTTTTCGTCGCCCTCGATCTCCGCGCGCTTTTCTATCTTTTCAAGCTCTTCCCTAAGCCTTGCGTCAAACTCCTTGCGAATATCCTCCACCTCCGCACGGGCGCTTTGCGAGATATTGCGAGCACGTTCCCGAGCCGCGGATATGATCTCCTCGGCTTTGGCTTCCGCCTCTTCTATCTCTTTCATAACTTCGCTTATCATATAACCCCTAACCCTTTACTTACTTAAAATATTTTTCCTCGATGGCGGTCGTCTTGTCTATTCTGCGTATGTGCCTGTCGTCGCCGCTGAACTGCGTATCGAGAAAAGTATCGACTATTTCGAGCGCGACGCCCATTCCCGTAACGCGTTCTCCCAAGGCAAGCACGTTCGCGTCGTTGTGCTGCCTGCACGCCTTCGCCGAAAACGTGTCCGTGCAATGCGCACACCGTATGCCCTTGACCTTATTTGCGGCGATACTCATGCCTATTCCCGTGCCGCAGATAAGAATACCTTTTTCGCATTTGCCGCTTGCAACAGCTTCCGCCACCTTTAAAGCGTAATCCGGATAGTCGCACGAATCCATATCGTTCGTACCGAAATCCGTATATTCGATCTTTCGTTCGTCAAGGTGCTTTTTTATGCACTCCTTGTACCGAGTTGCGGCGTGATCGCCGCCTATAGCCAACATTCAACCGTCCTCCTCGGATCTGACTCTCAGTTCGCTTGTCTTAAGTATGTTGTAATTATACTATATTTATTTTGATTTATCAATTATTTCGCCGCTCTTTATCCGAAATTTCACCGTATTTTTATATTCCCACGGAGACTTTCATTTAACGCTCCACACCTCTTACGGTTTTAATAGCACAGTCGTATACGTCGCCGCACGCATATTCGAGGTAAGCGGCAACTTTGCGGTAATCGTCGAGCGAGCCGCCCCACGGATCGGGCACATCCGCCCCGCCGGTAATACGCGCAATCGTTGTGACGTTCGGCAGACCTCCTACGGTGCGAAAATGCCCCTCGGTCATGCACACAACGAGATCGCTCGATTCCGCCATTTCTCGAGTAAGTCTGCGAGCAAAGTGATTCACGTCTTTTATTCCCTTTTCGAAAAGCGCCCGTTTTGCCTGCTCGCTCATGTCGTCGCCCGTAAGTGCGGACAGACCGGCTCCTTGAACGTCGAAATATTCGCTTTCGCCCTTTTTCCTTACATACTCCGAAAAGATGTACTGCGCCATTGCCGAACGGCAGGTGTTGCCTGTGCACACAAACAGAACACTTATTCTTCTCGGAGGCCGAGACGACTTTGCGGAAGCGGGTTTTTCTTCCGACGCCGAATTTTCCTCTTTTTCTTTCCGGTCAGCCGGTTTTGACTCCGCAGGCTTGACCTCGTGCGAAAAATTCGAAAGTTTCTCCTCAACTTTCTTTTCGTCCGATGATTGTCCGCCAATTGAAGAAAGAACCGACTTATCGCAAGGCAAAGACAGTTTTTGTTTTACGGGTTTCATTGCGGGCTTTTCAAATTCCGACACCGCCTCCGTAACACCCACCGAAAGCGTAGGCTTTTTTTCTTTGCCCCTTTTCTTTTTAGGAGCGGGAACGCTCGTCACCGTAACCGCCTTATTTTTTGCGGATTTTTTTCTCCTGTCTGCCACTTTAGATTATACGCCCTCCGCTTGACTTTATAAGTCTGTTTATCAGTGAATTGCCTATTCCTCTGTCCGGCACGCCCTCGGCTATTACATAGCCGTATCCCTTTTCATCCGCGAGTCTTAAGTCCGCGAACAAATTGTGCGCATATTCTTCGTAGTTCGCACCGATTTTTATCACATCGCGTTTTCCGTACTTTTCGGAGTTTTCGTCGAGGCACAAAACGACCGGTTTTCCGCCGCGCGACACAATGCCGTCGTACCAATCGCATATAGCCTCGGTCATTTTTTCGTAATATGCGGAAAAAAAGACTTCGGCTTTCGGCGCATAGTGCTTATACTTCATACCGGGGCACAGCGCAACGCTTCCGTCCGTCACGATTTCCAATTCTCCCACGATTTCCTTTATCTTTTCGACGGGAAGTCCGCCGGGCCGCAACAGTCTCGGAACTTTTCCGGTAACGTCTATGACTGTGGATTCAATACCTATCTTGCACACTCCGCCGTCGAGAATATACGGGATTTTGCCTTTCATATCCGCAAGCACATGATTTGCCGCAGTGGGACTCGGCGCTCCGCTCGTATTTGCCGAAGGCGCGCATATCGGAGTACCTGCCGCTCGGATAAGAGAAAGAGCCGTCTGCGAAAGCGGTATGCGCAATGCTACCGTACCGAGCCCGCCCGTCACTTCGTCGGGAACTACGGATTTTTTCTTCATTACAAGAGTAAGCGGTCCCGGCATAAACCGCGCGGCAAGCCTTAAAGCGACGGAAGGAATCTTTTCCACCACAGCGGACATTGCGCCTATGGAATCCACATGGACTATAAGCGGATTGTCGCTCGGCCTACCCTTTGCCGCGTAAATTTTTTTAGCCGCGTCCCTTTGCATGGCGTCGGCGCCGAGTCCGTACACCGTTTCCGTAGGAAAGGCGACAAGTTCTCCACGTTTTATCGCGTCGCCGCAAATTCTTATATTTTCTCTTGTCGGTTTCAGTACTTTTGTTTCCATAACGTCCTCTTAAACGGTTTAACCGCTCCTCATTGCGGATATAATTTTACGGTATGAGAGAGTCTAAAAGTTTACTTGCCGAAATAATAGACTGTATTTTGCTCGTGACAGTACTCACGGCGGGGCTTTTTATCGTCCTGCGTACTCGCCTGAATGCGCTTGACGCACTGTTTGCCGCACTTGCTTCGGTAGCATCCGTTCTTTCTTTTATCCGCGCCCGCGACCTTAAAACCAAGGCCAAGGAAAAACGTACAAAAAATTGCGAACGCTGTTTGAAGTCTCTGACGTTTGCCGGCGAAAAACAAAGGCTCGAATACTTTGCAAAGGCTTTCGGCAGGTTCGACGAGTTTACTGCGGTAAACGGTTATCTTATAGGAAAATCGGGAAAGAAACGAGTTTATCCTCTGTTCGTCCCCTCACCTGCAATACCGGGCAAACTCAGCCGTATTCACGACGAATGTGCCGACGCCGATTGCAAAGCGGTAGTCGTAATGCCGTCCGCGCCCGACCCCGCCGTCCTCTCGTTCATAGCCGACAGCGGACGCATAAAAGCGTTATACGGCGAAAAGCTGTACGACCTTATCGACGATTGTTCGATAGAACTGCCCGACACGAAAAAATCTCGCAAAGGCAAATTCAAGGCGCTTATGAAAACTGCGCTTAAGCGCGAACTTTTCAGACGTTATCTGTTTTCCGGAGCGCTGCTTATCGGCACGTCGTACATTCTCCCGACCTCGCCGCTTTATATCGCAATGGGAGCGCTATGTATTGCGCTCGCAATCGCCACGCTTATTCCCATAGGAAAGAAGAAACAACGCAAAACGCAAAACTAAAGCTTGTCCTGTTTTTCGCCCTCGTCTAAAGATTCTTCGCGCTTTCCGTCGCCTTCGGAAACGGTTAGTTCGGCTTTCTCTCCGCCCGTTTCTTCCGTCTTGTCCGCATCCGTCAAGTCATGCCTTTTTCGAGCCTGTTCGTTACGCCTTTCCGCACGGTCGTTGAAGTACAGAACAAAAAACAGCGATATGCCCAAAAAGCCGGTAAACAACGCGATAAAACCTATTCCGCCGTTCGGCAGCATATTTATATCTATAAGGCATAGGACAAGCGAAACGGTAAAAAGTCCCATGAATACGAGAGCTATTATAGATACGGCTTTTCTCAGTTTTTTGTTCATAATAACGATTATCCCCTGCAACTGACATTCGAAAGAACAGCTACGTCAATCCACACGCTTTCGAGCTGCCCTTTAGTAAAGCAAATGCGCCTCACTTCTTATATTTTACCACAAAAAAAGACGAGGCGCAAGAGAATAAGCGGTTTATTTGATGTTTGTTTCGGTGTCATAAATTTTTAAATTGATATTCGTAAAGTTTTTTATATGTTCCGCCCTTTTCCATAAGAACGGAATGAGTCCCGCGCTCCTCTATGCCTTCGCCCGTCACCACGATTATTTCATCGGCGTTCTTTACGGTAGAGAGTCTATGCGCAACGACAAGCGTCGTTCTTCCCTCCGAAAGCTTAGACAGAGATTCCTGTATCAACATTTCGGTAGCATTGTCGAGGGCGCTCGTAGCCTCGTCCAAAATGAGTATGGGCGGATCTTTCAGAAAGGCGCGAGCAACCGATATCCTCTGTTTTTGACCGCCCGATAGCTTCACGCCGCGCTCGCCTACGTTTGTATCGTACCCTTCCGGCAAACTCGCGATATAGTCGTGTATATTCGCCTTTTTCGCCGCTTCGACTATCTTCTCGTCGCTTGCGGTAAAGTCGCCGTAAGCGATGTTTTCGCGTATCGTACCGTTAAAAAGAAAAACGTCTTGCTGAACGATACCGATGTTGCGTCGCAGATCCGCTCTTTTCAACTCCTTTATGTCGTATCCGTCCACGCTTATCTTGCCGCCGTCTATCTCGTAAAAGCGAGGAATGAGATGGCAAAGCGTCGTCTTACCGCTGCCCGACGGGCCTACGAGAGCTATGGTTTTACCCGCGGAAATATTCATGGAAAAATTCTTTATTACCTTGTCGCCGCCGTCGTGCTTGTATCCGAAACTGACGTTGTCGAAAACTATATCCCCCTTAAGCATCTCGACGCTTATCGCGTTTTCGCTCTCTGTTTCGGGAGGTATATCCATTATGTCGCAAAACCTTATAAAACCCGTCGCTCCGCCCTGAATTTCCTCGTAGATAGTGGTAAGAGTGCGGATCGGCGTAATAAGCGTACTTATGTATAATACAAATGCGGCGAATTCACCAACGTCTATCTTTCCGTAATAAAAGAACAATCCTCCCGCCAAAAGCACGACGAAATAAAGAAGATCCAACAGAAAAGTCATCGACGAGAAGAACTCGCCCATTACTTTATACTGCTTGCTCTTGGTCTTGACAAATTCGCGATTGCCTCGTTCGAACTTTTCGCTCTCGTGCGCTTCCGAAGTATACGCGCGCGAAATGCGCACCCCCGAAACGGCGCTTTCTATATCGGCGTTTATTTCACCTTGCGCCTCGCGCATTTTAGTAAATACACGTCTCATTCTTCGACGCATGAGAAGCGTATAAACGGCTATGAAAGGAATAAAAGCAAAAACTATCAAAGCCAGATATACATTTATCGCAGAAAGCATGGCGAATGCCCCGATAAGCGTTATGAGCGACAAAAACACGTCCTCGGGACCGTGGTGCGCAAGTTCGGAAATTTCGAAGAGGTCGTTTGTCATTCGGCTCATGATGACGCCCGTCTTATTATCGTCGAAATATGAAAACGGAAGCTTCTGAATGTGCGCAAACAGTTCGGAACGCATATCGGCCTGAATACGCACGCCGACAAGATGTCCCCAATATTGCAGGACATAATTCAAAGCGGCTTTTATTGCGAATACAGCAAGCAAAATGCCCGAAGAAGCGAGAAGCAAATCGATCATCTTATTCGGGACAAAGTTGTTTATTATTTCCTTTGTAATGTACGGATAAACGAGATTGAACACAGATATTACGAGCGCGCAGATCATGTCTATGATAAACAGCTTTCTGTGCGGTCGATAGTACGCAAAAAAACGCTTCAAAAGCCCCCTCTTTTTGACCCTTGATTTTTTCATACGCTCCTCTTGACGGCTACTTACAGAACTTATCGAGATAGTTTGCACGAGCCTTGGAAATGATCCCGAGCGCGGCGTTCCTGTCCATGACTTCGTTTACCGCAGTCTCTTTGTTTTCGAGTTGCTTATAGACGGTGAAGAAGTGGCGCATTTCGTCGAAGATGTGTTTTGGAAGTTCTTTAAGATCCTTGTATCCGTTGTACGACGGATCGGCAAACGGAATCGCGATGATCTTTTCGTCGTTTGCGCCGTTGTCCATCATGGTAATTACCCCTATCGGATAAACTCTGACGAGAGACAGCGGCTCGAGGCTTTCCGAGCAAAGCACGAGCACGTCGAGCGGATCTCCGTCGTCGGCAAGCGTACGCGGAATAAAGCCGTAATTGGACGGATAGTGCGTGGACGTATAAAGCACTCTGTCGAGTATGAGTAGTCCCGTAGCCTTATCCAGCTCGTATTTTTGTTTACTGTTCTTACTTATTTCTATGACGGCTATAAAGTCGTCGTCGTTTATTCTTTTATGATCTATGTCGTGCCAGATATTCATATGCTCTCCTTGAATATTAAAAACCGCCGCTCCGCAAACTATCGATATAAATATTAACGGAGGGAATCACATGATCGACGTAAGAAAGATATTCGAAAGCGAAACCGACCCGGACGGTTGGTACACGGGCGCGCCCGAAGGCGGCGAATACGAAGAACCCGTCCAGGACGCAGACGACCTTTAAAACTTAATCTTAACCGAAATACGGAAGATATTTGCGGATAAAATCGATCACTATATCCGACGGTATCTCGTATTTCATGCCGTCGGCGTGCTCGTTTTCACTGAGCATTGCCGCCGCAACATGTACGCCTATAACTTTGCCGCGCTCGTTGAAAACAGGTCCGCCCGAATTGCCGCCGTTAGTCGCACAGTCTGTCATGATGCGAGGACGTCCTTCAACAGTACGTCTGCGATCGCTTACTATGCCGCGAGTTATGCAGGTGCCGTGACCGAGCGAATTGCCTATGACGAACACCGGCTCACCCGTGCGGACGTTTGAAAAGTCCTCGAACTCGAGCACGGTCGCTTTTTCGGGCACGCTTGCGAGCTTAAGGAGCGCAAGGTCGTCTCCGCGATAGTATTCTCCGCTTCCCGCCACGCTGCCCACGCCTATAACTCGAGCCGTGACGCGTTGACCCGCGATATTTACGTTGACGCTTCCGACGGCTTCACTGCCGTTCAGAACAACATGAGCGTTCGTAATCCCGTAGCCGTCGCGCGTAATCAAAAGTCCGCTTCCCGAAAACACGCCTCTGTTGCTCTTCCAGCTTATCTCGAGCACGCCGCCGACCGTACTTTCGAAAATGTCTACTCCGTTCTGGTTATTGACGCTTGCCTGCGTGCGCGAACTTACCGCCGCCGCAACCTCGAAATCTTCGGCGGAAAACGCGGCTCCGCAAAAGTTACACTTATAATTGCCGCCTCCGAGGTCTTTACAGCTGCCGCCGCAGTTCTTGCAAGTTTTCATACAGAATCTCCTTTAAAGTATTGTTATTCGTTCGAGCCCTTCCACTCGAGCAATTTTTCTATGTCCTCGCTTTGCACCGAAGACGTGACTTTTTCGAATGCCGCGACTACGTCGTCGTTGCAAAGTTTCTTTTCTCCCGTTTTTATCGCACGCAAAGCGGATTGCTCCTCCGCTTTATCGAGAAGCGCTGTTATGTCCGAACCGTTAAAACCGTTTGACTTTTCGACTGCCGCCGCAACGTCTATGTCGTCGGATACTGCCACTATGCCCTTTTCGCGTATCTTTTCGATTCGACGCATAAGCATATATTCGCGCGCGGGCGCGTCGGGCAATCCCACATACACGCGCGTACCGAATCGTCCCGGGCGAACGAAAGCGCTGTCTACATCCCACGGCTTGTTTGTAGCCGCTATAAGGAAGAGAATGTTGTCCTTCTTTTTGCCGTACGATTCTATGCCCTGAAGCTGGGACAGAAGCTCGCTTCGAAGCTGTTTTGCGTATTGCGATTTCGTAGACTTGGGGGAAATCGAATCCATTTCGTCAAAGTAAATGACGGCGCACGGAAATTCACGAGCCTGTGCAAACAGCGCACGCACGGCTTTTTCCGTATTGCCCACGCCTTGATTGAGAAGATCGGACGGCTTTACGGAGCAGAACTTTGCGCCTATCTCGTTGGCTATCGCCGCCGCTATCATGGTTTTGCCCGTGCCCGGAGGTCCGTACAGCAATAGTCCTCCACCGCTCTTTCTGACGTAACCCTCGAATACCTCCGGGTTTTGCAGAGGCAACAGAACTTTTACGCGCACGACTTCCTTTACGTCGTCCAGCCCTGCAATATCGTCGAAATTTATTACGGGCAGACTGTCCCAATCGAATTTGTATTCGCTTGCCGGTCCCGTGCCTTCTTCGAGCACTTTCTCCTCGGGCGTAAGCGCTTTGTCATCTTTAGGCGCCGGCTTAGGCGGCTCGGACTTAGGCTTAGGCGGCTCGTTTCTTTGAGAAGTCTCTTTGGACGCGACTGGCTCGCAATAGCGTACCTCGGACGGAAGGTCGTCTATCGTAATGGTAGTCATAGTATCGTTGTCGGGGTCGGAAAGTCTCGCCACTCTTCCCGACTGACGCGTGACGATGTTCTCGAAAAGGTTGCGCACGTCTCTTCCGTTTCCGAAATTCTCGTTCCTGTTCTCATAGAGACTGCGGAAATAGTCCTTGAGCGCAAAGCGAGCGTCCGCATCCACCGCATAATGATTTTTCTTGCAAGTCACATCGAATATTCCGTATAACTCGCTTCCGTTGTAATCGTCGAAGTTTATGAACGTCTTAAAACGCGAGCGAAGTCCCGGATTCGACTTTATGAACTTCTCCATGGGCTTGTCGTAACCCGCGACTATGACGACGAGATTAGAGCGTTTGTCCTCCATTTCCTTTAAAAGCGTATCTATAGCTTCCTGCCCGAAATCGTTTGCACCGCCGTTTGCAAGCGCATACGCTTCGTCTATGAACAGCACGCCGCCGTACGCCTTTTTGAGTACGTCTTTTGTCTTGACCGCAGTCTGTCCCACATAGCCCGCAACAAGCCCGCTTCTGTCCACCTCGACGAGCTGACCCTCCGACAGTATGCCGAGCGCACAATAAATCTGCGCCATAAGTCTGGCGACCGTCGTCTTACCCGTGCCCGGATTGCCCGTAAATACGAGATGATACGACATATCGGGGACGGGAAGTCCTCTGTCTTTACGCATTTTAAAGACTTTTATTTGGTCTATCCAATCGCCGACTTTGCTTTTGACGGTAGAAAGGCCGACGAGAGCATTGAGACGAGAGAGCGCTTCCTCAAGCGAAATTTTTTCGTTTTTCACCGCAGTCACGGAGCTTGAAGTCTCTTCCTCTTGTACCGCCTTTTTCTCTACGCCTATGCTTTCGGCTTTCTCGATAAGACTCTTTGCACGGTTGAAACGCGCCTTTTGCAGCTCGCCTTCGCTTGCCTTTGCCATTTTCAGCATTTGCTCTGCGGCAAGCATGAAATAGCGTTTTGCCAAGAACTTATCGCCTTTCTCGAGACAAGATTTTGCCTTGCCGAAATACAAGTCGAAAGTCTCGCTAAGCATACTCAGATTATCCATTCAATACCTCTCTGATTTTTTTTCGGATCGGAAATCGCCGCCGAACTTCAAATAAGCCGACGGCGATACAACGCTCTTATATGCCCGAATCTATTTTCTTTTTCAGGGCTTCGAGTTCCTTGTCTATCATGCTTTCGGTCATGCCGTCCGCCGCCGCGGTATTCGTGAACAACGCCTCGATCTCGGCGTTTTCGCTCTCGCTCGACATCGTGCCCGTCGAAAAAGCGGACTGTGTGTCGTCCATGAAATTCTCGAGCTGTTCCGTCTGCATTTCCATACCCATCATGGCTTCGTTGAACTGCTTTTGAACCTTTAAGAAATCTTTTTCTTTCGTGATTTTCATCATATCTTTGGAAAGCGAACTCATGCCGTCCAAAAACTGCACTGTCATCTGCGACATATCCTTCATCTGCGAGGTTATTTCGAAATTAAGCTTCATCTCATACACTCGCTTTTGCTGCGTGAGCGTCATTTTAAGTCCGGACAGCGCAAGATTATACTGAGCGGTCAAGCCCTTTTGCTTCGCCGTCTTGCCGGCTTCTATGTAAACTTTTTTTTGCTCCTCGAGCTTTTGTATCTGCTTGTTCATGGTGTTGATCGTCTTATTGATCAACATCTTCTTTTCAAGTTCTTTTTTCGTATTTGCCATTATCTAAATCATACTCCATTTTAATAAAATCGGTTGAAGCGCTCTTTCACGCAAGTCTTGTCACCTCTTTCGTGGCTTGGAATCGACATAGCACGCAAGACGGACAAAAGCGGCACGCCGCCGAAACGTGATAAATGCGTTTCAGATATCGGTTGCGTCCGCCTTTACCTTAGGCGTTTCGGAGAACATCTCCTCCTCGTCCGCGACCTGTTCCTCTTCCTCGAACATTGCGAGAAGCGCGTTGTCTTGCTCGTTCATGCCGTAAATAGTCTGATTTACGTCGTACGCCTCTTCTATGCCTTTAAACGTCTCGTCCGCAGACGTCAGCACATCCTCTGCGGCGACTCTCGTATTCAGCGTCTTATTGAGGAACTTCGCAAGTCCTTTCTGATCGGCAAGGAGATTCCCGAGCGACGCTTTCGACGTGTTTTTGAAAAACTTGTTGTCGTCTATGGCGTTTTTGAGTTTTTGAAGCATTTGGATATTGTACATTATGTACATATCGCGTTGCACGCTCTGTTCACGTTCGGCTTTTAAGGCATTTATCTTTTTAGCGTACAAAAGTTTAAGACTTTTATCCTTTTCGGCTTTGCCCTTAGCCATCATGTCGTCAATCTGCTTCTGACCGGAAAGAAGCCCGTCCTCGATTTCTTTGGACTGCTGTTCGAGCTCGCAAATAGCCTTTACGACTTCTTCACGCGTCAACTTATCGTATTTGCTTTTAAAAGGCCACATAATTCCTCCGCCTATATCTTAGCGTTTCTGTCTGCTAACGTGAGCTTTATCTGCGTCAACAGATTTTCGGCCTTCTTGGTAGTCTCGCCGTCGCCTTTCGTGAGAGCTATACGCATATCGCCTATAAGGTCTCTGATTTTCTTATCGCAAGACTGGACTTCTTTCGTCTCGGTTGCTATAAGATACTTTAGCTTTTCTTGAAGCTCTTTGAGCTGATCTGTCAAATATTCGTTACCGTCCGCAAGAACCAAAAGAGCTTCGATCGCCTTATTGTTCTGCTCGACGAGTTCCTTGTCTTCGCGCGTCTTTTCCGACGCTTTCTTTTTAAAGAAAAACATATTTTCGCTCCTTTACTTTAATTTGTTTCCGCAGGTTGCGCAGAACATTGCGTCGGCTTCGTTGTTGCTCCCGCACTTGGGGCAAGCGGTCTTTTCTTTCACGAGCCTGTTGCCGCAATTAGGACAGAATATAGCGGCCGCAGTATAGGGCTTTCCGCAATTCGAGCAAAAAAGCGACGCGCCCGACGGTATGCCTGCCGCACCGGCGCCCACACCGACGACCGGCGCATGACCTATGACTTTCAAAACGTCGTAATACGCGTTCTTGTCCTGAAGCTCGAGTTGACGCAAATACTTATCGCGCTCCCATTGCTTGTCGTCGAGACGTTCGATCTCCGCAAGATATTCTTTAAGCTTCTTTTCTCGTTCTTCCTTGAGTCGCTTTTCGGCAGCTGCGTTTTCCACAGCCGCTTTGTCGCTCGCGTCTATTCCCACCCACTCGATTATGAAGTCGGTGAGACCAACGCCCCAACTCTTTTCAAATTTAGGCGAAAGTATGCCGCCGACTGTTATACCGATGTCCTTTTTATGCGCGTCGAACTGATCGTATGTAAGCTTTCTTTCGGCAACGGCTTTCAGAAATGCGTCCGAAAACTCGTTTACCACTTCAGCCGAAAAGCGGGTTTGGAAATCATCCTTGTCGAACTCGCGGCGAACGCCTACTACTTTACGGAAAAACTGTTCGGGATTTGCTATCGTCACACCGAACTGACCGCGCGCACCGATGTTGACAACATGGTTGCTCGCTTCATCCCTGTAGGTAAAACGTTGCGGCGTGCCCCAGAATACGATGAGACTGCAATCTTTGGGCATATAGATTACGTCAACCGAAAAGCCTTTCTTCCAAGCTTTTATTTCCTTACGATCGTCAAACACGTCGTAAGCTCCGCTCTTGTAAAAACGCGCGTCTCCGCCGCCCTTTATTATATATGCGTTGTGCGTATAGGGCACTTCTATCATCGCGTGTTTGTCTCTTATCTCATCCGCCACGCGAACAAAGAGCACGCTGTTATCGTTTATGTCGGCATTGCAATGATTCTGCTCGAACTTGACAATCTGCGGTTTTCCCATAAATATAATCTCCTTAAAGGTTGTTTACAATTACTATACGATATAGCATAATTTTTACTGTTACTAACATTATAATAGATTTTTCGGAAATAGTCAAGAACGTAGAGATTAGAAGTAGATTAAAAAGGGAAAAATTGTTCCACTAAAACGATCGTCTTTTTTTCGCTTTCATTGAATAAATCAAACTGTTTTGACCGAATTGCCCACGCTTACCTGTTTGCCTTTTCTGTTTACGCCGTCGGGACGAAATGCGCCGTCTTAATGAATATAAGCAAAAACACGTTTAGCAAAAACGACGAAACGAAAAGCGCCTGAATTCAATCAAGCGCTTTTATCATAACGATTTCGGAAATTATAAATAGTGTTTCATCTCGTCGAGATTCTTTTGTTCGATACATTTCAGTCTATAAGCGAGATTCACCGCGTCGTCATCGCAACTTTCGCAGTTTTTAAGCTGTTTCGTCACGTCGATTATTCCCATTGTACTACCTTGCACTACCATCTCCGCAATGTGCTCGTTCGACTTATCCATTAGCATTTTCACGTTTATCATCGCACGGGCGCATATTCCCGTAAACTTGTCATCGGAAGGCTGTTCGCCTAATATCGCGAGTTTGTCCTTTGCCTGACGCTCGATATGGCGATATTCGGCAACTTGAGATTCCAAAGTCGCCTTAAGCCTTTCGTCTTTTACGTCGGAAAGAACGGTTTCGAGATTGTCCGCTCCCATTTTGGCATTTTTGCCTAAGTACTTTAAAAGTTGCGTATTCTTTTCTTTGTCGCCGTTCATGATACATTTCTCCTCGAATATATTATGCATGACAAAGACAATAGTTATGCGCGGCATTTTGTCGACGGCAAACTTTTTTGTTGATTTTTACCGTCTTATGATGTATAATACCTAAAAGCGGAGGAGCGTTACTTGAAGATAACCAAACGCGACATCATCATAGGAGTTCTGTTTTTGACTGCGTGCGCAACATTTTTCGTACTCGGGCTGGACTTCGTTCGCCTTTCCGAAAACGACGCGACAAACGAACTTTTCAAAGGCGCCCTCTCCCGCGGCATTGCCTGTCTGCCTCTTATAGCTATAGTCATACTTTTGAAAAGCGGCAAAATATTCTACTCGCACAATCGACCGCTCTGTAAAGCTCTCCTATGGTGCTTACCCGCGTTTTTCGTAGCCGTCGTAAATTTCCCATTCTCCGCGCTGATATCGGGAGTAGCGAAAATCACCAAGCTCGAACTTCTGCCGGCGTTTATTCTCGAATGTCTTGCAATCGGGGCAATGGAAGAACTTATATTTCGCGGACTGTTTCAGCCGATATTTCTCGACGCGTTCAAGGACAAAAAGTACGGCGTAACAATTTCCGTCGCCGTAAACTCCGCGCTGTTCGGATTGTGGCATCTCTCGAATCTCTTTGCAGGCGCGTCGCTTTTCCCCACCCTTCTCCAAGTGTGCTACAGCTTTCTCATAGGCGCAATGCTGTCCGCGGTATTCATTCGAGTAGGAAATATTTTTCCCTGTATACTGCTTCACGCAGTCTTTAATTTCGGCGGATTTTTTGTTCCCACGCTTGGCAGCGGACTTTTTCAGGACACGATATTCTGGGCGCTTACGGCAGTTGTAGGCGCACTTTGCACCGTACACGTTGTTCTCTATCTTTTCCGCAGAGACAAGGACAAGAATAAAGAACCGAACGAAAGCAAAGAAAAAGAATGATCTCTTCAAGCACCGCTCCCCACCGACAAACATAAGTCATAGTAAAAAACAGCCGTCGCATCTATCGAGACCGACGGCTGTTGTTTTATTTTATGATTTTATTTTCCGATTTACGCTTACTTACGAGGCGAGCGAATATTGGCTTGCGCTGCGGAGAGGCGAGCTATGGGCACGCGATAAGGCGAGCAGGAAACGTACGAAAGACCGATCTTATGGCAGAACTCTATCGACGAAGGATCGCCGCCGTGTTCGCCGCAGATACCGCAGTGAAGATCTTTTCTCGTCTTTCTTCCGAGCTCGACAGCCATTTCCATGAGCTTGCCTACGCCTATCGTATCGAGACGTGCGAACGGATCGGACTCGTAGATCTTGTTTGCGTAGTACGAAGGAAGGAACTTGCCTGCGTCGTCTCTCGAGAAGCCGAAAGTCATCTGCGTCAAGTCGTTCGTACCGAAGCAGAAGAACTCCGCTTCCTTTGCAATCTCGTCGGCAGTGAGAGCCGCACGCGGAATCTCGATCATCGTGCCGACCTCGTACTTAAGCTCTACGCCCGACTTCTTGATGATTTCGTCGGCGGTCTTGACGACGATGTCTTTAACGAACTTCATTTCCTTGGTTTCGCCCGTAAGAGGGATCATGATTTCGGGCACGACTTTCCAATTCTTATGCTTCTTCTGAACGGCTATTGCAGCCTTTATGACTGCGCTCGTCTGCATGACTGCTATCTCGGGATATGTTACCGTAAGGCGGCAGCCGCGATGACCCATCATAGGGTTGAACTCGTGAAGGTCGGAGATTATCTGCTTTATCTGAGCGACGGTTTTTCCCTGTGCCTTTGCAAGCGTCTTGATATCTTCTTCGTCGGTCGGAACAAACTCGTGAAGAGGAGGATCGAGGAAACGAATAGTTACGGGGTAACCGCCGAGAGCCTCGAAAAGTCCCTCGAAGTCCGCCTGCTGCATAGGCTCAATTTTGGCAAGAGCCGCTTCTCTCTGCTCTACGTTATCCGCGCAGATCATTTCGCGGAACGCGCCGATTCTTGCGGGATCGAAGAACATATGTTCGGTACGGCAAAGACCTATGCCCTGAGCGCCGAATGCCGCAGCCTGCTTTGCGTCGGCAGGAGTGTCCGCATTCGTACGGACGCCGAGCGCCTTATACTTGTCGGCAAGCTCCATGATACGTCCGAAGTAGCCGCTGTTGGGATCGGCGGGAACGGTCGGGATAAGGCAATCGTAGATGTTGCCCGTAGAACCGTCGAGCGAAAGCACGTCGCCTTCCTTGAAGGTCTTGCCCGCAAGGGTGAAGCGCTTGTTTTCCTCGTCCATTTTGATGTCGCCGCAACCCGAGACACAGCAAGTGCCCATGCCGCGAGCAACGACTGCCGCGTGAGAGGTCTGTCCGCCGCGAACCGTAAGTATACCCTGAGCGTATTTCATGCCCTCTATGTCCTCGGGAGAGGTCTCGAGTCTGACGAGAACGACCTTCTTGCCCTTCTTGCCTTCTACGACCGCGTCTTCCGCCGTAAACACTATCGTACCAGCGGCTGCGCCCGGAGAAGCGGCGATACCCTTGCCGACGACGTTCTTCTTGTCGGCTTCCTTAAGCGCCTTAGGATCGAAGGTCGGGTGAAGAAGCATATCGAGCGACTTTGCGTCTATCTGCATGAGAGCTTCTTTCTCGGTTATCATCTTTTCGTCGATGAGGTCGCACGCGATCTTGATAGCGGCTGCGGCGGTGCGCTTGCCGTTACGCGTCTGAAGCATATAGAGCTTCTTGTTCTCTATCGTGAACTCCATATCCTGCATATCGCGATAGTGATCCTCGAGGGTCTTGCAAACCTTCTGGAACTCGTCGTATGCCTCGGGGAACACCTTTTTCATTTCCGCAATAGGCATCGGAGTACGAACGCCTGCTACGACGTCCTCGCCCTGTGCGTTTACGAGGAACTCACCCATGAGACCTTTCTCGCCCGTTGCGGGATTACGAGTGAACGCAACGCCCGTACCGGAAGTTTCGCCCATATTGCCGAACGCCATCATTTGGACGTTGACAGCCGTGCCCCAGGAGTACGGAATGTCGTGATCCATGCGGTAGATGTTCGCACGGGGGTTGTCCCACGAACGGAATACGGCTTTGATAGCCTCGAAAAGCTGTTCCTTCGGATCGGACGGGAAATCGGTTCCGAGCTGTTTCTTATACTCTGCCTTGAACTGATTGGCAAGCTCCTTAAGATCGTCCGCCGTAAGATCGACGTCGAATACTACGCCCTTCTTCTCTTTCATCTCGTCGATGAGCTTCTCGAAATACTTTTTGCCCACCTCCATGACTACGTCGGAGAACATCTGAATGAATCTTCTGTAGCAGTCCCACGCCCAACGGGGATTGCCCGACTTCTTGGCTATTACGTCTACGACCTGCTCGTTTAAGCCGAGGTTGAGAATGGTGTCCATCATGCCCGGCATGGAAGCGCGCGCGCCGCTTCTTACCGAAACCAAAAGCGGATTCTCTTTATCGCCGAACTTCTTGCCCGTGACTTTCTCCATTTTGTCGATATTCTCGAGAATTTCTTTCTGAATATCGGCGTTGATCTGTCTGCCGTCCTCGTAGTACTGCGTGCACGCTTCGGTCGAAATCGTGAAGCCCTGAGGAACGGGGAGACCTATCTTCGTCATCTCCGCAAGGTTCGCGCCCTTGCCGCCGAGAAGTTCTCTCATGCTTGCGTCGCCTTCGGTGAACAGATAGACGTACTTTTTCTTTGCCATAATTCTCTCCTTTATGTTTCTTTTTTTGCTTGTAAGCTTTGAGAAAAGTTGCTCGACGCACGAAAAAACAGCGACTGCAACCGCCCTCATCGGTATTATATCACACAATGGTTTATAGTGCAAGAGTTTGACTGTATTTTTTTATATTTTTTGTAGGCAAGCCCGCAGCAAACGCAAAAGAGCGTCCTAATGAGACGCTCTTTTCAATAATAATTTATTCCGTAGGATCCACCTCTGCCGGCGGCGAGGAATTTATAATATTCGCAAAGTAGCCTGTAAGAAATTCTATGCGATGATTGAGCCAATTTTTGAGATAAAGCGAAGCGTCGGCGTGCGTTTTGAAAGTAGTGACGGTATCGCCCTGCACATCGTCGACTATCTTGCCGAGATTGTCCCAAAGCTCGTAGTTTTTCGCAAAATACGGCTCGTATGTTTCCGTAACTTTATCTATAAGAGTTATGAGTCTGTCGAACACGCCTTTGTCCGCAAGCTGCGCCCAGCGTTTTGCAAGATCCTCTTTGAACCAATCCGCTTTAAACATCACAGCCGTCCACGGATTGAGAGCACGCATGGCGTTCGTACTTACGTTCGCCGAAAAGATCTGATCGAGTTCCTCCAATCCGCGCATCATTCCCAGCCCCGAATCGAAGTCCCACGGCGCTTGGAACGTGAGCTTCCTGTCGCCGCCCTCGCTCATATCGAGAGTGAAGAAAAAGCTCGAAAAGTCTACGTCGTTGTCGCACAGCACTTCTGCCATTATTACGGTGTCTACGAGAGAATCCAAGTTCACGATCGCCTCTATGGTCTGCCGCGAATTCGCAAACTCCAAATCTACTATTTGAGTATAATCGGCGCTGAATGCAGTGAATTTCTCGTTGTAGAGCGCGTCATAAATAATTTTAAACACGTTCTCCGTATAATTCCTTATAAACGTCATTTGCTCCGCACTGTAAAAATCGCTTTTTACCGTATAATATGCAAAGCCAAAATTTAAAAATTGTCCCGGAGTAAATTGCGTACCGTCCTCGCACGTCAAAGGATAATCTCTGTAGTTAAGTTCAAAATAAGAATCAGGCTCTTCGGTCCCGTAAGCATTGCCGTCGTATTCGACAAGATAGCCTATATCCGTACCCGTGTAGCCCTCTTCGGGTTCGTTTATGCTTATTCTGTTCTTATTTACCTGTTGCTGCTCGGCAACCATATACATTCCGTTATATTTCCCGTTTATGCTGACTTCCGCATAACCGAAATCCGAACAGTAATATCCGTTTTCGGCAAGCGTCTGCCTTCCGAGTTCGAAAGCCACGGCGTCGCGTAAAAAAGTTACGTCTTTGTAGCAGGCAAGCAATACCCAGTTTCTGCACTTTGCGCCGTCGTTCAGACCGAGCAAATTTATTTTCGTATCGAACTTCAAACGAAACGATTTTTTCGGAAACTCGGCGGTGTTGTTGCCTCTGACCCTGACCAATCCGCGAGCGGCGGAAAAATTTTCGCCTTCCCGTCCGTCCGTCAACGTCACGGCGCACCCCTTATATTCTTGATTTTTCAAATCGCCAGTTATGTCCTGCCCGTCGTCGGTCCGAATATCTATCGTAGCAAGTTGCTTGGGCAACTTGAACCCTTCTATATTTACTTCGGGATCGGGTTTCTCTTCGGGTTTCTCTTCGGGCTTTTCCTCAGGCTTCTCCTCGGGTTTCTCTTCGGGCTTCTCTTCGGGCTTCTCCTCGGGCTTCTCCTCGGGCTTCTCCTCGGGCTTCTCCTCAGGCTTCTCTTCGGGCTTCTCTTCGGGCTTCTCTTCGGGCTTCTCTTCGGGCTTCTCCTCGGGCTTCTCCTCGGGCTTCT
>CAJUGC010000007.1:74270-92845 GCA_910585955.1 uncultured Christensenella sp.
GCTTCTCCTCGGGCTTCTCCTCGGGCTTCTCCTCGGGCTTCTCCTCAGGCTTCTCCTCAGGCTTCTCCTCGGGCTTCTCCTCAGGCTTCTCTTCGGGCTTCTCTTCGGGCTTCTCCTCGGGCTTCTCCTCGGGCTTCTCCTCAGGCTTCTCCGTCCCGGGAGGCGGAACGGGCGGCGGAGTATTGTTGCAACTTGCCGCAGACAGCGCAAACCCCAAAGCTATACAAAGACATATAAGACAAGATATAAATCTTTTCATAGGATCATTCTCCTTAGGTATTCAAAATACATATCTGCTTTCTATATACATAATCATAACACAAAAATGTTACAAAGGCAAGTATTTAAAAGATTTCTTTTGCACAAAACGGAGAGCGCAACAAACTCGCTCTCCGTTTCGAATTAATATTCGTTATCTTTACCTTTCGCGCCGTCGGCACCTGCGGAATCGCCGTTTTTGCCTTTCGCTCCAGCAATACCGCCGCTGCCGCCGCTACCGCCGTTATAACTGGGAATATAGCCTTTGCTTACAGTCGCCGCACCTGCGCCGCCCGCTCCGCCGTTACCGCCGTTGCCGCCTCTTCCTCCGTCGCCGCAATCTCCGCCGTTGCCGCCCTTACCGCCGCTGCCGCCGTCGCCGCCTTCGAGAGACGTACTCTCATCGACTCCTCCCCAATTGCCGCCGACCAATTCTACGGCAAAGCCGCCTTTACCGCCCGCTCCTCCGTCGCCGCCTCTTCCGCCGCCGGGAGTTGCTTTCAACCGAACGCTGTCGCCGCCCGTCAGTCCGTTGCCACCGTCGCCGCCTCTTCCGCCGATAAGGATCTCGCTGCCGCCCGAACTTCCGGAAACGCTGAACCTGCCGCCGCAAGCAAATGCGCTGCCGCCAACGCCGCCTGCGCCGCCGCTGCCGCCTCTTCCGCCGTAATCGGCTTTATACAAAGCGCTTGTTTCTGTGTTATTTCCGCCGTAGCCGCCGCGATTACCGTTGCCGGCATTTCCGCCGACAAGTTTCAACGCGCCTCCGAAATTATCGATACCCGAATTATTGGACGCATAGACCGCCGCGCCGCCGTTACCGCCTTTGCCGCCGACTCCGCCGTGACCCGCTTGACCGTTTCCGCTCTGATCGCTGCCGCCTCCATGACCGCCCTTGCCGCCGACCCCGCCGTTTCCGCCGTAGATCTCGACCTTTGCTCCGCTGCCTATCTTCAAACAAATCCTATTGCCGGTTATCGCAGACGCGCCGTCCGTGCCGTTACCGCCGTTTCCGCCGTTCATCTGCGACTTATACCCCTTATTATACTCATAACTTGTACCGTTCGTACCGCCGATTCCGTCGCCGGCTCGAAGCACCGAATCTCCGTAGAACCATATATCCACGCTGAATATAGACGACACTTGTATTGCGCTTATAACCGAATCCCCTTGCGCAGCCGTAATGTGCATATCCCAAATTTCGAAAATACAGTTACTGCTGCGGCTTTCGAAATATATCGAAAAATTATCGTATTGCCTTGCGGGATTGCCGACAAGAGCGACTTTCGCAAAGTCGGCGGGTACGGTGAAAGCGGAAGGAATTTCCGAGACGTTCGATACGTCATGGCGCAAAAGCGTTATTCCCGGAAAAACTCTCTTCCAAGATTCCCGATCGGAAAGCGAAGAGAAACCTTTTACCGTAATGCTCACGACTTTATCCCTGTTCGATTTGTTGTTTAAAAACTCTTCCATATTGAGCGACGTAAGCGTATAAAAAGATTCGGTCTGCGCCGTGCCCAGAGTATAGGTTTTGCCGTCGGCAAGCACCGCCATGAGATTGTATATATTTCGCGCCATAGTCAATAAGGAGATATTCGTCACTTTTTCTTTTTGCGAAGAAGTAAGACCTGCATAAGCCGTTTCGGCAGAAGCGATCTTAGTCAAACTTGTCGAATATTTAACATCGCCTATTGCGTTTATCGCAACAATGACATTGTAGATTTTAAACGCGTCGGTAAGTTTATCGCGATTGCCTACGAGTTCCTTTTGAGAAACGGTAAGTCTGTCGTAGCTGTTTTGCGCAGCCTCGATTTTCGCATACGCTTCTTCCGACACCTCTCCGATCCCTTCTATAAGCCGCACCGTAGCATAAGCTTCGCGCGAGTCGGTAAGTACGGAATAATTCGATACTTTAGCCTGTTGCGACGTGCTGAGAAGCGAAAAAGCCGTGGACGCTTTGTCCATTGCCGCAAGGCTGTCGGAGGTCACTATACCGATTTCGGCTATACTTTTTACGACGGGACAGACGGCTTGCGCATCCGTCAAAAGCGTAAGAATCGAACGCGGCACTTTGGCGATCTGCGTTTGCGTCAGCGCGTCGTAAAGCGCTTGAGCCGTCGCGATGGTGCTTTCGCTCATAGCCGTTATTTCGCCTATGCCCTCAATGGAAATTATGACGTTGCAGACGGCGTGAGCGTCTACAAGACTTTCATAGTTGGTCACAAGCGCTTTCTGCGCAGCGGTCAAGGCATTATAAGCCGTTTCCGCTTCTATTATCGCGGATTCGCTGTCCGACGAAATCGCAACCGCTATTGCCTCTATCTTTTCGATCACGACATCGGCAAGCAGTCCGTCCACTTTCACGCGGGCGGAAGTCAACGCAGCATAATTGAACACCTCGTCTCGCTCGGAATGAGAAAGTTCTTCATAAGCCTGCTCGGCTTTTATTATTTTACGCTCGCTTTCCTCGTTCACTTCGCCTATTTCGGCAATGAGCGTTACGGCGTCGAACACCTTTCTTGCGGAAATAAGCACAGCATAATTGCCGACCATTTTCTTCTGTTCGGACGACAGCATTGCATAAGCCGTTTCGGCTTCTTCTATAACCTTGCCCGACTCCAAAGTCACCGTGCCGACATTCGCTATCATGCGCGCGACGTCGTATGAGGCGCGAGCGTTGCGAAGCGTTCCGTAATTGCTTATTTTCGATTTGTCTACGTCCGACAGAGCGGCGTAGAGAGCTTCGGCTTTATCGAGCGCTTCCGCACTGTCGCCCGACAGGCTCTCGAGTTTGCCTATGAAGTAAATACATTCTTCTATTTTGTCGCGGGTGAAGGTCGAAAACACCATATCCGCATACTTTGCCGAAAGCGAGTTTATCACGTCTTCGGCTATCGTCGGAAGCGCTATTTCGACGCCTTTGCTCATGCCGTCGAAAGCGTGTTCGTCAATGCTGTTCGCGTCGGTCAAATCAAGCTTTATTTTTTTGAGCTTTATACAGCCGTCGAAAGCGTTTGCGCCTATACGCGAGCAGGCGTCGAGCGTAATGTCTTCAAGCAGAGTACAGCCCGCGAACGCATTGTCTCCTATGCGCATACCCGAAGCCGCGCGCAGCGAATACGCGGAGCTTTTGCCGTCCGCGGCAACCGAAATCAAACTTCCCACCTTGACCGTCCTAAGACTCGTGCAACCCTTAAACGCTTCGGCGGCGATCTCTATGTCAGTATTCGCAATATGTACTTCGGTGAGCGCCGTACAATCCTTGAAAGCCCCCTCGCCTATTCTTTCGACGGTTTCGCCGAGCGTGAGCGTTTTGAGCTTGCTTCCCGCAAGCGCACCGTCGCCTATTTCGGTCACGGGCTTTCCGTCATACAAATCTATGTCGAGTTCCCTTACTACCAAATCCAAGTACGGAGACTTGCCGACCACCGTGACGCCGTTTTCCTCGGAATACGTCAAAGGATGAGTAACGCCCCAATACGAATAAGCGCCGAACGCCAAAATCGCAACGACGGCGACGACCGCGCCGAGCTTTTTAAAGAAGCGCGCCGCTTTGCTCCTACGTCTCCACTCCTTATAGTTTGTGCGCTCGTAACCTAAAGTATTGTGCTTAAGCTGGGCATTGCGGACGTCCTCGTAATGCGCCTTTTCCGTGCCCGTAGCGTAACGCATTGCTTCGTTGAACTCGTTTATCTTGACTAATTTCTTTTTGCCCTTTACTATATCGTAATCGTCGAACGCCTTGTATTTACAGCGCACGAGTCCCCAATATCCCCGACTGTCGCGCGGCGCGAGACTGCAGACTTTCAAATAATTCTGCTTGGCTTTACCGAATTTGTTTTTGCATATGAAAGTGTCGGCTTCGTTCAAAAGATAGTCTACGTCTTTGTTCTCCTTGCACGCGTCGTTCGCGCGCTTTACGAGCTTTTCCTGCCAACCCTTTTCGTCTGCCTTTATCATCTGTCCCGCGCGAAGAGCGACGTCGGGAAGCTTCATGGGGTCGATATTCTTGCCGAGCACGGCAAGCGTCTTTTCCTTACCCATGTTTCTGTAGGCGATGAAACGCTTCCACTCGTTCTTGACCCAGGTCGAATTTATGTTTTCCAAAGACGAGCCCATGAGCACAAGAAATTTAGCGCTTCGAAGAGCCGCGTAAATGTGCGGTTCCCAACCCGCGTTGCTGCCGTCCAGAGATTCCTTATCATAGAAAACGCGAAGTTTATCGGCTCCCGACTGCTTGGAGAGCAATCTGTAAAGCTCTTCCGCCCATTGAGATTCTTCGGTTTCTTCTTTGGAATTTCGGCTCTTATGCTGTCTATAACTTATGAACACATCGTAATCGGGTATATCGCGGGCTTCATCTACGACGATACGCCGCATTTGCTCGATTTTGTCCGCCATGTCCCTATATGCGGTGTTGAGCTTTGCATAGTAGCCGCACTCATACAGCGGCGTCTTTACATCCGGGTCGAGGAAAGACGGAACATACTTGTTTTCATCGTTCTTAAGATAGATTATCTTGTACTCGGCGAGCATTGCGCACCAATTGGCTTCTTGGCTGTTCGCGTCCTCCGCAAGCACGTCGCGGCAAAGCGCGAGCGCCCCCTCGAAATCGTAGTCCTCGATACGCTTTTGATTGGCGATATTGAGTTTGTCCGCTGCGCTTTCGGAAGTTCCCGCACTGTCATAGATGTTTCCGCAACTTCCGCACACATATCCCTTTCCGTATTCGAATTTACATCTTCCGCCGCAGGTCGGACACTTCATATATTCCACGGATCTGTCTCCTTTTTCCGAGCGGGCTTTTCATCGCTTACATTTAAATGACGTCCATATCCCAAACAGACAAAAAAGCATACCGCTCCGAGCATAATTTTCTACAATACAATTATAGCACCCCCCCCCGCGTCGGTGTCAAGCAAATCGCCTTGTTTTTGGAAAATTTTATTTTTAAGCACACAAAAAAAAGCTTCTTTCCGTCACCTCGAAAGAAACTTGAAAATCGCATCGGAACTTATCTCGGATAAATTTAAATTACTTTATCAAAGGCTTAAAAGCGAGAACAGACGACGGTCGAAATGATATTCGACGGAGCGAGCCACCGCCTTTAATGCGGCAAGCGACGCAGCCTTTTCGACACTTATTTCGCCGACCTTATCAAGCGTGTTAGCCCGTAAAGTATGTAAGAGTTTTTCGGTCTTGCCGCTTCCCTCATACGCGCTTCCGTAGCCCTGCTCGTCCAAAGCGGCAATCATATACTTTGCGCCTATGAGATACGGGTCGTTGTTTCCTCCGTAGACAAGAGCTTTAAGAGTCTTTAAAAGTTTGACGAACAGTCTCGGGTTCGGAATCTCGTCTACCGCCACATCGCTCGCTTCGAGCAGAATGCATCCCACGGCATAGCGCACCGGATCGAAAGTAATATCAAACAGACTTTCGATTTGCGAAGCGCCGACGACCGTGTAGTATTCGCCGCGTCTTGCAAGTTCGTACGAGCAGAGCGCAAAAGGTTGAGCGCAGAATTTCAGTTTTGCGCCGTGCTTTTTTACGCCGCGAACAGTTGCGCGCATCATGCCGCCCTCCATAGTAAAAAGGCGAATAATCCTATCGTTTTCGCGATAGTCATCCGCCTTTGTCACTATTGCCGTTACGTTTTGCGTCTGGGGCACAAAGCTAATCCTCCGTATTTTCGTCGCATTTCGTGAGATCGTGGTATAACATATAGTAGCCCGGTTCGCCGGAAAGCGAGAACAATGTCCATGCCAAACCCGAACTCAAATCACCGTCGTCGTCAAAGTACTTGTCTTTCATCTCTCTCCTCCTTGAACGGTGTTAGTATTCGCAAAGGAAAAGTAATGTATGCGGGAAAGAACACCCGACCCGCAGCGCGAAGTTGATACGACGTCAAGAGTACCCTATGTCGTGGAGCACGTTGCGCTTGTTCCGCCACCCTTCTCTGACCTTTACAAAAAGTTTAAGATACACTTTCGTGCCGACAAGCTTTTCGATGTCGGCGCGAGCGCTCTCTCCTATGGTACGCAGTTTCGAGCCTCCGTCTCCGATTATTATCGACTTATGCGACTTTCTTTCGCACACTATATCCGCTTCGATACTCGTGAGTTTTCCGTCGCAAGTCATATTCTGAAGCACGACTCCGATACCGTGAGGCACTTCGTCTTGTAAAAAAAGCAGGGCTTTTTCGCGAATTATTTCTCCTATCATGAAACGCTCGGACTTATCCGTATATTCGTCTTCGGGATAAAAACATTCGCCTTCGGGAAGCTCGCTCTCGAGATATTTCTTAAGGACTTCGACATTTTCACCCGTTCGCGCAGACGTAGGGATTATTTCCTTTATCGCGCTTCTGCCTTTTTCCTTATTTGTAAGATAAGCAAGTCTGCTGAGTATAGGATATACGGTATCGTAACTTACGAGATCGGTCTTGTTTATTACGACGTAGACCGGCACGGACTTATTTTTCAAATGTTTTTCCACAAACGACAATTCGTTTTCCGAAACGGCTCGAGTCGCATCGAGTACTATGACTATAGCGTCTACGTCGCGTTCCGACTCCTCGACGCACTTTTCCATATACTCGCCGAGACGATTGCGCGGATTGTGTACTCCCGGAGTATCGACGAAAATCATCTGATACTCGCCTGTCGTAACTATGCCGAGAATCTTGTTTCGCGTAGTCTGCGCCTTCGGAGAGACTATCGAAACCTTTTCGCCGACGAGCGCATTCGTAAGCGAGGATTTTCCGACGTTCGGTCTACCCAATATTCCAATAAATCCCGATTTCAAGCTTTCACCTCGTAAGCCCCACCGAACGCAAGATTTCTTCTTCGGCGGCACGCATTTCGTTTTTCGTTTCCTCGTCCATGTGGTCATATCCGAGCAGATGCAATAGTCCGTGCAAAAAAAGATAGGCTCGCTCCCTTTCCTCACTATGACCGTACTCGGCTGCCTGTAGCTTTGCGACCTCGTCGCAAATGAGAATGCTCCCGAGCGACACACAACCCGTATCCTCGTCGTAATCGAACGGATAGTTCGCCTTCTCGAAAGAAAGTATTTCGTCCAAAAGCGGAAAGCTCAAGACATCGGTAGCGCTGTCGATCTTTCTTTCCCGAGCGTTAACTTTCCGTATTTCGTCTTTATCGACAATAAGCAACTCTACGCTTGCCCGCCCTTTTAAATCAAGATTTTCGTAAGCGGCTTTTGCCACGCTTTCGTAAAGCAAATTCGGAGTGTCTGTAATTATTTCTATCATGCTATTTGCCGTCCGGGTATTTCAAGCGTTGGTGATATACACCGCCGAACGATTCGACTATTGTACGGCGTACGGTGTTCAAATCGCGAAGCGTAATGTCGCAGTTATCGAACTGCCCTGCGGCTATTCGCGAATCTATCAAACTTTTCAAAAGCTTATCCACGCGTTCGCCAGTAGGATTGTCCATGGCGCGTATCGCCGCCTCGCCGCTGTCGCATATCATTATTATCGCTGCGATCTTCGTGACGGGAGTTATACCGTGATACGAATATTCGTACGGGTCGACTTCTCCGTCCGTGAGCTTTTGAGCCTTATTGTAAAATACGGGAATGGACAGCGTACCGTGATGCTGAACGGTCACATGGCTTACTTCGTCGGGAATACGGTATCTGCGGCAAAGCTTAAGCCCTTCGGTCGTATGCCCGCGAATAATCTCCGCCGAAACTTCGGGCAGAAGATCGTCGTGCGGGTTTGCCTGTCCCGCTTGATTTTCCTTGAAATACATCGGATTTGCAAGCTTACCCACGTCGTGATAGTAAGCGCAAGCTCTCGCAAGATAGGGATTTTCTCCTATCGCAACGGCGCACATCTCGGCGAAATTCGCAACCGACATACTGTGCGAGAATGTGCCGAGCGCTTCGTTCATGAGGCGTTTTATGAGCGGAGAATTTCTGTCCGCAAGCTCTACGAGGCGCGAGTTCGTCACAAGATTGAATACGCGTTCTATCACCGGTTGGAGCGCAAGTCCCGTAAGCGCCTGCACCGCAAGAGCTATTGCCATATACGGCAAATCGAATACGAAATCCATGAGCTGCCAACGAACGAGGAAGAACAGGAAAAATACCGCCACTCCGCCCGCTCCTATTACGACGCCTTTTACGACGTAGCTCAGTCTGTTGGTATCGGTGGATACCGTATACGAAGCCAAGGTACCGGAAAGTATGCCCACAAGGAACATAGGCAGCAAATCCGCAAGCGCGACGTCTATCCCGCCGTTTATACCTATGAGCATTGTCCAAGTGACCATTATAACCGTTGCGAGCGAACATACGAACGCATCGCGGCGGCGTGCTATCGGCGCAATCAAAAATGCCGTCACGGCTATCGGCATAAGATATACCGAAAGAAGAGACAGGCAGAGACACAGCGTATAGCCTATAGCCATTGCCGTGGAGACTGCGGACAATTCACGCAGATTGAATATGAGACCGCGGCGCGAATAAACAAAGTAAACGAGCATCGAAATAAGCAACGCCGCAATACCCGCCACGAGCAAAACATACGCGAGCGGCGTAAGGCTGTCCGGACTGTAAGCAAAGCGAAGAATAACAGATCCGAGCACGGCAACGTATGCGAGGGTGCCGAGCAGTATCAAGCCTATGAAAAACGGACGTCTCCATTTTCGCGATTTGCTTTCGTTGTTAAAGTTTGTTTCCATCTTCTTTTATTATATAGCAATCCGTCGATAAAGTAAAGCAATTTAGAGATATTATTCCCGCCTTTGAGACATCGGTCTCTCCTCCGACGCAGAGGCTTTCTCATCGTAGGCTTTAATAATGCGTCGCACCAATCCGTGACGAACTATATCTGCGGACATGAGACGACAGACGGCTATATCCTCCACGCCGCCGAGCACTTCGACAGCTTCGATAAGTCCGCTTCTCGACTTGTCCGGCAAGTCGATTTGAGTAATGTCGCCCGTGACAACCATTTTACAGCCGTTTCCGAGTCGTGTCAAAAACATCTTCATCTGTTCGCGAGTCGTATTCTGCGCCTCGTCGAGGATAACGAATGCGTTTGTAAGCGTCCTACCTCGCATATAAGCAAGCGGCGCGACCTCGATTGCTCCGCGTTCCACAAGCCGAGCAGTCGCCTCTACGCCGAACAATTCCTTTAAAGCGTCGTAAAGCGGTATGAGATAAGGATCTACCTTCTCTTTTAAATCTCCAGGCAAAAAGCCGAGACGTTCCCCCGCTTCGAGTGCGGGACGGGTAAGAATTATGCGCGAGACATCGGACTTTCTGAACGCAGTGACCGCCGCGGCTACCGCAAGAAACGTCTTTCCGCTTCCCGCAGGTCCTATACCGAACGTGAGCGTATGTTTTTCGATGGCGTCTGCATAGTCTTTTTGCCCCGCGGACAGACAGCGTATTCGCTTGCCAGACGCCGTTACCGCCTTTACGTCGCTTGCAAGCGGCAAGATCTCTTCCGCCCTTCCGTCTCTTGCAAGTTCTATAAACCGAAGCATTTTTTCCTTATCTACCGAATGTCCTTCATTTAGAACAGCTACTACGTTTTCTATGAGCTTAGAGACCGTTTCGACTTTTTTCTCGTCGCCTACAACCTGTAAGCCTCCGCCTATAGTGAAAAGCCGAACGCCGAAAGCCTTTTCTATTTCGCGAGCGTTGCCGTCGTAGCTTCCGAACAGCTCGGCATACAAGTCGTTTTCGAGTTCTATTGTTCTCGTCATGAGTTTACATGACCTCCTTTATGTACACAAAGAATTTCGTTAGAAAAAGAATAATCACGGTTATTACGATATACAAACAAAACTGACAGCAGGCAACAAACGCATAGACAGAAAACGAGTCCCCGACGGCTTAGATGCGAGCAGTTCAAGGAAAACAAATTTTTTCGACAGAGAGTGTACTATGCCGTACATGACCCGAGAAAAAATTTAGTTTGACGCAGAAATGCGAAGCATATAAGCCGTCAGGTGATGAGGATTTCGGAGGTGATGAACACATCAACACAAATAACTCCGTCGGAAATATCTCGCACTATTACCGTTTCTTCGC
Organism: uncultured Christensenella sp.; assembly: GCA_910585955.1. Taxonomy (GTDB): domain Bacteria; phylum Bacillota; class Clostridia; order Christensenellales; family Pumilibacteraceae; genus MGBC157735. Next base: position 84,597 of record CAJUGC010000007.1, read on the forward strand.
CGCCCGCGCCGACAAGACGCTCGGCAAGGCGGGCGCGCGCAACGCTCTTTGCCTCTTCGACGGCCTGACTTCTGTCCAAAGAATATTCTTCCCGAGCAAGCTCTTTCGCATACAAAGTAGTCACTCTTATGGGTATGGGAGCAAGCGTTTTCGTCTCCTCGCTAATCTCGGCAAGTTCGAAGCCGTCGCTGCGCTTCCCTATCTTCAGTCCGAAAATGCCGAGTATCGTGCTCTTCTTTTGCCTGCCCGTTTCCGTCGTGCGCACCCCGTTCAAAGCGACAGTCACGCTCTCGCGGAATACGACCTTGCCGTATACTTCGCCGTCGGCATAACCGCCGGTTATTATTTCTCCGTCCGTACCGATAAGATTACCCGAAAGAAGAGGCGTACCTGCAAAAACGCGTTGTCCCGTTTTAACGAGAGCGCTCCCTCTGCGAAGAACTATGCGCGTGATTTCCGCATCGTATAGCGAAACGAGCGTCTCCTTGCCTCCGCTCGGACGCGGGACAAAATCGAGGCTTTCGACGACCGAAACTTTGAGCGTAGTGCCGCTGACGGTAACGGTCGCTTCGGCTATGCCGTCGATACCGCGCAGTTCGCTTTCCAGAGAATCGAAATCGAGCGTATTCTTGCTTGCGCCCGTCTTTGCCCCGCTCGCCGCCAAAACGTCGGATATGGCATAGTAGTCAACCCTTTCGTTACCGACGATCTCCACTCTCCAAACAAAGCCGCTCGCAATAAAATAACAAGCGATCATGAGAGCAAGCGCAACTACAAATCCCATACGCGGCAACATCTTCGATACAGCCGACAGCGTCCCCAATTTTTTTACTCGCGTCGCCTCGAAACCGAGTTTTTCCGACATCGCCGTAAACTCGACTACGTCGCGGTTGCGAACCTCGAGACAAAGCTCGCTTCGGCTTACACGTCTCACATTGTAAACCGTGACGCCGCTTTTCATAAGCTCGCCGAGCAACCGATTCTGATTAAGCCCCGTGATTTTGTATTCCGAACCTCCCACGGATTTCGGATAATACTCCTTTCTCATAGGCTATCCTCTTCATAGACCGAACGTACTTTCCCCGTAACCGTCACGCAACCGCCGCCAAGCTCGCTGACTTTGAGATTTTCGCCGTCAAGCGCGAGTTTTATCCCACCGCAAGCGAAACGCATATTTTCGGAATCTATCGAAACGATACGTTTAACTCCCTCTATATAGACCGCTTCGCCGCCGTAATTTATTACGGTATAGCTTCCGATCGACTCGCCGCCCAGCCTTTCTGCAACTTCTTTGAAAAAGCTCATATCCACTCCGCAAAACATTATTGAGACTGTTTGCCTCGTAGTATTTTATGAGCGTCGACACTTGGATTATTCGAGGAGTATTCTCATACCGTTCCGCCGATATTTATTCTTGCAGCTCTTCGTCAGACGCCGGCACGACGATTATCCGATCGCCGCTCACGTTTTTGACGACGACTTCTACCCCTACGTCTATCGCGGTTTCGCTCGTCACATAAAAGTTTATATCGTTTATAGACATATGACCGCTTGGCGCTACCGCCGTCGTCGTTACGCCGCGCAGTCCGATAAGATAGGAATACCGATCCGCGCCCTCTTCGTCTGTTATGCCGGAAGAGACAAGCAACCATTCGCGCTTGTGCAGAGCTATCATCAAAAGATGTGCTCCGAAGAGAAAAAACGCCGAAATAAACAGCATGAGAAACAGCGTGCCCGCACTTGCTCCCGATAACATTCTGAGAACTATAGAACACGCGAGCACGGCGGCTCCGCAACCGTAACCGAGTCCCCGCATCGGGCGGAAAAATTCGGCGATAATAAGAATCAAACCGAGTGCAAACAAGACTACGACAGACGCCGTCATATTCGCAAAGAGCGCGGCAATCTCATTTCCGATCGAATTCACAAACATGACGTTTCTCCTTCCGCGAATCTCATTCCCGCCTTAAGACAGGCAAGATTGGGTTCGATAAGATTCGGTTTGGACTTAAACACGCTTTTAACCGCATCTTCCGCAGCGCTCAAAGAAAGCGACTTAAGTATAGGCAAAAGCACGCCGAGCATTATTATATTGCCGCCTCTCGGATTGATGCCGCTTGCAAGCTCGCTTACGGGAACCCGAATGACATTTATGTCTTTTCTTTCCACCTCTTTGTCGGCGTTCGACGAATTTACGACCACCGTTCCGCCGCTTGCTACGCTGTTTACGAATTTGTCGAGCGACGGTTTATTGAAAGCCACGAGCACGTCGGGTTTCGACACTATGGGGCAAGCGATATCTCCTCGCGAATATGTCACGCCGACGTTCGCCGTGCCGCCGCGCATTTCGGGTCCGTAAGACGGAAGCCACGACGTATTGTAGTCCATATTCATCGCACTGTACGAGAGCATGAGCCCGAGAGACAGAACTCCCTGCCCGCCGAAGCCCGCTATGATTATCTTTTTCATTATTTGAGCATAACCTCCTATCATACCGTTGAAAGCGCAATCGCGCATAAGACCCGCAACAAACGACAAGCGTCTCGGGTTGCCGCATTAATCGTACTGCGCCGTCGCCGAGCCGAACGTATCCCTCCCGACGTGATGAATGCGGTTTCAATTATCTTTGAATACGCCGAGCGGATAATGCGCCATAGCTACGTCTTTTATATAATCGAGCGCCGCTTGCGGAGAAAGATGAGCGTTTGTCGGGCAAGTCGAAAGTATTTCGATAAGCGAGAATCCGCGCTTTTCTTTTTGTCTGGTAAAACCCGTAAGTATCGCCTCTTTGGTCTTTCTTATATTCTTTACATCGTGCACGCTCGTTCGCGCGATATAAGTCGGACCGTCGAGAGTCGAAAGAAGTTCGCAGATCTTTATGGGATTTCCCTGCGTCTTATAGTCTCTGCCGTTTACGCAAGTGGTCGTCTTTTGTCCCGCCAAAGTCGTCGGAGCCATTTGGCCTCCCGTCATACCGTAAATGCCGTTGTTGATGAATATAACTGTAATGTTTTCTCCGCGAGTCGCCGCGTGCACGGTTTCCGCCATGCCGATCGACGCAAGATCTCCGTCGCCCTGATAGACGAACACGAGACTGTTCGGAGCGGCGCGCTTAACTCCCGTCGCAACGGCGGGCGCTCTGCCGTGAGCGGCCTGCAAAAAATCGCAATTGAAGTAGTTGTAGGCGAACACCGCGCACCCAACCGGCGCTATGCCTATGCAGTCGTCCGAATGTCCGACTTCCTCTGCCGCTTCGGCAATAATCCTGTGAATTATTCCGTGCGTGCAACCGGGGCAATAATGAAACGGCGTATCGGTCAAAAGCTTGGGTTTTGCGTAATTCATTGTACTTTCTCCTTTATAAAGTCGGCAACTTCCTCGGGAAGCATGACGTTTCCGCCGACGCGTCCGTAGAACTGGACAGGTTTGAGTCCGTTCACGGCAAGGCGAACGTCCTCTATCATCTGACCCATGGAAAGCTCGACGCATACAAAACGCTTTACGCTTTTTTGCTCCGCCGTCGCACGAATAACCGCAGACGGAAACGGATAAAGCGTTATCGGACGAATAAGCCCCGCCTTTACTCCGCGCTCGCGAAGAATATCTACTGCCGCCTTGCAGATACGCGCCACCATGCCGTATGCCGTAAGCACCACTTCGGCGTCTTCCGTCTTGTAGCTTTCCGCTGCGGTCTCCCTTTCCGACATTAGCGCATACGTTTCAAACAGTTCGTGATTGTGCTTTTCCAAAGTGTCGGGCGTCATGTATATCGAATTTATAAGCCGCTGTTTGCCGCAACTGTTTCCGCTTGCCGCCCAAGGCTTTGCGGGGAGTTCTTTAAGTTCGCGCATTGGCGGAATCTCCGCAGCCTCGCACATCTGCCCAAGCATTCCGTCCCCGAGTATCATAACGGGACAACGGTATTCGTCGGCTTTATCGAACGCCTTAAATGTAAGATCCGCAGCCTCCTGCACGCCGCTCGGAGCATACACGAGCATATGATAGTCTCCGTGCCCGCCGCCCTTCGTCGCCTGGAAGTAGTCGGACTGACTCGGCTGTATTCCGCCGAGCCCGGGTCCGGCGCGCATCATATTGACTATGACGCACGGAACCTGCGCGCCCGCTATGTAGCTTATGCCTTCTTGTTTGAGGCTTATGCCGGGGCTCGATGAGCTCGTCATAGCACGCGCGCCTGCTCCGCCCGCACCGTAAACCATGTTTATAGCCGCGACTTCGCTCTCCGCCTGCACGAAAGATCCGCCGACCTCTGGCATACGCCGGCTCATGTATTCGGGTATCTCGTTCTGCGGCGTTATGGGATAGCCGAAAAAGCAACGGCAACCGCTTGCAATAGCTGCTTCGGCTACGGCTTCGTTTCCTTTCCAAAGTTTTTTCATGATTATTTCTCCGTGATTGTTATCGCCACATCGGGGCAAATCGTGTAGCAGAACCCGCACGCTATGCACTTGCTCTCGTCGACGCACTCGGCAAAATTGTAGCCGACGACATTCGTTTTTTCTCCGAGCCTCAAAATCTTTTTCGGACAGGCGTTTGAGCACAGCCCGCAGCCTTTACACTTCTCAATGTTTATCGTTACTTTTGACATTTATTTATCTCCCATGCCGTAAAGATTATTCTATCTCGCATTGTAAAACAGGTATTGCTGAGCATAACCCGCATCCGAGCCGTATCTTTTTAAGTAATGCCGCCGCACCTTTTCCGGAGTGTCAAGCTCGTCCGAGCGATTCGACTTGAAAATCCAGGTGTCGACGGGATAGCAGTCGGTACGCGAGAGCGAAAACAGCAGTATGCAGTCCGCAACTTTGCCGCCCACGCCCGAAAGCGTACAAAGAAGTTTTCTCGCTTCGTCTGTGCTTGCTTTTTTTATCCTCTCCGATATATCCGTAGTAAGCAATGTATTTACGGTGCTCGCTAGATATCTGTCGCGGAAGCCGCTGCCGAGCTCTCGATAGGTTTCGGCGGTGACGTCCCTAAGTTGCTCGACAGTCGGAAAGGCGAAGTACTCGCCTTTGTTGGTGCCGAAGCTATTGCTCAGTCGCTCTATAATGCCCTTGATGCGCGGAATGTTGTTGTTCGCGCTGATGATAAACGACAGCACAGTCTCGTCAAATTCCTGTTTGAGTATTCGTATCCCCCTGCCTCCGGATACTTTTTCTCCGAGTTCGTCGAACGCCGACAAGCGTTCGGTTATGGCCTTATAATCGGTTTTCAGGTCGAAATACCGTGTGAAATAGTCTTCCTCATCCGTATCTATATAAGTAGCGTCGCCCTTTATATAAACACGCGCACGCTTGTCCGCAGAAAGAATTATATAATCCTGCTCGCCAAGTTTCGTATAGCGAAAAACCTGCCCGCACTCGAGCGTCGCTTTCGGTTCGAAATATGTACTGTCGAATGTTATCATGACGTATACAAAAACGGGATTACCGCACTACGGCAATCCCGCTCCTTCCTTATCGTTATTGAGCTTTAACGTCGGTGTCGGGATAGACACTTACGCGCTTCTTGTTGTTTTTCTTTTCAAACTTCACTCTGCCGTCGACGAGAGCATAGAGAGTATCGTCGCTTCCGATACCTACGTTTACGCCGGGATGAGTAGCCGTTCCACGCTGCCGAACGAGTATATTGCCCGCAAGCACAAGCTGTCCGTCATAACGCTTTACGCCGAGACGCTGAGCCGCCGAGTCTCTTCCGTTCTTCGACGAGCCCATACCTTTCTTATGAGCGAATAATTGTATATTGATAAACATTGCCGTTATACCTCCTGAATTATTGTGTGGGTTGGTGCAACTTACTCGAGTACAATAAAATGGATTCCTACTTATACTCAAGCTTGATGTACTTGGAAAAGCCTTCGTGTAAGTCGGCTATTCCGCAAAGCATTGTGTCGAGAATCACGTCGGCATCATGCCGCTTCGCTTCGTCGAGCACGGGAACTCTCATGTAGAGATAGCCTCGGTCGAAATCGCGTTTCAGTTCAACATTTATACCGACTACGCTCATCAGCCCGAGTACTGCGGTTTGAACCACCGACGAAAGCGCCGCGCAAACTATGTCCTCGCCCTCTTCGCCGTAGTCCGTATGTCCGTCGCATTCGACGCATACGATGTGACCGCTCTCGCGCTCTACTTTGACAGCCGTCATTAGCCTATTGCGCTTACTTTAACGGTCGTAAACTGCTGTCTGTGACCTTTCTTTTTGCGCTCGTTCTTCTTTGCTTTGTACTTGAAAACGATTATCTTACGATCCTTGCCGTGCGCAACGATCGTAGCTTTTGCTTTCAATGATTCGGCGTCCTTGCCGCAAACGACACTTTCGCCGTCCACCGTCATGAGTACATTGAGTTCGACTTCCGCACCAGGCTCTTTGTTGATCTTTTCAAGCTTAAGCGTATCGCCTACTGCCGCTTTGTACTGCTTTCCGCCTACTTCTACGATTGCATACATTTTTTAAAGCACCTCCTGTAATAGTATCCGTTGTAAAGGCAGTCTCGCGACGTTTAAACCTCTTCCAAACGACTCGTTGGATATTATACTACTATAGACGCACTAAAGTCAAGCGATTTTATGTGGGTAAAAAGGCAATGTTATGCTTGCGTAAAGTTTAAATGACATAGAACAGAGACTTATAGAACAACAAAAACTCTCAAACCTATAATGCAACTGTACTCGGACGGAAAAAGTTTTAACTACTTATGAAACAACAAGACTCTCAAACCTGTTTCCGCAATAATGTAATCATATTCCAGTTTTAACTACTTATGAAACAACAAGACTCTCAAACCCGAATCTCGAACGGCGACGTCTTGCAGTAGTTTTAACTACTTATGAAACAACAAGACTCTCAAACGCTTATCTGTAAACAGGAGAACGACCTTATGTTTTAACTACTTATGAAACAACAAGACTCTCAAACAGTTTCATCGGCTAATACCGTAGCGTAATCGTTTTAACTACTTATGAAACAACAAGACTCTCAAACAGAGAACGCTCCACCGTTAGAGAATATAGGCGTTTTAACTACTTATGAAACAACAAGACTCTCAAACTTCTTCAGGCCGAAGTGGTGAAGGTTTTGGGTTTTAACTACTTATGAAACAACAAGACTCTCAAACGTCGCCTGACGGAACGAGCGTTCTCCCCGCGTTTTAACTACTTATGAAACAACAAGACTCTCAAACTTCTCCGATCCCGAGCATAGTATCTCTACGGTTTTAACTACTTATGAAACAACAAGACTCTCAAACTCAACGTTCTGGTCTCTGAACCATTGGTCAGTTTTAACTACTTATGAAACAACAAGACTCTCAAACAATAACGGGTAGCGGTGCGCACCTTCTTAGTTTTAACTACTTATGAAACAACAAGACTCTCAAACGCCGCTCGAACGGAGTCAGCGGCTCGAACGGTTTTAACTACTTATGAAACAACAAGACTCTCAAACTCCTGGAGATAAGGGAGATAAGGGCGATCAGTTTTAACTACTTATGAAACAACAAGACTCTCAAACTTCAATATGTGGTAAACAATACCTCACTTAGTTTTAACTACTTATGAAACAACAAGACTCTCAAACGGCACTCGTGAAATAATCTTTTATTTTATTGTTTTAACTACTTATGAAACAACAAGACTCTCAAACCTGCTCGGCTTCGACTGGCGCGTTTTCTATGTTTTAACTACTTATGAAACAACAAGACTCTCAAACGATTAAATTTTTCATAGCGTATTTACTCCTGTTTTAACTACTTATGAAACAACAAGACTCTCAAACCGTTTCTTCATATCTTGTTCTCCTTTGCTCGTTTTAACTACTTATGAAACAACAAGACTCTCAAACAGGGAACTGCATACATATTGATGACGAATTGTTTTAACTACTTATGAAACAACAAGACTCTCAAACGATTATTCACGACTGCGGCGAGGATTTGGAGTTTTAACTACTTATGAAACAACAAGACTCTCAAACACTATTCTGTAATTTCGATCCAACGCTTACGTTTTAACTACTTATGAAACAACAAGACTCTCAAACATAGGGGGTTTAATTTCTCTTACTGTTTGTGTTTTAACTACTTATGAAACAACAAGACTCTCAAACACTGTTCAAGCTCCAAATCCTTGCCGCAGTGTTTTAACTACTTATGAAACAACAAGACTCTCAAACACTGTTCTGTAATTTCGATCCAACGCTTACGTTTTAACTACTTATGAAACAACAAGACT
>CAJUGC010000007.1:92945-109361 GCA_910585955.1 uncultured Christensenella sp.
CTCAAACCTCAAAATGAAATCTGAAAACCACGCATGACTATTGCGGTTGCTTCATAAATAACACGGACAGCATTATTATTTTATCATCTACCCGTGTGATTTGTCAACAATCTCGCACAGATCTTCCGTAATAATTATAGAAAATTCTTCTTCGAGAACGCCTCTCCCTACCGTGCTTTCTATGAGCAGCAGCCCGATTTTTTCCAAAGCGCAATGACGGTACAAAAGTTTGAGCTCGTCGTCCGATAACACGCTTTTCAGATGTACAAACACGAAAAAGCGCGACCTCTTGAGTTCGACCATTGCGTTTATGTAACATATTATTTTTTCGAGCACGCCGTCGTAACATTCGCTCAGTCTCACTTTTCCGAGTTTAAGAAGATCGGGTGCACTCGGTTCGTCAAATGTCAGCGTCAATGAAAGCTTGTCGAACAATTCCCCGTAGTACATTGCAAGCTCGGTGTTCAGTCTGTTTTGCAGCACTTGCAATTCGCCGTCCGAAGATATTCTTTCGAGAGTTTTGTAGAGCGTAGAAACTACTTTTTTGTCTTCGAAACCCAATGAAAATATATCCCGCACGAAATCTCCGCTCTTGTCGAACGAAAGTCTGTTTTCTCCGTCGAGAAGTATAAACTCTCCGTCCTTGCCCTCGAACTGCTCGCCGAGCTCGCAAAGCAGCGCGTAAAACTCGCTCGGCTGTTCGATAATCAAAAGTTTCGGCTCGTCGCTGTCTATTACTATCGGCGTTTCTATCTTATGATGTACGATTTTCAGCTTGCTTTCGCTCATATCTCGACTATTCTCTCCGTGCTGTCTACAACAGAGCTTTGCTCTTTGCCGACAAGATACTCTATTTTCGCAAATTGATTCTCGGTCACTTCGAGCATTTCCACGAGACCCGAAGGCGGCAGGTTGTCCCTCACCTTTTGCCTTAGCAATGCGCTCGTTACATTGTTTATAACAAGCTTGGTATAGACGGACTTTTGCATCATAATGAAGCCGTTTTTCAAAAGAAACTTCCTAAAATGAGAGTAATCGCGTCTGTTCTTATCAGTCAGCATAGGCAAATCGAAAAATACCATGAGTCTCATAAATCTAAAGTTCACGGTTCCATTCCACTTCTTCGGGAAAAATCATCTCGTCCGTATCGTCGCTTAACAGTGCCTGAAGTACGCTTTTTGTATATAGCCTTACGGCGAGATCGAATGTCGTGCTTTTGCCGCCGATTGTGACATTGTAGTTCAGCAAATCTATCATTTTCATCTTGAAATCCTTATCGTCTTTTTCTATGGAAAGAGCCAACTTGTCGACATAGGGGCGAAACGGCTCCATCAAATCGCTTGACAGGTTGAATTGATTGAACTCGTTGTCATGCCAAATGCCGAGCTGCGTCATATAGCCGCTTGCCACCACTTCTCTGTTGAATGCCGACAAGAGTACGGCATATTCGTAATTGAGACAGCCGTTTAAAAACGTATCGTCTCGCCTGCCCGTTCCGTTCTCGAACAGGCAATTGAAATACACTTTTGCCGCGTGGCCTTCCCTATTAGTCATATCGCCGTCCGTGACCTGCGACGCATACTCCGTAAGCATATCGGCTTCTTTTATGTTGCCTCGCGACCACAGCACTTTGGACTGCTCGATAATCTTGCGCATGATTATGAGCCGCCACACTTGATTGCGCACGGGCTCCTTCCACATGATTTGCTGTTTATAGCGCTTAGACGTGTTATGCGCGCCATAGTACGGCAAAAGCTCTGCCGAGGGATTACACTTTTCGTCGCAAAATATGACTTTTATGTTGTTCTTTGTGAGCTCGTTCAACAGCGCCGCCGTCATGGACACCGCCGTGCTTTGAACTATCAATGTGTTTATTTCGTTTATAAATATCCGCTTCTCCGTTTCTCCTCGAATTATCATCGAATTCAAGCGGAGTTCGAGCTTAACTCTCGATTTTACGACAACCGTTCTGAATCCCACTGTTTTATATCTTTACGCGGCGCTCGATAAGGCCGCACTCGGAAGTGTGAACAATGGTTATATTCTTTTTGTCAATATTTTTACTTATACGAATTCTTCCGCTATTTTTACTCTCACCAAGCAAAGATAAATCAGCATTTTCACTATTACACTTCATAAATTTTATACATTGCGACAAGACTTTTACTTGATCTATCGTAGACAATGTAATAAACTCTTCCCTCCGTTTTTGCAGATTTTTTCTAAAATCATTTATCTGTGAAATTCCATTATAAATCTTTTTTTCAAGGCTCTTAATAATCTCGCCATATAGCTTTAGATTATTTTGTGCGTCTATTATACATTTACGCTCATCAAACCTATTTGTGGAAATCTTAAACTCTTTACTATCTCGTCCCTCTTTTTCAATCATCTTTTCTTTATCCATTTTCTCAAGTTTAAACAGTCCTTTTACATAACTGTCTATTTCGGGCGAAGTATACCATTGCACTGCATTATGCATCAATATTCGTCCTTTCTCTGCTCCTGCTATACAAACAGGAGTACCGTTGACTTCCAAAAGTGTCTTTATTTTTATTTTATCAATAATTATCTTCGGCTCTTTCAAGCAGCAATCTTTGCAAAGGTAGTTCATGACCGCATTCGGATCGTTCTTGGACTTATAGTCGACTATAACAGGGATTGCCTCAATAGTTTTTATTGTAATGCCCTTTTTTCCAAGCGACTGAACAACTACAAAATATGCGGTGGACACACCCTTGTATCCGCCGTACTTACTTACGTCGGCATAAGGAGACGGCTTGCCCGCTTTGCCTTCTTTTCTCGGGAGTTGTGCTCCTTCGTCTTTCCCGTAGACCGTTTCGTTGTAGAATTCGCCTTTGCCCGTATAGGCATAGCGGGTCACTTTCATGCTGCACTTTTCGGCTGTGACTTTGACTTTCGCTATGGATTTTTCGCCGTTCCATGCGCCGGCAACCTCCGCGTCGAAAATCTTTGTGCGGTCGTAATTGCGGTATTGTCCGTAATCTTTGCCAGACTTAAACCACGTTCCCGAAAATTTCGTGTCATATACATTCCCGACGACTATATTGAAATAGGCGTCGCGCGCATGATGCAAGTCGTTTGTCTCGCGGCACTTGACTATATCGTACTTATTCTTGAAATCGGAAACGTTCGTTCCCTTGCTGTATACGATTTTCGTTCCTTGGCTCTCGTATTTGCGCTTTAAGAGCTCGGCTACAGCCTTCGCCGTTTGTCCCGTCACTACTATTTGGCGGTTTACGAAGTCTCTGTAATCTTCGTCCGCCAGCGGTTCCGTTCTCGTAAGAAGCGCATACTTTTTCGCGCTCATAAGCCCCTGCGATTTGAGCCGATCCCAAAAATATCTCATGCGGCGGAACTGCTCGGGCACGGGATAGATGTTTGTCTTCTTCGCATTGCACTCTCTGTAGACAAGCACCTTATTGTCGATGCTGTCGTCCTTTACGAGCGACTGCGGCAATATATGGTCGACGTCGTAAGTATTTCCGTTAAGCGCGTCGAGAGTAATCTCTCTGCCGCTGTACGCGCATTTGCCGAGCTGCATGAAATACAGATAGAGCCGTTCTTGACGAAGCTCGCTGTCCGACTTTGTCTTAAGCTCTTGCAAGAGTTTGTCGACGTCGCGCGCGGTTTCGTAAAGTTTTTCTATCTTATTTTTGCGGGACTGCGTACGCTTGCCCTTTTCTCCGTCCGAACGCGTAACCTCTACGAAGATTTTGTCGGGCGCTCTGCCGACGGCGTTTATGTATTCGTCCGTCATTTTGAGAGCTTGCCAAACCCCTCTGCGAACTTGAGGATTAAGCCCCATTTCTTCCAAAGTATCATACGCTATTTCGTCTGAGTCTTCGCCGTTTTCGGCGTCTATGGTTTCCATGAACGTATAACGCCTGTCCCACAAAATTCTATTCAAATTGAGATTGGTGTCATACAGCATGGACATTATGCTTGTAACGACGCCCGTTTCTCTGTCGGCGCCTTTCAGCTCGCACAAAAACCTTTTCGACAGTTTCCCGAAATCCTTAAAAGACGATATGCCCTTAAGGCTTTTTATATTGTCTCTTATCTGCGGTATATTTCCGTAATTTGAAATTATGAGTTTTTCGACTATGTTTTTATCGGTATTGAGCGTGTGCCACAGTATAATATTTTCGCAAATTTCCGTATCGGTATCAACTATATCGCCGAGTATTTTTTTCAAAGTAATATAAGAGCTCATGCTTGCCTTGATTTCACCGTCGAAACCAGAAATCGATATTTCGGATTCGTGCGACTTCGGAACAAGCCCTTTGTCTGCAAGATACTTTTTTATCATGTTGTTCTTTACGCTCTTGTGCTTCAAAAACAAGTCGTTGTAAATATCCTGCTTCAATTCGACGCTTATCGGGCGCTCGTCTATTTTGAGGTTGTTGAGCTGGTTGAGCGTATCGAATTTCTGATAGATTATCGAGTGCCTGGGCAGCGTATTCTCGTTGTAAAGATAGGTGCACTTGTTCGTCATGCGACGCATAAAGCGCTCGTTGCTCGCCGCTTTGTCTATCTTTTCGTCGAAGTTCCACGGATAGATCTTTCCCTCCGATTTGCGGCACACCCAGCTGTTTCCCTTGCCGCCGCCGGAATGAAAGGTGCTGAGCGGTCCGACATAGTACGGTATTCTGAATTTGAATATGCTCTCGATCTTTTCGGATATACTCAAGCCGTCCTCGCCTTGCGCGGAAAATTCGGAATAGTCCCGGCAAAGATTATCGAGAATGCGACCGAGCTCGGCGCCGTTTATCTGATAAGGAAATTTGCCGTTGTCGGCATTCAGTATCTTCGGCAAAAAATCTCCGTTTTCGATTTCCGACAGAAGGCTCGCTTTCTCTTCGTCATTATCCGTTTTCGCTTCGCCGATTATATGTTTTAAAAACTTGTCGAACTCGGCTTTGTCCTTGCACTTTGGTAAATCTACTTTCTTCTTCCCGACCTTGGTATACCCGATATATGCGGCGTAATTATTCTTTTCCTTCGTGCTTTTAAAAACTTTCAAATACACGTCGTGCGAGAAGTTTCTTGCAATAAATGTTTTCAATCGGCGCAAATCGGACGCGTGCTTATCGTAGATTTTTATCATGGATTCCGATATGTATGCGCAGCCGTCGAGCGTCTGCTCGAACACTATATAGTCGTATACTTTTTTGATTGCTTGCAAATATGCGAAATTTTCACCGTAAGTTTCTTCAAGAGCCGCAAACTCATCATCGCTCAAACCTTTGAACGAAATACTTTTTTCGCTTTTATATTCTTCGACCCCGAAAATATCATACGGTTTTACGCTGCTTCCGATCATAGCCGCAACGATATCTTTGAGCGGCGATTTTGCCGCATTCAAAAGATTGCAGCACTTTTTCTTTTTGTCGTTGAGCCGCAAAAACTTATCGGTGGCAATCGCTTTAAATTCGTCGGCTTTTTCCTCGGAAATTACGGGGACATCTTCGTCAAAGCAAAATTCCGCCGCCTTGTTAAGCTCTTTTATTAGCTCGCACAAATCGTGAATCTCATTTATCGACTGACCTTCAAACAGGAAATGCCCGCGGTACTTGATTATATGGTGAAGAGCGAGATAGTACAGCCGCAAATCGTATTTTTCGGCTCCGTCGATGAGAGCTTTTCTCAAATGAAATATCGTCGGAAACTCTTTGTAAAAAGATCTATCGTTATAGTCTTTGTCGGCAAACAACGAATACGGCGACGCAAGGCGGCTGTCCTTATCCTCATAGATAAAACCGCTGTTGTTCAATCGCGGGAAAAACAATTTGTCCGCAATATAAGGCTCGAGAAGCTCTTGCAAAAGATCTATGCGCATGGCGCGGCGCTGCAATCTTCTGCGCGCCGTACGTTTCAGTCTCCTCTTTTCGGCGGTCTGCGCTTCCTCGAATAGCCGCACTGCCCATAGGTCGTTTCCTTTTGCTCGAAGCAGCTTGTACTCTTCGTCCGTACAAGCAATTCCCACCGAGTCGGTTCCGACGTCGAGTCCTATATAAAACTTTTCCATAAGTACCTCCGTTTACTTGACTTTTGTGTTTTGTCATCATATAATGTAGATATGAACAACAAGACAAAGTTCAAATAAAAATTTATTCTAATCACTTATTCGCATTGGCGAGCAAGCTCCCGTAAGGGAGTTTTTTGTTTGTCATTTTCCTATATTGACTTTCGAATAAGTCTTTTCGGAATTTTCTTTATTATATAATATAACATCGAAAAAGTAAAGATATTTGAACAACATTCGCGAACTAATAAATAAGTTATGCTTAAGAAAGCATCCTAATAGAACTCGGTCCTTAAACCTCACGCTTATGCTTCGCGCTCGCTTCGCTCGTAACAGGCGTGTGCTCTAACCGGCTGAGCTACAATCCCATGTGTATTGATTTTTGTTTTTCTCCGACCTCTCGCTTATGCTTCGCGCTCGCTTCGCTCGTAACAGGCGTGTGCTCTAACCGGCTGAGCTACAATCCCATGTGTATTGATTTTTGTTTTTCTCCGACCTCTCGCTTATGCTTCGCGCTCGCTTCGCTCGTAACAGGCTACGCCTGCTAAGCGTGCATAGTATAAAAAAGAACCGTCTTTCTTTGACGATTCTTGGTGGGATTGAGAGGACTCGGACCTCCGACCTCACGCTTATCAGGCGTATTATATTTTTGCGGTATATTTCTTTGGTTTGAGTGTTTGGGCGCTCAATTTTTTTTATACGCGAATTTCGTTTCCGGCGATTTTCGCTTTTGTTTAATCTTTGTAAATTTTGCTTCTGTGCCCTACTTCAAGTACAAGAATTGTTATTATTTCGTCTTTAATATCGGCTAAAATGCGATAGTCGCCTACTCTGTATCTCCATTCGCCGCTATGGTTCGCTGTTAAGCCTTTACCTTTGTCTCTTGGATTTTCGCAGTTAACAAGATTTTTTTCTATCCAGGATATAATCAGCTTTTTTGTATATGCGTTTAATTTCGAAAGTTGCTTTAAAGCTTTATCCGTATAAATTACCGAGTATTTAATCAATTTCTAACAACCTCTTAACTTCGTCATGTGTATAGGTTTTAGGATTTGCTTTATATTCTTTCATTGCTTCTTTGTATGCTTCTATATCATACTCTGTCTCGATTTGTTCTAATATGGCTTTTCTAATACATTCTGATACGGTCATTCCGTACGCCGCTGCATAGTCTTTTATGGCAGCCATTTCGCTATCGCTTAGTCTTATAGATACGCTCATGTTTTATTACCTCCGTATTTACTGTATTACATTGTACTACATTATATGCTTTTTGTCAAGGTGTTTTTAGTATTTATTTTTTGTGAATTTACAATTTGGGTATTTTGAGCAACCGTAAAATTCTCCGTATTCCCCTTTTCTTAAAATCAGTTTGCCACCACATCTCGGACAAATTCTTTTTTCTAAGTTTTCCTGTTTTGTTTTTATTCCTTGTATATGTTCTTCTTCCGTAATGTTATTTTTAGTAGCTTCTTTAATTTTTGTATACCATTTTTTCATTTCTTCTTTTGTAATTTTTACTTCTTCTTCTGTCCATAGTGTTTCCCACAAATCTTCTATATTTATAACATTTTCTGCTTCAACTCTTTCTAAATTTGCATTTATGAACACTACAAGACTTTTTATATAAATATTTTTGCCTATTTTATCTTTTAAATTATAAATGTGCCTTGCGTTTTGTTTTATTGGATTATAGAATGTCTTTTGTTCTCCATAATTATTGAATTGCGTCCATTGATGTTCATATTCTTTCCCGTAAATATGTCCGCTTCTGTATTTGGTTTCTATTACCCATATTCCGTTTTCGTTTATAAAAATGTGGTCTATTTGACTTGTTTGATTGTTTTTTGTTTGTACAATAATGTCGTTAATAACATATTGTATTCCTTCTATTGTTTCTCCTAAGACTTTGGCTACTTCTTCTTCCCCTTGTTCTCCGATTCTTTTTATGCTTTTTTCTTGTAGTTTTTCATAATATTCTTTCCATTTTTCATTCTCTTCTTTATATTCGTTGTTGATATTTGTTTCGTTTTTATTTATATTATCTTTTCTATGTTTATTATCATATAGTTTTTTAATTATAATAAATGTTACAATTATTGTTATAAAAACTAATATGCTTACACCACCCATGTTTATTTATCCTTCATCTCATGTTTATATTGCTATTATTTATCGTACCTATGTTGTATTTGGAATTTGTTTTTGCTCCGCTTTCGTCTTCGAGTCCTATAAGGTAATCTGCCGTTACATCAAAATAGAGACATATTTTTTTTAGTGTCGTTAGGTCTGGCTCTCTGTATCCTTGTTCGTATCCGGCATAACCTGTTTGTGATATTTTTAGACTACTTGCTATTTCTTTTTGTGTAATACCTTTTTCTTTTCTTAATTCTTTTAATTTTTTATTTAATGGTTCCATAAATGAATTTTAACATAAAGTACGCGAAATGCGTTGACAATACGCGAAACGCGTTGTATACTTAAAGTACGCGAAATGCGTATTATTGATCATTTTTCCTGGAGGTAAATAAAAAAATGGAAAACAAAGAAAAAATTAATCAAACGTCTCGTAAGTTTTTGTGCTGTCGTGATTGTGTTTATTATGTTGCTCGTGGGTGTCGTTGGCATAATTGTTTGGTTGTTTCGGATTTTGTTCCTTGTGAGTTTTTTATTCTTAATGATGTTGAGGAACAGAGCCATGAGTAATAGTTTAGATTTACGTCGAGCAAAGATATATGGTTTTAGGATCCATTGGGATCGAAAGTTGCAGAGTTATTACTACATTGATAAAGCTTTCCCGGACCGTCGTGTGTATCTTCATTGTTTTCAGTGTAAATATTTCCTCGAGTCGGGAACGTGTAAAAATCATAGTATTTCGGTTTTCGCTTATGATACGTCCTGTTCTTCTTTTGAGTTTAGAGAGGGGGTGAAAAATGGATAATAAAGAAAATTTAGATGATGAATACGTTCCTTCTTGGACTGATCGTACTTGTTTTATGTGCAAGTATTATTTAAATCGTTTTTGTCGTTTGAAAGATATTATTGTAGGTCCGAGCTTTTTTGCTTGTATTTCTTATTCTCCAGATGAGGAAGAGATCAATGAATGAGTACATATTTCGGATAATTGATCATGAGAATAACATCCAACATTTGCTTATTCGAGCGGATCGTCTTGAGCAAGCTCGTAGAATGTTTCGTTCTCAAGCAAAGTATTTCAAACCCGGTTGGGGACTGCTCGGAGTATTCCGTAATGTCTCATTGTTTTAGCTTATGAGTTTTGTCGGATCTCATTTAGATTATTGTAAGACCTGTGTTCAGTATATAAAGGTCGGTTCGGCAGAGGATGGAGCGGAGTATGGAGTGTGCTTCCTTCTTGGTTTGTGTAAGAGGTATAGTCTGGATCGTGCGTGTTCCCTTCATATGCCTAATGAAATTGACTCAAAGAGTGCATTAGCTATCGAGCATACGGGCGAATAAATTATGCGTGCCATACGCAGAAGGAGTATATTATGGCGAAGAAAAATGACAAAGTAGTAGAAAAAGTTGAAGAGACTAAAGTCTCGGTTAACGCGGTGTATGAGGGGATAGAGCTTCCCTCTCGGTTCGACGATCTCGAGCATACGTTTGTTGTTGCCGGTGTGTGTCGCATGGAGTCGTTTAAGGATAAAGACGATATTAAACAATCGCGTGTTTCTGTTCGTCTTGTAGATCCTTTTGATGACGAGGATTTCAAGAATATAGAGATTACTCCGAAATGGGCTAACAGTGGTGGCTTGTTTAAATATCATGCGAAGAAGAAGCTTCGTGAAACGTCCGAGCTTTCGTTTCCTGTTTACATAACTCCGGTTACTTTTTATTCAAAGAAAGCGGATCAAGAGTTTACTATACCCGGTATCTTTGTTCCGAGTCTGCATACAGACGGGCTTGTAGAGTTCCAAATTCGTCCGGGTTTTAAAGGTGCTCCGTCCGAAGAGTTGGCTGTATTCCGGTCTCTCGTTGCTACGTTGTGGAACTTTGAGTTTTCGGATTTGCCGGAAGCGCCTGCGGAGGATTGAGTATATGCTTAATATATTCGCTTTCGTTCTTCTCGCCGCTATTGGCGTATTTATGGTGTATGAGATAATCGGTCTCGTTCAAAAGATTGTTGAGCGGCGTAAACGCCGAAAAGCAAAATCTAATAAGGAGGTAGACGATAATGACGGGAATACTCACACAGATAATTGAGCTTCTTGTCGGAGGCATAACCGGTGTTGCTCAGGGTATTGGTAAAGGACTTTCGGAGCTTGCGCAAAGTATCTTTATGGTGCAGACGGGCGAGACATGGTCGCTTTCGACGTTCGGTGCGCTCATAATCATATTTGCCGGTATTTCGCTCGCGATTGGTTTGTCTCGTTGGGTTGTTAACTTCGTAACATCTCTCGGCGCGAGAAACCGTTAAAAGGTCAAAGCTCGAGGTGTTGATTTATTGTTTTCCGTTTCCGCTTCGAGCTTTTGTCTTTTGTTCTTTCTAAGGGTGTGTTTTATGGGTAACTTTTCTACGATTGTTCTTATTGTTGGATTTGCCTTTTTTCTCTTTTGGTTCTTTGTTCTTCGTAAGTTCAAAGTGCCTAAGATTGGTGCGATCACTATGTTTACCGGCGGTGTAAAGTCCGGAAAAAGTGCTGTAAGTCTTTATTTCGCTCTTAAGGCGTATAAACGTATTTTAAGGCGTTGGAAGATTTCTTGCTTCTTTTCCCGTTTACGTCGTAAAGAGTTACCCGAGAAACCTCTTCTTTATTCAAATATTCCTTTGTGTAAGATTGATTACTGTGAATTGACGAGAGATCATCTTTTACGGAAACGTCGTTTAAATTTCGGAAGTGTTGTTTTTCTTGATGAAGCTTCTCTTGTAGCCGATAGTATGTTGGGAAAAGAGGTCCGAGATAGTAATATAAACAATAATCTTCTTTTGTTTTTTAAACTGTTCGGTCATATGACTCACGGCGGCTGTTGTGTTATAAATAGTCACTGTATCAGCGATCTCCACTATGCTCTTAAGAGGACTACTTCTACTTACTATTACGTTCATTCTATTGGTCGTATGCCTTTGTTGAAAATAGCTCGGCTTCGTGAGGAAAAGTATAGTGATGATGGAACTGTAGTTAACACTTATAACGAAGATGTAGAAGATAGTTTGAAGAAGGTAGCTTTTTCTTCTCGAGTGTTTAAAAAGTTTGATAGTTTTTGTTTCAGCTATTTTACGGATAATTTGGCTGTTCAAAATAATGAATTTTATAATACAGAGCGATCACAGTTAAAAGCGCGTAATCTTGTTTCTTTTCGTCCTGCATTTTATGAGCTCTCCGAAGATTATAAAAAAGAGGTATCTTTAAATGAGAAAAAAGTCTGTAAGTAATTTGTTTGATACTATATTTTGGTATCTTTTGTACTTCCTCCCGGTGCTGTTGTATATCCTTTCTTTTGTCTCTCGGTTTATAACAGCTATACCCGCTTTGCCGGCGTTTTTTGATAGTGTAGGTATTGTTTTTAAAGATAACATTATTTACACTACCTTGATTGGTATATTCGGTGATGGTGGTGTATTCCCTTTGTTTGGCTCGGACGGACCTTTTCTTATCTTCACTTGGTTTGTATCTGTTTTCTTGATACATCTCGCTGTAGATTTTCTTCTTTTTATTCCTCGTTTGGCTCATAAATATATGGATAAATTCTGTCAGAATGATTAATGTGAGGTTTATATTATGGTAAGATCAAAAAGTAAAATGTTGTATATAACGGCTGTATCGTTGTTCGGTTTGTTCCTTGTAGCTTTTGTTTTATGGGGTGCTTTTACTAAAGATATTTGGGACGCGAAGGCAGATACTTTGGATAGTCAGTATGTTGGTTCTCCGATTTCTTTTCAGTCTTGGACCGGTAACGATTCCTCTTCAGATAATACATCTTTGCCTACTCGTGCAGGGTCTGCTAATGGAATGCAAAATCCGCAACGTGTGAATTTCTTCCCTACTTATTCTTTCAGTGTTTCGCTTTCTACAACGCTTCCCGATGGAGCTGTTCGTGAGCCTGGTGACGGGCATATTCCTTTGTGGTTTAAGCTTGATACATTTTCTATTACTCGTTGGCAGTATGACGACGGATCGAGGCTATTTACTTCTCCTATGTCTGCGGATCCTCAGAAGTATGCCTCTGTGTGGAAGAATGTTTATGATTCCTATGACGATTTTTATAGAGTTCAGAATCCTGCTTCGACGTGGTATCAGTTGAATAACTTTGCGGCTACTTCTCGTGTTTTAGCTGTCAGTTTCCCTCGTGTTACTGTCAACTCGACTTCTGTTCGTCCTACGGCTTTCGTTTATGCCGATTGTTATAATCCTCAAAATATTCCTCTTTTACAGGTTAATTTTACCTTTCCTAAGACTGTAGGTTTTGGAACGGGAAGTAGTTTTACCGGTGGTTATAGCTACGATAATTTTACTATTCGGTATACTTATAATGACGGTTTTTATGTCGCTTTTACTATTCTTTTACCTTATTATAATACAGAAGTTTACGCAGATATTTATCGTCTTTCCGTTCCTTTTCGGACCTACTATCTTTTAGATCCTGATGGAGATGAGTATCATGCCGGTTTCGGTGCCGGCTATACTGAAGGTTGGAATGCGGGGCATGACGCTGCTTATGACGAAGCTCATAGGGGTGCTTATGTAGATGGTTATAATACCGGTATAACTGCCGGGTATAATAAAGGCTATAATGATGGCGTAGCCAAGAGTAATGATTATACTTTCGTTCGTTTGCTTACGGCTGTTGTTGACGCTCCTATACAGGCTTTCTCCGGACTTATGGACTTTACTGTTTTAGGTGTTAATATGAAGAGTTTTTATCTATCTCTTTTGACTGCCTGTGTTATGATTTGTATGTGTAAAATCCTTTTTTAGCGAGGTTTGTTTATGGCTCGTAAGTCTCCTATTTCTGTGTCTACGCGTACTACTAATTATTCTAACGGTGTTACTGTTGAACGTACGACTCAGACTGTTCGCGGCAAGAATTTTCGTTCCGAAATTACTGATGTTTCTGTTTCGGGTAAGTCGCCTGTTTCTTATGGGCAGGCTAAAGGGCTTGTAGGAAGTTTTTTTAAGCTTGTTGTTGTTCTTCTTCTCTTCTGTATGTGCTTGAGAACTTTGAATGGTGCTTCTATTCCTACTTTTTCTGATTTGCTTTCTTTATTTTCTCGTGCGCCTGTAATTCCTTCCGATTGGCTGTCTTTTTTTAATCCGACTTCTATTGAAGGTAATCCCTTTCCTATCGGTGTGATCCTTTGGAATTTTATTAAATCTATTCTTGGTTTTGGTGCGAGTATTTCTGTTATTGGCATTAATTTGCTTCTTTATCTTGGTTACTTTTTGAGTTGGTTGTTTATCCCGGTTTGATTTTCTCTTAAGTTTTTGTTTCTTTTAGTGTAACTTTACATCGCGCTATCTCTATTACGGGCTGTTTAGAAGCTTATAGCTTCATGTAGTAGCGGAGTTGCTGTCTTGATTGTTTCTGTGTTATTTTTGTTTCTGTGGCGTGTGACGGGCTTGTACGAGTTGTTTGTTTCATCGCCATAGCGCGCGTTGTCGGTTTGTTTTTCTGTTATTAAGCTCGCGAAGCGAGCGTATATACTTCTCGTTCTTTCGGTCTTTAGAAGCTACTCAGTAGCGTCCGAAAGGACGAGAAACGCCGCGCGAAGCGCGGCGTAACGAGTCCTCTTGATAATTAGGAAAAAAGTAGTGACACGCGTATAAAAAAAGTGGTGATATATGAATATAGATTTTTTTTCTATTTCGGATAGTTTTGAAAAAATACATATCTCTTATGACGAGATATGTGAAATTGAACATCATATATCTTTTAATTCTCTTCTTGGTGATTATTTTCGTCGTTTATATGAGGATACCAGTAAATGGACCTTATTGGGTGAAGCAGAACGTATAGAAGCTTGTTCACAGTTTTGGCACGTTGACCAATATAGAGAGTCCGGTATTTCCGATGTTACTTACGTTTCTCATTGTCGTTCTAAATTTTGTTTACATTGTCAGAAACTTTTACAGGCGAGTCGCCTTAATCGTTTCATTTCTCTTTTGACTGAAGCTTCTTTATCTCATGATTTATATCATGTTGTTCTCACTGTTCCGAATGTTCCTGGTGTGAAACTTAAAGCATCACGTCAACTTTTATTTAAATCTTTTTCTCGTTTAGTTCGTTTATTCATCGGTCGTGATCGTATTCGTGATGTTGATTTTTCGAAATATGGTTTTTATGCCGCTATGCGTAATTTGGAGATCACTTACGGCAAATACGGCGACGATGACTTTCACCCTCATTTACATTGTATCTTTGCGCTTAGAAAAGGTCTAAAAATGGATAAACACATAGTTAATGACTTCTCTTATGATTACGGTGTTTGTACTACTCTCTTTTCCGATTTTGAGATTTTTCTTCAGAAGCTTTGGCGGCTTATAGTCGATAGCGAGCGTGACAAGATCTACAACTATGTTGCCATGACCGACGCGCTTGGAGATCCTTTGCCCAAGTCTCATCCGGATTACGGTAAGTTTGTTTCTAAGCCGAAAAAGAAAAATAATAAAGACGGTGCTGTTACTCTTAAAGCTTTAAAATCTCTTGAGCTTGGTTATTCTGTTAAGGTAGATAAGATTGAGGATGATGAAACGGATAATCGTAATGCTTTTATAGAGGTATTTAAGTATTCGTGTAAGGTTACGAGTGAAAAGTCACATCTTTTTACTTACGATCAATTTAAATGTCTTTATGGTGCTTTAAAGGGTGCTCACGTTATGCAGGGATATTGTGCTTGGTATCATTGTCAGTTTGATGAAATGGATGAGAGTATAGACGAATTTTACAGAGTCTTTATAGCTTTCGTTCGTCAACGTGAGATTCCTCTTTCTCGTGTTATGTGTTTTGATGATGTTAAGAAGTCTATAGAGGCGAAGTCTTCTCTTTTTCTTACTCGTAAATCTTTGCATAAATGGTTTAAGACTTTATCTGAGTCCGAGCGTCTTTCTGTCGAATCTTCTCTTGATGGTGTAAAGCCTTACGAGCCTTTGTTTAAAGATAAAAAGTTTTATCAGGTTCATTGGTATTCGGCTTTCTGTCATTATCTTCGCGCTCGTGATAATAGTGATCTCTTTGCGGATATTCGAGAAAATGAAG
The DNA here is from genome assembly GCA_910585955.1 of uncultured Christensenella sp. Classification (GTDB taxonomy): domain Bacteria; phylum Bacillota; class Clostridia; order Christensenellales; family Pumilibacteraceae; genus MGBC157735. Next base: position 108,211 of record CAJUGC010000007.1, read on the forward strand.
CGAGTGCACAAGAATTGAACCAGCCTTTAATTTTATCTGCAGAGCAGATGTCGTTTTTTGACTCTATTTTTTGATCATGGACAAGACTTCCGAAATACTCGAGCTTTTAAAACAGCTTAACGATAAAGTGGATAAGCTTGCCGCGGGTGCCTTGTTTGTTCCCGAAAAGTCCGTTTTATTCTTCGATTGGCTTTCGGAGTGGCTCGAGATCGTTCATCGTCCGAATGTCTCCGACTCTACTTTCGAAAAGGATCGTGGGCTTCTTGTCAATCATGTTTTTGGAAAGAGCCAATATAACAAGCCTCTTGCATCGTTTAAACTTGCCGATCTGAATGCTCTTATTGCTTCGATCACGTTTCCGCGGCAAAAGCAAATAGCTTCAAATTTGGTGACGGCTGCGCTCCGTGTCGCTTATGGTAACGACCTTATGTCTAAAGATATTACTGTCAACTTCAAAAAGCCGTCGCATGACTATTCCCCGGATCGCGCTTTGACGCATATTGAGGAACGGCGCTTGCTTCGGCTTCTGCATGGCTTCTTTCTCGAGACTTATTTAAAAGTTCTTCTTTATGCCGGCTTACGTCGTAATGAGGCTTTGGGGCTTATGCGTAAAGATATAGACTTCGAGCATGATGAGCTGCACGTCGAGCGACAAGTGACTTTGAAAAACGAACTTACTTCTAAGCTTAAAACTAAAGGATCCCGCCGTGTGGTCAAGCTTTTTCCGGCTCTTCGTGCCGAGCTGCTTCAATTCGAATGGTGCGCTCCCGATGTTCGGCTCTTTGACTTCAATCCTTATTATGTTACACATCGTTTTTCGTCTTTCTGTGCGGTAAATGATTTTGCTTCCTTATCGCTTAAAAGTTTGCGTGCGACGTTCGCGACGCGCTGTAAAGAGTTCGGAATACCCGACGTTATAATTCAGTCTTGGCTTGGGCATACGTCGGTTGCGACGACTAAAAAGCACTATATAAAAGTGAACCCCGAATACGTCGATATTGAGTTCCGGAAAGCGCTTGAAAAGCTATAGAAAAACAGCCCTTTCGGACTGTTTTGGTGGGATTGAGAGGACTCGGACCTCCGACCTCACGCTTATCAGGCGTGTGCTCTAACCAGCTGAGCTACAATCCCATGTTTATTGATTTTTGTTT
>CAJUGC010000008.1 GCA_910585955.1 uncultured Christensenella sp.
CAGTTGGTAGAGCACCTGACTCTTAATCAGGGTGTCCAGGGTTCGAGTCCCTGATGGCGCACCACAGACGGCTTATTCGCCGTCTTTTTGTTACTATTTAACTGTCAGAACGATGAACCTAACTTAGCGTAAAATATGAATTTTCGAGGTTTTAGCGGGCTTACGGTATACGAGGAGTTTTATGATAGTTGATAAGAAAATCTTAAGAAAACTTTGGGATATATTCAATAAAAAGCGAATGATTGACAGTAAGTTGTTAAAACAGCTTATTCCTTCTTACAGAGGCGTCGAAATATACATTTTGGATATTTTGGGCGAAAAAGGCGATATGAACATCAAAAGTCTCGCGGATACGCTTTACATGACGCGCGGCGCTATAAGCAAGCTTGCCGGAAGGCTCGAACAGCGAGGCATTGTTCGTTGCTATAAACGTGATGGAAACAATAGAGAGGTTTATTTGACTTTGACAGAAGAAGGACAAGCAGATTTCAAGCGTCATTGTAAGATGAGGAAAGCGATTGACGACGATATGGATTTAAATTCGACTTCTGTCGAAACACAAGAGGCAAACGCAGTACTCAAAATTCTAAACGATTACAATGAAAAATTGGATATGCAAATGAAAAAATTCGATGTGCATTTATCGTAAAATTGTTCAGTGTCTTCTGTGCGAATCGAAATAACATTTACGATAAATTTAAATTTAAAAATTATTTTCGGGAGTGAACCGTGAAAAAGAAAGATTTATTAAATAAAGAGAATACCATAGTTATCAGAAAGGCAAAAGCGGTAATTGTATTATATTGGATTTTTCAGGCATTGACGCTTGCTACTCTTCTTGCTTCCGTAATAATGTATGTTATTCGTCGTGAAGATCTGGAAACTACACTTAATCAGATATTTATGTGTGTCATGACGCTGTTGACGCTGAATATCCCGTTATTGCTCGAAAGACGGTTTAAAGTTTTTATCCCCAACTATATAACGATAGTTTTGTACTTTATGTTGTTTTTTCATTTTGTGTTGGGGGAAGTATATCGTGCATACGATCATCTCGTGTTGTTTGATAAGATTCTGCACACAACGAGCGGCGTAATAATAGCGTTTGCAAGCTTTTCTGTGGTAAGCATATTAAACAATATGTTTAAGTCGAAATTTAAATTGTCGCCGTTCTTTGTCGTTCTGTTTACATTCTGTTTCACCATGACGTCGGAATATTTGTGGGAAATAGTCGAATACACCGTAGATACGCTCACCAATGCCAATATGCAACGATGGCAAGACAGAATACTCGGGGAAATACCGAAAGCTACGGAGACGGGAGAATTTATTATCAATTCCGCGAGAGGAAGCGGGTTGAACGATACGATGGGAGATATGATAGTAAATATTTTCGGCGCTCTCGGAGTTTGTATTTACGCTTACATCGGTATGAAAGTTAAACCCGATTGGTTTACGACGAAAACAATACTCACCAAAAGCGATATAATTAAGTTGAAAGAAAATCCGAATATAAAAATCGATAGTTCCTATTATAAAGCCGTAGGCATAAAAGAGAGCGATTATGTCTTAAACGAACAACCCGCAAGTGAAGATTCGGAATGCGAAAACGCATCCGAGAAGATCGGAGAAGTATTCGAAGGCATGAACGAATATGAGACAGAGTAATTTCTTGTCCGATTGCTTTATTTGAAAAAAGAAATTATGTAAAAGCACTTGACAAATATTTTTGTTTGATATATACTAACACAAGAATGTTATGCGTTCGGTTTTCTATCGCGCGCTGCATGAGAGAAAGTGACAGGAGGTGCTTAAGATGGCAGTCCCGAAGCATAAAACGTCGAAACAAAGGGCAAACAAGAGATTTGCGAATTGGAAAATAGCAAGTCCTTCTATGACCGAGTGTTCTCATTGCCACGAGATGAAGCTCACACACAGAGTTTGTCCTGTTTGCGGTTATTATGACGAAGCTAAAAAAATCGATGTAAAAAGCGACAAGAAATAGTTTATGAAAAGCAATAAATGAAACGGCCCCGTCATATCGGGGCTGTTCATTTGTGTGGAGGTTATATGAAAATAGTTGTCGACATTTTCGGCGGAGACAATTCGCCTCAAGCGCTTGTTAAAGGCTGTATCGACGCAATGCGCGAGCGGAACGATTTGGAAATCGTTATGGTTGGCGATATCGGACAAGTTTCGGACGAACTTAAAAAATATCCGCATGACACAAATAAAATTGAGCTTTGCGACGCAAAAGATGTAATTACGAATGACGACGTTCCCACTATGGCGATCAAGACCAAGAAAGAATCGTCGCTTGTCAAGGCGCTTGAACTGCTAAAAAATCGCGAAGATATCTGCGGGCTTGTTTCTGCCGGAAGCACGGGAGCGGTCTTGACTGGCGGTATCTTTAAAGTCGGCAGACTCAAAGGGGTGGGACGCCCGGCGCTTGCGCCGCTTTTGCCTACAAAGACCGGAGGTAACGTATGTCTTATCGATTGCGGAGCAAACGTGGATTGTCGTCCGGAGTTTTTGACGCAGTTTGCTCTAATGGGCAGTTGTTATATGAAAGCAATGTTCGACATCGAAAATCCGAAAGTGGGTCTTGTTTCGGTTGGTGTAGAGGACAAGAAAGGCAATGAGCTTACGAAAGAAGTGTTTGCCCGTCTTAAAGAAATGCCTATAAATTTTGTCGGCAACATGGAAGCCCGCGATGCACTTACAGGCGACTATGATGTTTTGGTCGCCGACGGATTTGTCGGAAACGTACTTTTGAAAAGCGTAGAAGGTACGGCAAGCATGGTTATGTCCATGCTTAAAAAAGCCGTTATGAGCTCGACTTCCGCAAAAATAGGCGCATTGTTTATGAAGAAAGCATTTAAACAATTAAAGCATGATATGGATTACAACACCCGAGGAGGAGCGCCGTTCCTCGGCGTCGAAAAGATTATAGTCAAAGCTCACGGCGGTTCCAATGACGTTGCCGTCAAAGCCGCTGTTCTTCAGACAGCCAAAATGGCGGAGAAGAAACTTATCGAAAATATTGCCGGCGAATTGAGAGCAATGGAAGGAAATGCGTAAAGAGCATTTGGCAAAAATCCAAAACCTTATCGGTTATCGCTTTACCGATATTTCTCATCTTAAAACCGCATTCACGCATTCGTCGTATGCAAACGAGCACGGTTGCGAGGACAACGAGCGTATGGAGTTTCTCGGCGACAGTATACTTAATTTCATTGTTGCGAAAGAGCTTTATTCGAGCGGTAAAAGTGAGGGCGATATGACCGAAGCGAGAAAGCTTAAAGTTTCGCGTGAACCGCTTGCTATTGCAGTCGAGAATCTCGAAATATTCGAATTTTTACGAATGGGCGAAGGGGCGAAAAAGGAAACCGGCCTTTCGGTTAAGTTTAAATCCAACCTTTTCGAAGCCGTAGTAGGCGCGATATATGTAGATAGCAGCTCGCTTGACGAATGTGAAAAATTTATTAACTCTCATTTGAAGGCTTATACGTCGAAAGAAAACGATTATAAATCCGCGCTTCAAGAGTACGTCCAGGACAAAAAACTCGGAAAGATAAATTACAGAACGGTACAGAAAGACGACTACAAAAAACCGACGTTCGTTTCTTTTGTCAGCATAAACGGCAGAGAGGTCGGACAAGGTTTCGGGTACAAAAAAAAGGAAGCCGAAAAGAGCGCTGCGAAAAAAGCGTTGGAGTTTTTGAAGGTCAAGCCTGTAAAATAGGTTGACTTCGATTTGCGCAAATGATACAATAATTCAAGACATTTTTATGGAGTAATAGGTTTTTGAGTTTAAAATTCAAAAAAATCGAAGTTAGCGGCTTTAAGTCTTTTGCCGACAAACTTGAAATAAAATTCGGAGAAGGTATTACCGGTATTGTCGGACCGAACGGTTGCGGTAAAAGCAATGTCGCGGATTCTATCAGGTGGGTGCTCGGAGAGCAGTCCGCCAAATTGTTGCGCGGACAATCCATGCAGGATGTCATTTTTAAAGGAACGGAAAGTCGAAAGTCGCTTTCGCTTTGCGAAGTGTCGCTGTATTTTGACAATACGGAAAAATGGTTTTCCGATCTCACATACGATGAGGTTGTGATTACGCGTAAACTTTACCGTTCGGGCGAGAGCGAATACTACTTGAATAAGCAGCCATGCCGTTTGCGAACGATAACCGATTATTTGCGAGACGCCGGTATGGGACGCGAGGGCTATTCCATTATCGGTCAAGGCAGAGTCGAAAGTCTGCTTTCCGCAAAGCCGGAAGACAGACGCGCCATTTTCGAAGAAGCGGCGGGAGTGTCGAAGTTCAAAGCAAAAAAGAGCGAGTCCGAAAGGCGCCTGGTAAGGATGAGAGAGAACCTTGCGCGTGTGAACGATATTCTCGCCGAGAAACAGAGAATACTCGAACCGCTTACCAAACAAGCGGAAGTCGCGCGAAAATTTCTCGATCTACAGGAGGAACTTCGTAAGGACGAAATAAATCTTTACATACATAGATACGAGACAACAGAGGCGTCTAAAGCCGCAATACAAAACAGACTTGATGTGTTGAAGGAAAAGCTGTCTCAGGCCGAAGAGGAGTATGCAAACGCTAAAAACGCTTACGAAGAAGCTTTGCAAAATCAAAGTTCGGTAAACGATAACATTGCCGCGCTTCGAGACGAGGAGTTGTCGCTCAGCGTAGGAATAGAAAAGATGAGCGGCGAAATCAATGTGCTCATCGAAAGACTTAACTATTTGAATAATCAGAACAATGTTCTCTTTTCAAGCAGTGAAAAGCATACCGCCGAACTTAACGAAGCAACCGATCAGATCGCAGTAGGTAAAGCGGAACTTGATAAAAAAGAGTTCGAACTGACAAGCCAGCGCGCGAGAAAAGAAAAACTGAACAGCGCGTACGTTCAGGTTGTTCGAGAATCCACAGCGTATGAGGATGAGCTTGGAGCGGCTCGAAGCGAATATATAAAATCGCTGAACAGGCTCACGGAAATCAAGACCAATATGTCGAGTCTTGTTGCCGAAAAGAATGCTTTAAGCGGAATGCTCGGCTCTCTGTCGGACAGAAAGCGTCTGTTGGAATCCAACATGAACGTATTGCTTGCTACTATCGAGGCGGGCAAAAAGGAACGTGCGGAGCTTATAGAAAAGAAAACCGCTTTACAGGATGCACTGTCAAAACTTCAAAATACAAATTCCGAATTGTTGCAAAAAGCCGGGCAGCTTGCAGACGGAATAGAAAAGGCGAATGCAAGTTATTATACGATCCGTTCGCGCTACAATCTCATGAAACAAATGAAAGACTCTTACGATCAGTACAACGGCAGCGTCAAGAATTTGTTGCAGGAAGGCATGAAAGACAAAGAAGTCGCGGCGCGTATTCTCGGAGTAATCGCACAGCTTTTGAAAGTTGACCAAAAATTCGAGACGGCTATTGAGATGTCTCTCGGAAACGCCATGCAAAATATAGTCGTGCGGACGGAAGACGATGCGAAATATTTGATTGCATATCTAAAAAGAATGCGTTTCGGGCGAGTGACGTTTTTGCCCATTTCATCTGTCAAGCCTCGCTCTATAGACGCGCAGCATAATAGATTGTTGAGCGGCAGCGGTATATTCGGCATAGCTTCGGATCTTGTCGAATGCGACAGCGAATACACCGTGGTCGTAGAGAGTTTGCTCGGCGGAACAGTCATAGTGGACAATATGGACACGGCTGTAAAACTTGCCCGTCAAACCGGTTTTTCGTTCCGTATAGTAACGCTCGAAGGAGATATTATAAATCCGTCCGGTGCGATTTCGGGCGGAAGCAAGAAAGCGGACGTAGCAAATCTCTTCGGCAACCAGAGACAGCTTGAAGAATCGCGTTTGCAATTCGAAAAGTGCGAAGCCGAACTTAAGTCCATGAATTCCGATAGGGATGCGGTCGTCGCCGAGCAACAGGATGTAAGCGGTAAGCTCAAAACGGGCAGAGAAACCTTGCACGGTTATGAAATCGAACTTGCTTCCAAAACGGAAGGACTTAATAAAACGATATCCGACGAGGACGGGCTTAACGAGCAGCTGTCCATAGTAAATTCGGAGATTCTGGAGCATAGCAATCGTATCGCCGCAATAGAAAACGACATAAATTCCGTCGGAGATCTGGAAAAGACTGTCGAGGAAAAGAAAAAGACGATTGCGGACAGTTCGCAAGAAGGTCAAAAGCGTTTTGACGAACTTAAAGAAAAGCGCGAAAAAATCGCCGAGGAGCTTGCCGCTTGCAATCTTTCCGTCGTAAATGCGGAAAATCTTGTGTCTACCATTAAAACAGAACTTTCCCGTTTGGAAAACAATGTGGTGGTTTTGACAAACGAGCTGACGAGAGAAGAGGAGCAACGCGCGGCAAATACGGTGCTCATCGAGCAACTTAACAAACAACTTGACGATTTGCGCGGAATGCTCAAACCCGAAAATTCTTCGCGAGTCAGTTTCTTGCGTTCGCGCATTACCAATCTCGATGCTTTTCGTGCCGAATTGCAGGAAAAACTTACGCTCGTGGACGCGCTTCGTACCCAAAAGCATGAGGACAGGACGCAGATACAAAATGCAATACGCGACGAAGAGTTAAAACTTGTTATGGTCGATACCGACATCGAACAAATGCAGCAACACATATTAGAGGAATACAATCTCGACTACGAGCAGTGCCTCGAATATAAGATTGCCGATTTCAATGCGGACAAAGGTCAGACGGAAGCAAATCGTTTAAAAAGGCAGATCAAAGCGCTGGGGTATGTAAATGTTGCAGCAATCGAACAAAGTAAGACTGAGTACGAAGAGTATCATAAGCTTGACATTCAGCGCAACGATATAGAAAAAGCGGCTGCCGATCTCGTAAAAATTATTAAAGATGTAAGCGATGAAATGCTGGAAAGGTTTACGTCTCAATTCGTCCAAATACGCGAGAACTTCATAAAAATTTTCAGAGAACTTTTCGACGGCGGTACGGCCGACTTGGTTCTTTTAGAAAGCGAGGATCCGCTCGAAGCGGGTATAGATATTATAGCTCAACCGCCTGAAAAGAAGTTGCAGTCGATCTCACTTCTTTCGGGCGGAGAACGCGCTCTTACGGCGATTGCCATATTGTTTGCTATTTTGAGGCTTAAGCCGATGCCTTTCTGTGTTCTCGACGAAATCGAGGCAGCTCTCGACGATGCGAATGCGGGGCGTTTTGCGAGATACCTTAGACGCTTCAGCGAAGGGACGCAGTTTATAGTCATAACTCACAGAAAGCCGACCATGGAGCTTGCCGACAATCTTTACGGCGTTACTATGGAGGAAAAAGGCGTAAGCAAGATAGTTTCGGTCAAACTCAGCGAAGCCGTCGCTGCCGCAGAAAGCATATAGGAGATAACGATGGGCATATTCAGCAAAATCAAAGAGGGACTTAAGCGCACAAAAGACGCTATCAGCTATAAACTAAACAAACTTTTTACCGGCGGCGTGCTTAACGACGACTTTTACGACGAGCTTGAAATGATATTGCTTACTTCCGACATAGGTTCGAGCGCAACAGATACTATTATGTCTCGACTTCGCGAAACCGTAGATAAAAAATATATTCGCAAAACCGAAGACGTGAAAGTCGAGCTTCGTAGCATAATGATAGATATTCTTGAGGAAAATCCAAAGCCGGAATATGAATATCCTTTAGTCATAGTTGTAGCCGGCGTAAACGGAGTAGGCAAAACCACCGCAATCGGAAAGCTTGCGAAAAAGTTTAAGTCGGAAAAAAAGTCTGTATTGATGGTCGCCGCGGATACGTTTCGCGCGGCTGCTTCGGATCAGCTTACCGTTTGGTCGGAGCGTGCCGGCGTTCGCATAATAAAGCACGCAGAGGGCGCGGATCCGGGAGCTGTGGTGTACGACGCAATCGCAAGCGCTAAGAGTAAAAAAACGGACGTTATACTCGTCGATACTGCGGGAAGATTGCACAACAAAAAAAATCTTATGCACGAGCTCGAAAAGATTTCGGGAATTGTTGAGCGAGAAATGCCCGAGGCCATGCAATTCAACTATATAGTGCTTGACGCGACTACCGGACAAAACGCAATTTCTCAGGTCGAGATATTCGACGAGGCAATCAATATCGACGGAATTATTCTTACCAAGCTCGACGGTACGGCAAAGGGCGGCGTGGTGCTTGCGATATCCTCTCAACTTCAAGTTCCCGTTGTTTATGTCGGAGTAGGTGAGGGAATAGACGATCTCGAAGATTTCGACGCGGAAAATTTTGTAGACGCCATAGTGTGATAAAGGCTTGACAAATAAGAAATAATATAGTAAAATAGAGGTGTAAAGTCAAAATGCTTTACACCTCTGTGCGTAGTATGGAAAAAGATTTGACCATCGGAATACTCAATGAAATTTACGGAGCTCTTTTGACCGATAATCAGCGCGATATGATCAGGAGCTATTACGACTGTGATTTATCGCTTGGAGAAATCGCCGAAAATTGCGGCATTTCGAGACAGGCGGTGCGTGACAGCGTTGCAAAAGGAAGAGAAGCTCTTTTGGAGTATGAGCGTAGGCTTGGCACAAAGGATAAGCTCGACCGATTGAAAAGCAGTCTCGAAGAATGCCTTTGTGAAAAAGAGCTTGACGTATTAAGACAAAAAATCGGCGAAGTTATTAAAAGCATTTGATTTATCTCGGAGATATATATGGGTTTATTCAGCAGTTTGTCCGAAAAATTGAGCCATGTCTTCAGTAAACTGACGTCGCGCGGTAAGCTGACGGAGCTCGAGATTAAGCAAGCAATGCGTGAGATACGCGTTGCTCTTCTCGAAGCCGATGTTAGTTTTTCCGTCGTAAAAGATTTTGTCGCGCGTGTCAGTGAAAAAGCGGTCGGAGAAAAAATTCTTAACAGTCTGACTCCGGGTCAGCAAGTAATTAAAATCGTTAATGAAGAGCTTATAGCTCTTATGGGAAGCACAGGTAGCGGACTCGAAACGGCGGACAAGCCGCCTACTGTTATCATGATGTGCGGACTTCAAGGCGCGGGAAAGACGACCATGTGCGGAAAGCTTGCTCTTATGCTAAAAGGACAGGGCAAAAAACCCATGTTGGTCGCCGGCGATATATACCGTCCCGCAGCTATAAATCAGTTGCAAGTCGTCGGTAAAAGCGTAAATACCGAGGTATACGAGCACGGAACACAAAAGCCGTATAAAACTGTTCTCGAGGCTCTTAAAATCGCAGAGAAAAAAGGCTATGATACGATAATTGTCGATACTGCCGGGCGTTTACACATAAACGACGATCTCATGAGAGAGCTTGAGGACATAAAGCGGGAAGTCAAACCAACCGAAATTCTGTTGACTGTCGACGCCATGACGGGACAGGACGCCGTTACGGTTGCTACGACTTTCAATGACAGATTGGATGTAACGGGCGTGATCCTTACAAAGCTCGACGGCGATACCCGCGGCGGCGCGGCTCTGTCGATAAAAGCCGTTACGGGAAAGCCGATAAAGTTTTGCGGTATCGGCGAAAAAATGGGAGACATAGAACAGTTCCATCCCGACAGAATGGCTTCGCGTATTCTCGGAATGGGAGACGTTTTGACTCTCATAGAAAAGGCTCAGAAAGCAGTATCCGAAGAAGAAATGCAAAAGCTTGAAAAAAAACTTCGCGAATCGAGCTTTACGCTTGATGACTTCTTAAATCAATTCGAGAGTCTGTCAAAAATGGGAGATCTGTCTCAACTCATTTCCATGATGCCTGGAATCGGTCCCAATGTTAAAATAAGCGAAAAGGATATCGATGAAAAGCGTCTCGCGCGATTTAAGGCAATTATACAATCAATGACGATGTACGAGCGTGAGCATCCCGAAATTATCAAGTCTTCCAGAAGAAGAAGAATTGCTGCGGGAAGCGGCACTACAATTCAGGACGTAAACCAACTGCTTAAGCAGTTTGACCAAACGAAAGATATGATGCGGGCAATGAAGGGCGGCAAAAGACTTCCCTTTAGGCGATAAAATATTAAAATAATTTTTTCAAGGAGAAAACAGAAAAATGGCAGTTAAAATCAGATTGACGAGATTAGGCGACAAAAAATCCCCGTTTTACCGCGTCGTCGTAGCGGACTCGCGTTCACCTCGCGACGGAAGATTTATCGATATCGTAGGTACTTATAATCCGCTCAAGAATCCGGCAGAAATCAAGATCGACGCAGAGAAAGCAAAGCAGTGGATATCCAACGGCGCTCAGCCTACCGATACGGTCAAGGGTCTGCTTGTTCGTGCAGGCGTCCTCGAAGAGGGAAAACGCGCTCCCGCAAAGACAAAGGTAGAAAAGAAAAAGAAGGACTAACAACATATGAGCGAGCTTGTTGAATATCTCGTTAAGGAGCTTGTCGATTGCCCTCAAGAGGTTAAAGTTACCGAGGAAAACGATGTCGTAAAAGTTTCGGTGGCGAAGTCGGATATGGGCAAAATTATAGGTCGACAGGGAAGAATCGCAAAGTCGATACGCGCAATAGTTAAAGCCGCGGCGGCAAAGCTGGGAAAAAAGTGCTCGGTCGAAATAATTGAAGTAGAATAATGCTTTGAGGAAGGTCTTACCTTCCTCGGTTTTTATGCGGAGATTTTTATGGATTATATCGTAGTCGGCGAGGTGCTGAAAGCGCAGGGCATTCGCGGAGAAATCAAAATAAAGCCGCTCACGGACGATCCCGCTCGTTTCAGAAAATTGCGCGCTGTCTATATAGACGAACGCATTTTCAGAATATCATCATGTCGAATAAACGAAAATGTATTTTTGAAGCTCGACGGCATTGAGGATCGTAACGAAGCGGAAAAGCTCGTCGGAAAATTCGTGCGCATAGATCGACTGTATGCCGTAACGCCCGATGACGACAGTTACTTTATCGTAGATTTGATAGGTTGTGAAATCCACGGAACGGATGAAGATGTTTTCGGTACTGTCATCGGCGTCGATAATTACGGTTCTGCAGATGTAATAACGGCACGCGCAAAAAACGGTAAAGTATTTCGCTTTCCGTTCCTTAAGCGTGTACTCTATTCCGTAGACACCGATAAAAAAATAATCAAAGTAGATTCTCGAGAACTCGAATCGGTGTGCGTATATGAAGATTAAGGTTTTAACTCTTTTTCCCGAAATGTTCGATTGTTTGAAAAGCAGCGTTATAGGTCGTGCTATAGACGGCGGTAAGCTGCAATTCGAAGCAGTAGATATACGCGCATATTCAAAGGACAGGCATCATAAGTGCGACGACTATCCTTTTGGAGGGGGCGCAGGCATGGTGATGATGCCGCAGCCTATTTTCGACGCTTTTCAAGCTGTCGATCCCGAGAGAAAAAGCAGACGCATTTATATGTCTCCGAAAGGACGAAGGCTTTCGGACTCCGTTGCGCGTGAACTTGCAAGCGAAAATCGCGATTTGATTTTGTTGTGCGGTCACTATGAAGGCGTAGATCAGCGCGTTATAGAGCTTTGTATCGACGACGAACTTTCGATAGGCGATTATGTGCTTACAGGAGGCGAACTTGCCGCCATGGTGACGGTAGACGCTTTGGCGCGTTTTCTTCCCGGAGTTTTGGGATGCGAGCAGTCGAGCAGAGACGAAAGTTTTGCTTCAAATAGGCTCGAATACCCGCAGTACACTCGTCCTGCCGAATTTATGGGGATTAAAGTCCCCGACGTACTTCTCAGCGGACATCATGCGAATGTGGATAAATGGCGACGAGAACAAGCCGACACAATTACGTCTTTGTTGCGTCCGGACATTATGGAGGACAAAAAGTGAATATAAATTGGTTTCCGGGGCATATGTCGAAATCTATGCGTATGATGAGCGACGATATAAAGCTTGTGGATGCGGTTATTTACGTCCTCGATGCGCGTGCGCCATATAGTTGTTTAAATCCCGAATTCGAAAAGCTTGTAAGCGGAAAACCTGTAATTTATGTGCTCAATAAAGCCGATTTGGGCGATGAAATCAAAATTACCCGTTGGAAAGAAAAATTGTCCGGAGAACGTCGTATAGCCGTTACGGCGGTAGGGACAACTTCCGGCAGTACAGGTGCTATTTCTTTCGCCGCAAAGAAACTCTGCGGATCAAAGCTCGAAAAGTACAAAAATAAAGGCGTTAAGACCACTATTCGCGCCATGGTCATAGGTGTTCCGAATTGCGGCAAATCTACGATTATCAATTGTCTTTGTCGGTCATCTAAGACGGTTACCGGGAATAAACCCGGAGTGACGCGTGGAAAGCAATGGGTGCGCGTAAACGATTATTTCGAGGTTCTCGACACGCCGGGGACGCTATATCCTAAGCTGACAGATCAAAACGTAGCAAAAAGATTGGCGTTTATCGGGAGTATCAGAGACGAAGTCGTCGATACGTTCGAATTGGCTATGGCGTTAGTAGAAGAGATACGACTTGTCGACAAGGCTCTGCTTGAATTAAGATATAATGTTGATACGGATTTGTCGGGCGAAGAATTTTTAAAAGCGGCGGCGCGCCGTCGAGGATACATCATTAAAGGCGGAGAAATCGATATGGAGAGAATGGCGAGCGCTCTACTTGACGATTTTCGAAAGGGAAGGCTGGGAAAAATAACATTGGAGAATGCGGATGAGTATCACATCTAAGCTTTTTGAATACGATAGATCTTTTTCATGTCTTGTGGGCGGCATGGATGAGGCAGGTCGCGGACCGCTTGCGGGACCGGTGATTTGTGCTTGTTGCATAATGCCTCTCGACGTCATGATCGACGGAATAAACGACAGCAAAAAAGTGTCTGAAAAAGTTAGAGAACGGCTATACGACGAAATTACGGATAAATGCCTTGCGTACGGAGTGGGAATTGTAGAACATGATGTAATTGATGAGATAAATATTCTTCAAGCGACGAAACTCGGTATGAAAAAAGCTTTTGAAAATATGCAAGTCAAACCAGAGGTTTTACTTATAGACGCAGTGAAGGTCGAACTTCCTGTCGCAATTCGTTCCATAATAAAAGGAGACGCTCAAAGTTATAATATAGCGGCAGCTTCTATAATCGCTAAAGTTACGAGAGACAGAATGATGAGAGAATACGATATGCTTTATCCGCAATACGGTTTTGCGAAAAACAAAGGCTACGGAACCAAGGTTCATACGGACGCAATCAAATCTTTTGGCAGTTGTCCTATACATCGTCGTACATTTATAAGGAAATTCGAAGATGTCTAAAAAAAATAATAAAGTTTTGGGAGACGGCGGCGAACGCCTTGCAAAGGCCTACTTCGTCAGTAAAGGCTATCGCATACTGAACGCAAACTATAAGACCGATATAGGTGAAATCGATCTTGTTGTCACAAACGAAACCGATCTTATATTTGTCGAAGTTAAGACCAGATCCGGTCTCGGATACGGGTATCCTGCAGAAGCAGTAACATTCGCAAAGCAAAAAAAGATAAGCCAAGTTGCATCGCAATATATCAAGCGATTCGGACTTTACGATGTGCCGGTGCGTTTCGATGTCGTGGAAGTATTTGCTCAAAGCGGAGAAATAAATCATATTGAGGACGCTTTCAACAGTTATCTTAAATACTCTTAACGAAATAAAAGATCCCTGAGTTCACACAATAATAGGAGAGATAGCAGCTTTGCGGCACGGCATCTCGAATTTCAAACCGTTTAAATGTTTTTTGTGCTCAAACACTTGCATTATATTTTTTGCGGGTGTAAAATTGTATAGACGAAGATTAGGTTGGTTTAACTATGGCAGATACAAAGTTAAATATGGAGTTGCCCTCGTTGCAACCCAAAACAATATATTTCGAAGGGAGTCCGTTTAAAATTACGGACACTATGGTATCGGCTGCGATAACTACCGTAGTTCTCATAATTTTTGCAATTATAGTTCGAGTGGCATTCATACCCAGATGGAAAAAAACTTACGATAAGAAATCCGGTTTTCGTCTGCTGTTAGAAGCTCTCGTAAATATGTTCGAGGACAATGCGGTTTCTACTGTAGGACATAACAGCAAGTTTATTGCGCCTTGGTATTTCGCTGCGGCGGCGTTTGTATGTATCGGCACGCTTCTCGAAATGACGGGGCTCAGACCGCCGACAAGCGATTTAAACGTAACTCTTTCATTGGGAGTTACTACGTTTGTGCTGATAAATTATTATGGTTTCAAAGAAAAAAAATGGCGAAGATTTTTGCGGTTTGCCAATCCCATTAACGATTTGACGGATATAGTTATTCCGTTTTCCATGGCTCTTCGAATGTTCGGAAGCGTATTTTCCGGATATCTCATCATGCACTTAATTTATAGTTTGCCGTGGTTTGCCAAAATAGCTTTACCTGCGTTGGCGTCGGTGATATTCACAATATTTCACGCGCTTATACAGAGTTATATTTTTATGTTTTTGTCTATGAGCTTTATTTCGGAAGCTACTGAATAACGGAGGTATCATATTATGAGTACTGTTTTAACGACAATTATCTGTACAGTGTCTATGTTGATTTCGGCTGTAGGAGAGTATGCTGCTTTGGGAGCGGGTATAGCGGCCTTTACGGGAGTCGGAGCCGGTATAGGAATGGGAATTGCTACCGGCAAAGCCGTGGAGGGCATAGCGAGACAGCCCGAAGCCGAGAAGAAGATACGCACAACTTTATTGCTCGGTTTGGCTTTCGCCGAAACGACGGCAATATACGGCGTGTTTATTGCGATTTTGACTATTGTAATGTAGGTTGCGGCATGAGCGTTTCGATATTGCAGTTTAGGCAAGCTATCTCGGTATTTACACCGATATGCGCAAACGTCTTTGAAAGTCTCGGACTTGGCTGGTGGGAGATTTTATTTCATACAGTCAATTTGCTTGTACTTATAATCGCGTTGCGCTTTTTGCTGTATAAGCCTATTAAAAAACTCATTGCCAATCATAAAAAGAAGATGGATGACGTTTTCGAAGAGAATAAAAAGCTCGAAAAAGAAGCCGTCGAAGCAAAAGAAAAATACGACAAGATGATTATCGAAGCAAAAGAAGAAGTGGCTAAGGCAAGCGTCGAAGCTGCCGACAACGCGAGAATCAAGTCGGAAGCAACTATTGAAGAGGCGAAGAAACAAGCCGAAAACATAATTGAAAGCGCAAAGCGCGAGACGGAAGCCGAAAGGCAACGTATGAAAAACGACTATCGTGAGACAGTCGGACGGCTTGCCGTGGATATTGCCGAAAAAGTGCTTGAGCGTGAAATAGATAAAAAAGACAATGCAAAGATTATAGATAAGTGTCTCGACGAGTGGGAGGACAGATGAACGCAATTAAGGTCATTTCTTCCGATGTTCTCGATGCGGATATGAAGCGCAAGGTAGAAAAGTCATTCCGAAACAAACATGAAGAAACAGTGCAATTCGTCTATGATGTAGACCCTTCTCTTATAGGCGGTATTCTCGTGATTGACGGCGACAAGTACTATGACGCTTCCGTGCGTGGACAACTTGCGGTAATAAAACGTAATTTGAAGTAAAGGCGTATATGGATAAGACAGATTACAAAAAAATTAACGACGCCTTATTTTCCGAAATAAGTAATTATACCCCCGATTATTCTTCTCATTCTACGGGTCGCGTGCTTTTTTCGGGCGACGGCGTAATTAAAATAGGCGGAATGCCTGACGCCAAATACGGTGAACTTCTCGATGTGGAAGGTAAATATCGCGCAATTGTCCTCGACCTTGAAGAAAACGAAGTCGGGGCTATCGTACTTGATGCCGAGGACGCCGTATCGGCAAATATGCTTGTAAAATCTACGGGACATATTGTTGAAGTTCCGGTCGGAAAGGAGATGTTCGGACGTGTAGTCGATCCACTCGGCAATGCCATTGACGGTCTCGGTGAAATTCACACTTCAACCGTGCGCGCTATTGAAGCATCTGCTCCTTCCATTGCCGACAGAGCGAAAGTGGAAGAGCCGCTTATGACAGGCATTATTGCCATAGATTCTATGATTCCTATCGGTAAGGGGCAGAGAGAACTCATAATAGGCGACAGACAGACAGGAAAAACATCTATTGCGGTAGACGCTATTCTCAATCAGAAAGGTAAAGACGTATACTGTGTGTATGTTGCAATCGGTCAGAAGACTTCCACGGTAAGTTCCGTAGTGCATACGCTTGAGCGTTTCGGCGCTCTCGAATACACATCGGTCGTATGCTCTACGGCGCATGATTCCGCGCCGTTACAGTATATTGCTCCGTTTACAGGCTGCGCTATTGCAGAAGAAATGATGTACTCGGGCCACGATGTGCTTATAGTTTACGACGATCTTTCGAAGCACGCTATAGCATACAGGGCGATGAGCCTGCTTTTGAAGCGTCCGCCCGGGCGCGAAGCGTTTCCCGGAGACATTTTTTATTTGCATTCGAGACTTTTGGAACGCGCAGCTAAACTTAACGACAGCTTCGGCGGTGGTTCTATGACGGCGTTACCTATAATAGAAACGCTTGCCGGAGATATTTCCGCTTATGTGCCTACAAACGTGATTTCCATTACCGACGGTCAAATTTATCTTGAAAGCGAATTGTTTAATTCGGGTGTGCGACCGGCTGTCAACGTCGGACTTTCCGTGTCCCGCGTGGGAGGAAGCGCTCAGGTAAAGGGCATAAGAAAGGTGGGCGGAAAATTGAGGCTGTATCTGTCGCAATACCGTGAATTGTCGGTTTTCGCACAGTTCGGTTCGGAGCTTGACGGTGAAACAACGGCTATGCTTGAAAAAGGCGCGCGCATTACGGAAGCTCTTAAACAAGATGTACGAAGTCATTACGACACGGCGCATGAAATAATTGTACTTTACATTGCCATGAAGGAGCTTTTAAAGGAAATTCCGACAAATCGCGTCAGTAGTTTTGTAAAAGCTTTTACGGAATACTTGGATATACATCATGCCGATATTGTAAACGAAATAGAGCAAAACGGAGATATCGGTATGGAAGCGGGACTGGTCGTAGAAAAAGAAATGCGAACTTTCGCAGATTATTATTTTAAGGAAGAGAATCGTTGAATAATCTTTCGGACATTAAAAAAAGAATGAAAGTAGTCTCGGATACTCGAAAAATAACGGGCGCAATGGATACGATTTCCGTTTCCAAAATGGGTAAAGCTATAGAAAAAAGCGAGCACAACGCCGCGTATTTCGAAACGCTTCGTGAGATTATAAGCGATATAGTTTTGAACACGTCGTCTTGGGTTAATCCTTGTTTTAGGAAGCGCAGCTCATCTCGCGCAGTATATATTGTCATTGCTTCCGATAAAGGACTTGCCGGAGGATATAATCACAACATATGCGATTTTGCGAACGAATTGATGGGCGGCAAAAAGGACGCTCAAGTGATTGCAGTGGGGCAAACGGTAAAAGAATATTTTGCTAAAAATCAGTACGATTTGTTCGATGATTTTTGCACTGCAACCTTCGAACCCACGATAGAAGACGCTGCCGAAATCGCAGATTTTATAATCAAGAAATTTGTAAATAATCTTATAGACGAAGCTTTCGTCATTTATACCGGAATGAAAGCGTCTACGGGAATAAAGATCGAGCAGATACGGCTTTTGCCGCTGGTTCATTCGGATTTTTGCAGCGAGGATGATTTTACGTTACAAAAAGAAAACTTAATGAAAGAGATTTATTACGAGCCTTCTCCTGAATATGTGTTGGGTAGATTGATACCGCAATATGTCGCCGGAATTATATACGGATGCTTACTTCAGGCGCAAGCGGCGGAACATTCGTCACGCCGCGCGGCAATGAGCGGTGCAACAAAGAATGCCGATGAGCTTCTCGAAAAGCTAAAGCTCGACTATAACAGAGCCAGACAGACCATGGTAACGAGTGAAATTATCGATATAATAACCGCCTCCTCGGGAGTGAAAAATGAAAACTAAAGGTGACAGCGCTTTAAAAGGAAAAATCGTTTCCGTTATAGGACCCGTAGTCGACGTGAAGTTCGACGGATATTTCATGCCGAAAATACGCGAAAAATTGCTTGTCGATATGGAGGACGGAAACTTTCGCACTCTCGAAGTTTTTTTACATACGGGAAGCGGAATAGCCCGTTGTCTTGCCATGCAGGCAACGGAAGGACTTAGCCGGGGGTTACGCGTTATCGCAAGCGGAAAGCCTATTTGCGTCCCTGTCGGCGAAGGTGTTCTGGGACGTGTCATGAACGTGCTCGGTGAACCTATAGACAACGGGGGAGATATCGAATGTGACAAATCGTGGCAGATACATCGCAAAGCTCCGAAGTTTTACGATCAAACGCCCACAACTCAAATTCTCGAAACAGGAATCAAAGTCATCGATTTAATGGCTCCGTATTCCAAAGGCGGCAAAATTGGTCTGTTCGGCGGCGCAGGCGTGGGAAAAACCGTTCTTATTATGGAGCTTATTCGAAATGTCGCTCACGAACATGACGGTTATTCCATATTTACCGGAGTGGGTGAAAGAAGCCGAGAAGGTAACGAAATGATTTCCGATATGAAGGAAAGCGGCGTCTTGAAAAATACTGCCCTTGTGTTTGGACAAATGAACGAGCCTCCGGGAGCAAGAATGCGCGTTGCTCTTACCGGGCTTACCGTAGCGGAATATTTTCGCGATATGATGAACAAAGATGTGCTGTTGTTTATCGACAACATTTATAGGTTTGTTCAGGCCGGCAGCGAAGTCTCGGCGCTTCTCGGAAGAATGCCGTCTGCCGTCGGATACCAGCCGACGTTGGCAACCGAAATGGGCGCATTGCAAGAGCGCATTACATCTACGAAAAACGGATCTATAACTTCCATACAGGCGGTTTACGTTCCCGCGGACGATTTGACGGATCCTGCGCCTGCTACCGTATTTTCTCACCTAGACGCCACCACGGTGCTTTCCAGACGCGTAGTAGAGCAGGGCATTTATCCTGCGGTCAGTCCGCTTGAGTCCGCAAGTCGCATACTTACGCCCGAAATCGTAGGTAAAAAGCATTATGAAGTTGCTCGCAAAACGCAGGAAGTGTTGCAAAGATACAATGAACTGCAGGATATAATCTCCATACTCGGGATGGAAGAACTGGGAGATGAAGATAAGAGTACCGTATACCGAGCGCGCAAAATAATAAGGTTCTTTTCACAGCCGCTGTTTGTTGCCGAATCGTTTACTGGGATACCGGGAAGGTATGTAAACGTCAAAACCACCGTCGAATGTTTTAACGAAATTCTCGAAGGCAAATTCGACAGATTCCCCGAGTCTGCATTTTTTATGGCGGGCGATCTTGATGACGTAAAAGCAAAATCTAAGGGACAAGAATATGCATAAGCAGTTTTCATTGGAAATCATCACGCCGGATCGTATATTTTTCGACGGAAAAGTCGAAGAATTGATTTTCAATACCCCGACAGGTGAAATCGAAATACTTTACCATACATTGCCCATGGTGGCATTGGTTTCTCCTGGGATAATATTTATATCTCAGAACGGTCGAAAAATGGAGGCGGCGTGTTCCGAAGGGTTTGTGCGTGTTGGCGAAAAAGTAACTTTGCTTATTCAAACGTGTAAGTGGCCTTACGAAGTAGACGAGGAGGAGACTAACAAAGAAGTTAAATTACTAAACGATAAGATTAAAAAGGCGCAGTCGATGAAGGAGTATAAAATGGCAAAGGCGCAACTTGCCCTTCAACTTGCAAAACTAAAAACCAAAGAGTTTAATTATTGATAGATAACTTTTGCTTTTTTCGCGGCATATATGAAACTGTAGTATTTTGCGGAGCTAAAACATGGGTGCGCTTAAAGCAATCGTTAATTTAAAGACCTTATATGATAATTTGCAGATTATAAAGAGCAAGACCGAAGCGGAGATCTATGCTGTAGTAAAGGCCAACGCATATGGACACGGGACTGTAATGGCGACATTTCTTCAACCATATGTGGACGGATTTTGCGTTGCTACGTTTCGCGAAGCGGAAACGCTGGCATCATATGCTATATATAAGCCCATAATCGTACTCGGAGAGGTTTCCGACTACTCGGACATACTTCTACGCGATAATATCGTTTATTCCGTCGGCAGTCTGAAAGCGGCTGAAATCATAAATCATGTAAATCCGAATGCGTATTTCTACATAAAAATCAACAGCGGAATGAACAGATTGGGGTGCGAGCCGAACGAAATGCGGGATATAATGAATTATGTCAGACATAATAAAATGAATTGCTTGGGTGCAAGTACGCATTTTTTTAACTCAGAGAGTGAACAGCTTACAAAAGATCAATTCGATAAATTTAATATGGTCTTGAGTGAATATCGCGACAGTCGATTTAAAATTCATTGTTGCGCAAGCAATGCGCTGTCTCTGCCTAAAAGCTTTCACGGCGATATTGTACGAGTCGGACTTGCGCTGTACGGATACGGAGGAGAGAAAAGTCTTTCTCCCGTTATGAGCGTATATGCGCCTATCGTAAAAATCAGAAACATAAGAAAAGGAGAGTATGTCGGTTACGGCTCGTACAAAACAATTAAAGACATTCGTATGGCTGTAGTCCAAATAGGATATGGGGACGGTTACAGGCGAATAAACGGTAACGAAAGATTTGTCAGTGTAAACGGTAAGCGTTGTCCCATACTTGGTCAAGTCTGTATGGATTTCTGTATGGTGGATATCAGCGATGTTTGTGCGGATGTCGGCGACGAAGTTTGCGTACTCGGCGAAGGCGTGCCGGCAACGGAAATCGCAAAAGAATACGAGACGATAGTGTATGAATTACTTACGTCTCTAAGCGAAAGAGCGGAGAGGATTTATGTCTATAAATAAAAATCGATTGAGAAAGATTTATAAGGAAAAACGTGCGCAAGTCTCTTTGAAATGCGAAAAGGATATTTCTGTTTTAAATAATACCGTCAAACTGTCGGAAAGATATAATCTTGGCAGTTTCTTTGTGTACGTTTCCATGAATAGCGAAGTCGATACTCGTTTACTAATAAGATATTTGCTTGCAAATGAAAAAAACGTCTGTATTCCGCGCACAAAAAACGGTATTATGTCTGTAATAATGCTTGAAAATCTGCCATCAATGATTTCAGTGGACAAGCTCGGCAACTTGTGTGGGGGCGAAAACCACCAAGTGCCCTGTTTTGAATGTGATTGTGCCATAATTCCGTTGCTTGCGTTTAACGACGAGCTTTATCGTATAGGATACGGCGGAGGATATTACGATAGGTTCCTCGAGACGTTTAAGGGAATTAAGATAGGGCTTGCCTATGATGAACAATTTTGCAATTGTTTCGAGCGAGAATCTCATGATATTCGGCTTGATTATATTGTTACGCCTACTAAAATATACGGAGGAGAATCATGCGTGTAATAAGCGGGAAATTCAGGGGTAAAAAGCTTTTTTCACCCGACGAAAATAATGTTCGCCCGACAACAGACCGAATCAAGGAAACGCTCTTTAATATTCTTTATTCCAAAGACGTATATTACGGAAAGGTTTTGGATCTTTTCAGCGGTTCAGGCGCGCTTGGCATAGAAGCGCTTTCAAGAGGGGCAGAGTCGGCCGTCTTCATAGATATAGATACGCGTAGCGTCAAACTGACGAGAAGCAATTTGCAGCAGGTGGGCGCAACGAATTATGAGTTGTACCATAACGATTACAGTTCGGCGGCAAAAAAATTGGCAGGCAGAAAGTTTGACGTAATTTTCGCCGATCCTCCATATAAACTGCGAATTGAGCCGAAAATTATCGATTCGATTGTCGAAAACGATTTGCTTGAAGAAAACGGGGTGCTTATAATCGAGCATTCTACCGAAAATAAGTTGCATATTGACGACAAAAGATTTATAATAGATGAAAGACGGTGCGGAAATACCGTATTGACCTTTCTTACTTACAGGAGAAACGACCAGTGAGCATTGCCGTATTTGCGGGGACGTTCGATCCGTTCACGCTGGGACATTCGGATATTGTCAAAAGAGCGTCGAAAATATTCGATAAAGTTATTGTTGCCGTCGCTTCGGACAATAATAAATCTTTGACGCGCCCGATCGAAACGCGTATGGAGATCGTTAAAGTGTCTGTAGACGGAATAAAAGGCGTCTGCGTAGAAGCGTTTGACGGATTTTTAGCTGACTTTGTAAAAAAAGTCGGAGCCGACGTAATCATCAGAGGACTGAGAAGCGGCGTGGATTTTGAGTACGAACGTCCGCTATGCGAAGTTTATAGGGAGCAGAATACGGACTTGGAATGCTTGTATTTAATTGCAGATCGAAATGTAAGTCATATTTCGTCTTCGATCGTCAGGCAGATAGTTTCTCTCGGCGGGAATATTGGAGGTTATATTTGTCCCAATGCCGAAAAATTGATTTTGGAATTTTATAAGTCTTAACGGAGTCGTTTATGGATATAATGAATTTGCTTAATGAACTTGAAGCCGAACTTTCCGACAAGAAAGGCGGGTTGTTCGGAAAAAAGATCGATCTTGATAAATGCTATAATTTGGTGGTGAAGATAAAGACCAATTTGACCGCTACTTTGCGCGAATCCGAATATATCATGGAGAATAAGCGCAAGATTTTGGAAAATGCCGATGTCGTAGCAAAAAATACCATAAGAGAAGCGGAAGAGCGTGCCGAACACATGATCGATAAATCGGACATAATGCGCATGGCGGAGCTTGAAGCTCAGAAACTTATCGATAATGCTTATGCTCAATGCGATGCTCTGGTCCATCATACAAAAGATCATCTCGACGGCACATTTAAGGATACCGAACAATTTTTATTGTCAACGCTTACCATGATACGCAACAACAGAGAAGAATTAAGAGGCGCAACGATAATCAAGAAAAACCCGTAACAAACGGAAAATTTACTCGGAGTATAAAATGTTCGAAAAAATAAAAAAAATATTGACTCCCGAAGAGGCAAAATCAAAATTACAATTAAGTGAAGCCGGTCGGAAAATCAAATCCGAAAGAGACTTGCAGCTTAAAAAAATAATAAGCGGTTCAGATAAGCGTAAAATCGTAATAATCGGACCTTGTTCTGCCGATAACGAAGCGGCTGTGCTCGATTATATTTCCCGTCTTGCGGTGATTGCCGAAAAAGTGAAGGATAAGTTATTTATTGTTCCGCGAATATATACAAATAAGCCGAGAACGCGCGGCGACGGATACAAGGGGATGTTCCACAACCCTAACCCACATAAAGGTACGGACATTCAAGAAGGTATTATGGCTATTCGCGATTTGCATATTAAAAGCATAGAGCGAAGCGGATTGTCTGCCGCCGATGAAATGCTTTATCCCGAGAATTACGAGTATCTTGAAGATTTATTAAGTTATGTGGCTGTAGGCGCCCGCTCGTCGGAAAATCAACAGCACCGTCTCGTTGCAAGCGGAGTGGATGTTCCGGTGGGGGTTAAAAACCCCATGTTCGGCAGTATGCCCGTGCTTCTCAATTCCATATATGCGGCTCAAATTTCAAGCGAATTCAAATATGGAAATTATCAAGTCAAGACATCGGGAAATCAGTATGCGCACGCCGTTCTGAGAGGATGTGTCGATTCGTTCGGTAACAATATGCCTAATTATCATTACGAGGACGTAATGAGACTATATGATATGTACACGAAGCAAAATTTGAAAAATCCCGCCGTTATAATAGACGCCAATCACTCAAACAGTAATAAAAATCCATTTGAGCAAGAGCGTATTGTAAAAGAACTTGTCGCAAATATGAAATCTTGCGATAAATTCGGCGAACTCGTCAAAGGTTTTATGATAGAAAGCTATATAGTGGACGGTAATCAAAGTCCGGACGGCGATGTATACGGCAAATCTATCACCGACGCTTGCATCGGGTGGGAAAAAACGGAGCGCCTTATTTACGATGTTGCCGATGGCATCTGACTCGAATAATACATGAGGAATGGTAAATTAGTTTGAAAAAGATAGGTTTGGCTCTCGGTTCGGGAGGAGCGCGAGGCTTCTGTCATATAGGTGTTTTGCAAGCGTTCGAGGAGCATAATATACCCATACATTGTATTGCGGGGTGTTCGCATGGGGCGCTTGTCGGGGGTTGTTATGCCGCAGGCGTCAGTGTGGAGAAAATGAAAGAAGTGAGCGCCAAATCCACAATGAAAGCCATTATGGATTTGAACATATCTTTTAAAAACAACGGCTTTCTAAAAGGGGCAAAAGCCGTAAATATCGTAAAAAAGCTTATCGGTGAAAAGACTATAGAACAATGCGATATACCGTTTCGCGCGACAGCTTGCAATGTAAATACCGGCGAACTTGTAATTTTCGACAGCGGTAAGGTCATCGACGCAATGCGTGCGAGTATGTCCATACCGATAGTATTCCACGCAGTAGAAAAGAATAAAGACACCGTTTATGTCGACGGCGGAGTTTTGGAGAGAATACCTATTTCCGCAACAAGAAGCATGGGCGCGGATATTGTCATAGCCGTAGATGCTTTGGGTAGCCCTAAAAGCGATTTTGTACGCAATCGCGGATTCGTAAAAATGTTTGAAAGAATATATCTACTTATGGATTGGGAGGGAAACAAAGAAAAAGTCAAAGAAGCTGATTTATTGTTAACTCCCGATCAAGGAGACAGATCTATACTTGATTTTAATAATGAAAATTTAAAATCGGTTCAAAGCGGATACGAAGCGGCGCTTAAAGCAATGCCGCAAATCCTTGCGCTTGCTGGAATTTAAAGCGTAACTAAACGCGGTGGGAAGGTATAATCTGCGTTGTGTGTTATAATGGAATAGAGCGTTGTGGCTTGTTTTTCGAGTTCTGTAAATTCTTTTAGGGCCTTGGGTCGACTTTCGTCATTGTTTGTTTGAATATAAAAAACATCCGGAAGTGCCGAAAGATATTTTTTGAAATCCGATTTTATAGCAAGAACACGCGAATATACTTGCGTTATGTCAGACATAACACTTTTATTTTGTCGAAATACGGCTTGCATACATATTCGTTTTATGCGGCTTTCCGTATAACGCTTACTTTTAATTTTTGCAATTAGCGCATTGATATCCGTTACATGAGCAACCGCTTTGTCGATGGCGTATTCAAGCCCTTCGCCGACTTCCGGCAGAGCCTTGATTTCATTTAAGCTCATGTTGCGCAGAGTGTACATGACAATGTCCGAATACGTTTTCTTGCTTGGCAAATGTTCGGAGAATTCATGCTCGAGAGCGGCGAATGACGAATGGGGAATCGAATTGAAAATATCGTTAAAATTGTCGCCGTATAGTCTCCGACGAATGACCGAAGAAGATGTTATCTCTATATTTTCTCCGGTATATATTTTATTTTCTTTACGCTTGATCGGTAGTATTTTTATGTTAATGTTTTGTCGTTTTAATGCTTTCAAATATTCCAAACACAATATATTGTTCGGTGTTGATAGTATTATGCGTGACATATCGCTCGACATACCATGCTTTTCGCCCATTTTTTCGGTTGCCGCGGCGTAGCTGTGCGGATATGACAGTCCTTGTTTCAAAAGCGAGTCAAGAACTTTTTTGAACTCTTCAGATTCTTCGTATTGAATTTGCGCGAGGGTATTCAGAGCGCCGATATCGTCTGTTTCGCATCCCATTGCAAGACAATCTACTTTAGGCAAGTTTTTAATAATTTCCGTTGCGCCTTTAGCGAACATTTCGCCGCTTCCTATCGCGTACGGCAAAGGTAACTCAACCACCATGTCGGCGCCGTTTAATAGGGCGCACTTTGCTCGCGCGACTTTATTAGCAATCGCAGGCTCGGCGCGTTGAACGAAGTCGCCGCTCATAATACAAATTATTCTGTCGCACCCGATAAGTTCTCTTATGCGATTTAATTGATATAGGTGCCCGTTGTGAAACGGATTATATTCGCAAATTACAGCGCAACATTTCATAAAAATCTTCCTCAATTTTAAATTTCGGCTTCGCAACATTTTACTTTTTAAATTTGTTGAGTTATAATAGAAAGGAATGTGCAAGTTTGCGTAAGAATCATGTATTAAGCATTATATGTCAGAATCCGGATTATACGCTCATTCATTATAGCACATTTATAAAAATAAATCATCAATTTTCAATATAAATAAGGAGTTGTTTTTATGAATACACTGTTGGAAAGTGTCAGAGCAAAGGCTAAGAACGCCTATAAGCATATTGTCCTCGCCGAAGGAGAAGAGGAACGGATAATACGCGCCGCGGGAATTATTGCAGAAGAAAAAATTGCCAAAGTTACTTTGATAGGTAATAAAGATGTCATATTCGAAAAATGTCCGAATGTAAATTTGTCGGGAGTGACAGTCTTCGATCCCGCAAAGAACGATCTTTCCAAGTATTCGGAACTCTTGTATGAATTACGCAAGGCAAAGGGAATGAACAGAGAAGATGCCGATAAACTTGTTTTAAATCCGTTATATCTCGGGGTTCTTATGGTTAAATCCAAAGAAGCCGACGGAATGGTTGCCGGCGCCGTCAACGCTACGGGCGACGTGCTTCGCCCCGCGCTTCAGATAATTAAAACCGCGCCCGGAATAAACACTGTCAGCAGTTGCTTTATAATGGTGCTGCCCGAAGGAAATAAATACGGCGAAAACGGAGTGCTTGTATTCGGCGACTGTGCGGTAAACCCCAATCCCACAGCGGAACAGCTTGTCGATATTGCCGTCGCATCGGCGGCAAGCGCAAAGAATATTGCAGGGTTGTCACCAAAAGTGGCCATGCTTTCGTTCTCGACAATGGGATCGGCAAAACATGAGCTTGTCGATAAAGTCGTTCAAGCTGTAGAAATTGCTCATAAGACAGCACCGGACTTGGAGCTTGACGGCGAGCTTCAGCTCGATGCGGCAATAGTTGTAACCGTCGCCGCTTTAAAAGCGCCCGCAAGTAAAGTTGCAGGACATGCCAACGTGCTGATTTTCCCCGATTTGCAAGCGGGCAACATAGGATATAAGCTGGTTCAACGCTTTGCCGATGCCGAAGCGGTCGGTCCCATTTGCCAAGGATTCAATCAACCCGTAAACGATCTTTCGCGCGGTTGCAGCGCCGAGGATGTTGTCAATGTCGTCGCCATGACTGCGCTTCAAGCATTAGGCAAATAGGAGGAACATATGGAAATATTGGTTGTAAACGCAGGCAGTTCGTCGCTTAAATATCAACTTATAGAAATGAAAAACGAAAGCGTTCTTGCAAAAGGCGTATGCGAGCGCATAGGGCAGGAGCATTCGGTTCTCGTGCATAAGGGAATAAAAGAAGTACGCATCGAAGCTCCTATGCCGACCCATTCGGAGGCGATCAAACTTGTGCTCGACGCGCTCGTTCATAAAGATTACGGCGTCATAAAATCAATGACGGACATTACTGCGGTCGGGCATCGCGTGCTCCACGGCGGCGAAGATTTCAAAGAGAGCGTAAAGATCGACGACGAGGTTTTAAAGCGAATAGAAAGCAATATAGATCTAGGTCCGCTTCATATGCCGCCGAACATTATGGGAATTAAGGCGTGCAGGGAAGCCATGCCGCACGCATCGCAAGTGGCTGTTTTTGATACGACGTTCCATTCCACTATGCCCGATTACGCTTATATGTATGCAATTCCGTACGATGACTATAAAAAGTATAAAATCAGAAAGTACGGTTTCCACGGAACAAGCCATTTGTTTATTGCGGGCGAAGTTAAAAAGCTTTTGAAAAAAGACAGTTTCAAAGCCGTCATTTGCCACCTTGGAAACGGCGCAAGCGTCAGCGCAGTCAAGGACGGCAAATGTATCGATACTTCCATGGGGCTCACTCCTCTCGAGGGACTTGTTATGGGAACGCGATCGGGCGATATCGATCCGGCCGTAATAGAATATCTCATGGATAAAAAAGGAATGGATATCCACGAAGCGACGAATTATCTTAACAAGAAAAGCGGCGTATTGGGCGTGAGCGGTATCGGATCGGATTTCCGCGATCTTACCGCGGCACTCGCAAAAGGCGACGAAAGAGCTCGTCTTGCGGTGGATATGTTCTCTTATAGAGTAAAGAAATATATTGGCGCATATTCGGCTGCGCTCGGAGGGCTCGATTGCGTAGTATTTACCGGCGGAATAGGAGAGCACACTCCCGAAGTGCGCGAACGAGTTATGCGCGGACTTGAATATCTCGGAATAGACTTTGACTTCGAGGCCAATAAAAATCCCGAAAGAGGAAGTTGCACAAAGCTTTCCAAGAACAGTTCCAAAGTCGGCGTATATATAGTGCCCACTAACGAAGAGCTTGTAATTGCAAGAGAGACGTTGCGTCTCAAGTAGAAGTGGGGCTGCTTGAAAAACTTAACGACGTATTTTTTCCGAAAGGGATTAAATGCGTTGTTTGCGGTAGAGATATTCCCGAAAACAGCAGATACCCTGTATGCGAGCATTGTGTTCTTGAGAAAAATACGGAGTTTTGCTTGACTTGCGGCAGAAATATGTCTATTGGATCGAGATATTGTACCGATTGCAAAAATAGAGACGTGAGCTTTCGCATAGCGAGAGCTCCGTTTGTTTATCGTGATAATGTTAAATTGCTGATTCATCGCATGAAATACGGAAACGGAAAGTATTTGGCCGAAGAAATGAGCATCTATCTTGCAGATGCGTATTATGAACATGGTCTTATGTCAGACATAATAACTTTTGTACCGATGTTTTATAAGAAACAGCGCAAAAGAGGATACAATCAAGCCGAGGAGCTTGCAAAAGCGCTCGGAAAGAAAGTGGATTGCAATACCGAAAGATTGCTTATGCGAACACATGAAACCCCAAGCAATGCTTGTCAAAACGCAAGACAGCGCGAACAGTCCGTTTCGGGGACGATAGCTATATCCGATCATGGCGCAAATATCGCTTCGGAAGTCAAAGGAAAACGTATTTTACTTGTTGACGATGTGTTCACTACGGGCGTCACATCGCGGGAATGCGCAAAGATACTTATTAAAGCAAAAGCGGCGGAAGTCAATGTGTTGACTTTGGCCACGGCTCGCCAAAGCGACGTGCCGAAGCAGACAAAAGTAACGAAGCCGCAAAATATCAACACTCACGATTTATGAGTTTTGTTACCGACAATAGTTTGAAATCATGACAAAACCATATTTTCGGAATAGCAGTAGATCAAAACGCTTGACTTTATGTTTAAACGGACATATAATATTATCAGTTTAATTTCCGTAATGCGGACAAGTAATTTCGGAGAAAGTTTACAGAGAATGTCGCAGTGAGCTGAGAGCGTCAGACTGTATCCGAACAAATGAAACCACCGCACAGGAACGTATGTTTAAAACGAATTTAAACCATAGAGATTGCGATAAAACGCAATGAATTAAGGTGGAACCACGGTAGATTATCGTCCTTAAAGCTGTTATGCTTTAAGGATTTTTTTGGAGGTATTATGAAAATAACACTTAAAGACGGCTCTGTCATCGAAGTTAAAAAAGGCTTATCCGCATATGAAATCGCGCAAAGCATAAGCGAGGGATTGGCAAGGAATGCTCTCGCAGCCAAAGTCAACGGAGAAACGGTCGATCTAGCGACGGTTATCGATAAAGATTGCTCTCTCGAAATATTGACGTTTAAGGATGAAGACGGGCGCAAGGTTTACAGACATACTGCCGCGCACGTTCTTGCGCAAGCGATCAAAAATCTGTATCCGACGACTAAGCTCGCCATAGGTCCGGCTACAAACGACGGTTTTTATTACGATTTCGATTTTGCTTCGCCCATATCTATTTCCGATTTCGAGAAGATCGAAAAAGAAATGAAAAATATAATCAAGGCGGATTTTCCTTTGGAACGCATAGAGGTTACAAAGGAGCAAGCCGAAGAAATGATGAGGGGCTTCGACGAACCGTATAAATTGGAAATTCTTTCCGACCTTCCGAAAGGAGAAAAGATAACGCTGTATAAACAAGGACAGTTCCATGATCTTTGCAGAGGCCCTCATTTATCGTCCACGGGAAAAATCAAGTGCTTCAAGCTTATGTCCATAGCGGGCGCGTATTGGAGAGGCAACGAAAAAAACAAAATGCTCACGCGCATATACGCAACTGCTTACGATAAGAAATCCGAAATGGACGCTTATTTCCAAATGCTCGAAGAAGCCAAGAAGCGCGACCATACAAAGCTCGGCAAAGAGCTCGGGTTGTTTGCCCTAATGAACGAAGGGAAAGGTTTTCCTTTTTTTCTGCCAAACGGAATGGCGCTCAAAAATGCGCTTGTGGACTATTGGCGCGACTTGCACCGTAAAGAGGGCTACGTCGAGATACAAACGCCTATTATTCTCAACCGCACGCTTTGGGAGAATTCGGGACATTGGGATCATTATAAAGACAATATGTACACGACGAAAATCGACGATGACGATTGTGCCGTAAAGCCCATGAATTGCCCGGGCTGTATGCTTGTTTACAAACTGACTCCGCATAGCTATAAGGATCTTCCTTTGCGTATGGCGGAAATGGGACTTGTACACAGGCATGAAAAGAGCGGACAGCTTCACGGTTTATTCCGCGTCAGGTGTTTTACTCAGGACGACGCGCACATCTTTATGTTGCCAGAACAGATAACCGAAGAAATCAAAAGTGTCGTACGACTTACGGATAAGATATACAGCAGATTCGGCTTTAAGTATAAAGTGGAGCTTTCGACACGCCCCGAAAACAGTATGGGAAGCGAAGAAGATTGGGAAACGGCGACTGCTGCGCTAAAGAAAGCTCTTGAAGAAATGAAACTCGATTACGAACTGAATGAAGGCGACGGAGCTTTTTACGGTCCGAAAATCGACTTTCATCTTGAAGACAGTCTCGGCAGAACATGGCAGTGCGGAACGATACAGCTTGATTTCCAAATGCCGCAACGCTTCAATCTCGAGTATGTAGGCGAAGACGGGCAAAAGCATCGTCCCATAATGATCCACCGCGCAATTTTCGGTTCGATAGAGAGATTTATCGGAATCCTCATCGAACACTATGCCGGCAATTTCCCCGTATGGCTTGCCCCTATGCAAGTGAAAATTTTACCGATTACCGACAGGGTTGCCGAATATGCCGAAAAGATAGAAGCTGAATTAAAATCCGCAGATATAAAATGTACGGTGGATTTGCGCAATGAGAAAGTAGGCTATAAAATACGCGAAGCACAGCTCGAAAAAGTGCCTTATATGGTTGTCGTGGGCGACAAAGAAGTCGAAAACGGTATGATCGCAGTCCGAAGCAGAAAAGACGGAGATATCGGTACGATGACGCTTGCCGAGTTTAAATCAAAAATTTCGGACGAGATAGATAAAAAAGCAAACTAACAAGAATTTTCTTTATTAAAACGATTGACAGCTATGACGAACAGTGTTATAATATAAGGCGTTGGAAGCAGATTGTATCTCACCGTCAGATTTTCGAAACGGTAACGCGACAAATAAACACTTATTTAAAGTATTTATGAGCGGTGCAATTTGCCCGCTCATATTTTTTGTGGAGGACAGAACAATTAATATCAAGGATATAGAAATCAATGAGAGGATAAGAGACAGCGAGGTTAGAGTCATTGACGAAAACGGCGTACAGCTCGGAATCATGAGCGCAATGCAGGCAAATCGAATTGCCGACGAAAGAAATCTCGATCTCGTAAAAATAAGTCCCACGGTAGTTCCGCCCGTATGCAAAATTATGGACTACGGAAAGTTCAAGTTCGACGCCGCAAAAAAAGAAAAAGACGCGCGTCGAAATCAAAAGACAAGCGAGCTTAAAGAAGTTTGGCTTTCTATGACTATCGATACGCACGATCTCGAAACAAAGGCAAAGCAAGCCGCTAAGTTTCTGTCTAGCGGCGACAAATGCAAGGTGTCGATAAGAATGAGAGGTCGCCAACAAGCTCATGCCGATATAGGCGTAGACGTTATGAACCGCTTTTTTGCTATAGTCGAAAATGTATGCGTTATGGACAAAAAGCCGACTACGGAAGGGCGGAACATTATAATGATATTAAACCCGAAAAAGAATTGATGGAGGAATAAACAATGCCTAAAATGAAAAGTCACAGCGGCGCGAAAAAGCGTTTTCGCGTAACAGCGTCCGGTCAGGTAAAACGCGGACAGCAGGGAAAGAATCATATCCTGACGAAAAAAACCAGCAAGCGTAAAATGGCGCTTCGTCAAGGCGCTTATATGGCGTCGAACAAAGAAGCGGCGACTATCAGAAACATGATTCAGAAGTAGGAGGACAAGCATCATGCGTATTAAAAGAGCAGTAAATGCAGTTAAAAAGCGTAGAAAGATAATGAGACTTGCGAAAGGTTATTTCGGTTCCAAGTCTCGTTCGTACCGTATAGCAAGAGAAGCCGTAATGAAATCGCAGATGTATGCGTTCATCGGCAGAAGAAATAAAAAGCGCGATTTCAGAAAGCTTTGGATAGCGAGAATAAACGCTGCTGCGAGACTGAACGGACTGTCCTACAGCAAGTTCATGCACGGACTTAAAGTAAGCGGAATAAACCTCAACCGCAAGATTCTTGCGGATATGGCGGTAAACGATGCAGCGGCTTTTTCGGCGCTTGCCAAGACTGCAGCAGCCGCTAAGTAATTTAATAAATAATTTATGAACATTATAAGTTCGGCGGATAATTCGCTTGTTAAAGCGATCGGAAAGCTAAAAATGCGCAAGTATCGTCATGATATGGGACAGTTTGTACTTGAAGGATACAGACTTGTAAAAGACGCTTTTTCCAAAAACTCCGCCGAACTTAAAATTATTTTAGCCGAAAGTAAAGCAACCGAATATTTAAGCGAATTTCCGCAGGCTTATGTTCTGAGCGAGGGATTGTTTGTAAAATGCTGCGACACCGTAAACAGTCAGGGAATAATGGCTATTGCGCCTTTGCCGCCTTACATAAACGAAGCTACAAGCGATTTATGTCTCTATCTCGACAGAGTTCGTGATCCCGGTAATCTCGGTACGATAATACGAACGGCAGCCGCTTGCGGATTCGAAGACATTATACTCGACGATTGCGTGGACGTTTATAATCCTAAGACTATTCGAAGCAGTATGGGTACTGTTTTTAATTGTAATTTCGCCTTATCTCAAAAACAAATCGGCGAGGATTATTCGGTCGTATGCGCAGACGCAAAAGGAACGGATATTCGTGACGTTTCGAAAATATCAAACGGTAAAAAAATTTGTCTCATTATAGGGAACGAAGCCAACGGCATAAGCGAAGATTTAAAATCAAGAGCGGATATTACCGTTTCTCTTCCGATGTGCGAAGGAGTGGAATCCCTGAATGCGGCCGTAAGCGCTTCGATTGCAATGTATTGGTTTAAATATTTCAGAGATCAAAGTAGTAAACATTAAGGAGATTATATGTCCGGACATAGTAAATGGGCTACAATAAAGAGAGCTAAGGGAAAAACCGACGCCGCTCGCGGTAAAGTTTTTACCAAAATAGGCAGAGAGATCGCCGTCGCAGTTAAGCTCGGCGGAGGCGACCCTGCGTCAAACGCAAAATTGCGTGACGTCATATCTAAGGCAAAAGCCGCAAATATGCCGAACGACAACATACAGCGGAGTATCAAAAAAGCCAGCGGTGAACTCGGAAATATCAACTATGAAAGTATTACTTACGAGGGATATGGCATCAACGGCGTTGCCGTAATTGTCGAAACTTTGACCGATAACAAAAACCGAACCGCATCGGATGTAAGACATATATTCGATAAATGCGGCGGTTCTATGGGCACGAACGGTTGCGTGTCGTATATGTTTGACACGAAAGGCGTTATCGTCATAGAACGAAAACAAGGTATGGACGACGATGAAATGATGATGACCGCTATAGACTGCGGAGCTGACGATTTCAACGTCGAGGACGAAAGCTATGAAATCACAACGTCTACGGCGGCATTTTCGCAGGTAAGAGAGGCTCTCGAAAAACAGGGATACTCATTCATAAGTGCGGAAATTGCCAAAATACCCTCCAACACCGTAGACTTGAACGATGTCGAGATAGAAAAGTTTACGCGTATGCTCGATATGTTCGACGACAACGACGATGTGCAAGACGTTTACCATAACGCCAACCTTCCCGAAGTCGAGGACGAGGAATAATGCGTGACAACATAATCGAAAAATGTACGAAAGCGAAAGAGTATGCCTGTTATATGGCTACTCTTTCTACTTATGAAAAGAATTGCATGATATCGACTATCTCGGCTGCGTTGACGACTTACGAGCACGCCATATTGTCCGCAAACGCGATAGATATCGAGGCAAGCGGGGATAAGCCTCCGCATTTTATCGATCGCCTGAAGCTTACTCCCGAACGACTTGCCGCAATGAGCGAGGGCCTTGAAAAACTCATAGCGCTACCCGATCCCGTAGGCGAAGTGATTGCCGAATGGACAGCGCAAAGCGGCATACATATTAAAAAAGTACGGGCGCCGATAGGCGTGATCGGAATTATATACGAAGCCAGACCCAATGTTACGGTAGACGCTATTTGTCTTGCCGTAAAGACGGGAAACGCAATAGTTCTCCGCGGAAGCAAAGACGCGATAAACACAAATCGCGCGCTTGTCGATACGATCAAATCCGAACTTAAACGCCATGGCTACATTCATGAAGCCATACAGCTTATAGAGGACATATCACACTCGGGCGCAGAGATTTTCATGAAGCAGCACGGTATAGTAGACGTTTTGCTTCCGAGAGGCAGCGGGGCATTTATTAGCAAAGTTGTGGAAAACGCCACTATACCCGTAATAGAGACAGGCGCGGGCAACTGTCATGCTTATGTAGAGCATAGCGCGGATTTGAATATGGCTACCGACATAATCTTGAATGGCAAATTGTCGCGCCCGTCGGTTTGCAACGCTTTGGAAAGCATATTGATCGAAGAATGTTGCGCGACGAAATTTTTGCCGCATATCCTCGACGCTCTATTCCAAAGAGGCGTGCAAATCAAAGGGTGTGAAAAAACTAAAAACTTATGGAACAAGGCAATTCCTCTTATCGAAGATGACTTATATGCCGAGTTCGGAGATTTAACTATTTCCGTTAAGGTAGTAGAAAATACCGAGCAAGCTATTTCTCATATCAATAAATACGGCTCACATCATAGCGACGTCATTATAACGTCAAGCGAAAGCGAAGCAAAAAAGTTTTTAAACGGAGTAGACAGCGCTGCCGTATATGTAAATGCGTCCACAAGATTTACAGACGGTTTCGAGTTTGGATTCGGAGCGGAAATGGGGATATCGACTCAAAAACTTCACGCCAGAGGTCCCATAGGACTTCCGGAACTTACTTCGTACAAATTTTTGATAAACGGTAACGGGGAAATAAGAAAATAGGAGAGAATGCATCCATGAGCAACGACTTCGAAGAAAGAGACGACGTCTTTGACAAAAGTCTTTTAAAGCTTTTTGAACTTGCCGCAACAAAAGATAAAGGCAAACGTCCCGAATGCAAAAAAGTCAAGTCTGTGGCCGACGACGAAAATCTGCATAGCGGTCATCGCAAACGCGTTTATGCCGCTGCGGACAAAGATGAATTACTTGACACTTTTTCCGATGTAGAGGCGCTCGAATACGCTTTGTTTGCAGCGTTGCCTCGCGTAAATACGAACGATACCGCACACAGATTGTTGCGTTCGTTCGGTTCTCTTTCGGGAGTGTTTTCGGCAACGGTCAAAGATTTGGCGAAGGTACGGGGGATGTCGGATCGAGCGGCTTATTTTCTTAAATCCATACCTGCTTTGGCAAGAAAAGCTCAGCTTACGCGCATTAAACCGGAATCAATCAAGACAATAAACAACGCTTTGGATTATCTGAAACTTCATTTCGACAACATCTACACAGAAACCATGTATGTTATGTCGCTTGATATTTCCGACAGAGTATTAGGTGTGGATTGCGTCACGGCTCGCGGAACGGCCACATCGAGCACAGTATCCGTTCCCGCGATAATGGAATCTGTTTGCAGACATCACGGTACTAAAATTATCGTTGCACACAATCATCCGGGCGGCGTGATGTTGCCGTCCAAGGAAGATATCGGACTGACGGATCTTGTCATAGACACGCTTGCCGCGCTCGACGTAGTGCTTGTCGATCACTTGATATTCTCGTCAGAGGATAGTTTTTTGAGTTTTTTCAATTCGGGACTGATACGCACGATGTACTCGAATTTCGATAAAACTCATGGTAGTAATATGTCTCGTTTTCTTCAAAACGACGAGCCGCACTGTCTCAGCAGCGGCACTGAATATTTGTTTGATCTGAAAACGGCAAGCCTCGTAAGAAAAAGCGAATATCACAAGTTCTTTTCGGAAAAAATGAAGATGGCGAAAGAACGAATGGGCGCAATGAACGATTATGGCAAGGACAGTTTTGATAAAAAGAAAGGTGTAGATAAAAACGAGTAAAAAAGGCGACAATTACTGTCGCCTTTTAATAAGGATTATTTTTTAATTATGTTTCGGGAAAGTAGGAGCGCAATAGCTTTTCGGCGCGCTTGATTTCCGCTTTTACCGCTTTATCCGACGGCGAGCCGACGGCTTTTCTGTTTTGTACGGCATTTTCCGCTTTCACGCAATTAAGCACGTCGTTATCGAAAAGCTCGGAAAAACTCTTATACTCGCCGATACTTAACTCGTCAAGACGCTTGTTTTGTTCGCTGCAATAGAGAACCAATCGCCCGATCACTCCGTGAGCGTCTCTGAATGGCATACCTTTTTTTACAAGATAATCGGCACATTCCGTTGCCGACGTAAAGCCTTTGTCTGCACCCGAGCGCAGCGACTCTTTGTTATATTTCAATGTCGGCAACATATCCGTGAATATATCGAGACACATTTTCACTGTATCTACGGCATCGAAAAGCGCTTCTTTATCCTCTTGCATATCTTTATTGTATGCCAGAGGAAGAGCTTTCATTGTTGTAAGAAGTGCCATTAGGTCTCCGTAACAGCGACCTGTTTTTCCGCGAATCAGTTCGCTCATATCGGGATTCTTTTTCTGAGGCATTATGCTCGAGCCCGTGCTGTATCTGTCGTCAAGCTCGATATAGCCGAATTCATCGCTCGCCCAATAAATTATTTCTTCGTTAAACCTCGAAAGGTGCATCATTATTATAGAGCAGGCGCACAAAAACTCGACGGCAAAATCCCTGTCCGACACCGCGTCGAGAGAGTTGTGTGTGACATCGGCGAAATCAAGGCGATTGGCTACGTTTTTGCGATCGATAGGATAGGTCGTAGATGTACAAGCGCAACTACCGAGCGGCATCACGTTTATACGCAACCGACATTCGGACAGACGTTCCAAATCGCGCAAAAACATTTCCGCATACGCCATGAAGTAGTGGGCGAGTGTTGTCGGCTGAGCCTTTTGCAAATGCGTGTACGCGGCTATTACGGTATCGAGATTTTCGTTTGACAGAGTTATCAGAGTTTTAATAAGAGTGTGAAGTAATTCGGCAATCGTGTCGAGTTCTTCGCGAAGATACAATCTTATATCCAAAGCAACTTGATCGTTTCGTGACCGAGCCGTGTGAAGCTTTTTACCGACGTCGCCTATACGCGTCGTAAGTTCCTCTTCTATGAACATATGTATGTCCTCGGCGCCGACGACTTTGAGTTTTCCGTTTTTGACGTCGTAGAAAATTTCCGAAAGCGTTTTACATATAAGCTCTGCTTCTTCTTTCGGAATTATTCCGCATTCTCCGAGCATCGTGCAGTGGGCGATGCTGCCCATAACGTCATGCTTATAAAGACGCTTGTCAAAAGAAAGCGAGCTGTTAAAAGCGTCGGCTTTTCTGTCCAGCGCACCTTTAAAACGCCCTGACCACATTTTCATTTATTTACCCTCTTTATGTCTTTGAAGCATTTTTGCTCTTACTTTCAGCGGCAGACCAAACAGATTTATGAAGCCTTCGGAATCCTTTTGATCGTATACGTCGTCTTCGCCGAAAGTCGCGATCTCCATATCGTAAAGGGAATACGGCGACTTGACGCCCGCTCCGCTTATACGACCTTTAAAAAGCTTGAGACGAACAGTTCCCGTAACGGTTTCCTGCGTGCTGTCCACAAATGCGCTGAGCGCTTCGCGAAGCGGCGTAAACCAGTTTCCGTCGTAAACGAGTTCGGCAAACTTGACGGCAACAAGCTCTTTATAATGATAAGTCTGCCTGTCGAGAGTGATTTCTTCGAGATTACGATGAGCATAATAGAGAATTTCACCTGCCGGATTTTCGTAGACTCCTCTCGACTTCATACCGACAAGTCTATTTTCCACCATATCCGCAACGCCGACACCGTGTTTTGCACCTATCTCGTTCAGTACGGTCAAAATCTCAACGGGAGACTTTTTCTTTCCGTTTACGGTCGTGGGAATACCTTTTTCGAATTCGATTTCGACATACTCGGGCTTGTCGGGCGTTTTAGAAATCGGGTTGCATATCATTAGCATTTCGTCTTTAGGCTCGTTCCACGGATCTTCGAGATCGCTTCCCTCATGCGACAGATGCCAGATATTTCTATCCATGGAGTAGGGGTGTTTTTTCGTAACCGGAACGTCGAGACCGCGAGCTTTGGCATACTCAATTTCTTCTTCGCGCGACTTGATATCCCATATTCTCCAAGGAGCTATTATCTTCATATCGGGAGCAAGCGCTTTTATGGTAAGCTCGAAACGCACTTGATCGTTGCCTTTGCCCGTACATCCGTGACATATAGCCTCCGCGCCTTCACGACGTGCAATCTCAACCAGTCGTTTTGCTATTATCGGACGCGCAAAAGAAGTTCCGAGAAGATATTTGCCTTCGTATACGGCGTCGGCTTTTAAAGTGGGGAAAATATAATCGGTCACAAACTCGTCGGTAAGATCCTCGATGAAAATTTTGGAAGCTCCGCTTTTTATTGCCTTTTCGTTGAGCGGAGCAAGTTCTTCACCCTGTCCTACGTCTGCGGCAACCGCGATCACTTCGCAATCGTAATTTTCTTTAAGCCAAGGAATTATTATTGTCGTGTCAAGACCGCCGGAATAAGCCAGTAATATTTTCATTTTGCTCATAAATTGCTCCTCAGTCGTCAATCTGCTTGACAACTTAAAAAATAAATTACTATAATAATAATACATTTTCAAATAAATATCAACAAAATTCAGGAGTAAAGTTTTGATTATTTTAGGTATCGATCCCGGATATGCGACTATCGGCTACGGCGTTATCGAAAAAAACGGGGCGAATATTCGAGCAATCGATTACGGAACAATCCAAACTCCCAAAGACGAAAGCATACCTGTGCGTTTGGCAATGCTTGACGAGGCTTTGACTAAAATTATAAGAAAGTTTAAGCCGGACGCCGTAAGCGTGGAAGAACTGTTTTTTAACACGAACATCACTACGGGCATAAAAGTCGCTCAGGCTCGCGGGGTGATTTTGGTTTGCGCCATTAAAGAATGCGGCAGACTTTACGAATACACGCCGCTTCAAATAAAGCAGGCTCTGACCGGAAACGGCAGAGCCGACAAAAAACAGATGCAATATATGGTAAAGACATTTCTGAATTTGCGGGTCGAACCAAAACCAGACGATGCGGCAGACGCTCTTGCCGCCGCAATATGTCATGCGGGAATGCCAGAATACTCGGCGAGAGTACTGAACTGAAAGGAGTCGCAAAATGCTATCTTACATTAAAGGAACGGTCGCTTCCATAGGCGCGGCAAGCGCCGTGATAGATTGCAACAATATGGGGTATGAAATAATTGCTTCGTCGAAATGTTTGGACACGCTTAACGTCGGAGCAGAAATCAAATTGCAAACGCTGCTTGTCGTAAGAGAGGACAGTTTAACTTTATACGGCTTTTGCGATGCGGCTGAAAAAGAAATGTTTTCCATGCTTACTACCGTTTCGGGAATAGGTCCCAAACTTGCAATTGCCGTGCTCGGAGGAATAGACGCCGCCGCTCTTGCAAATTGCATAGCTTCGCAAAATACGGCTGCTCTCAGCGGGATAAAAGGCGTCGGTAAAAAAACGGCTGAAAGAATACTTCTCGAGCTCAAGGGCAAAATCAAGGCAGATTCGATGGTTGTCGGTCATTTAAGCGCAACCGAAGGTTCGACCGACGAAGACGCTGTGCTTGCGCTAATGTCGCTTGGTTACAGCAGTTCCGAAGCAACTTCTGCACTTTCACGCATCGAAGGCAAGGAGCGCATGACGACCGAAGAAATTATCGTGGCAGCGCTTAGGAGTTGATTATGTTTGAAGACGACAGATTTATAACAAGCACGAAAACTCCCGTTGACAGTGAACTCGACAGTTCGTTGCGCCCGAAAAAAATCGAGGAGTATGTCGGACAAGATAAAATAAAAAATAACCTTAAAATTTTCATTGAGGCGTCAAAAAAGAGGAAGGAAGCATTGGATCATGTTCTTTTGTACGGACCTCCGGGGCTGGGCAAGACAACGCTTTCGCACATTATCGCAAACGAGCTAGGGGTACAGCTTCGCATAACAAGCGGTCCGGCAATCGAAAGAGCGGGCGATCTTGCCGCAATACTTTCCAAGCTTGCGCCTAACGACGTTCTTTTCGTAGACGAAATACACCGTTTGAATCGTTCCGTCGAAGAGGTGCTTTATCCCGCTATGGAAGATTTTGCACTCGATATCGTAATAGGCAAAGGTCCCGGCGCACGCAGTATGCGCATAAATTTGCCTCAATTTACTCTCATAGGAGCTACTACGAGAGCAGGAATGCTGACGGGACCACTACGCGATCGCTTCGGAGTTATATGTCGACTCGAAATGTACTCGCCGAGCGAGCTTGCGGTTATTCTCAAACGATCCGCGAATATTCTCGGCATCGACATAGAAGACGACGCTTGTTTGGAAATTGCGGGACGCTCGCGGGGGACGCCGAGAATAGCCAACAGGCTTCTGAAACGTATTCGTGATTTTGCACAGGTGCTCGGCGAGGGAATAATTACGATGTCCATCGCCAATAAAGCGCTTGAGCTTCTTGAAATAGACGCTTTAGGTCTTGACTTCACAGATCGAAGAATAATCGGAGCGATAATAGAAAAATTCGGCGGCGGTCCTGTCGGCCTCGATACATTAGCTGCGGCGACCGGCGAAGAAAGCGTCACTATCGAAGACGTAATCGAACCGTTTCTTTTGCAACTCGGTTTCATTGCGCGCACACCCCGCGGAAGAGTTTGTCTTCCTGCGGCATACAAGCATATCGGAATGGAATTAACGCAAAAGCAACGCGAACAACTCAGCTTTTTCGATAAAAATACGGGCGGAGAAAACAATGAATAATCTTAAAACAAGCGACTTCTTTTATGAACTTCCGCAAGAACTTATCGCTCAAAGCCCCGCAGAGCCTCGTGACAGCTCGAGAATGCTTGTTTATCACCGCAATACCGACCAAATCGAACACAGGCATTTCAGCGATCTCACCGACTATTTGAAAGCGGGAGACCTACTTGTAGTAAATAATACCAAAGTGATTCCGGCAAGAATATACGGACATAGAAACAGCGGCGGAAAAGTAGAATTTCTGCTTCATAAGCGACTTAGTCTGACAGATTGGGAAGTACTTGCCAAACCTGCGAGAAAGGCTATGTCGGGACAGATAATCGAATTTTCTCCTCAGCTATCGGCTCAAGTTTTGTCCTGCGGAGAAGACGGCGCGCGAATTGTCCGGTTCGATTTTCACGGGGTTTTCGAAGATATACTTTCCTCGCTCGGCGAAATGCCGCTACCTCATTACATTCATGAGCCGCTTAAGGACGCAACGCGATATCAGACAGTTTATGCGAAAAATTCGGGTTCATGCGCCGCGCCGACGGCAGGTCTTCACTTCACAAACGAATTGTTGCAAAAAATCGAAAATAACGGAATCGAAACGGTCGAAGTCACATTGGATGTCGGACTCGGTACTTTTCGCCCCGTAAAAACCGACACTCTTTCCGAGCATAAAATGCACAGTGAAGCTTACAGCATTAGCGCGGAGACTGCCGAAAAAATAAACCGCGCAAAAGAAGAAGGCAGGAGAGTGATCGCAGTAGGAACGACCTCGGTTCGAGTTCTCGAAAGCGCCGCGAACGAGCACGGCAAGCTCTGCGAAAAAAGCGAAAGCACCGATATATTTATTTATCCTCCGTATAAATTCAAAGTGGTCGACGCTCTTATTACTAATTTCCATTTACCCGAGTCGACGCTTATCATGCTTGTTTCCGCTTTTTTGGGACGTGACAAAACGCTGTCTTTATACGATACCGCCGTTAAAGAAAAGTATAGATTTTTCAGTTTCGGCGACAGCTGCCTTTTTATATAATTTAATTTCGGAGCGTTATGAGTAAATTTACATACAAAGTCAAACATATTTGCAAACAGAGCGGAGCTCGCGTAGGTGAATTGATTACGCCGCACGGAACGATAACTACGCCCGTATTTATGCCCGTAGGCACTCAAGCAACGGTCAAGTCGCTTACTCCTCAAGATCTCGATAATGCAGGAGCGGAAATAATACTCAGCAACAGTTATCATCTGTATATGCGTCCCGGTCACAAGCTTGTAGAAAGTGCAGGCGGCCTACATAAGTTTATGGCGTGGAATAAGCCCATATTGACGGACAGCGGCGGTTTTCAGGTTTTCTCGCTATCGAGTTTGAGAAAGATCGGAAACGAAGGCGTACAGTTTTCGTCTCATTTAGACGGAAGCCGTCACATAATCACGCCGGAATATGCAATGGATATACAGCATAGTCTGGGTGCGGATATTATAATGGCGTTTGACGTGTGCAGCACTTACGGCGCAGACTTCGACGATTCCGAAAAAGCAATGAAACAGACGCTGGATTGGCTTAAACGCTGTGCAAATCACCATACAAACGATAGTCAGATGTTGTTTCCCATAGTGCAAGGAAATATGTATCCCGAACTTCGTAAAATTTCGATAGAAGAAACGCTCCCGTATGCGCAGTGCGGCATTGCCATAGGCGGTTTGTCGGTAGGCGAGCCGAAATCTATTATGTACTCTATAATGGACGAGCTGATGCCTTATTATCCGAAAACCATGCCGCGTTATCTTATGGGAGTAGGAAGTCCGGACTGCCTTGTGGAAGGTGTGCTCCGAGGTATCGATATGTTCGATTGCGTCCTTCCGACAAGAACGGCGCGCAACGGATTGGCGTTCACATCTCAAGGAAAAATCACCGTACGCAACGGCGTTTACAAGGACGACTTTTCTACTCTCGATCCGAATTGCGACTGTTATTGCTGCAAGAATTACACTAAAGCATACCTGCGCCATCTCATAAATACGAATGAAATCCTCGGCGGACGAATGTTGAGTTTGCATAACATAACCTATCTTATAAAGCTTATGGGCAAGGTGCGGCAAGCG
This sequence comes from uncultured Christensenella sp., assembly GCA_910585955.1. GTDB lineage: Bacteria > Bacillota > Clostridia > Christensenellales > Pumilibacteraceae > MGBC157735. The sequence continues at coordinate 43,485 of CAJUGC010000008.1, forward strand.
ATACTCGAAGACAGATATCTCGATTTTGTCGAAGAGTTCCGAAAAAGTCCGCAGTATGTATAAAATTTTATAAAAAAGTTTTTTAACTCCGCTTAAAATGATTGCAAAAATAATTTATTTATGATAAAATACTTGTCGTGACTCGTGCGTTCCGCTTAGAATCGGATAATTGGATTTGCTAATGAACGTACGCAAACGAACAGGAGGTAGTCATGAATAAAGGAATTATAGCATCGATCGAGAAAGAGTACATGAAGTCCGAGATTCCGACTTTCGAAGTCGGCGATACGGTCAAGGTCTTTGTCAAAGTCGTCGAGGGAAGCAGAGAAAGACTTCAGGCATTCGACGGCGTTGTGATTGCGAAGAAGAACGGCGGCGTGAGAGAAAGCTTCACGGTCAGACGTATTTCTTACGGCGTAGGCGTGGAAAGAACTTTCCCCTTACATTCTCCCCGTATAGCAAAGATAGAGGTCGTTAAGCACGGTAAGGTAAGACGCGCAAAACTTTACTATTTGCGTAAGCTTTCCGGAAAAGCCGCAAAGATCAAGGAAGTACGTTAAATAATGCAGAAAGGAAACACGACAGGCGAGAGCCAACCGTGTTTTTCTTTTTCCTCTTTTCGTTTTGGATACGAATATATTTGCTTTTGTCGTCGATATTTGTTATAATCAAAAAAACAAGATGATTCAGCGAGGTATTTAAAGTGACGATATTATCCAATGCGGGAATGAACTCGGTCGCAACCGACATATTATTTGCCGTTATCATGGGACTTTTGACGATAAGCGTGCTTATCGTAGGCGTATGGCTGCTTGTAAGATTTTTGGGTAAAGACAAAAACGAAAAGCCTAAAGACGAACGTCTGTTTGCAAAAGTTCTTTCATTGCTTATTTGCGGAGGCGTACTTGTTCGCATAATTTTTATGCTACTTGTCAAAGGGCATCGCGAAGACTTCGACATAATAGCCGAAACTATGGAATATATCGGCAAAAACGGTTTTTCCGACTATTACGGTGCAAAAGGAATCCTTTTATACCCGCTTATTTTACTTTTATATTCGCCTTTGGGTTTAATAACAAATGCCGTAGGATTGACTTCTTCGTCCTATGCTATGGGAATATTCGTTAAACTTCCGCTTATTGCCGCCGATATCGGCGTTGCCTGCGTAATGTATAAACTTGCAAAACGATATGTAAACGGATATGTGGCGCTCATTATTGCCGGAATGTTTTTGCTGACGCCTATATTTATGATTTCCTCATCGGTATGGGGAAGCATATATTCGCTTTTATCTCTTGCTTTTATCCTTTGTATGTATTTTACGGCGACGAAAAATATTCTCGGACTATTTGCATCATATACGGCAAGTTTGTTGGTTATGAAGGAATCGCTCTTTTTATTCCCGTTGTTTGCGGTATTTATTCTGTACGGTTTCATAAAAGCGCTTAATAAAACTGTCAAAGAGAAAATTCCCTCTTCGGAACTTTGGAATAATCCGGACACATGTCAAGTAATTCGCACGCCTATATATTTAGTTTCTTCCGTAGCTCTCGGATACATCATTTCGTTGCCGACATTTATCGGAAGTTTCGGGGCAAGCTTTTTCGGATTCGTTTACAATTTCGGACTTAAACCGCTTGCTTCGGTTTCGACTTTCGGAACAAACTCTCTCGGAATATTCAACATATTCGGAAGGAACGCAGATTCGTTGGGTTCGACATTTCCGACGGTTGTTTTTGCCGTTATATTTGCGGTGATAATTACCGGCATAGTACTTTTGATTTATCTAAGCAAAAAAAACCGTGCAAATCTCGTATATCTCGGAGCATATATAATTTTCACCCTTGCAACTTACTATGTGGGATTTTCGGCGCTTTCACTTGTTCCCGTACTTGCCATGCTGTTAATGTCCTTTATTTTGATAAAGGACAAGCGAATATTACACGTTTTCGGACTGCTTTCGCTGATTACATTTGTGAACGCAACGGCAGTTCTGATCCGCGCAGGATACCTTAATTTCGCTTCCGATTATATGTTCGATTCTTCATTCTACACGGGAACGACAACGCTTGACAGCGGTGCGGGCATGGCAGTCTCCATAGTCTGTTCGGTACTTGCCGTAGCGACTCATCTTTACTCGACGCTTGTGCTTCTCGACCTTGCCATGAGCGGAAAAAGAAAAGTTTTTCAGCCGAGTGCAAGCGCAAATCCTCTGCAAAGCCTTGCGATCTGGTTCAAAAAATAGGAGAAATGAAATGCTGTCCAAAGTAAGAAGCTTCGGCTTACGCGGTCTGGACGGATACGAGGTATGTATCGAAACAGACATAAGCAACGGTATGCCTTGCGTCGACGTACTCGGTTTGCCCGACGCCGTAAATAAAGAATCGATCAAACGCGTCGAAAGTGCGATTAAAAACAGCGGCTTTAAGTTTATCCATAAAAAGCTAACTATAAATATGGCGCCTGCAGACATAAAGAAAGAAGGGCCTTTGTATGATTTACCTATTGCGATAGGTATACTTGCGTCCACGGAACAAATTTCACAATCGTTGCTTGAAAAGTTCGTAATTATAGGAGAGCTTTCTTTGGACGGCAATCTACGCGGTGTGCGAGGTTTAATGCCGCTTATCATATCGGCTCTCGATAAAGGTTACAAAAATATAATAATCCCAAAAGACAATGAAGCCGAAGCCGCTTACATAAACGGCGTTAAGGCGTATGCTGCAACGTCGCTTTCGGAAGTTGCGGCTTTTTTGTGCGGAAGCGGCGAAATACCTCCCGTCGAACATCGACCGTTATCCGAACAGAAGATACGAACTTCGTCCGAAAACGATTTCAAATACGTCAAGGGTCAATTTACGGCGAAAAGAGCACTTGAAATTGCGGCGGCCGGCGGTCATAATATTCTTATGATAGGACCGCCCGGGACAGGAAAAACCATGCTTGCAAAATGCCTTCCTTCGATCCTGCCAGATATGAGTTTCGATGAAATTCTCGAAACCACTAAGATACATTCGGTGGCGGGAACGCTTGATAATAGGGCGGGCATAGTGGAATTCCGCCCGTTCAGAAGCCCTCATCATACGGTTAGCAATGTTGCGCTTTCGGGAGGAGGTTCCAATGCGCGCCCCGGGGAAATAAGTCTTGCGCACAACGGAGTCTTGTTTTTGGACGAGCTTCCCGAATATCCGAGACAAGTTCTCGAAACTCTGCGACAACCGCTTGAAAACGGATCGATAGTCATTTCGCGCGCGTCTATCAAAGTAGAATATCCTGCGAATTTCATGCTTGTAGCAAGCATGAATCCTTGTCCGTGCGGCAATCTCGGGTCCACAGTAAAAGAATGTACCTGTACGCAGTCTCAGATAGCGAAATACCTTTCCAAGCTTTCGGGACCGTTGATGGACAGAATAGATATGCACATAGCAGTCGATAATGTTACATATTCGGACATTTCATCGTCAGATACCGCAGAATGTTCGGCCGATATAAAAAAGCGCGTTGACAGGGCAAGACAAATACAGACCGAAAGGTTTAAAGGGACGGACGTTCATGCAAACGGAAGCATGACGAACCGTATGCAAAAAGATTTTTGTAAGCTTAACTCCGACTGCAATAAGCTCATGGAGGCAGCTTTCGATAAATTGGGATTTTCGGCAAGAGGCTATAACCGTGTGCTTAAAGTAGCGCGAACCATCGCAGATCTGGAGGGTTGCGAAAATATAGGGCGCAATCATATTGCGGAGGCTATTCAGTACAGAAGTCTGGACAGACAAATAAGCGAATGAGCATGAACGAAAGCAAAATATATTATTGGCTTTCGCTGTCGAATATTTCCCCGCGAACGCTCAATAAAATTCTCGAGAGATATTCGCCGCTGGAATTTTGGGACGACTATGACGCGATTCTCGGCGCAACTTCGCTCGGTGAACGCGACAGTTTCAAAGCCTTAAAGCAATTTCGAAGCGAGGACTATATAAACGATTCTCTTTCATTACTTGCAAAGCGGGGCATTGGTGTTGCAACGCGTGCCGGCGGTAAATTTTCGGAACGCCTATTGCAACGTGAAGTCGATCCGCCGGTGATTCTTTATTATCGCGGCGATATAGACTTAATAAACACGAGATGTTTTGCGATAGTGGGAACGAGAGGGTGCAGTCAGTACGGCGAAGCAACTGCGAAAAAATTTGCCAAAGATTTATCTCCTTATTTTACCATAGTAAGCGGTCTTGCCATGGGCATAGACGGATATGCTCAGCGAGCGACGCTTACCGAAGGCGGTAAGACAATAGGCGTACTCGGAAGCGGACTGAATTGTTTTTCTCCCGCTTGTAACGAAAGGTTATTCGAAGAGGTTTGCGAAAGCGGTTTGGTCATAAGCGAGTATCCTCCCGACAGATTTCCGACAAAATATACTTTTCCCGCAAGAAACAGAATTATCAGCGCATTAAGCGAAGGCGTGCTTATAGTGGAAGCGAAAGAAGGAAGCGGCGCGCTTATAACCGCAGACTTCGCTAACGCGCAAAACAGAGAAGTTTTTGCCATTCCCGGAAACATAGACAGGTCGAACGCTTTAGGCACAAACGGACTTATTTCTCGCGGAGAAGCAAAGCTTGTCGTAAGCTATATGGATATTTTACACGAATTAAATGTCGATTTCGACGAAAATAATGCAAAAAACCGTGTCGCTACGCTGGACAATTCCGAATTAAAAGTATATAATCTATTGCAAAACGGCGGTTTACACGCCGATGAAATCTGCTTAAAGCTCGGTATGAACATTATCGAGCTTACGACAGTGCTGACGACGCTCGAACTTAAGCAAGTAATCAAAAAAACTCTTGCGTCGACATACTGCTTGGCGGAATAAAGGTGGTCATATAAAGTGAAGCTGGTTGTTATCGAGGGTATTGGTAAAAAAGAAACGGTAGAAAAATATCTCGGAACGGGATATAAGGTATTTGCGACAAAAGGTCACGTCGTAGATCTGCCCGAAAAATCTTTGGCAGTCAACGTCAAAAAGAATTTCGAACCGAAATATGTCGTAATGGACGACAAGAAAGACACGGTTAAAGAACTTATTTCCGCTGCGGCAAAAGCGGAAGATGTTTTGCTCGCGACCGACCCGGATCGCGAAGGAGAAGCAATATCTTGGCATGTAGCGCACCTTCTCGACATACCGAAGGATAAGCCTGCACGAATCGAGTTCAACGAAATAAGCAAAAAAGCCGTTCAAAACGCTTTAAAGAACCCCCGTGTAATAGACGAAAGTCTCGTGGACGCCCAGCAAGCTAGACGAGTTCTCGACCGTCTCGTAGGTTATAAACTTTCGCCCGTGCTTTGCAAAAAGATTCAGAGCAAATTAAGCGCCGGGCGCGTTCAATCGGTCACTCTTCGACTTGTTGTAGAACGCGAGCGAGAAATAGAAAATTTTAAGCCGGAAGAATATTGGCCGTTTTTTGCAATACTGAAAAATAAAGACGATTTCAAGATCAAGGCGAGCTTGCAGACCAAAGGCAAGAGTAAAATAAAACTCCGCTCGAAACAAGAAGTCGACGATATAATCAATAGGCTTGACGGCAAAGATTATATCGTATCAAATATTAAAAAATCCGTTACGAAATCAAAGCCGCCTGCGCCGTTCATCACGAGCACAATGCAACAGGACGCTCTGAACAAACTAGGAATGTCGCTTAAACAGACCACGTCTGCGGCGCAAGCTTTATACGAAGGCGTAGATATCCCGGGAGAGGGAAAGGTAGCTCTTATAACTTATATACGAACCGATTCCACACGCGTTTCCGTCGACGCTCAAAACGAAGCGAGAAAATATGTTTCGGAAAAGTTCGGAGAAAAGTATATCCCTGCAAAACCCAATGTTTACCTCACGAAAAAAGGCGCGCAGGATGCGCATGAAGCCATACGTCCGATATCGCTCATTCGCACTCCCGAAAGCGTAAAAAACGCTTTGAACAAATATCATTATAAACTTTACAAGCTTATTTACGAAAGATTTCTCGCAAGCCAAATGAGCGAAGCAACCTACAACTCCATGAGCGTGGACATCACTGCCGGCGAATACGGTTTTCGCGTAGTCGGCAAGACTTTGCTTTTCCCGGGATATACTGCGGTTTACAATACTTATACAGAAGAAAAAGAGGACGACGAAAACGGCAATGTTAAACTTCCGGAACTCACAGTCGGAGAAAAACTTGACTTTGTGGAATATAAGTACGAGCAAAAATTCACCAAGCCGCCCGCACGATTTACCGAAGCGAGCCTTGTGAAAACAATGGAAGAGAAAGGAATAGGTCGGCCTGCGACGTATACTCCGACAGTCACTATTCTATTCTCGCGAGCTTATACCGAAAAAGACGGAAAATATATCAAACCTACCGAACTCGGCAAGGAGGTCGTGGATCTTCTTATACGATATTTCCCAGAAGTAATGGACGTAAAGTTTACCGCTAAAATGGAAGAGGAACTTGACGAAATCGAAGACGGCGGCAAAGTATGGCAAGAAGTTGTAGGTTCGTTCTACAACGGATTCGAAGAAAAAATAGCAATAGCCATGGGCGACAGTTTCAGTTTAAAAGAGCCGGACGAACCTACGGATATCGTTTGTGAAAACTGCGGCGCAAGAATGGTAATTAAATCGGGACGTTTCGGAAGATTCCTCGCCTGTCCGAATTATCCTAAATGCAAGAATACCAAAAACATAGACGCAAACGGCAATATAATAGAACAAAAAGCTACTGCGGAAGTCAAAGAATCCGATGTCAAATGCGATAAATGCGGAAGAACAATGGTTATAAAGCAGGGCAAATTCGGACCGTTCCTCGCTTGTCCCGGATATCCGAAATGCAAGAATATCAAGAACCTGAATACCGATAAGACATCGGAAGCCGAAAATTTACCGCCTTGTCCCGAATGCGGCAAACCGCTTAAAAAAATAGTTTTGCAGCGTTCGACTTTTTACGGTTGCACAGGATATCCCGAATGTAAATTTACTTCGAGCGACAAACCTATCGAAGGAAAATGCCCCGAGTGCGGAAGCTTCCTTGTCGAAAAAACTACGGCGGCAGGCACTTTCGTCAAATGCGGAAACAAGAATTGTTCTTATAGGGAAAGTCAGCAAACTCAATCCGATGTTCGTATAGAGAATAAAATATCGAATTGATTTGTATATGATTTGATTTTATTCGAGTATTGTTGTATAATAATCTTAAAATATAAAAACCGATTTGCGGACAATCGCAATAATCAAGGAGATTTCATGGAATTTAAAGGTACGACTATAGTTGCCGTAAAGAAGAACGGTAAAACCGTCATTGCGGGAGACGGACAAGTTACGGGCGGACAGACTTTCATAATGAAAGGCAATGCAGTAAAGGTGCGCCGCATTTACGACGGTAAAGTAATTACCGGTTTCGCCGGCTCTGTAGCAGACGCGTTTACTCTTTCCGAGCGTTTCGAGGAGATGCTCAACAAGTACAGCGGAAATCTCATGCGCAGCGCCGTCGAGCTTGCAATGCTTTGGAGAGGCGATAAAGCGTTGCGTCAACTCGAAGCCATGATGATAGTCGCAGACTCCGACGAGCTTTACATCGTAGACGGATCGGGAAACGTGATAGAACCCGAAAACGGAGTTTGCGCTATAGGAAGCGGCGGTAACTTTGCGCTTGCCGCAGCTCGCGCACTTGAAGCAAATACCAAAATGTCTGCGCGTGAAATCGCAGTGGAAGCAATGAGAATCGCCTCCGAGATTTGTATTTTCACGAACGGCAATCTTACCGTTGAGGAGGTGTAGTCATGGAAATGTCACCCAAACAAATAGTTGCCGAACTCGACAGATATATAATCGGTCAGCACGAAGCAAAAAAAGCAGTGGCGATCGCTCTCCGCAACAGATATCGCAGAAGTAAGCTTGCCGATGAAATCCGCGATGAGATAACGCCAAAAAATATTATAATGAAAGGACCTACCGGCGTTGGCAAAACAGAAATTTCCAGAAGGCTTGCAAAGCTCGTCCGCGCTCCGTTTATAAAGGTCGAAGCTACTAAATTTACGGAAGTAGGCTATGTCGGCAGAGACGTCGAGTCAATGATTCGCGATCTTGCGGAAGTTGCTGTGCGGCTTGTAAAAGAAGAAAAGCTTGCCGAAGTCGAAACAAAAGCTCGCGCCGATGCGGAAAATAAAATCGTCGACGTGCTCTACACATCAAAGAAAAAACAAAGCGGAGAAACTCCCGACAAAGTATTGAAACAAAATCTATTGACAGACTTGCGGGCTGGAAAACTCGACGGGCAGATACTCGAACTCGAAGTAAACGATATGCCGAAGCCGCTGGAAGTCATACCCGGAACAGGAGCGGAAATTAACATCGGGGATATGTTCGGCGGACTGTTTCCGAAAAAGAAGAAAAAGCGCAAGCTGACTGTCAAAGAGGCAATGAAGCTGCTGATTTTGGAAGAGAGCGAAAAACTCATCGACGCCGACAGTATAAACACGGAAGCCGTGAAGCGTGCCGAGCAAAGCGGAATCATTTTTATCGACGAAATAGATAAGATCGCCGGCTCGGGAAGCCGTAGCGGTCCCGACGTTTCGCGTGAAGGCGTACAGCGCGACATTTTGCCAATAGTTGAAGGCTGTACAGTAATGACAAAGTACGGCGCGATAAAAACTGACTATATCCTGTTCATAGCTTCCGGAGCTTTCCACATAAGCAAAATCAACGACTTGATTCCCGAGCTTCAAGGACGTTTCCCGATTGTAGTAGAGCTTAACAGTCTGACATACGAGGATTTCGTAAACATCTTTACAGTGCCGGATAACGCCATAACCAAGCAATATGCGGCGCTCATGCAAGTCGATAATATAAATCTCGAGTTTACCCGCGATGCAATAGAAGAGATGTCGAAAGTCGCCGTCGCCGAAAACGAAACTACCGAGGACATAGGCGCGAGACGACTTCATACAATCATGGAAAGTCTTCTTGAGGACGTGAGCTTCAATGCAAGCGGCGATCATCCAATGATTGACGTAGTCATAGACGCAAAGTATGTTAAAGAACATTTGAGCAAGCAAATCAAAAAGCACGATTTGCGTAAATTTATTTTATAATCTTTAAGGACAGACAGATGATCAGAATTCCAAAAGGAGTAAAAGACGTTCTACCTCAGGACAGTTATAAATGGCAATTTGTCGAAAACGTAGCACGCAATGTGTGCTCGCTCGGCGGATTAAAAGAAATTCGTACGCCTACTTTCGAGCATACGGGGCTGTTCACACGTTCGATAGGAGACAATACCGACGTTGTTTCCAAGGAAATGTACACATTCGACGATAAGGCAGGACGCTCGCTTACGCTTAAACCCGAAGGTACGGCTTGCGTTGCGAGAAGTTATATAGAAAATTCCCTCGAAGCCAATTCTCTGCCCCTTAAGATGTATTACTTTACCCCCGTATTTCGCTATGAAAACCCTCAAGCGGGTCGGTACAGAGAACATCACCAATTCGGGGTGGAGGTATACGGATCACCCAGTCCCGTAATGGATTACGAGGTTATAAAACTTGCTTACGATTTTTTGTCGGCTCTGGGCATAGATCAGTTGAAGCTTCGTTTAAACAGCATCGGATGTCCGACTTGTCGCGAACAATACAATAAAGCGCTTAAAGAATATCTTTCTTCGAAACTCGATAAGCTTTGTTCGACTTGTCGTGAACGCTTCGAAAAGAATCCGCTTCGCATAATCGATTGCAAAGTTCCGAGTTGCAAAGAAATCGTCGCAGGCGCGCCTCGCATAATAGATTATATCTGTGACGATTGTAAGGAACATCTTGCCATGCTTCGCGCATATCTCGACGACGCAAAAATTCCTTACGAAATCGATCCCGACATAGTACGCGGTCTCGATTATTATACCAAAACGGTTTTCGAGTTCGTCACGACAGCGCTCGGAGCGCAGGGAACAGTTTGCGGAGGCGGAAGATATGACAATTTGGTGGAGTCCGTCGGAGGAAAACCTACGCCTTGCGTCGGTTTCGGTTTGGGAATAGAACGGCTGCTTCTTTTAATGGAAGCGCTCGGACTCGGTTTCGGAAATGCTCCCGTTCTCAAAGTGTTTGTAATGAGTCAAAACCCTTCTTACACCGACGAATGTTTGAAAACCGTGCGCAATCTGAGGTCTGCGGGAATCAGTGCGGATACCGAATACAACGGACGCAGTTTGAAGGCTCAATTTAAATATGCGGACAAGATCGGCGCGAAATATGCAGTCGTAATAGGCGAAAACGAAATCGTCAGCGGAAAAGTCTCTGTAAAGAGATTATCCGACGGACATATAGAAGAAACCGAACTCAACAATCTTGCCGAAAAGATCGGCTGTATGGTATGAATCGCTTCGCACGCAACAAGGCTCTTATAAGCGACGACGGTCAGCTACGGCTTACAAACAGTAACGTACTTATAGTAGGAGTGGGCGGAGTCGGAGGATATGTGGCGGAAATGTTGGCGCGTTGCGGTGTGGGAAATCTGACCGTAGTAGATCCCGATCGCGTTGACATAACCAATATCAACCGTCAAATAATAGCTATGGACTCCACTGTCGGACGTGCAAAAGTAGAAGTAATCGCCCGGCGTATGCGCGACATTAACCCCGACATTTCAATAGACGCTCTTGCAATCAAATTTTGCGAAGAAACCTCAACCAAGATATTCGCATCGAAAAAGTTCGATTATTGCATTGATGCAATCGACAGCGTCAAAGACAAAGTCAATTTGATTCTCGAGTGTAAAAAGAGAAACATTGATTGTATTTCGGCTTTAGGGGCGGGAAATCGTCTTGAAGCGGATTTTAAAGTCGTCGATATATTTTCAACGTCCGGAGACGGTCTTGCGAAAGCCGTCCGATCGGCGCTACGCAAAGCCGGAATTGAAAAACATCTCACTGTTTGCGCTTCCGACTCCGCAACGGTAAACTCCGTACCGCCGTCAAGCATTTCTTATGTTCCCGCAATGATGGGGTGCGTACTTGCACGGGAGGTCGTTAAATGTCTGCTACGCCGATAACCGAAGAATGCAAAGTTATTAAAATAAAGAAAAACTTTGCCGTCATAGAACTCGAGCGTAAACCTCAATGCGAGAGTTGCAAGGCGTGTTCGTTTAATCGCAGAAGTACTGTCCGAATGAATGCAAGGATAGAATCCGAATGTTCGGTAGGAGACATAGCAATCGTCGAAATGCCGCGAAAATCAATTAAAGGTTCTTCGTTCGTGTTGTTTTTGTTACCAATTCTTCTTATGCTTGTTGCGGTGCTCGTCACTGCAAACTACTCATGGTATGTTCAGATCCCATCGGTTGTCGGAGCGCTTCTTTTTGGTCTCAGCGCAATAGTATTGATTGATAGACTCATAAGACGGAACAGCGAATATATGCCCATTGTAAAACAAATCGTAAAAAATACAAATCATATAGGAGAAACCAATGATCGATCTCAAACTTATAGCTCAAACAGATAGCGAAATAGCGCAAAGCATGAAACGCGAGCTTACGCGTCAACAAAACAACATCGAGCTAATCGCAAGTGAAAACTTTGTCAGCAGCGCAGTCATGGCTGCCGTAGGATCTCACCTCACAAACAAATATGCCGAAGGATACAGCGGAAAACGCTATTACGGCGGCTGTCAATTCGTAGATGAAGTCGAAATCCTCGCTATCGACAGAGCTAAAAAATTATTCGGTTGCGAACATGCAAACGTACAGCCTCATAGCGGCGCAAATGCCAATCTCGCCGTTTTTCTCGCTCTTCTCAATGTGGGCGACACCGTGCTTAGCATGAGCCTTGCTCACGGCGGACATCTGTCGCACGGAAGTCCAGTAAACTTTTCCGGACTTAACTATAACATCGTTCCTTACGGTTTAAACGATAAGACCGAAAAGATCGACTACGACGAAGTGGAAAGACTTGCGCTCGAGCATAAGCCCAAACTCATTCTCGCCGGAGCAAGCGCGTATTCTCGTACGATTGACTTTAAGCGTTTCCGAGAGATAGCGGACAAAGTCGGCGCTTATCTCATGGTCGATATTGCGCACATTGCCGGTCTCGTAATAGCAGGCGAACATCCGAGTCCCGTTCCTTATGCGGACGTGGTTACAACCACAACGCATAAAACTCTGCGCGGACCTCGAGGCGGAATGATTATGTGTAGGGAGGAGCTTGCAAAAAAAATCGACAAAGCCGTTTTCCCCGGCAGTCAAGGCGGTCCTCTTATGCACGTCATCGCAGGCAAAGCCGTTGCGTTCAAAGAAGCCGGCACCTCCGAATTTAAAGCATATCAGCAGCAAGTCGTAAAAAACGCAAGAACGCTTGCTTCGACGCTCATATCCGAAGGACTCGAGCTTGTGTCAGGTGGGACAGACAATCACCTCATGCTCGTTAAACTCACCGATAAGAATATAACGGGAAAAGAGCTCGAACATCTCTTGGACGAATGTCACATTACGGTAAACAAGAATGCCATTCCGAATGATCCGCAGTCGCCGTTCGTCACAAGCGGCATAAGAGTCGGCACACCGGCGGTTACGTCTCGCGGAATGAAAGAAGAGGACATGACGGAAATAGGTAAGCTCATAGCTTCCGTCGTTCGCGAGCGCGAAAACGCACTCGAAAGCGTCGGTAAAAGAGTAGCCGCACTTTGCAAAAAGTACCCTTTGTACGCCGGTCTCGACAATTTATAATCTATTGAATGTCTTTGTTTATAAATACCCTATCGAATAGATAGGGTATTTTGCTTGACATAAGGAAATACTTAAGCTATACTATAAACGACTTAATCGGGAGGCAAGTAATGAAACTGTCCACAAGATCGAGATACGGTTTGCGAATATGCTTCTTGCTCGGCGTAGCGGGCGGCACAGTGTCGCTTACTAAGCTCAGCGAACAGTCGGAACTCAGTCTGAAATATCTCGAACAGCTCATGATAAAACTCCGCAAAGCTGGCATAGTCGACAGCATACGCGGCATGAGCGGCGGCTACAGCCTCTCGAGACCGGCATCGAAAATATCCGTAGGCGACATTCTTGACGCAACACAAGACAACTTCGAGTACGACTGTAATTCCACTTGTCGCGACGAATACTGTCCTAATAAAAAGATATTTAAAAAGTTGGCGGACAGTATACAAGAAGTGTTGCAAAAAACCAGTCTGCAAGACATGATAGACGACTATAAATGCGTGTAAAGGACCTTATATGAGAAAAGTTTATTTGGACTATTCGGCGACTACACCCGTAGACGAACGGGTGTTTGAAAAAATGAGACCGTATTTTACCGAAGTTTTCGGAAATGCGAACAGTTTGCACGGATTCGGAAGAGAGGGCGCTAAAGCTGTTGACTCGGCAAGGCGCAAAATTGCCGAACTTCTGAAAGTAAAACCAACGGAAATATATTTCACTTCCGGCGGAACGGAAGGCGACAATTGGGCTTTGAAGGGCACGGCAAGCGCCTATTCGCACAAAGGCAAGCATATTATCGTCAGTGCGATAGAACACGCCGCAATCATTCATTCGGCAAGACAACTCGAAAAAAACGGATTCCGAGTAACTTATCTCGCTCCCAATGATAAGGGCATTATTAATCCGGAAACACTCGAAAATGCAATTACCGACGATACTTCGATAGTATCGGTCATGACTGCAAATAACGAAATCGGTACTGTACAACCGATAAAAGAACTATGCGAGATCGCTCACAAGCACGGCTCGTTATTCCACACCGACGCCGTTCAAGCCGTCGGTTCGATCCCTGTGGATATAAGCGGATGGAATGTCGATTTGCTCACTTTCTCGGCTCATAAATTTTACGGTCCCAAGGGAATAGGCGTGCTTTACATCAAAAGCGGCGTTAAACCGGATAAGATCGTGACAGGCGGTCATCAAGAGCGTTCTATGCGCGGCGGAACGACAAATGTTCCCGAGGTCGTCGGACTTGCGACGGCGCTTGAAATCGCTCTATCGGAAATGTCGGAAAACTCGGTTAAAATACGGAAATTGCGCGACCGTTTCGTTGAAAGCATTGAAAGTAAAATTCCTTACGTTGTTTACAATGGAGACAGAAAAAGGCGTTTGCCTCAAAATGCGAATTTTGCATTTGAATTTATAGAAGGCGAATCGTTACTGCTTCGACTCGATATGGCGGGTATTGCGTGCTCGTCCGGCTCGGCGTGCTCGTCCGGTTCTCTCGATCCGTCCCATGTTCTGCTTGCGACCGGGCTTCCGATTGAAAAAGCACACGGATCTATCAGATTTTCGTTCGGCAAATATACGACCGACGAAGACGTGGATTATACGATAGAAAGCGTTGTGAAAGCCGTAAATGACTTGCGGGCTTTGTCGCCGTTATTCAGCGAGTTTAAAGGAGATAAAAAATATGTATAACGAAAAAGTAATGCACGAATTTACAAACCCTCAAAACGTGGGCGAGCTTGAAGGAGCTAACGGCGTAGGAACAGTGGGAAACGCGACTTGCGGCGATATTATGAAAATATTTATGAAAATCGACGAAAGCGACGTTATTCGCGACGTTAGCTTCCAAACTTTCGGTTGCGCCGCGGCGATAGCGACTTCCTCGGTAGCTACGAGCATGATAAAAGGAAAGACTATAGACGAAGCGCTTAAAGTCACGAATGCTCAAGTTGTCGAGACGCTTGGCGGTCTTCCGGCGCAAAAATTGCATTGCTCGGTTCTTGCCGAAGAAGCAATCAAAGCGGCAATTCACGATTATCTCGAAAATTACAAGAATAAAAAAGGCGCTTGACACCTTTTGTGTGCCTCTCGACATAATTATTTTGTTTTCTGCAAATAATACAGATACAATACAGGAGGTATGAATATGAGTGGCAAAATGATTATGGGATTGGCTCTCGGCGCTGCGCTCGGAATGTATGTTGCAAGCAAGAACTCGAAAGTTCGTAATGCAATTTCCGGAGCCGAGGACGCTGTCATGAACAAGCTCTCGCAGCAGACGGATTCCTCGTCACAACAAAACGAGATGCAATAATTCCGAAGTACTGCTTTCGACAATAAAACGCGTCGCTGTTTGCGGCGCGTTTTAATATTTGAAAATTCATGTGAAAAACAGCTGACTTTTAAATAATGATATGATATAATATGATTGTCTCGTTATTATCTTGCGAGAAGTACTTTTTTCGGCGGTGTAAAAACAGTGAGAGTTTTAAGCGTTGATTACGGCGACGTTCGCACCGGTCTTGCAATCAGTGATCTGCTCGGAATAATAGCAAGTCCTCTTCCAACATTTAAAACCAAATCTATGAGAAACGCTATTGATTATGTATCAAATGCGGCAAAAGAGCATGGTGCGGAAAAAATAGTCGTAGGTCTGCCTCTCAATATGGACGGAAGCGAAGGCGAGCGGGCACAAAAAACCAAAGCGTTCGGCAGAGTTCTCGAGCGCGTGTGCGGAATTTCGGTGATTTACGAGGACGAACGACTTACAAGCGTCGAAGCCGAAAGCATACTTTCAGAGGGAAACGTAAAGAGAGCCGAGCGCAAACAACTTGTAGACAGTATGGCGGCGAGACTGATATTGCAAAGCTATCTCGATCGCACTAACAAATAAGGAGTAAAAGAAATGAAAAAAGACAATGTCGAAATTTTTGACGAAGAAAGCATAGTAACGCTTTACGATGACGAAGGACAGCCCGTGGATTTTTACGAAATAGCGGGAGTCGAATACAACGACAAGCTTTACGAATTATTGCAACCCACCGAACCCATGGAAGGACTTGACGACAACGAAGTTATTATATTTGAAGTTCAACAGGGTGACAACGAAGAAGAAAGCAACTTTTTACCGATAGGTGACGAAGAACTTTTAAACGACGTATTTGCCGAATATGTAAAAGTCGTATCCGATTTGGAAGACGGTTGCGATTGTTGCGACTGTGACGGTGAATGTGATTGCGACGATAACTGCGACTGTGAAAAAGACGAATGTCATTGCCACCACTGTCATGACGATAAATAAATTCGAATTCATAAAATTTTCACATTAAACGGATTGCAAACAGTTGCATTATGCGTTTTCTTGTGATATACTTGTACAGGTTTTAATTCACACCCGTATCGGATCGATCTTTCTGTTGCGCTTGGTAAATTTTTCATGCTATGCGTGTAAAGGTCGAGTTGATGGACGGGGAGGAGCAAACAGGAGGTAATATTATGGCAAACAATGTTGTTTCTATGAAACAACTGCTTGAGGCGGGCGTGCATTTCGGTCACCCTACGCGCAAGTGGAATCCCAAAATGAAAAAGTATATATATACCGCTCGCAACGATATATATATCATCAATCTCGAAAAGACCGTAGGTCTTATCGACGAAGCGTATGCTTTCATAAAAGATATCGCTCTTTCCGGAAAGCCCATTCTTTTCGTAGGCACTAAAAAGCAAGCGCAAGACGCGATCCAGATGGAAGCCGAAAGATGCGGAATGTTTTACATGAAATCGCGTTGGTTAGGCGGAACGCTTACCAATTTCACGACGATACGTTCCCGTATAGAGCGTCTCAATAAGCTCAATCAGATGGAAAAGCTCGGCGAATTTGCACTCCTTCCCAAAAAAGAAGTAATCAAACTCGTCGCAGAGAGAGATAAGCTTGAGGAAAACCTCGGCGGCATAAAAGATATGCGTACTCTTCCCGGAGCGCTCTTTGTAGTCGACACTAAAAAAGAACATCTTGCGGTAGCGGAAGCAAGAAGTCTTAATATTCCTATCGTCGGACTTGTCGACACGAACTGCGATCCCGACGAAGTAGACTATGTTATTGCAGGCAATGACGACGCTATACGCGCAATAAAGCTTATCGCCGGCGCAATGGCCGACGCTGTTATCGAAGCAAAGGAAGGCGAAGAAGGTCTTGCCGCAAGAAAGCAAGCGGAAGCAGAAGCAGCTGCAAAGGAAAGCGCGCAACAACAAGCAAGCGAAGCTCCCGCAGACGGCGGAGAGAACGCGTAAGTTTTGAGAGAGGTATAAAATATTATGGCATTTACAGCTAAAGACGTAGCAAAATTGAGAGAACAGACCGGTGCGGGCATGATGGACTGCAAAAAGGCATTGACCGCTACCGACGGAGATATGAAAAAAGCAGCCGAGTACTTGAGAGAACAAGGCGTAAACATTGCTGCGAAAAAAGCTTCGCGCATAGCTTCCGAGGGCGCAGTTTTCCCGATGGTCGCTAAAGACGGCAAAACTGGCGCAATGGTGGAAGTTAACTGCGAATCCGATTTCGTTGCAAAGGCAGACACTTTCGTAGCGCTTTGCAGTCAGATAGGCGAAATAGTATGCGCAAACGACGTAAAGTCGGTCGACGAACTTCTTGCGACAAAGTGTTCCGACGGCACTGTGCTCGACCTGATAAACAATGCTACGGCAAAAATAGGCGAAAAAATTTCGCTCAGAAGATTTGTTAAGGTTTCCACACAACAAGGTCTTGTCGAAGCATACGACCATATGGGCGGCAAAATAGGCGTGCTTGTCGAAGTAGCGACGAACAAAGATCTTAACGGCAACGAGACTTTTAAAACAATGTGCCACGACATAGCGATGCACATTGCGGCTTTCTCGCCGAAATACGTTTACGACAGCGAAGTTCCCGCAGCTGAGACCGAGCACGAAAAAGAGATCCTTACGGCTCAGGCGCTCAACGAAGGCAAGCCCGCCGCAGTTGTAGAAAAGATGATAGGCGGAAGAATCAAAAAGTTCTTTAAAGAGATATGCCTTATCGATCAGGACTTTGCGAAAGACTCGAGTAAGACGGTTCGCCAACTCGTAGACGAAACGGCAAAAGCACTCGGCGCCGAAATAAAGATAGTAAGGTTCGAACGCTTCCTTATGGGCGAAGGTTTGGAGAAGAAAAACGAGAACTTCGCCGAAGAAATCGCGAAATTACAGAAATAAAAATTCAAATAGGACACGTCAAAAAATGTGTCCTATTATTTTAGTCGAATATTTCGGAGGAAACAATGTTTAAGAGAGTATTGTTGAAAATCAGCGGCGAGGCTCTTGCCGGAAAAGACGGAGTAGGCATAAATCCGGATATGGTCGAACATGTTGTAAATCAGCTTGTCGAACTTCATTCTAAAGGAATGGACATAGCCGTTGTAGTCGGCGGAGGCAACTTTTGGAGAGGACGCCAAGGCATAAGCATGAACAGAGTCACGGCGGATCATATGGGAATGCTTGCCACAATAATGAACGCGCTTGCACTTCAGGACGCTATAGAAAAAAAGGGCGTTCCCACTCGTGTGCAAACGGCGCTTAGTATTCCCGCCGTTGCAGAGCCGTACATTTTGAGAAAAGCTCTTCGCCATTTTGAATGCAAGCGTATTGTGATATTCGCTTGCGGTACGGGAAATCCGTACTTTTCTACAGACTCCGGAGCCGCTTTGCGCGCAGCCGAAATCAAAGCCGACGTACTTTTAATGGCAAAAAACGTCGACGGCGTATACGACAGCGATCCCAAGACGAATCCGAAAGCCGTTAAATATGACAAGATTTCTTACATGGACGTCGTAAGCAAGGGACTCAATGTCATGGACATGACCTCCGTAACTATGTGTATGGAAAATAAAATCCCGATTATTGCCTTTGCGTTAAACAGTAAGGACGGACTTATTAAAGCAGCCATGGGCGAAAAAATCGGCACAATCATCAGCTGATACAGTTGTTTTATTTCAGATAATTTGATATAATAATTTTAATTGACTTACAGGAGGCAGTTATGGGTATTGAAAATCCTCAAGTAAAATCCGTATTCGAAAAGTACGAAGTTCAGGTTACCAAGGCGGTCGAACATCTTAAAGGCGATTTACTTACGGTAAGAGCGGGAAGAGCCAATCCTCAAATATTAAATAAAATCGTAGTAGATTATTACGGCACTCCCACGCCGCTTAACCAAATGGCAAACATAACAGTTCCCGACGCTCGAACGCTGTTGATTTCCCTTTGGGACACGAGCGCCATTAAAGACGTCAATAAAGCCATTTCTTCGTCCGATATAGGTATAAACCCTTCGGACGACGGGAAAAATATTCGACTGACTTTCCCGCAACTCACGGAGGAGAGACGTCGCGATCTTTGCAAACAGATAAAAAAGACGACCGAAGATACGAAAGTCGTGTTACGCAACGAGCGCAGAGATATTCTCGAAGCCGTCAAAAAGCTCAAGAAAGACAATGTCATCACCGAGGACGACGTGGCTTCTTTTGAAAAGGACATACAAAAAATCCTTGATAAAGCCATTGAGAGCGCCGAAAAGCTTTTCAAAGACAAAGAGGCCGAAATTCTTGAAGTCTAAAGATCTGCTCGACGAGCTTGATAAAACCCGACTTCCTCGTCATATTGCCTTCATAATGGACGGAAACGGCAGGTGGGCGACAAAGCGTCTGTTACCCAGAAAAATGGGGCATAAAGAAGGTGTGAAAACTATGCGCGCGGTTATATCCGACTGCGTGCGTATCGGAATAGAAGTTGTTTCTCTATTTGCTTTTTCCACTGAAAATAAGTCGCGTCCCAAAGACGAGATTGACGCGCTCATGCAACTAATTCGAGACAACATATACGATATGCTGAAGGATTTGATTGCCGAGGGCGTTAAGGTCACGTTCATGGGTGATTTGTCTTATTTTTCCGACGATATACGCGAAAGTCTCGACAGAGTTCTGCGTGAAAGCGCCGGCGGCACAAAAGCCGTCGTAAATATCGGGTTAAACTACGGTAGCAGAGACGAAATCGTACAAGCCGTAAACAAATGCGTTCAAGAAAGAAAAACGGTTTCCGCAGAAGAATTTAAGCAGTATTTATATACCAAAAATCTTCCCGATCCCGATCTTATCGTACGCACAAGCGGAGAATTTCGTCTAAGCAATTTTATGCTCTATCAAGCCGCTTACAGCGAAGTTGTGGTAACAAAAACGCTTTGGCCCGACTTTGACAATAAAGCGCTCGTTTCCGTTTTGAAGGAATATGCGCAAAGAAATAGGAGATACGGAAAAATCTAAATGAAAGCAAACAGATTTTTGACAGGTACAATTATATTTGCCGTATATGCCGGCGTTTTGGCATTGAGCCTTACCGTCACTGTTTTTGCATTTGATATTTTTATCGTTGCTCTAATGATCGGAGCGGGACTCGAGATGTCTCGGGCGATCGGCAATCGCTTTGCAAAATCATACGACCAACTTATTCTTGTATATGTGCTGTTGGGGTATCTGGCTTTCGTTCTTGCAAACCGTTTTATCGGCTCGGGAGGTATAACAGCTTATTTCGGCGTATTGTTGCTTTGCATTATCGTCTGCGTCGTGTTTACGATGTTCAATAAAAATAAGACCATGAGCAACGCGATGAGCACCATTTTGACGCTTGCATATCCCGTTTCTTTTATGGTATATATGCTCGGTCTCAATTATCTTCCGGACTCATTCAGAAATGCCTCTCTGTTTTTTGTATTTCTGATTCCGTGCCTGACCGATACGCTCGCTTTTCTTGTCGGCTCTACGTTTAAAGGTCCTAAGCTTTGTCCTTCGATCAGTCCGAACAAAACTATCTCCGGAGCTATAGGGGGACTTATAGGGGGACTTATAGGGGGAGCCATACTGTTGCTTTTCTCCATTTACGGTTGGCTCGGGCTTGCTCCGATAGGCGGTTCGACAGTAACTAACATAGTTCATTATCTTGTAATCGGAACTGTCGGAGCGGTTTTCGTACAGTCTGGCGATCTTATCGCATCCTATGTAAAGAGACATTGCGCAATAAAGGACTTCGGAAAAATTTTGCCGGGGCATGGCGGATTGCTTGACAGAATAGACGGCATGATAATCTTTTCGGTATTCCTGTTTATTTACATGAATATAATTTCTTTGATATGAAAAGAATAGCAATTCTCGGAAGCAGCGGTTCTATAGGCACACAGACGCTGAATGTCGTAAGAAGATACCGCGATAGATTCAAAGTTGTCGCATTAAGCGTAAATTCCGATACCGAAACTTTAAAAAAACAAACGGACGAATTCACCCCCGAACTCGCGGGAATCTGCGATGAAAACGCATATGATGCGGCTAAAGCAAACTTTGATCAAATCGAACTTATCGGCGGAAAAAACACTCTTATCGAAATAGCGGCTCGCGACGATATTGATATTCTTGTAGTAGCAGTAGTCGGAATGTGCGGTCTGAAAGCCGTTATGAAGGCGCTCGAAAATGGTACTACGGTTGCGCTTGCGAACAAAGAATCTTTGGTCGCCGGCGGCAAACTTGTCATGGATGCGGCTAAAAAATCGGGAAAAGAAATTCGTCCTATCGACAGCGAACATTCCGCAGTTTGGCAGTGCCTACGCTCCGGAAATAAAACCGAATTGAAGCGAATAATTCTTACCGCAAGCGGAGGTCCGTTCTACGGCAAAACTTTAAAGCAACTTAAGAATGTCACTCCCGAAATGGCAATAAATCATCCCACTTGGAAAATGGGACAAAAAATCTCGGTTGATAGCGCTACCATGATGAACAAAGCGCTTGAAATCATAGAAGCTCGTTGGCTGTTCGACACAGATAAAATAGATTATATAATACATCCTCAAAGCATTATTCATTCCATGGTCGAATATGCGGACGGAAGTATAATAGCTCAACTCGCATCTCCCAATATGGAGCTTCCGATTCAAGCGGCGCTGACTTATCCGAATATATTACCGCTCGAAAATGCTCGTTTCGGTCTTGACAGAAACATCACGTTTTCCGAACCCGACGAGAGTGTTTTTCCTCTTCCGAAACTTGCAAAAAAAGTACTTTCCGTAGGAGGCAACGCGCCTTGCATTTTCAATGCGGCAAACGAAGCTTGCGTACGCCTGTTTCTCGATAATAAGATAGCGTTTACGGACATAAGTATAATTATAGCCGAAACACTCGAAAAAACACAAGTCATTCACGAGCCGACTCTCGGCGAGATATACGATACTTTCGAAACGGTTTACGGAAAACTTATGAGAGATAATATCTGAATTTCGGAGAGCGTTTAATGGAAATTTTCAAATATATTTTATATATCGTGCTCGGTATTGTAATACTGCTCCTAATGGTAGTCATTCACGAATTTGGGCACTATATCGCAGGCAAAATACTTAAATTCAAGATAGACGAGTTTTCCGTAGGTTTCGGACCGAAACTTCTTCAGAAAAAGAAAAAAAACGGCGAAATCTTTACGTTACGTCTCGTCCCGCTCGGCGGTTACTGTGCGTTTACGGGTGAGGACAATGCCGACGGTACGACTATAGGAAAAAAGCAAACGGAAAATAGCGAAAGCGACGCAAACAATGTCTCGGAAAATCAAAAGCAGACAGTTACGGACATTGAAACAAGTCAAACCACAGAGGCATTTGTCGAGGATAGGGAATACGAAAAAACAAAACGTGATTTTCTTTTATTCGACGAACAGAAACCGTGGAAGCGCATAATAGTTTTTATTGCCGGACCGCTTTTGAATTTTTTATCCGCAATAGTTTTTTCGTTCTTTTACATCCTCATAGTCGGATATGCAAGTCCGACAGTAAACGAAGTATTTGCCACTTCCGACGGAACTGTTTATAATCCGTTTATAAAAGGCGATCGCATAATTGCCGTAGGCGACAGATCAATCGACATTATGAACAGTTTTTCCGATCTTACCGGCGATATTCAACTCGGAGAAACCGTCGTAATGACGGTTGTACGCAACGGAAACGAAATAAAGCTTAATGTCACCAAAAAAGAAATAACCGTCGTGGAAGAAGGCGAGGAACGAACTTTTTCGGGCTTCGGATTCCAAACCCGATACGAGTATATCAGAGGACAGATAGGCGCTTCGTTTTTGTATGCCGTGCCGATAACGCTAAAATTCTCCTGGATGATTCTCGGTACTTTCGGACAGCTTTTGACGGGAAAAATCAAGTTGACCGCTCTTACGGGTCCCATTGGAACGGTAAGTGCGTTTGCCGATATTGCATCGCAAAATTGGCTTAATATATTGATTTGGCTACCGCTTATAGCGAGCAATCTCGCCGTTTTCAACATACTTCCTATTCCCGCATTGGACGGCTCGAAAGTCGTTTTTACAACCATAGAGTGGATCAGAGGAAAACCTGTAAACAAAAAAGTCGAAAACATTATTCATTTTGCGGGACTTGTACTTTTGTTCGGATTAGTTATAATCATTGATTTGATAGGATTATTTTCCTGCGGATAGCTACTGAGGAGCTTTATGAAAAAAAACGTAAACTTAGGTTCGATATCGATAGGCGGAAACGAAAACGTGTCCGTGCAGTCAATGTTGAACTGTCCGTCGTCGGATTTCGACGCGTGCTCACAACAGATACGCGCACTCAAAAACGCCGGCTGCGAAATAATACGTCTTGCCGTTACAGACGAAAAGGATTTGGCTTGTTCTAAAAAGCTGATTTCGGAATTCAAAGACGTGCCGCTCGTTGCCGATATACAATTTGACTATCGAATTGCCGTAAGATGCAGCGATATCGGTTTTAGTAAAGTGAGAATAAACCCGGGGAACATCGGCGGAAGCGACAAAGTAAAAACCGTCGTTGACGCTTGCAAAGCAAACGGAACCGCAATTCGTGTCGGAGTAAACGGCGGATCGGTCGAAAAAGAGTTTGCCGACAAATACGGCAGAAGCGCCAAAGCCCTGTTTGAAAGCGCAATGAAAGGCGTTTCGCTCATAGAGCGTTACGGCTTCGACGACATAGTGATTTCGGCCAAGTCATCCGACGTAGTTACTATGATCGAAACTTACAGACTTTTAAACGACGCTTGCGATTATCCTCTTCATATAGGCGTAACGGAATCCGGCGCCGTAGGCATGGGTAATATCAAATCCGCAATAGGAATCGGGAGTCTGCTTGCGGACGGAATAGGAAACACTATACGGGTCTCGCTTACAGGCGATCCCATAAACGAAGTTCATGCGGCGCTCGATATACTGAAAGCTTTAAATAAACGAACGTATTGTGAAATCGTTTCCTGTCCGACGTGCTCGAGATGTCACTACGATATGTCAGTGCTCGTAGACGAAATAAACGAACTTGTTAAAGGAGTGAATAAACGCTTGAAAATAGCCGTTATGGGGTGTGTCGTCAACGGCCCCGGAGAAGCGAGCGACGCCGATCTCGGAATAGCCGGCGGAAACGGAAAAGCCGTAATTTTCGAAAAAGGCAAAGTAATCGCGTCTTTGGAGTACGCACAAGCCGTCAAAAAGTTTAAACAAATGGTGGGTGAACTTATTGCAAACATTCAGTGAAAAATTCAATGAAGTAACGAACGATAAATACAAGTCATTAAAATTAAGAAACGCGAAATTCATTATCGAAGAATCTTTATTGCTGCTTACATTCGCATATCCCGAAAAGGACGAAAATACTATACTTTCTTCGCGCGACGATATAATTTTAGGGGCAAAAAGAGCTTTTGACGGAGATGTGCCAAACATTGAAATCAAACTCGTAAAGAGTCATTTCGACCGTGATTTTTTCTTGCGCGACATTATGGAGTATTTAAAACAATTTCCCATGCTTGCCACCGTCATGGACGAGCGTAATATAACCACGGAAATTAACGGAAGCGAAGTAAAAATAATATTTCGTATAGACTCCGCACTCGTAGACTATTGCAACAAAAAGAGTGCGGGAAAAAAGATAGAAGCTCATATCAAAAGCAGTTATTGCGAAAACATCAGCGTAATGTTTTTAAACGTCAGCGGACAAGAAGACGAAAGCATCGAAGATTTCGAAAAAGAAATGGAGGAAGAAAAAAGTCGTTTTTCTCTCGAAAGTATAGGCGTCGGTAGAAATATTCGTCCGCAAAACGTAGAAGCCTTTATAGGAAACGTGATTTACGACACGGCGTCTTACATAGAAGACGCATTCGTAGAATGTGAAAATATCACGCTTTGCGGTACGATTTCCGGAATGAGAGAGCTTTCAAAAAAGGACAACCCCGAAAGAAAGTTTTATAAATTCAACTTGAGAGACTTCACTAAAGATATGGGATGCCTTTATTTTCCGACAAAAAAAACGGAAGAGCAGATCAAACTGTTAAAAGACGGTAAAGAGATCGTAGCGCGTGGAAAAATAAACGAGGATAAAATGCGCCCCGGCTCGTATACTTTCTTTCCGAAAGAGATATCTCTTTGCACGCTTCCGAAGGATTTTAAAATCAACCGATTGCGCCGCGAAGTCGACGATGTTTATCATGTGGTTTTCCCGCAGCCGTATCGTATAGTCAAACAGACAAATTTGTTCGATATAGCCGAACCTCCTCCGAAATATATGATCGGCAAAACATTTTGCGTATTCGATTTGGAAACTACCGGTTTTGCTCCCGAAAACGACAAGATAATAGAAATCGGCGCAGTCAGAATAGTTGACGGAGTAATAAAAGATACGTTCAATACCTATTTGGATCCGAAACTTCCCATTCCCGAAAAAATCATAAAGCTGACCGGCATAAAAGACAGCGACGTGATGGGACAACCTACTATAGACGAGGTTATGCCGGACTTCTATAAATACAGTCACGACTGTATTCTCGTAGGGCAGAACGTACAATTCGACTACGGTTTTATATCTGTGAACGGTGCGCGACAAAACATTTACTTCGAAAACGAAATGATGGATACCATGACTATGGCAAGACAATATGTGCCTACTTTGAAAAAATACAAACTTTCGTATTTGACCGATCACTTCCATATTGAAAACATCAGTGCGCACCGCGGGATATACGACGCGCTTGCTACAGCCGAAGTCTTTATCAATCTCGTAAAACTTATGCAAAACGCTTGATTTTTTCCTTTGCAGGTGTTATAATAAATACAGTAAGAATACGGTAGCATTGAGAGTGGGCTTGACGGTCCGCTCTCAATGCTTATGAGAGGCTTATGAGCGAAAAGACAACTGACATTGTAGACAAGCTTTTGCGAGCGAAGATCGAAGAACTCGGCTATGAAATAGTCGACATCGAATTCGTCAAAAAATACGGACAAATGAATTTGACCGTTTTCATAGACATTCCGCGAGGAGTCACGCTCGACGACTGCGAACTTGTCCATAACGCCGTAAATCCCATTCTCGACGAAGCCGACCCCATAAAAGATGCGTATGTCCTCAACATTTCATCGCCCGGATTAGATCGCCCATTTAAAAGACAACGTGATTTCGAGCGAAACTACGGAAAAGAAGTTGAGGTAAAACTTTACGCGCCGCTTCGCGGAAAAAAGCTTTACGAAGGGATACTTAAAGAAAAAACCGAAAATTTCATAATAATCGAAACACCGGATAAAGAAGATTTGAAACTCGAAATGACTAGAATTGCGCTTGTGCGCCCCTTAGTCAGATTTGAATAAGAAATAGTTTAGGAGGATTACCCTAATGGCAGCAAAGAAAGAGATTGTCAAAAAAGATTTTTTCTTGGCTTTAGAAGCATTGGAACAGGAAAAGAGGATTAAGCCCGAAATTTTCGTCGAGGCTCTCGAAACCGCGCTCGTAATTGCTTATAAAAAGCACACGGGCACAGCAAAAGCAATCGAAGTAAAGCTCTTTCCCGAGACCAGTAAAATCAAAATTCTCGCTTATCAGACAGTTGTCGAAAACGTCGAAAACAAAGACACCGAGATCAGTCTCGAAGACGCTCGCGACATAAGCAAAAAATACCGTGTAGGAGACAAAATCTGCGAGGAAGTCTCTTCCAAAGATTTCGGACGCATCGCGGCTCAAACCGCCAAGCAAGTCATAATGCAGAAGCTTCGCGAAGTGGAAGGCGAAATGGCTTATGCGGAGCTTGCCCAGAAAGAAGGCGACCTTGTTACCGGCGTCGTGAGAAGAATCGATCCCATTAAAGACGGCAACAACGTCTATGTGGAAATAAACAAACTCGAAGCTCTTATGATGCCGCAGGATCAAGCTCCCGGCGACAGATTTAATATTGGCGACAGGGTAAAGGTTTTCGTCAAGAAGATCAGAACGGGACCTCGCGGACCTCAAGTACTTGTTTCGCGTACAGTCGCCGGTTTTGTCAGAAAGCTGTTTGAACTCGAAGTCCCCGAGGTGGCAAGCCAACTCGTCACGATTAAAGCAATCGTGCGCGAAGCGGGTTACAGAACCAAAATGGCGGTTTACACCGAGGATAAAAATATCGACGCCGTAGGCGCTTGCGTGGGTAACAGGGGCATGAGAGTCAACTCCATAGTAAGCGAGCTTGGCGGCGAAAAGATTGATATAATTCCTTGGTGCTCGGATATACTCGAATTCATAGCTCGCTCGCTAAGTCCTGCGCAAGTAGTCGCAGTCGAAGTAAACGATGAAGAAAAAGTCGCTCGAGTTATCGTGGAGGACGATAAACTTTCGCTTGCTATCGGCAGAGACGGACAAAACGCGCGCCTTGCCGCTCGACTTACGGGTTGGAAAATCGACGTCCGTCCGTTCTCACAGTTTGTCGAAAGCAAAAAAGCCGAAGAACGCGCGGCGCAAGAAGAGGAACCCGCTTTCGAGGATTTCGACGATATAATCGACGACAGCGTATTCGACGAAGATTTGGGAGATCTCGAATAGCAAATGGCAACGGAAAAGAAACCGCCTCTGCGAATGTGCCTTGCCTGCAGACAAATGAAAGACAAGCGCGAACTTATACGAGTCGTGAAAGGACCAGACAACGATTTTTCGATAGATTCGACCGGCAAAAAAAACGGAAGAGGCGCTTATCTTTGCAACAATTCGGAATGTGTAAATCGGTGCATGAAAAACCGCTTGCTTAATAAAAATTTCAAATGCGAAATACCGAGCGAGGTATACGAAAAGCTTTCCGAGGAGTATATCGGTGACAAATAATGTCGACAAAATCGAATCTATATTAGGATTCGCCGTAAGAGCGGGAAAGATAATATACGGATTTGACAACATTGAACTGTTGCGTAAAAAAAGATATTTGATTATCCTCGACAATTCGGTGTCGCAACGCTTACAAAGGCATTGCACGGAATTTGCAAAGAGCAGACATCTGCCGCTATTGCTGATAAAACATAAGAAGATAGAAGACGTAGTACACAAGTTTAAATGCAAAGTTATAGCAATAACCGATAAACAGATGTCGACTGCTATACTCAAATTTGCAAACGATAATTATGAAGTTTTGACTTCGGAGGTAGAATAATTGTCTAACACCCAAACCACCGGAACAACCGAGACCGTAAGATACGCAAACATCAAAGCTCTTTTCCAGATGTTGCACCAATCGGGCGAATTTGCGGTAATTTCGCACATCAAAGAGAGTCGGAAGCAAATTGACGCTCTTTTAAACAAGCTTGCGAAATTGGAACAAACCGAGTCGGAAAATCAGAAACGCGAAGAACAGGCGCGAGCTGCCGCCAAAGCGCAAAAAGCGGTCGTCGAGCAACCCGAGGAAGTTGCTCCTGCGGAAACCGTTGCGCCGCCTGCAGAAGAGAAGCCCGCCGCTAAAACCGAAAAGGAAGCAAGCGAGCTTGTCATCACGCGCTCAAAAACATTCACTCCGGAAAAAAAGCCCGCACCGAAAGTGCCGAGTTATATCAAAGGCGTCATTACGCCTGCGCCTCAAAGAGAAACGCCTTCTCGGTCCGCATCCTCGCGTCCGCCTCGCGCAGAGAGCGGCGCTCCTCGCTCGCCGAGACCGAACACGAATTTGTCTGCTCGTCCGACCCCTAAAATCGATTTGCCTACCGTAAGCAAAGATAAACGGAATTTCGACACCAAAAAGAAGGATTACGGTAAACAATCCGACGACAAAAAAGCAATGAATAAGCGCACGCTTATTCGCAAGGGCTTCATCATGCAGGACCTTGACGAAGAGCGCATGGGCACACGCAAGCTGAAAAACAAAAAAGCAAAAGACAATATCGTATTTACTCCTACTAAAATCGAAAAAGCCGTTATTACGACGGAAAATCTTACCGTAAAGATTTTGAGCGAGAAGATCGGCAAGACCGCTCAGGAAATAATCAAGCAACTTATGCTTCTCGGCATAATGACGAATATAAACAGCGTCGTCGATTTCCCGACTATGGAGCTTGTCGCAAACGAACTCGGCGTAAAGCTTGAACTCAAACTCGACAAATCCAAGGAAGAGCAGCTCGAAGAATTCCATGAAGAGCCCGATTCGGAAGAGGATCTCGTAAAGCGTCCTCCGATAATTACCGTTATGGGTCACGTTGACCACGGCAAAACTTCTCTCCTCGACGCTATCAGAAAGACATCTGTAGCAAGCGGAGAAGCAGGCGGCATAACACAACATATCGGTGCATATTCGGTAAACGTAAAGAACGAAAAAATCACTTTCCTTGATACTCCGGGACACGAAGCATTTACTGCGATGCGTGCGCGTGGCGCTGCGGTCACAGACATAGCCGTTCTGATAGTTGCCGCAGACGACGGTATCATGCCGCAAACGGTTGAAGCAATACACCATGCTCAACACGCAAATGTTCCCATAATAGTTGCAATCAATAAAATAGATAAGCCCGGAGCAAACGTCGAGGACGTAAAGCGAGCACTTACCGAACATAATCTTGTTTGCGAAGAGTGGGGCGGCGAGACAATGATGGTACCCATTTCTGCCAAAACCGGAGAAGGCATTGACAAGCTTCTCGAGAACATTTTGTTCCTTGCCGAATACAACAACTATCGCGCAAACCCCAAGCGTAAAGCAAAGGGCAGCGTAGTAGAAGCACGCCTCGACAAGGGCAAAGGTCCTATTGCAAATATAATTGTCACAAACGGCACACTGCGCGTAGGCGACTATGTCGTTTCCGGAACTTCTTTCGGCAAAGTTCGCGCAATGGTAGACGACAAGGGGCGTTCCGTCAAGGAAGCAGAGCCTTCCATGCCCGTATCTGTGCTCGGCTTTACCGAAGTACCTGCGGCAGGCGACATCGTTTTTGCGGTAGGCGACGAAAAAATGGCCAAGGAAGTCGTCGAAGAAAGAAAGACCAAACTTCAGAACGAAAAGCTCGAGCAGGGGCAGAAAGTCACGATGGACGACTTTATGAACAAGCTTGACGAATCCAAAAAGAAAGAGTTCAACATCATAATCAAAGCCGACGTACAAGGCTCTGTCGAAGCGATTAAGACCTCTCTTTTGAAGCTAGGAACCGATGAGATCCGCGTGAACATAATTCATGGCGGGGTAGGCGCGATAAATAAATCGGATCTTATGCTTGCCGAAGTTTCGGGCGCGATAGTCATAGGATTCAATGTCCGTCCGGATACCGAATCTAAATCCATAGCGGAAAGCAAGGGTATCGATATACGCCTTTACAAAGTCATATACGAAGCAATCGAGGATATGGAACGCGCCATGAAAGGTCTTGAAGAACCCAAGTACCGCGAAGTTATTCTCGGCAGAGCGCAAGTGCGTAATATATTCAAGATCACGGGAATCGGAATGGTTGCCGGAAGTTTTGTGCTCAGCGGCAAAATGGTACGCAATGCAAAGGCACGCATTTATCGCGGAGACGAAGTGATATTCGACGGCGCAATCGCAACGCTTAAGCGTTTTAAAGATGATGCGAAAGAAGTCGCTAAGGGCTACGAATGCGGTATAAATGTTGCGGACTTCAACGATTATATCGAAAACGACGAAATAGAAGCATACGAACTTGAGGAAATAAAAGCTTAATATGAAATTTCGTTTGGAACGCGTCAACAGCGAAATGCTCAAAAGCATTTCGGAAATTATCAGACATAAGGTCAAAGATCCTCGTGTGAGCGAAATGGTAAGCGTAACGAAAGTCGTCACATCGAAAGACTTGAAAACCGCAAAAGTTTATGTAAGCATTTACGGCAATTCGGAAAAAATCAAGTCTACATTCGACGCGCTTGTTCAGTGCGAAGGATTCATACATCATGAACTCGGTATGGAATTCAAACACCTTCGTGCCGTACCGAGACTGAATTTTATAGAAGACGAAACGGAAGAATACGGCAGACATATCGATTTATTGCTTAAGGAAATCAAAAACAATGACGCTGATCGAAGCGATTAAACGAAGCAGTTGCGTGCTCGTAATAGGACATCAGAGACCGGATGGGGATTGCCTCGGAGCCGGTCTTTCCGTTATGCACATTTGCAAAAAATTCGGCAAAAACGTCGATATCCTTTGCGACTCGGATAACCCATCTCAGTATGCTTTCATGCACGGCTATGAAAGATTGAATGACAAACTATTCGGCGGTTACGACCTCCTCATAATATTAGATTGCGGCGATATTTATCGAATGGGCAAATATCAAGGGTACGTTAAATCCATAACCGAATCGTTTAACATCGATCATCATAAAACAAACAATCATTTTGCAAAGTACAACACTGTTTTGCCGAATGCAAGCAGTACTTGCGAAATCGTATACGACCTGATCAAAAACGAAATTGAAATCGATGAAATCACGGCGTCGCTTTTGTATGTGGGTTTATCCACCGACACAGGTCATTTTATGCATTCCAATACGACTGCAAAAGTGCTCGAAACAGCCGCTTCGCTCGTGGCACACGGAGCCGACGCCTTTCTTTTGTCGTCCGCTCTTTATAAGAATACGACAATAAATAAAACAAAACTCACGTCTCGCGCTTTACAATCGATGAGATTTTACAAAGATAATCGTATCTGTATCATAACAGTGAGACAAAATGACTTAAACGAGACAAATTGTACAGTCGCCGATACCGAAGGACTAATAGATTACGGCATGAAAATAGGTTGTGTGGAAGTAGCCATATGTCTCACCGAACAAACTCGCCCGCATTTCAAAGTCAGCTTTCGTTCGAAAAAATGCGATGTATCGGCAGCAGCAAGCACATTCGGTGGTGGCGGACACACTCTTGCCGCAGGTTGCGTTATAAGCGGAAAGTATGAGGACGTAATAGACAAGCTTCTGAAATCAGTGACGGACGGAATGTCCGAATGAACGGAATACTTAATATAAACAAACAAAAGGGAATGACGAGTAGCGATGTTGTCGCAAAAATTCGTCGTATTCTCGGAACAAAAGCCATAGGTCATTTCGGCACGCTCGATCCGATGGGAGAAGGCGTACTTCTTATGGGCGTCGGTAAGGCAACTCGGTTATTTGATTTCATGCTGAAAAAGGACAAAGTATATGAAGCTACGTTTATCTTCGGTATAAATACGGATACCTTGGATACGGACGGAAAGATTACGAAAAGAAGCGACCGCATACCGACAATCAACGAAATCAGAAATGTTTTGCCTCGATTCATAGGAAAACAATTTCAGGTGCCTCCGGCATACAGCGCAAAGAGCGTAAACGGTAAAAGAGCGTATGACTTAGCTCGCGAAGGCAAGGAAGTTTGTTTAAGTCCCTGCGAAATAGAGTTTTACGGAATCGACGTCGAACCTACGGAACGAGACGATTGCATTAAAGTAAGGTTGCACTGTTCTTCCGGAACATACGTCCGCTCATTCGGCAGGGATCTCGCTTCGAGTCTCGATACCTATGCCGCTATGTCTTCCATAAGGCGGTTGCGTTGCGGCACATTCGACGTGGAACACGCGCTTACGATTGACACTGTCGAACGTCTCGGAAAAGACGCGATATTACCGATAGAAGCGGCGATAGGCGACTTGCCGAAAATAGTATTGCCCGACAATTGTTATAAATATCTTCTCAACGGCATTAAACTCGTAGGAAGCGATATAACGCACGAAAGATTCTCACTTCATTGCAAAGGGGAACTGTTCGGAATTGCAAAAATAAACGATGATAATAAAATCGAAATCGTATCGTATCTGAAAAATTGACATGATATCTTTAAGTTTTGAAAAGGAAATAACTGCTCCGATTTGCCTTGCTTTGGGTTTTTTCGACAGTGTTCACCTCGGACATAGAAAGCTTTTGGAAAAAACGACGGCTTATTCCGCGGCGCATAAGGCATTCTCATGCGTTTTTACGTTTGACAACGACATGGGAGCTTTTTTCGATAAAGATTCCAAGCAGATCTTTACTTTTAATGAACGTATGGAAATTTTCGAGAAGCTCGGCCTTGATATCGTGCTTTATAAAAGTTTCGATAAAATTTTTATGAATAAGAGCGCTGAAGAGTTTTTGTCCGAACTCTTTTCGTCTCGCAACATAGTGAAAATTTTTTGCGGTTATGACTATAGTTTCGGTCGCGGCGGCAAAGGTAATGTATCATTGCTCGAAAAGTTCTGCAAAGACAAAGGTGTGGAAGTCGAGGTGATTTCGAAAATCGAGCAAGACGGAGAAAGAGTTTCCACTACACTTATTAAGGAATTGTTGTTTCAAGGAGACTTGGAAAAGGCAAATAAGTTGCTGAAAGAGCCTTTTTGGACACAAGGCGCCGTAGTACACGGAAGAAATGTCGGACACTTGTACGGTATACCTACCGCAAACATCGAATATCCCAAAGGAAAGATTCTACCTAAACACGGAGTATACGGAACAATCGTATACATTGACTCAACAAAGTATAAAGGTGTAACTAATATCGGGACGAAGCCTACTTTCGACGAGTCATCGATTTCCGTCGAAACGTTTATAGACGGTACAATAAACGATATTTACGGAAAAGAACTCAAAATCGTGTTCGTTAAATATCTGCGAGATATACAAAAATTCGATTCGCCCGCCGCTTTATCGGCGCAAATACATCGAGATCTGAATTGGAGGTACTAATTGTTAAGAATAGGTCCTGCCGGAAATTCCGCTTCTTTCTATGCATCCGGTCACAAGAAAACCGTAGAAGAACCGGAGTGGCTTCACTCTATCGGGCTGACTGCTTTCGAATATTCTTTCGGACGCGGAATAACAATGTCAGACGAAACTGCGCAAAGTCTCGGGAGCGAAGCGTTAAAACATGATATTGCCGTAAGCGTTCATGCTCCGTACTATATCAATTTTGCGAATCCGTCCGACGATATGATCTTAAAGTCGATAGACTATGTCGTAAGATCCGTGCAAAAAGTAAAGCTCATGAACGGAAATCGCGTAGTATTTCATCCCGCAGCTTGCGGCAAAGACAGTCGAGAAGTTGCGTTTGCCAGAACAGTAGTCAATGTCGGTAAACTTGCGAAAGCACTCGAAAACATACTTGATTTCGACGATTACATTGTCTGTCCCGAAACAATGGGCAAAATGCAACAAATAGGTCGCGTAGAAGAAGTAATAGAATTATGCAAACTCGATAAGCATTTCTACCCATGCTATGATTTCGGTCACATAAACAGTTATTCTCAGGGCGCATTAAAGGGCATAGACGACTATAGGAGAATAATCGACTTAACTTATAAGGAGCTGGGAGAGGAAAAAGCCTCGCATATCCATATTCACTTTTCAAAAATCGAATACGGCAAAAGCGGAGAAATCAGGCATCTCACATTCGACGATACCGTATTCGGTCCCGACTACGAACCTCTTGCAAAAATAATCGACGAATACGATATGCACCCGGTTATAATCTGCGAGTCGCAAGAAAAAATGGCAGATGACGCATTATTGATGAAAAAATGCCATAAAAACATTTAACTATTTTAAATAAATATGCTATACTGTATATGATGTGTAGAATTACCGCATTTTCAGCGAGGTCAACGATTTATGGAAAACGAACTGTTTGAAAACAAAATAGACGCGTACGTCATCTTAAGCCCCGAAAACAGATTTTATTTTACTCACTTTAACACTTCGTTCGGTTGTGTGATTGTAAGCAAGAAAGAAAAAATCTTTATAACCGATTTCAGATACGAGACTGCGGCGCGCCAGCATTTGCCGGATTACGAAATAATAATCACCGGATATTCCGATCTCTACAAGAACATTGTCGATATTCTCAAACGGCAAAAAGCGAAATACGTCGGATATGAGGAAAATCATATGACGGTTGCGGAATTCAAAAACATGAAAACCGCGCTCGCCGATTTTACCTTAAAGCCGTCAAGCGAATTTTTGGAGCGGGCTCGTTCGATCAAAACAGAAAAAGAGCTCGAGCTTATAGCAAATGCCGAAAACGTCACACAAAAAGCTCTTTCAAAAGTTTTGCCGCTCATAAAAATAGGAATGACCGAAAGCGAACTTTCGGCGGAAATCATGTTTGAAATGATCCGCTGCGGCGCACAGTCGCTTGCTTTTGACAATATTGTTGCTTTCGGCGAAAACTCGGCTCAGCCGCACCATAGCTCTGGCAACAAAAAGCTCGAAAAAAACGACCTTATCCTAATAGATATAGGCGCGAAGGTCAATGGTTACTGCGGAGACATGACTCGCACGTTTACTCTCGGCGAACCCAATTCGCAGCTTGTATCCATTTACGATATTGTTTTGGGTGCTCAGAATTACGCGCTTAAGAACATAAAAGCAGGCATGACCTGCCACGAAGTCGATTCGCTTGCTCGCGAATACATAGCTTCTAACGGCTATGCCAACGAATTCGGTCATAGTCTCGGTCACGGTGTGGGCATAAACGTACACGAAGTGCCGAGAGTAAGCAAGGACAGCCCGCAGATCCTCGAAGAAAATATGGTCATTTCGGTCGAGCCCGGTATATATATAAGCGGATTAGGCGGAGTTAGAATAGAAGATCTTGTAATTGTCAAAAAAGACGGCGTAGTGAATCTGACACCGTTTGAAAAAAAATTAAACCTTTAGGAGGATAACAATGATTCAAGCAGGCGATTTCAGAAAAGGCATGACTCTTGAAATAGACGGCAAAGTATATGTAGTCGTCGAATTTCAACACGTCAAGCCGGGTAAAGGCGCGGCATTTGTACGCACGAAGATCAAAAACATTATGACGGGACAAGTTCTCGAACAGACCTTCAATCCTTCGGACAAATATCCGCCCGCGCATATCGATAAAAAAGAAATGCAATATTCCTACCATGACGGAGATCTGTATTATTTTATGGATATGGAGACGTACGACATGATTCCGCTCAATTACGATCTCGTTGAAGACGCCATGAAGTACGTCAAGGAAGAAATGACGGTTACCGTTCAGTTCTTTAAAGGCAACGCTTTCAGCGTAGTGCCGCCGAACTTCGTAGAACTCGTCATTGCCGAAACCGAACCCGGTATACAGGGCGACACTTCGAAAGCAGGTAACAAGCCTGCTAAACTCGAGACCGGTTGTAGCATAAACGTGCCTCTCTTTGTCAATATCGGCGACAAAATAAGAGTCGACACTCGAGACGGCACCTACATGGAACGCGTTAAGTAAGATTTTCAAATTATACAGTTGTTTAAGACCTTGTTTAATCAAGGTCTTTTCTTTTTGCATAAGCATATCGGGACAAGTATGCAAATATATTTAATGTATAAATAAATAGAGGTAAAGTACATGAATACCAATATACTGCCGAATAAAATCTCCGAAACAATAGATCGCAAATTAAACAGCGACCGATTATATGAAATACGACTGCGAGCAAATAAGGCGCTTACAGTAAATTACGGCGGCAATTTTTATTATCTCGGACAAGACGGTTTATGTGATTTGCCGTCTAAAGCCTTCAATATTTCCGCACAGATGTTGCATGACGTAGTCGTTAAGGCAGCCGATTATTCATTGTATACGGTAAACCGCAATATCTGCGACGGTTTTATCACAATAGAGGGAGGAATTCGCGTAGGAATTGCGGGGGAATATGTCTGGGAAAACGACAAAATCAAAACAATAAAAAATTTCAGCGGACTTACTGTTCGATTCCCTCATGAAATTAAAGGCTGCGCAAACGCTCTTATAAAACCGTTTATTTCGGGTGAACTCAGAAACTGTTTGATTGTTTCTCCGCCGGCTTGCGGCAAGACCACTATGCTTCGCGACTTATGTCGTTCTATAAGCGAAATGAGTCCCGCAAGCAATGTTCTTTTAGTGGACGAGCGAAGCGAAATGGCAGCTTGCCAAAACGGAATTCCACAGCTTGATATAGGCAACAACGTAGACGTCATAAGTAATTGCGACAAAGCGACGGCAATAATGCGCGGAATACGCAGTATGAATCCTCAAGTCATTATCACGGATGAACTTTCGCGTTCCGCCGATGTAGAAGCCGTGTACACCGCCGCCTCGTCAGGCGTAAAAATCATTGCCAGCGTCCATGCCGCAGATCAATACGATCTTATGAACAAAACGACATTTGACAATTTGATAAAACACCGAATGTTCGCAAGATATGCGGTCCTAAGCGACAAACCGACAATAGGAACTGTGAGCGGCATATACGACGAAAATTTCGGACGTATCTACTGATGGACTTTACTACAAGACTTTTGCTGTTTGCTCTGAGCGCCACCGCAGGACTTGCCGTAGGAATGTTTTTCGCAAAATCCTTGAAAGAAAAGCGGGATTTTTACGAAGAGCTTTTGGGATTTGCAAATGCCGTTTCCGCCGATATGACATTCCGACAGGACGGTATTCGTGCGGTTTCTTCGATATATGCAAATAACTGCAAAAGCAAGCTCAAGCACTTTCTCGAAGAGTTTTGCGAAACACCGAGTTCAATACCCGAAATAAAATTTTTGAAAGCCGGAGAAAACGTATCCGTAACGGATTTCTTTTCAAGGCTCGGAAAATCCGACCTTGTTACGCAACAAGCGGAGATCGAACGCTCGAAATCGATCATAGCCGAAAGGCGAGACTTCTACAAAAATAAATTTTCAACCATGTATCCTATGGCGATCAAGCTCGGTCTGCTCTGCGGTATTGCCTTGGGTATCATTATGTTGTAGTCGGAGAAAAAACATGGATATCATATTTAAAATTGCGGCAATAGGACTTGTGACGGCTATAGTCAATCAACTGTTGAAGAAAGCAGACAAAGATGAGATAGCCACTCTTGTGACGCTTGCCGGACTTGTTATAGTTCTTTTAATGATAGTAGACATGATAGGACAATTATTTACCGCGCTTAGAACATTATTCGCTCTTTACTGATGGAAATACTGAAAATCTGCGCCGTAGGCATAGTGACTGCATTCTGCGTCCTTATCCTGAAAGAACATAAAAGCGATATGGCGCTTATAGTAGCTATTGCCGGCGGATGTATCATACTTCTTATGCTCGTAGAGTACATATCGGGAATATTCTCAACACTGCGAGGACTTATGGAAAAAGCGGGGTTAGACTCAAGCATATTCAAAATGCTCGTTAAAATAATCGGGATAGGGTATATAGTGGATTTTTCCGCCGGAATAATAGAAGACTCAGGTTCAAAGTCTCTATCCGAGAAAGTAGTCCTCGGAGGAAAAATAATCATCATGGCCATGTCGCTTCCCATTCTCGTAAAGTTGTTCGAACTCATTCAAAGTATCTTATGACAATAAAATTATTTACCGTTATAATGATAATAATGTCGCTGTTCTCGCCTTTGAAACTTGAACGTTCGGATATGGAAAACGTAAACAACGCAACTTCGAACGACAGTCAGATAGGCGGAAATATCGACGAAATCATGAATGAACTCGACCTCTCGGAGCTTGAGGCTTTTATCGAATCGCTTACATCCGATCAGCAATCTTTTCTCGAAGGAACAGCCGTAAAAGATTTCATAAAAAACATAGTAAGCGGACAAGCCATAGATTTCGGCACCGTCATGAACTATTTGCTTTCATCGTTCGGCGCAAAT
Organism: uncultured Christensenella sp.; assembly: GCA_910585955.1. Lineage (GTDB taxonomy): Bacteria > Bacillota > Clostridia > Christensenellales > Pumilibacteraceae > MGBC157735. The sequence continues at coordinate 82,228 of CAJUGC010000008.1, forward strand.
GCGGCAACATATGTGCCGCTCATGATGGCGCTCATTGCTGTTGCCGTAGCGTACAGCGTAATCAATTCGGTTAAAGGGAAATTTGCTTCCGACTCCGTAGAAAGCATTGTTCGTTTTGCTTGCATGGGCGTAATATTGACTCTTTTGATTACTCAGATTTTCTTTATAATAGGCTCGGTCATGGACATGATAGAGCTTTTGAAAAAACAAACGGATATTTTTTTTCCGCTTATACTCACTCTCATGACGGCGATAGGAGCCGGCTCGTCAGTAAACGTCTACCGACCTGCCGTGCTGATTTTCGCATCGGGAATTATAAATCTCATTACGGCGATTGCCATACCAATGTTTATAGTCTCCGTCGTCTTTACCGCTATAGGAAATCTTTCGAGCGGTATAAAACTTAAGGAAATGTCGTCGTTCTTTTCCACGGTATCGAAATGGGTCTTGAATACTACTTTTTTTATCTTTATGGCGTTTTTGTCAATTCAAGGAATAACAGCTTCTATCTACGACGGAATAACCATACGAACCACGAAACTTGCTTTAAGTAAGTATGTGCCGATTATAGGCGGATATCTTTCCGAAGGCTTCAATATTATCCTTGCGGGAAGCGTGCTCATAAAAAACTCGCTCGGTCTGACGGCCGTCATTATCCTTTTATTTACAGTCGTCCCGCACATAATTCGAGTGGCGCTTCTATCGCTTTCTCTGCGCCTTACGGCGGCTATTGCCGAACCGCTCGGCTGTAAGGAAATATCCGGAGCAATAGGCGACTTCGGAAAAAATCTTACCATGCTAATATCCATGATACTCGGCGTGGCTTTCCTATATTTTTTGTTTATTATGCTTGTTATCGCCACGGGGAACTTAAGTTTATGACGTTCATTTCGGGTTGGATCATGAGCATACTCGGCATCGTAGTGCTCGGAACGGTTGTCGATCTTTTGATGACGAAAAGCAGACTTAAAAATATTATAAGATCTGTTTTTGCAACAGTATCCGTCCTCGTCATTATCACGCCGATCCCGTCGATTATCGACAACGGATTCGATATCAGTTTCTCGGATATGATTGGAGGGATAGAACTTGACGAAAGCTTTCTCGAATATGCAGACAAAATGAAAATCGATACGTTGAAAAACGCTATTGAATCCGCGCTCGACAACGACGGTATTTCGGGAGTCAAAATAGAACTGTCCGCTAGAGTAGAAACCAACGAAATTATAGTCGAACGAGTTATCGTCGATTTGTCGGATTCAGTCATTAAAGACAATCTCGCGAATATAAATAAGTATGAGTTTATCAAAGAAAGAGTGAAATCTTTTACAAACAATCAAGAGGTTGAAATTATTATCAATGGATAAAAAAGAAAGTAAACTCAAAAACTTAGTCGCAAAGATAAAATCCGTAAAACACATAGAAATAATCATAGCCGTCATAGCAGTAGTAGTAATGCTGATAATATACTTCACGACTTTAAATCCATCTAAATCCGTAGGTGAAAAAGATACGCCGACAAGCGCAGTTAAAACAGACTATTGCACACAGATGAAAAACGAAATCACCGACGCTGTGGCCGGAATGTGCGGATCTTCGCCTACCGTAGTGATCAGTTGGGAATCGAGCGTCGAGTCGGTGATAGCGTACATAACAAATTCTTCTTCGAGCGGCACTTCTTCTTCGCCGCAAATAATTACTGTTCAAGGCACATCGTCACCCATAATCTTAAAAGAAATTTATCCTAAAGCTTTGGGTGTGGTAGTAATCTGTCAAGGAGGGGATAACGTAAAAACGAAATTAGACATTATCTCGGCAGTATCTGTACTGCTCGACATAACACCGGATAAAATAAATGTTTTTCCGTCAAAAAAATAATTTTTCAGGAGGCTGTATATGCTCAGCAAAAAAAAGAAAATCATAGTTATAGTCAGTATGGTGGCTCTGCTTGTAGTAGCGGGAGGTTTAAATATTTTCCTTAGCCTTTACAACAACGGCGGAGATAAGCCCGTAAGCGGAGACAACAGTTCGCAAGCAAGCTTTTTCGACACTTACCGTGTGGATCGCCAAACAACGCGAGATCAGACGATACTTTACCTCGACGCGATCATAAACAACGAAGCTTCGAGCGAAGACGCAATCGCTAATGCGGAAGCAAGCAAGCTCGAAGTCACGACAAATATGGAAGTCGAACTTGTGCTCGAAGGTCTCATCAAATCTCTCGGATTCGAGGACGCAGTTGTTACGAATTCCACGGAAAGCGTAAATATAATTATAAAATCCAAAGAGATCACATCGGAACAAGCCGCTAAAATCCTCGATGTCGTTGTCACGGAAACGCAAAAAGACGCAACAAATGTGAGAATAATTCCCGTAGAGTAGAAAAAATAATTGTACTTTAATAAAAAATGTGGTATAATGTAACCGAGGTTTATAAAGCCTCGGTTATATTGTTTTAGTACGGAGAAAGTCATGCCCTTTAAATCGCGGTACAATTCTAATTTCACGGGAGAGGTCACTTACGGTCATAATGTGCTTATGTCCATAGTAAGCCTTGCCGCGCAAGAAATCAAAGGAGTGGCAGGACTTCACGGCAAAGGTATTCGCACGGAGACAATAGCAAATACAATAAACGTAGATGTATTTATCAACGTCGAGATCGGGGTAAAGTGTTCGGACGTTGCTTTTCGTGTACAAGAAAATATTAAGCGCGGCGTAGAAACCATGACTTCTTTCAAAGCAGGCGTGGTAAACGTAAATATTATGGGAATATCTTTCGACGATAAAAACGAAAAATACGGAAACTGATTAGAAAATATATTTGAGGATCATATGAGCAGGAAAACGGCAAGAGAACAAGTCTTCAAACTGATATACGAGCGTTGCGTCGAAGGCGAGCCGAATAGCTTTAGCCTTGATTTGACGCTTGAAAAGTGCGACGATGACGACGCGCTTTTTATTCGCAAACTTTATGCCGGAATCAATGAAAAGTACGCATATTTACAAAGAATTATCGAACGCTATTCAAAAGGTTTTACTTTCGAGCGCATATTTAAAATCGATTGCGGTCTTTTGATGCTTGCCTCATACGAAATTCTTTACATAGACGATATCCCCGTTGCGGCTTCCGTAAACGAGGCTCTCGAACTCGCCAAAAAGTATTCGACCGACAAAAGCGTATCGTTTATAAACGGTGTGCTCGCTTCCGTCGCATCAAATAAAGAAAAGCTTTTGAAAGAGGAGTTTGAAAATGACGAACCGACCGAAGATAATTGACGGTAAAGCGCTATCCCAAAAAATACGGAGCGAGCTTAAAACAAAAGCCGCCGCTTTTGAAGCTTCTCATAACCGCAAAGCAGGGCTTGCCGTTATTCTTGTCGGCGAAGACTCGGCAAGTCAAATTTATGTGCGAAATAAGATAACGGCTTGCGAAGAAGTCGGAATACGCTCGTTTGCCCATTATCTTCCGAAAGAAACGGGAAAAGACGATATAATCGAGCTTATCGAAGCTTTGAACTCGGATAATTCCGTAGACGGAATACTCGTACAATTGCCGCTTCCCGATAAGAGCGTTGAAAACGAAATTCTCGAACACGTTTCGCCGTTTAAAGACGTTGACGGTTTTCATGCCGTAAATGCGGGTAATCTGTTACTCGGAAATCAGTGCCTTGCAGCTTGTACGCCGTCGGGAGTAATCGAACTTATAAAAAGCGCCGGTACGGAAATTTCGGGCAAACACGCCGTAGTAATCGGAAGAAGCAATATAGTCGGAAAACCCGTTGCTATGCTTTTATTGCAAGAAAATGCAACCGTAACCGTATGCCACTCGAAAACGCGTAACTTGAAAGATATTGCCAAAGATGCCGATATACTTGTCGTGGCAATCGGAAAAAAGGAGTTCGTGACGGCAGACATGGTAAAGGTAGGAGCTGTTGTAATAGACGTGGGAATGAACCGTCACGACGGAAAGCTCTACGGCGATGTCAAATTCGACGAAGTGTCAGAAAAAGCCGCTTTCATTACTCCCGTACCCGGCGGAGTAGGACCGATGACTATAACAATGCTCTTAAATAATACGATCAAGGCGGCAGAACGTGGAAGCAAATAAAAAGCTTTCCGTTTCTCAACTGAGCGGTTATATAAAGTCCGTATTCGACGATGAACTTATATTGCACAACATTTGCGTATACGGAGAACTCAGTCAAATTTCCGTTCGAGAAAACGTCACATATTTTACTTTGACGGAAGGCGGCTGTCATATCGGTTGCGTAATGTTTTCAACGGTTGAAAACATCGAAATAGGAACGCTTGTACAAATTTACGGCTCTGTTACGTTTTACACAAAAAGCGGAAAAACGAATTTTACCGCCAAAGACATAATTCCGATAGGAAAAGGTACTCTCAACGACGAACTGAAGAGGCTGACAAATCGCCTTAAAAACGAAGGGCTCTTCGAATCGCGCCCCAAACCTCCCGTATATATAGGTAAAGCTGCCGTTATTACAAGCGAAGCTGGCGCTGTAATTCACGATATCATGCGTGTTTTGCGCGACAAAAATACAAATATAGATTTGCGACTTTTTCCGGCAAGCGTACAGGGAAACAATGCCGAACACTCCATTATTTCTGCGCTCGAAAAAGCAAACGGCGAGGACTTCGACGTCGTGCTGATAGCTCGAGGCGGTGGCTCGACTTACGATCTCGACGTATTCAACAGCGAGAAACTTGCTCGCGCCGTAGCCGCAAGTAATATTCCTGTCATCTCGGCAATAGGACACGAAAGCGATTACACTCTTTGCGATTTCTGCGCAGGATTGCGAGCAGGAACACCGAGCATAGCTGCATCCGTCATCGCCGATATAAACCTTGAATTTTTCGCAAGATTTCACTCCGCATTGCAAAAAATAGATATGGGTCTTAAACGTATTTTCGAGCATTTGTCCACCGTTGCATATCGCAACGCTTCGTCCATAGTACACGCCATGGATAAAAAAATCATTTCGAGCAGATGGCGAATAATATCCGAAAACAACAGCATTGCAAATTCATTGCAGCAAATTGTTTTTTGGTCGCAAACAAAACTAATTCGACTTGCGAAAAAGATTACGGACAGATTAGACTACATTGAAGAGTCCGATGAGCTATCCGTTAAAAATGCAATTGCAAAGCTCGAAAGCGCAAGCCCGCTGAAAACTCTTTCCCGCGGCTACGCTAAAATATTCGGAAATAATAAAGATATAAAAAGTGTGTATGAACTCAATAAAGACGATAAAGTAAATATTTATTTTTCCGACGGTAAAGCGGAAGCGCAAATAACGAATATAGAAGGACACAATCATGAACCTCGAAGAAAACCTTAAACAGCTCGAGAAAATAGCAGAAGAACTCGAACAGGGCGGCATAAGTCTCGATAAAGGAATAAAGCTTTACGAGCAGGGTATAGAGCTTACGAAAGCTTGTCTCGACGAACTCGACAAAAGCAAGAGCAAAATCTCCGAAATTCGGGAGCAAATGAGCAAGCTTATCGACATTGACGAAGCGGAGGATAAATAAATGTCTTTTGAAAGAGAATATGCACAGCGAAAAGCGCGCTTCGAAGAGACATTATCGGAATTCGTCGCAAATTTAAAAAACATTCCGCAACCGCTTTCTGCTTCAATCATTTATTCTTTGCAAAGCGGCGGAAAGCGTCTTCGTCCCATACTTTTATATACCTGCGCCGAAGCTTTCGGAGTAAAAAACAGCTGTGGACTCGATAAACTCGCTCTGTCCGTAGAGTGTATTCATACATACTCTCTGATTCACGACGATTTGCCTTGCATGGATAATTCGGATAATCGGAGAGGTAAACCGACAAACCACAAGATCTACGGCGAATGTACGGCGGTTCTTGCAGGCGACGCGCTTTTAAACCTTGCTTATGAATTGCTGTTTGACGCCGCCATAGATTGCCCGCTTGATGAGAGAGATCGTTATCTGCGCGCGGGGAAACTGATTGCCGACTACTGCGGAGCTACAGGACTTATCGGAGGTCAGACGGTCGACACCGTTGTGGACGACACAAAACATATTTCCACTCGCTTAAATTACATTTATCAGCACAAAACGGCGGACCTCATATCCGCCTGTATGGCTGCGGGAGCAATAATTGCGGGAGCAAGCGAACACGATGTCGCGCTTATTAAAAGCGTCGGCGACAATATTGGCTATGCTTTCCAAATAGTCGACGACCTCCTCGACCTGGACAGCGGCGAGGACGAAGGAAAACATACGTTTGTAAACGTATACGGTGAAAAAGAAGGACGCAAAGCCGTCGCAGATAAGACGACATTTGCGCTTGATACTTTGGCAACGATTAACGGCGATTTTGCGTTTCTGCGCTCTATGATCAAAAATCTCTCTTTGAGAAAGGAATGATTCGCAAGCATTATGGCATTTTGGGAAAAGGTCAATTCAATAAAAGATCTTAAAGCTCTTTCGATTAAAGAGCTTGGTTCCTATGCAGAAGAAGTGCGCGCTCACATTATAGACACTGTCGAGAATAACGGCGGTCATCTCGCTTCCAACCTCGGAACGGTAGAACTCACTTTGGCGCTCGATTATGTTTTCGACGTTCCAAACGATAAAATCGTTTGGGACGTCGGGCACCAATCGTATACGCATAAGATAGTCACAGGAAGAAGAGACAGCTTCAAATATTTACGTCAGAGCGGAGGCATTTCGGGCTTTCCGCGTCCGTCCGAAAGCGAAGCCGATTGTTTTATAGGCGGGCATAGCTCGACTTCTCTTTCCGCCGCACTCGGGCTTGCTCGAGCCAGAAATCTAAGCGGACAAAATTATAATGTCATAAGCGTGATAGGCGACGGTGCAATGACGGGCGGAATGGCATTCGAAGCCATAAACGATATAGGCGTAAGCAGAGAAAAACTAATAATAATTTTAAACGACAACAAGATGTCCATATCGAGAAATGTAGGGGCATTTTCCAACTATCTCGCACGACTTCGACTCAGCCGCCCCTACGCCAAATTCAAATACAATCTCAAACGCGGAGTTTCGGCTCTTCCTTTCTTCGGAGATAAGCTCGTCAAGATCTTCGAGCACACGCGCGACAACTTAAAAACTTTGCTTTTATCAGATAAACTTTTCGAAAATCTCGGGATTAAATACTACGGACCGTTCGATGGACATAATATTCAAAACACTGTCGAACTGTTGCGTCAAGTAAAAAACGAAAATCGTCCCGTGCTCATACATCTCGTCACGACCAAAGGTCACGGCTATAGAAAGGCTCAGACAGATCCGGAAAAATTTCACGGAATCACTCCGAAAACAGATGAGAGTCCTACGCAAACATATTCTTTTTCCGAAGTATTCAGCGATAAAATTTGCGAACTTGCCGTAAAAGACAATCGTGTGGTTGCAGTTACGGCGGCTATGGAAAGCGGCACGGGACTTGAGAAGTATTTTAAAAAGTTTCCTAACAGAGCTTTCGACGTGGCTATCGCGGAGCAACACGCAGTAACGATGTCGGCGGGAATGGCAAAAGGCGGACTGAAACCTTATTTTGCGGTTTACTCCTCTTTTCTGCAACGTGGTTTCGACCAGATTATCCATGACGTTTGCATTGAAAAACTACCGGTAACTTTCATTATAGACAGAGCCGGAGTTGTGGGAGCAGACGGAGTTACGCACCAGGGAATCTTCGACTTGAGCTATCTTAATCTTATGCCGAATATGACGGTATTTACACCTAAAGACGGCGACGAACTTAAAGATATGCTCGAGTTTTCTCTCGATTTCAATGCTCCTCTCGCAATACGCTATCCGAAAACATACGTTAAACGTCACGAAACGCATACACCGCCCAAACCCGGCAAATGGGAAATATTGAGAACGGTAAGCTCAAATAAATATATTTTGGCCGCAGGTAACAGAACTATAGATGTCGCCATGAACATCGAAGAAGCAAATATCGTAAACGCCCGATGCGTTAAGCCGCTCGACTTTTCGTTACTCGATGCAATAAATCTTGCGTCGAATCAAATCATAACGCTCGAGGACAATGTGCTGAGCGGCGGCTTCGGAAATGCCGTCAGAAATTACATTACTTCAAAAAACAATCACGCATCTGTAGAATGTCTCGGTCACGACGGATTTGTCGATGATATGAATATAGAGTCTTCTCTGCTCGGTTGCGGTATAACTTCCGAAAACATAAAAAAATTGTTGAAAATGTAAAGATTATAGCGAATTTATGTTGAATAATTATTTTAAATATTGTATAATAAAATCATGAAAAAAAATATAGGCATTTACACCAATCGCAACAAAGATAAGGATCTTGTCGTTACGAGCAAGATCGTGTCTCTTTTGGTTCGCGAAAAGTTCAATGTCTATTTGCACAGCGACATTGTGTCTATCGCCCCCGAATGTCCGTCTTTCAATGAAAATGACAAAAAACTTTTCGACATACTTTTAACGGTGGGCGGAGACGGCACTATATTGAGAATCGCAACATATTGCGCCGAACACGATATAGCAATACTTGGAATAAACCTCGGAACAGTAGGGTTCCTTACCGAAGTAGAACTCGATTCTTTGAATTTGATTCCGAAAATCTTAACCGAAAAAGAATTTTTATATGAGAAAAGAAGTTTGCTTTGCGTAAATCATAACGGAAAAACAAGTTACGCTCTGAACGAAATAGTGCTTACCCGTGATTTTTCCGACAGAATGATAGCTTTAGGCGTATATGTAAACGATAAGCTCGCCGACAAATACTATTGCGACGGATTTATTGTCAGTTCGCCAACCGGATCTACCGCTTATTCTTTGTCGGCGGGAGGGTGCGTTCTTTCTCCGGACGTAAAGGCAATGTCAATTCTGCCGATAAATTCTCATTCTCTTCATAGCAGACCTATAATCGTCAGCGATGAGGCTACGGTAAAGATTTCGGTACTGTCGGCGGGAAAAAGCTGTGCCGTCATAGCCGACGGGCAAACGGTCGGCAAAATAAAAACTCAAGACGAACTTTCGGTATCGACAGCAAAGAAACAACTTTCTTTTCTTCGTCTCAATAAGAGCAACTTTTACGAAAAGCTCCTTTCGAAGCTGAATATCTGGAGCGTTACGCAAAAATAGGAGGGCGATCATGGGCAGAAGTATCCGACAAATGAAGATGATCGAACTCGTGCAGACACACGAGATAGAGACGCAGGAAGAACTTGCGACTCTTTTGCGTCGCGCCGGATACAAAGTGACGCAAGCCACAATTTCTCGTGACATAAAAGAACTCGGAATAATCAAAGTTTCCACAGACGGAAACAAACAAAAATATACATACAACAGCGATGAAGCATCGTCTGTCTCGACAAAGATTTCAAATCTTTTCAAACATTCCGTTTTAAGTATCGAAGCGGCTAACAATTTAATAGTTATAAAGACCATACCCGGAAGCGCAAATATGGCCGGAATGATGGTGGACAGACTGAGCAATCCGTCGATACTGGGGTGTGTGGCCGGAGACGACACCGTGCTTGTTATAGTAAAAACCACAGACGACGCAGACGAAATAACCGATATTTTGCGACAGCTTATAGACTGAGGAATTATTATGCTTAAAAGATTGCATATAAAAAACGTCGCATTGATATCCGAACTCGAACTCGAATTCGGAGAGCGACTCAATATTTTAAGCGGTGAAACAGGCGCAGGCAAGTCTATTATCGTAGACAGCCTTATGCTTTTGCTCGGAGCAAAATACGACAAAACGCTTTTGCGATACGGCGCGGAATTCGGCTATGTAGAGGGCGTATTCGAAGTATCCGAAAGTCAAAAAAGCAAAATGCTCGAATCGGGGCTCGACGATGACGATACTTTAATAGTAAACAGAAAGTTTTTTGATAGCGGCAAAAACGATATACGAGTAAACGGCAAAACTTTTACTGCCTCCATGTTGAAAAATCTTATGTCTTCGTTCGTCGATATTTACGGACAAAACGAATACCAATCTCTCAGCCGAGCAAGCGAACATTTGCGAATACTCGATTATTTCGTAGCTTCAGAAAACGCAGAAATATTCGAGGAACTTAAATCGAAATACGCAAAGTATATCGGCATCAAATCGCAGTTGAGGGAACTGGGGAATAATTCCGAACGAGAAAAAACTATAGATATACTGCGCTATCAAATCGAGGAAATCCAAAACGCACACATAAAAGCCGGCGAAGAAGCGGAAATATCCGAAAAACGCAAGCTGTTTTCTTTCGGCGAAAAAATTGCTCAGTCTTTGAGTGACGCCGCCAATGCACTTTCCGAAGACGACCGAGATACTTCGGCGTCGTCTCGCATTTCCGTAGCAGTAGGCGCACTTTCGGATATATCCGACATTAAACCGATATTTGCGGAACTTTACGAGCGTCTAAACAGCGTCGCCATAGAAGTAGACGATATTGCGGAAACGATAGTAAACGAAATAGAAGATCTTAACTTTGATGAACGCGAAATAGATAAAATCGAGCGCCGTTACGACACAATTTTGTCATTAAAAAGAAAATACGGTCCTTACGACAAGATGATGACGTTTCTAGGCGAAGCTCGAGAAAAACTGGATCGACTCGAAAACTGCTCGGAGATATACGAAAAGTTGTGCGCTATGCGCGAAGATGCCGTGCGCGACTTATTCGATTTATCGACGGAACTTTCCAAAAAGCGGCGCAATTGCGCCGAGTGGCTTTCGAATTCGATAATGAAAGAACTTTCCGAACTCGGCATGGAAAACTCTCGCTTCGAAGTGATTTTCGACGAATTACCCAAAATCGAAGAATGTGAAGATATGATTTCATCTTCTGGATTCGATAGACCCGAATTCTATTTGAGTCCCAACGTAGGACAACCTCTCAAACCTCTTATAAAAATTATAAGCGGCGGCGAAATGTCTCGTTTTATGCTTGCGCTCAAAGTCATTACAAGCCGTACCGACGATATCGGAACGCTTATATTTGACGAAATAGATACGGGAATAAGCGGCAAAGTGGGGCAGATCGTGGCGCAAAAACTTGCGGGGATCGCACAAGGGCATCAGGTCTTGTGTGTAACTCATCTCGCACAGATTGCAGCCATGGCGGATACTCATTTTTATATAAACAAGGAAATACAAAACGGAGAAACGTATACAGACGTTAAATTGCTGAACGAAAACGCGATGATCGAAGAAATATCGAGGCTTTCGGGCAGTAAGGGGATCAGCACGCAGGCTATTGACAATGCTACGGAAATGAAAAACTGGAGCAATAGTTTTAAGGTGAACTATCGACAAAAACCTTAAGGAGCCCTTGATGAGAAAACATCGTCTGTTTATTGCGTTGGCAGTATTTTTGATGCTGTCAGTCTTTTGTTGCGCTTTTGTCGCTTGCGGAAACGGCAACGTCGTCGTTCCGCCGACTACAACGCCGTCGGATAACGATCCCGACGTACCGACCAAGCCGCCCGTATCAGAACCGGAAATTCCTCCGACAACGGAACCGGTAGTTCCGCCTGTCGATCCGACGCCGCCGGATCCGCCGATCACAGAACCCGAAATTCCGCCCGTATCAGAACCGGAAATTCCTCCGACCGTAGATCCACCGCCCGAGGAACCAAAGGAAGAAGATCCTATACCGTCGCAAAAAACTCTTTTGGAAAGTCTTGATAAAACCTTATGGACGGATGGATTCACGCTTTACCGTTTCAACTCGGACGGCGGCATAGATACTCTCTCGATTAATCCAAACGGCGCAATATCTTTTATATCCGCGGGATTCAAATGGGAATACAAAGATGATTTGTTATATTTTGTTTCTTCTGAAATTTCGGAACTTGTCGAAATAGCGGTTGAGCCTAAAGAAATAATCAAGTCTTCTCTTCTTTCGGAGAGCATTTCGCGAAGTGACGGCGTTTTGATAAACGGCTACTTTATAAGCGAACGTAATCTCTATACGCGCGCCTTTATTCTGTTTGAAAACGGCAAAGCCGCTATCGGAAACGATTATTCGGCGTTTTCCGACGAACTCGCAGAAACACCCGTAACTGCGGAAACCGAAACAGTTTATATTTATCCGTCGGATATTCATAAAGTAGTCATATCGTTCAACGACGGCGAGTTCGACAACATAACATTACATAACTATTTGGGAGACAATTATATCAGATCTCACGAATTGACGTTACCGCAAATACAGGACGAAAACTTTATAGGATGGCGGTACGGCGACATAACATACGATTCTGTTTGCAATATTTTATTTGATTTGTCCGATAACGAAAATATCGAACTTATCGCAACATATAAACAAATAGAAGAACCGGCTCCACCCGAAATCATTGACCAGATAGTCGGAACATACGAATATAAAACTAAGGCGGGAGAAATTACACACACCGTAATTTTCGATAAAAACAACAACATGATCATTTATGAAGTCGGCAAGGAAGAACCCATCGGATCGTACAAATGGTCAAAGTCCATATCAGATAAAAATGTGTATCTTGTCGAAAATAATCTGGGAACTTTGTTATTCTCAAACGAGGGGATAAACGTAAACTGCAGAGAAATCAAGAAGCTGATTTTGGGTAAAACAATAGGAAGTTGCATACTCACCGCAAAAACACGCGAAGCGGAATAAAAATTGCATATTAAAAGCGCCGCATTAAACGCGACGCTTTTGTAATCGTATCATTAAGAAAACTTACGCATTCTTCTGAGAACGTAAGCATTTAGTGCAAACATACTGCTTGGACGCCACACCGTCGATCTCGACTTTTACCTTGTGCACGTTTACTCCGAAAGTACGTCTTGTCCGTCTATTGGAATGGCTGACATTGTTGCCACCGCAAGCTCTGTCGCTGCCGCCTTTACCGCATATAACGCAAACTCTGCTCATTCTTAACACCTCCAAAGGATTGCTTAACCTAAGACACTATACCATAAATCGATGAGAAAATCAAGCAAAATCACGCGTTTAAGAGCTTTTTTTAAGTTTTTTTTGAAAACCTTTCTCAAATCTCTTGCATAATCGCGTGCAATAGGTTAAAATAGGTATATACCAAACATATATTATAAGGAGTATCAATGAGTGTCAACACCGCTAATGCGTACGGCAGAATAACGATAACCGAAGAGGCTATTGCGCAGGTGGCGGGTTACACGGCTCTTGAATGTTATGGTATCGTCAACTTAATCTCAAAGAGATTTTCCGATAACATTGCCGATCTTTTAAAGAAACAGCGTATCTCGAAAGGCGTTCGCGTAATGACGAACGGCGACAGGATATTTATCGATTTATATGTTATAATTAAATACGGAGTGTCTATCGACGCAGTAGCTACATCTTTGAAAAAAGCTGTCAAATATGATGTTGAAAATTTTACCGGCATGGTGGTAGACACTATAAATGTTAATGTAATGGGTGTGAAAGTCTAACCGACCATCATTCTTAAGCAAAATGCATACCGGAGGTTAATATGCAAAAGTCTATAAACGGAGCTACTTTCCGTAAAATGATTTTAAACGGCGCAAAGCTGTTGGATATAAATAAACAACACGTAGATTCTTTGAACGTCTTTCCCGTTCCCGACGGGGATACAGGTACAAATATGTCGCTTACGATGCTTTCGGCGGCAAAAGAAGTAAGTAATTGTCCAAGCAATAATATAGACGCGCTATGCAATGCTCTCTCTAAAGGCGCGTTGCGAGGAGCAAGAGGTAACAGCGGCGTAATCTTAAGTCAGATATTAAAGGGAATGTCCACCGTTCTTTCCCAATCGGCGGAGATAACGGCGAAAAGTCTTGCAAAAGCAATGTCGGCAGGTACCGAAATTGCGTACAAAGCCGTAACTAAACCCAAAGAGGGAACTATACTAACAGTTGTTCGCATAATGAGCGAACACGCAATGAAGATCACAAAAAAGAGCATGGAAGTCGTAGACTTTCTGCAAAGCGTCATAGACGCAGGCGAAGAGGCGCTTAAACTCACGCCGGAATTACTGCCCGTACTGAAAAAGGCAGGCGTTGTCGATGCCGGCGGAAGAGGCTTGCTTATCATATTCCAGGGCTTCCAACATCTCTTGGCGGGAAAGGAAGACGCAAATATCGCTTTCGACGACTCAATTCAGGTAAACAATCAATATGACGAGCAGGCTCATTTCGACTATAACGATCTTGCGGAAATAGAGTTCGCTTATTGCAACGAATTATTTATCATCAATCTGCACAAAAAGACGACGGAAGCCGATATAGACAGACTGCGCGAAAATCTCATGACGATAGGTGATTGCGTTTTGGTAATCGGCGATTTGAACATGGTCAAAGTTCACGTCCACTCCAACGAACCGGGCACAGTCCTTGCATATTGCCTCGAACTCGGCGAAATCGATCGTATAAAGATCGAGAATATGCTGGAACAAAACCGTGCGCTTATAGGACAAAAGAAAGAAGAGCTTAAGCCTTACGGATTGGTTTCGGTATGCGCCGGCGAAGGTCTTACAAGCATATTCAAAGACTTACTCGTCGACAAAATCATCGAGGGAGGGCAGACCATGAATCCCAGTGCGGAGGACATCGCCAAAGCTTGCGATTCGATTGCAGCCAAAGATGTCTTTGTGCTTCCCAACAATAAAAATATAATTCTTGCCGCCGAACAAGCCAAAGCTCTAAGCAAGCGCACGATTCATATAATACCGACAAAAAATATACCGCAGGGACTTTCTGCCGTTCTTGCATTCAATCCCGACGATACTGTAGAAAACAACGAAACAAATATGAACGAGGCAATCTCCACTATTAAAGCAGGTCTCGTAACTTATGCAGTAAGAAGCACGCAGATCGACAACTTCAAGCTCAAAGAAGGCGATATTATCGGAATAGACTCGAAGTCCATTGTCGCAAAGGGCGAAAAAGTCGAAAAGGTCACAAAAGACCTCGTAGAAAAGATGATGGACAGCGACGTAAGCAATATCACACTTTATTTCGGTGATTCCGTGACCGAAGAAGAAGCGAATGCCATTGCTCAAGATTTGACAGATAAGTATAAAAAGTGCGATGTGGACATTCATTTCGGCGGTCAGCCGCTTTACTATTATATAGTGTCTCTCGAATAGCGAATTCCGATAGAGGGCAGGAAACTGCCCTCTGTTTTTTTATAAGGAAACTATAAATGAAGCTTGACGAAATAAAGGGGCTTGGATCTAAAAGAATACAATGTTTAAAAGAAAACGGCATAGCAAGCGTAGACGATTTGCTTACCGTTTTTCCGTATGATTACGTCGATCTCATAAACTTGTCTCCGCCGAGCGCTTGTGTCGATAAGGGGAACGTAGCTGTTTTGGGAACGGTTATTAAAGCGCCCAAAATAAAATATTTACGCAAAGGATTGTTTCTTGCAACGGTTGTGTTCAAAGACGAAAGCGGCGAGGAATTTGAATGCGGATGGTTTAACCGCAAGTATCTTAAAAATACTTTACCCTTCGGAAAGCGTAGCTATGTTTACGGCAAAGTCGAGCGTTTCGGTAAAAAACTAAGTTTGAATAACCCTACGCTAATTACCGCAACAGAGAATATGCCGCCTATATTTCCTCTTTACAGACCGATTAAAGGTATACCTTCAAGCGTATTTATAAAAGCGATCGACGCCGTACTCGACAATGTAAACATCAACAGTTATCTTGACGATTCAATTAAGGAAACCTACGGTCTTATGGAGCTGAATAAAGCGTTTCGCTATGTCCACAGACCACCCGACAGAAAGCTTCTCGATAAGGCAAAAAGCAGTATAACAATAGAAAATTTAAGTTGCAATATTGCTTTATATTCTATTCTGAAACGGCATGGAAACAAGAGCCATGTATATAAGAATAATTTCGATAAATTAAATGAATTTACGGACAGTCTTCCGTTTAAACTATCTGGCGATCAATCTAAAGCCATAAAAGAAATACTCGAAGATCTAAATTCCCCGAAAAAGATGAACAGGTTATTGCAAGGCGACGTGGGGTGCGGAAAGACAGTGGTAGCGCTTACCGCTATGCTGTACACGGCAATGAGCGGATTGCAAAGCGCGCTCATGTGTCCGACCGAAATTCTTGCAAAGCAGCATTTCAACAACGCCTGCAAGCTTTTCGAGCCATACGGAATTTCGCCTACGTTTCTAAGTTCGTCAATTTCCTCTGCCGCTCGTCGAGAAATACTTTCCGCAATCAAAAGCGGCGAAGCAAAAGTTGTCATCGGAACTCATGCAATCATACAGGACGACGTGAATTTCAACAATCTTTCACTTATAATCACGGACGAACAGCAGCGTTTCGGAGTAAAGCAACGAGGGATTTTGGAAAACAAAGCGCAAAATGCGGACTATCTCGTAATGACGGCAACACCGATACCGAGAACGCTTGCGCTCGCTCTGTACGGAGATCTCGACGAGAGCCAAATTCATACTTTGCCCAA
This sequence comes from uncultured Christensenella sp., assembly GCA_910585955.1. Taxonomy (GTDB): domain Bacteria; phylum Bacillota; class Clostridia; order Christensenellales; family Pumilibacteraceae; genus MGBC157735. The sequence continues at coordinate 98,708 of CAJUGC010000008.1, forward strand.
ACAAAAAGCCGCTACATATACGCGTTTCGTTCCGCAAAAAAAAGTGAACGATATGCTCAAATATGTGCTCGACAAAGCAAGAGCGGGAGAACAAACTTATATAGTTTGCCCGCGAATTGATGACGAAGAACTAATATCCGTTAAAAATCTTTATGAAAAATTATACAATTCTGCCTTAAAGCCCTATATAGGTATGTTGCATGGTCAGATGTCCGACGAGGAAAAAACAAATGTAATGTCTGACTTTTCCTTCGGAAAAATATGTGTACTTATTACAACTTCGATCATCGAAGTCGGAATAGATGTGCCGAATGCCACAAGCATAATAATATTTAATGCCGAAAGATACGGTCTTAGTCAGCTTCATCAAATGCGTGGCAGAGTGGGGCGGGGAACTACCGACAGCTACTGTTTTCTGTTATCGGACGTAAACGACTCGGATAAAGCCAAAGAGAGAATCGATTACTTTATTTCCTGTAACGACGGTTTTGCCCTTGCGGAATACGACTTTAAATTACGCGGAGCAGGCGATTTCCTCGGAACAAGACAGCACGGGGACTCGTTTTTTTCCTCGATCGACCGATCCGATATAGACAAAGCCAAGACTATTTCCGCAAAACTTTATGAAAGCGAAAAGTTTAAAACTCAAATTCTTTCCAACACCCACGGAGGGCAAATACTGTTTATAGAAAACTTGACGCTTAACTGAATTATTTGCTTGACATCTTTGTTTATTTTTTATATAATTATAATAACACTTTATTGCTTTAAAGTATTAAAGCTACGGAAACGGAGTAATTAAATGATTAAAAAGGTAAAACTGCCATACGGATTTCAAGATTTTCTTCCCGACGAATGTTACAATAAAAACCTTCTGGAATTAAAATTGTCCGATTTATATAAAAACTATGGGTATCTCAAAATCGAGACTCCGACCGTAGAATACTACGACACTTTTCATGACGTTTACAGACCGGAAAAACTCAAAAAAATGTTTAAGTTGACGGACAGCGACGGGAGTCTTTTAGCGCTTCGCCCAGATATAACTCTGCAAATTTGCCGTATGTCTTCGGGACTTGATTCAAACTACGCCCAAAGACTGTTTTATTGCGAAAACAGTTTCGAATATTCCGATAGTCATGATACGGCGCGATCACGTGAATTTGCGCAAATAGGAGTGGAACTTCTCGGAAACAGCGGATCCGACGGCGAAGCGGAAATAGTATCTCTTGCCATAGAAAGTTTTTTATGCGCCGGTCTCGAACGCTTTACCGTGGAAATCGGAGACAACCGATTCTTCAAAAGCCTCATAGCCGACAGCGGATTAAACAAAGCGGAAACAGACGAACTCACAGAACTGATAAACAAAAAAGACGCGTTGGGTACGGAGATGTTTCTTCAACGCAAAGAAATTCCCGACGAATTATCTTATATTTTGTTGCGACTGCCTTCACTTTTCGGAAAAGAAAACGTATTCTCACAGGCAAAAAGCATGACGTCAAATAACTGCGCAAAGTCGGCAGTCGATCATATCGAAAAGCTTTATAACACGCTGAAGAAAAAAGGCTATGAAAAATATATCTCTGTCGATCTCGGTATGCTGAACGGACTTGATTATTACAGCGGTCTTGTCATAAAGGGTTATAGCGAAAGTCTCGGACTTTGCCTCTTAGACGGCGGCAGATACGATGGTATTTGCCCGTCATTCGGCTTTGAAAGCGGTGCAGTGGGCTTTGCTATCGGAACTAAGCGTTTGCTCTTTGCGATGGACAAACTCGGCAAATTGAAAAAAACGCCTCCGTTCGATATTGTTTACATTTCGGACAACAGTAACGAAGCGCTCGAAAAAAACTATTGCGATACCTTGCGTTCCAATGGGAAGATCGTAGTCCGACAATTTATGAAGGACGAGAGCGAGCTGATTGAATATTGCGCACAATACGATGTCAAAAATTTCTTTGCGATCAAAAACGGCAAAATCGAAATCTTAAGCGGAGAAAAGATATGAATACTTCCATAACAATCGCACTTCCAAAGGGAAGACTTGCCGATAAAACAATAGAAATATTGGAAAAATGCGGATTAAATTGCGATTCGCTGAAAAAAGATACGAGAAAACTTGTCTTGACAGATGCAAGCGATAAATTCAAATTCATATTCGTAAAACCTATAGATGTGCCTACATACATCGAACGCGGCGCGGCAGACATAGGAATAGCGGGAAAAGATACCTTACTCGAAGCCGATGCCGATGTTTACGAAGTTGCGAATCTCGGATTCGGAGACTGCAAAATGTGCGTAGCTGGTTTCAAAAAGCGAACTTATAATGTTACAAGCGGCAATCTGCGTGTAGCTACGAAATACGAAAATATTGCAAAACATTACTACGAATCAATCGGCGTGAACGTCGATATTATTAAACTCAACGGATCGGTGGAGCTGGGTCCTATTGTCGGTCTTTCGGACGTGATCGTAGATATAGTGGAAAGCGGAAAAACATTAAAAGCAAACGGGCTTTCCGTGCTAGAGGAAATATGCGAACTCACGGCAAGACTTATTGTAAACAAAATAAGTCTTAAACTCAAAGCGCAAATAATTTGTCCGCTAATCAAGAAAATAACGGAGGTGTTAGACATATGATCAAAACTATTTGCGATAAAAACGATTTTGACAAAGTTTTCAAACGCTCGAGAACAGATTACGAAAATATGCGCGAGGGCGTAAAAAGGATTATCGAGGCCGTGAAAACAAACGGCGACAAAGCTCTTTTCGAGTACACCGAGAAATTCGATAATTTGAAGATAACGCCGCAAACAGTGCTTGTAAGCGAAGCGGAAATAGAAAAGGCATATAAAGATGTCGACGTCAATACGCTCGAAGCATTGCGATCGGCAAAAAACAATATTTACGAATACAATAAAAGACATATCCGCCATAACAAAATTAATTGCGAAAACGGTATAACAACCGGATATATAGTCAAACCCGTGACGCGAGCAGGTATTTATGTTCCGGGAGGCAAGGCGGCTTACCCAAGCACCGTTTTGATGTGCGCGATTCCGGCAGCAGTTGCAGGAGTAAAAGAAATCATTATGACGACGCCGGGAGCAAACACCAATCCGCTTACCCTTGTCGCGGCGCGTGAATGCGGCGTAAACAAAATTTTCAAAATAGGCGGCGCACAGGCTATAGCCGCAATGGCATACGGCACGAAAAGCGTGCCGAAAGTCGACGTTATAAGCGGTCCGGGAAACATATACGTCGCTCTTGCAAAACGCGAAGTTTACGGTGAAGTAGGGATCGATATGGTTGCGGGACCGAGTGAAATTCTGATCGTTGCCGACGAGAGCGCTAACGCCGATTTTATCGCCGCAGATATGCTTTCTCAAGCCGAACACGATGAAATGGCAACGAGTATTTTAATCACAACAAACAAAGAGCTCGCCGAAAGCGTTAAAAAGCGGCTGTGTGAAAGACTTGATAAACTTTCGCGTAGAAGCATAGCTGAAAAATCTATCGATAATTACGGCGCAATCGTAATAGTGGATTCGGTCGACGAAGGAATTGCTCTTGCGAACAAAGTAGCGCCCGAGCACCTCGAACTGTGCGTTAAAGACGCCGAAAATCACCTGCGCGGCATCGAAAATGCAGGAGCCGTCTTTATCGGCAATTATTCGCCCGAACCGCTCGGAGATTATTACGCCGGTCCAAACCATGTGCTGCCCACCGGCGGAACGGCACGTTATGCATCATCGCTCGGAGTAGATAACTATATCAAAAAAATAAGCGTCATAAGCTATGACGAAAACGCTTTGCGCAAAGTGGGAAAGACCATTGAAACGCTGGCAAATGCCGAAGGGCTTACGGCTCATGCAGAAGCAATAGGCGTCAGGATACGCAAATAAGGAGTTTGAAATGAGAAAAGGCGAACTTAAAAGAACAACAACCGAAACCGATATATTTATGTCGCTTAATATTGACGGAAGCGGCAAATGCGACATACAAAGCGGCATCGGTTTTTTAGACCATATGCTCAAACTTCTCGCGCACCACTCTAAATTCGACATCACTCTTAAATGCAAGGGAGATACGTTTGTTGACTGTCATCACTCGACAGAAGACATAGGCATAGTATTCGGAAAGCTGCTTTATGAGCTTCTCGGAGACAAAAAGGGCATAGCCCGCTACGCGCACAGCTATATTCCCATGGACGAAAGCCTGTGTCGGTGCGCATTGGATATAAGCGGAAGACCTTATCTGTGCTTTAACGCGTCTTTCAACGAAAAAATCGGAGAATTTGACAGCGAACTTATAGAAGAATTTTTTCGTGCTGTGACAAGTTACGGATTTATCACCATGCACATAGATCTCATTCGCGGAGAGAATTCTCATCACAAAGCCGAAGCGGTTTTTAAATCCTTTGCCGTATCACTCGGCGAAGCTGTAAAAGTCGTGGGCTCAAATGTTCCGAGCAGTAAAGGAGTGATAGAATAGCTCATGAACATTTATCCTGCAATCGACATCCTTGACGGCAATGCCGTACGTCTTAAATACGGAGACTATTCCAAAGTTACCGTTTACGGAAAACCGTTTGAAATGTTGCGTAAATGGGAAGAAAGCGGAGCAAAATTTGCGCATATAGTAGATCTTAACGGCGCACGCTCGGATCACGAAAATAATGCAAAAATCATCGAACAGCTTGCAAAATCGACAAAACTATCCATTCAAGTCGGCGGAGGTATTCGTTCTATGTCAGACATAATACGTTGTTTTGACTGCGGAATAGATAGAGTTATTCTCGGAAGTGCCTGCGTTAGCAACCAAGATTTTATAAAAGAAGCAATCGCTTTATATGGAGAAAACAGAATAATTTGCGGCGCAGACGCCAAAAACGGCTATATATCAACAGAAGGATGGACCGCATCTACAAATATAACTCTTACAGAGTTATGCAAGCAGCTGAAATCTTTAGGCGTCACCACCGTAATTTGTACTGATATATCAAAAGACGGCGCATTATGCGGCACTAATACCGAAAACATCACAGCCATAAGAAACATCACAAACATGAACGTAATCGCAAGCGGAGGCATTTCTTGCATCGCCGATATAGAAGATGTCAAAAACCTCGGGGCATACGGAGCCATTATAGGGCGCGCACTGTACGAAAACAAGTTCTCGCTCGAGGACGCGCTTGCCGCTGCAAAGGAGTAAAAACAATGTTCAATATAGACGATATAAAATTCGGCACAGACGGACTGATTCCCGCAATAGCTTGCGACGCATTTACAAACGAAGTTCTGATGCAGGCATATATGAATAAGGAGGCGCTTGAAAAAACCATCGAAACGGGCGAAGCTCACTATTATAGCCGAAGCAGAAAAGAGCTTTGGCACAAAGGCGAGACCAGCGGAAACATTCAAAAAGTCACATCGATATATTCCGATTGCGATAATGATTGCATCCTTTTAAAAATAATACAGACAGGCGCGGCTTGTCATACGGGTTCATACAGTTGCTTCTTTAACAATCGCGCACAATTGCAATATGCCCCAAATCTAAATGCCATAACAATGGAAATAGACGCCATTAAGAATCGTAAAGCTCACCCCGTAGCAGGCTCTTATACCAACTATCTGTTCGACAAAGGGCGAGAAAAGATATGCAAAAAAATCGGCGAAGAAGCGTCCGAGTGCATTATAGCCGCCATGAAAAGCGATAACGTCGAATTAAGCAACGAAATTGCGGATTTGCTATACCATATTTTTGTTCTGATGGAATATCAGGGAATCGACATTGGATATCTGATGCAAGTATTAGAAGAGAGAAGATCAAGCACTCGAATTAAAAACTATCAATCCTATCCAAATCATTAGTATTATGTCTGACATAATACTAATGATTTGACAATAATCAAAAAAAATGACTAGAATAATAAACTTCAGAACATTCGTTTATACAGCAATCATCGCCCTCATAGGAGCTTTTCTAAGCATTCTTTTTTATTACAATGCAACAATAGCCATCATATGCTTTACGATTTTGGCAACAGCAAATATAGCTCTTTTTATAATTTTCAGAAAAAAATTCAAATATGCTTTTGGGTTCGCAATAGGAGCGGCAGCCGTTATAATAATAGCGCCGTTGTCCGCCTTTACTATCAACAATCTACACGCAAATATCGATTACTCCGCCGAACACAACATAAAGTGCTCCGTTTATTCGGTTCACTCCGAAGCAGGCGAATGCGAAATCATTGCAGAGAAGATCACAATCGACAATATTGCCTGCCGTGGAAAAATGAGAATTTATGCCGAAATTCAACCCGAAGACAAATTGGAATTCTTGCGCGAAGGCGACAGTATAGAAGTCAATGCCGATATTTATAAATCAAATCGTTTGACAGGCACAGATATTCGTTACAGCATATACGTTCATTCCGACGAAATCACTTATTACGCAGGAGAAAACAGCACATTTCAGACAGTACGGAATTCCCTCCAAAATACACTTGAACACTTCATGGGCGATCACTATGGCAATTTGGCGTTCGGAATGATCACAGGAGAGCGTAGCGGTATGGACATAGAGTCATCCACATATTTCGGCATTGCTGGCATAGGACATATTTTTGCCGTTTCGGGACTGCATATAGGCTTTATAGTAGCGCTGATTTCCCTTTTAACCAAGCGCTTAAGCGCAAAAATCCGAGTACCCGTTATTTTCATTTTCATGCTATTATACTCCATATTCGTAGGATTCTCACCCTCGGTAATGCGTGCGATGATAATGAGTTCTGTCTGCCTTATTACGATGATAAACGGACAACGCTCGGATATACTAAACAATCTTTCACTTGCTTTCACATTCATAATCACACTATCGCCATTAGCGCTTTTCGACGCAAGTTTTTTAATGAGCTTCTCTTCCGTTTTCGGCATTGCCTGTTTTTCAAACCCCATTATACGCACACTTAAGAAATGCAAACTTCCGCGCGCAATTTCTTCCGCAATCGCCGTTGCAGCATCGGCACAAATAGGAATTATGCCGTGCCTTTTATACTTCTTCCATAGCTTACCATTGTATTCCGTAATTGCAAATATCATTCTTTTACCCCTGATAACCATTTGCTTTGTTCTTCTGATACTGATTTGCATTGCATTTGTACCGTTTTCATTTGTTGCGCCTTTAGCCGTTCCACAGAGCTTGCTTGTTATTTTAGACGGAGCAGCACAATTCACAGCTGCGCTTCCGTTTGCGCAAATTACGATTTATTCAAACAGCGCCGTGTTCGCACTGCTCCCGTTGTACTTTTTTATAAGCCCTTATGTTATGTTTCCACGCCTCAAATGGATTACAAGTTTATGCGCGATTGTGTGTTGCTCTGTGATTTGCTCCGTTTCAATCATTAATTTCGGTCATGACAATGCCGTAATTCCGATAAACACATTCCATGGCGTAACCTCTTTGGTTTACAAAGACGAGAAAGTTCTCTTAATAGGAGACTGCACCGACGGCAAACAAATTTCCCGCACATTACATTCGAACTATCTCGGAAAAATCGACACCGTCTATCTTACTTCCATGAGTACCGAAACTGCCGAAGCTATTTTATATTTAAGAAACAGAAACGAATGTTCCACCGTCTATTGTCCCTATGGAAGAGAAGGCGAGGGAATAACAAAACTACTGGAAAGCGGAGTCGACATTTACATATATGACAAAACAGAATCACCCACGGAAATAAGTTCCGAATACCTCGACGACGCTTTTATCGGATACAGCTTAAATCTTTCTCAAAGTAAGAAGCTTCTGTTTCTCGGAGCGCAAACAAGTTACAACAAACTCGACGGCACAATAATCAATTCCGTGTCTGCGATTCGCTGCAGACTCTTCAACGGTTATTTTGACGACAGAATATTTCTTACGAATTTTTCCGTAGATTCAATAGATATATCCGACAAATACATATATCCAATTCGAGATATAGGAAACTATATATTCGATTACGAAAGCGGTAAAATCTACATCTCTTAAGATTATTAATCTTTTATAAATAAATCTCGCATACTTACTTATTAAAATTTTTTCTCTTTTTAAAATTTTTTTTGAATTTATCGGTTATTTTTCTTGACATATTTTTCGCTTTATAGTATATTGTTTAAGTCAGCGTTGCGCTGGTTTTATTTATGTGTGAGGGCCTTTAGCTCAGTTGGTTAGAGCAGCCGGCTCATAACCGGCTTGTCCGGGGTTCAAGTCCCTGAAGGCCCACCATTAACTTAATAAAGTGCCGTTTGTGGCCTGGTAGTTCAGATGGTTAGAACGCTAGCCTGTCACGCTAGAGGTCGAGGGTTCGAGTCCCTTCCAGGTCGCCATTTTTTTGCCTTGATAGCTCAGTCGGTAGAGCAAGGGACTGAAAATCCCTGTGTCGGTGGTTCGATTCCGCCTCAAGGCACCATTTTTTGCCGAAGTAGCTCAATCGGTAGAGCAACTGACTTGTAATCAGTAGGTTGCGGGTTCGAGTCCCATCTTCGGCTCCAACATAGCGCCTCTTAGAATACGGACGGGTTCCCGAGTGGCCAAAGGGAGCAGACTGTAAATCTGCCAGCTCAGCTTTCG
>CAJUGC010000009.1 GCA_910585955.1 uncultured Christensenella sp.
TTCACGGAATACGCGCACGGAACGCCGAAAAAGGAAATCGCGGACGAGTTGAACAAGCGGCATATACTTTACAAGGGCAAGCCGTTTACTTACCGCACGTTTGAAAACTGGTTACGAAACCGCAAATATACGGGCGACTGTATGCACGGCACGAGAATTTGCGACCATACATACCCCGCTATCATAGACAAAGCCACTTTTGCGGCGGTGCAAAAGCGGCTTGAAAAGAATAAAATATTAGCGGGCGCAAATTCGGCGGTTGAGCCGTACATACTCACGGGAAAAGCATTCTGCGGCTACTGCGGCGACAGTATGACGGCGGGCGGCGGCACGAGCCACACGGGACAAAAGCATTATTATTATATTTGCCACAGCAAGCGCAAAGGCGGTTGTCATAAATCGAGCGAGAACAAGAACACACTTGAATTTACGGTTGCGAACGCCGTCTATGAATTTTTGAGCAGACGGGAAAACGCCGAGATAGTCGCGCAAGACACGATAAACTACTACGAGCAACGCACGGGCGAGGACAGTTTACGGAGCATAGAGGCGCGAATACGCCACGCGCAGGACGAGGCGGAACAACTTACAGACGCTTTTATACTGGCGCGGAACGATATGTTGCGGGCAAATATAGAAAAGAAAATGCAAGAGATTGAAATACTTATAAAAGACTTATCGGCAAGCAAGGCGCAAATCGAACTTGAACGGGGCGAGAAACAGACGAAAGAGAAAATTATAGACTTTATTGCCCAAATGCTGAAAGGCGACCCGAACGACAAGGAATATCAAAAACTACTCATTGACAACCTCGTTTATAAAGTGTTTGTGTATGACGACCATATTATAACTTATCTGACTTTCGGCAATGACAAGGAAATTAAAGAAATAAGCCTTGCCGATAACGACAAGGCTATTGACGAATTAAAGGTTCAACCTTTTTCGTCTATGGTGCGGAGGATGGGACTTGAACCCACACGTACAAAAAGCCACAGGCGTCTGAAACCTGCGCGTCTGCCATTCCGCCACCTCCGCAAAACGGCTTGCTTTGTCGCGCCGACTATGTTATTATACGGTGTGGGCGGCGTTTTGTCAACAAAACGAGCGCACATAGCAAAAAAATTGTGTACTGAGAAAAGGAGCGGTTATGAGTAAGTATGCGCTGTTATGGGAATATGTCGGAAGAAGAGCGGACGCAAAGTTCAATCTGACGTTTTCGGAAATAGAAAGCATAACTGGCTGTCCTTGGAGCACTTGTTTTTAAGATATAAGTCCGAACTTCTCGCTTACGGTGCGTCGGTCGGAAAAATCTTTATGAAGGAGCAGACGATCGAATTTGTGCGTACGGACAATGCGGGTTTCGATTTAAATCCCGATTTACAAAAGTCTCCTATTTCGATAAAAAATCTTGACTTTGCCTTTATATAATGATATACTTTAATTATAAATCTTTCCGCATTTAAAAGGGAAAGAAACGGAGGCGCATATATTTGGAAAAGATAGAAAACGGCTTTTTTAAAGTGAAAATAAATCTTCACGGCGGAACGCTCGAATCGGTTTTTGATAAGTCGGCGGGAAAAGAATTGCTTTGGCAGGGTGCTATTGATTCCTGGAAGAGCAAAGACGTTGTGATTTTTCCGTTTGTAGCTCGCTTAAAAGACAAGACGTTTGAGTGGAGAGGCAAAGAGTTCAATTTGGCAACACACGGGCTTGCGCGTTACGACGATTTCGAAGTGTCGTCGCGCTCGCCTCAGTCTCTTACGATTTTGTATCGCTCAGACAATGATACGCGAGTGAGGTATCCGTTCGATTTCGATTTGTATGTAACTTACGCGCTTGATGGCAAGTCTCTAAATATTTCCATGCGAGTTGAAAATACGGGTGATTCCGATATGTTTTTCGGCGCGGGTTTTCATCCCGCATATAAAATAGATTGCGTGCGCGGAGACGAATGCGACGATATAAGCGGCAACACTCTTATATTCGACGGAAAACAAGAGCTTACGCGTTATGTTCTCAATGAAAGCGGAGCGTTTATCGTGGGCAAAGAGCATTGCGAAATTAGCGAACTTGCTCTTTCCAAACAGCTTTTCAAAGATGCAAAGACGCTCATTTACGGAGGGGTGAACGGCAATATTACTCTTCGTATGAATAGCGGAAGCATAATATACGATGTGTGCGGCGCACCGTATATCGCGGTATGGTCGCACGAAAGTCGTGGCGGTTATGTCTGCGTCGAACCGTGGTGGGGGTTGCCTGATTTTGCGGACGCGGATAAGGATATTTCCCGCAAAACAGGTATCAACAAACTCGAGGCGGGCAAAGTCTTTGAGTGTGGATATAAAGTCAAATATAATTTCGGAGGCGAAAGTAATGACAAGTAAGGAAAAGTATGAACTTTGGCTTAAGAAGGTAAACGACAAAGAAGTCGTGGCTCAGCTTAAGGCAATGAAAGGAGACGATAAGGCGATCGAAAACGCTTTCTATAAAGATCTCGAGTTCGGCACGGGCGGACTGCGCGGCGAGCTCGGCGCGGGTACAAACTGCTTGAATGTTTATACAATACGCAAGGTTACGCAGGGAATAGCCGATTGTATGAAGCACTACGGCTATAAAAAAGCGGCTATAAGTCACGATTCTCGTATAAACTCCGATGTGTTTGCGGCGGAAGTTGCGCGTGTGTTTGCGGCAAACGGAATAAAAGCATATCTGACGAAAGAGCTTATGCCCACGCCGTTTCTGTCGTTCATAACCCGTCATTACGGAGCGGACATCGGCGTAATGATAACGGCAAGCCATAACCCCGCAAAATACAACGGATATAAGGTTTACGGCAGCGACGGCTGCCAGCTTACCGACGCGCGTGCAAACGAGATGATCGGTTACATAGAAAAAGTCGACCCGTTCGAGGTCAAAGTCGCGGATTTCGGTTCCGTCGAGTATGTAGCGGACGATGTGACCGAACTGTATCTTAACGAAGTAAAAAAGCGTTCGTCGGGAAATGCCAACGGACTCAAAGTCGCATATTCTCCGCTTAACGGAACGGGTTATAAACTCGTGCCGGAAATTCTCAAGAGAATAGGCATAGCGTCCCTCGACATAGTAAAGGAACAGGGCTATCCCGACGGGCATTTTACGACTTGTTCCTATCCCAACCCCGAGAAAGCCGAGGCTCTCAAACTCGGACTCGAGCTTGCGAAAGTGAAAGACGCGGACATTCTCATAGCGACCGATCCCGACGCCGACAGAATGGGCATTGCGGTCAAGCACGGCGGCGGATACACGCTTATGACGGGCAACGAAGTCGGCGTGCTTCTTACCGATTTCCTTTTTGCTCGCAGAAAGGAAAACGGAACACTTCCGAAAAATCCCGTGCTTGTAAAGACCATTGTCAGTACCAATCTTGCAGTCAAGGTCGCGGAGGAGTACGGCGCGGAAATATACAATGTGCTTACCGGCTTTAAGTATATCGGCGACGTAATAGGCAAGCTCGAGGCTAAGGGCGAAGCGGACAGATTCGTGCTCGGTTTCGAGGAGAGTTACGGCTATCTTTCCGGCAGCTACGTTCGAGATAAGGACGCAGTCGTCGCAAGTATGTTGACCGCTGAAATGACGGCTTACTATAAAGGCAAGGGTAAGACGCTTGTTGACAGAATAAACGAAATTTACGAAAAATACGGTTATTATGAGCACAGGCTCAAGTCCTACGAGTACGCGGGCGCGGAAGGAAACGCAAAAATGAAGGAACTTCTCGCTTCGCTTCGTGCTCATCTTCCGAGCGAAATCGGCGGCGTAAAAGTAATGGACACCGTTGACTATCTGACGCAGACGAGATTCGATTTGCCGAAATCCAATGTTCTTAGCTTCACGCTCGAAAACGGTTGCTCGCTCATTGTTCGCCCGTCGGGAACCGAGCCGCTCATAAAAGTCTATTACACGGCGGCAAAGACGAGAGACGAAAACAAAAAGCTGTTCGAGAGTATGCAGTCCTATGCGGATTCGGTTTTGAAAGCGTAGTTAAACATCTGTACAAAAAGCGCACGGTATGCCGCGCGCTTTTTCTGTTATCGTTATTTTAAAACTTGACTATGTTTTTAAGGAATTGTAGCTCTATGGAAAAGTTGGAAATTCAGAACAGTGTCAAATATTTGGGAGAGGGGCTTTTTATGGGTGTAGCTGTCTTATGGAAGCTGGATTACCGATCTCTTTGAAATTTTATGTTAAAGAAGCTTGTCGAGCAAAAAATAAATAAAAAATCCAAAAAGAGACGAGCGCAAGCATTTAAATTTATCTTTATGTAAACCTTATATTCAAAGACGCAATTAAAGTCGTTCGTCATGGGAAAATGCGGCATCTGTACTTAATCCAAAAAATTTTGCTCGCTATACGAAAAAAACTTGACATAACACAATGTTTTAGTGTAATATATTCGGGATAGGCAATGCGTTCGTCCCGTATACCGTGGTATAATAAGATGAACGCGAATTTTATGTAAAGGAGTACACGCCTTATGAGTCGTCCCGCAGACACTGTTCTCGGATATGTGAAGTCGACTAAACGCTCGTCCGACTGTTTCGGACGGCATAGGACTTTTTCCCGTTTTTTGTCGACTGAGCAAACTCAAAAGCGCTTCGGTATTAAATCGGACTTCTTTATTTCCGACATTACGGAAAACAAAGCCGAATCGGACTTATTGTTTGTTTCCGTTTTGCCCGCTTCGTTGATATCAAACGAGCGGCTCAAGACGGAGAGAGCGATAAGTCTTTTTTCTAAATTTTCGGAATGTCGAGGGAGGCAGGTTTGTACGCGCTCATAGCGACAGGGGCGCGTAAGGCGCAACACGAAATCGCCGAAGTGGTGCGCAGTTGCGCTGAATTCGACGTAGAGTTTGCTTGCGATCCTTGCGATGCAATAGAAAGGGCAAAGAACCGCTCGTTCGATTTATGCGTCATAAACGGTGATAAGACGGGCAATGCCAAAGCTGCCGCCGTAAAAATAGCAAAACTTTCGGAAGGCGGCGTAGTTTTCCTCGAAGATGCGAATGCTTTCGAAACAAGCGTAGCAGAACTTGCATTGAACGGAATAGTGGTTGTGCCTAAGCCGCTATCGAAGATGTCGCTTGTGACGGCAATCAGAAGCGTATGTGCGGCGAATATGAGACTTGTCGAACTTAAAGAGGTAAATCGAAGTCTCGAGCAAAAGCTTGAAGATCTCAAATTCATCGACAGAGCCAAGATTGCGCTTATCAAACAGTTCGGTTATAGCGAGGACGAAGCTCACAAATATATTGAAAAGCAAGCGATGAATCTTCGTGTGACAAAGCGTGAAATCGCAATGAACATTTTACGGACGTACGAAAACTGACAAGAGGCTTTATGAACATTTATGACGACAAACCAACCGAAGAATGCGGCGTATTCGGGATAATTTCTCCCGAGCCGTTGCCGTGCGCGGCACTCGCTTCCGTGGCGCTCCTTGCTCTTCAGCACAGAGGGCAGGAGGGCGCGGGTATTGCTCTTTTCGAAGGCGACGACGTGCGTTGCAAAAAGGACGTCGGACTCGTGGACGAGGTTTTCGGCTCCGACTACCTCGAGTACGCGCCGCTTGCGCGAGTTGCCGCCGCTCATGTCAGATATTCGACGACGGGAAGCAATACCGCAGAGAATACTCAGCCGATAGTCACGCGGCACTCCCGTCTTACCTGTGCGCTTGCTCACAACGGCAATCTTACGAACGCCGCTCTGCTTCGCGAGCAAATGGTTGATAAGGGCGGCAAGGTGTTCTATACGACGAATGACACAGAAGTCGTAAATATGCTGCTCATAGAAGAAATGATAAAATACGACGACCTTTTGCTTGCCGTCGAAAAAGCGACGGACAGGATAGAGGGCGCATATTCGCTTGTCATAGCGACGGGCGACAAACTTGTGGCAGTACGCGACAAGAACGGATTTCGACCGCTCTGTATGGGTAAAATGGGCGGAGCTACTGTATTTGCTTCTGAGAGTTGCGCGCTTGATGCGCTCGGAGCAAAGTTTGTGCGTGACGTTGAACCCGGAGAAATCGTTTGCGTAGATGTTTCGGGCAAAGTGACTACGAAGAAACGCGCGCCCGAAAAACGCGGCTTATGTGTGTTCGAGCTCATTTATTTTGCTCGTCCCGATTCCGTTATCGACGGCATGAGCGTCTATAAAGCCCGTCTCGAAATGGGTAAAGCTTTGTGGGAGCAACAGCACACCGACGCAGACCTTGTATGCGGAGTGCCGGATTCCGGACTTGTGTCCGCATACGGTTATGCCATGGCTTCCGGTATTCCGTACGGTACGGCTTTTATAAAGAACAAGTATGTAGGCCGCAGCTTCATAGTCCCTTCGCAAATTAAACGTGAAGCGACGGTAAGCGTAAAACTTAATCCTCTCAGAGCGGCTGTGGAGGGTAAGCGAATAGTGCTTGTCGACGACTCCATTGTGCGCGGAACGACTTGCAAACGTACTATAGATATGCTTAGAAGCGCAGGAGCAAAGGAAATACATATGCGCATTTCGTCGCCGCCCTTTAGACATCCTTGTTACTTCGGCGTTGATATAGACAGTGAGGACAACCTTATCGCCAATAAGATGAGCGTCGAAAAGATAAGACAGCTTATTGGTGCTGACAGTTTGGTATACATGGATCTCGACAGACTCATGAAAATAGATCTCGGTAGCGGAGTTGAGTTTTGCAACGGATGCTTTTCGGGGCATTATCCCATAGAAGTTAAAACGGCAACGACAAAAAATAAATTCGACGATTGAGAAAAAGGCAGGAGGACAGATATGGCAAAAGCGTATTTGATTTTGGCAAACGGCGACGTCTATGTCGGCGAGAGCATTGGCGCGGCGGGCGAAACGATTGGCGAAGCCGTCTTTACGACGGGAATGGGCGCTTATATGGAAACGCTTACAGACCCGAGTTATTACGGGCAGATAATAGCGCAGACCTTTCCGCTTATAGGAAACTACGGGCAGATTTCTGCCGACTATGAGTCCGAAAAGCCCGAACTGTTCGGGTACATAGTTCGCGAACTCTGCGACAACGGAAGCAATTTCCGTAAGGAAAGAGAGCTTAATGATTTTCTTCTCGAAAACGGAATCGTCGGCATAAGCGGAGTCGATACTCGTCAGATAACGCGAACGCTACGCTCAAACGGCGTTATGAACGCGATGATCACGACGTCGAATAAAGGACTGGATGAAAAGCTTGCGCGCATAAAAGCGTTCAAAGTCAAAAATGCAGTCGAAAACACCACTTGCAAAGAGGCGGTCAAAGTGTCGGACGGAGACAAGAGAATAGTTCTTTGGGACTTCGGCGCAAAGAGCAATATCGAGCGAGAGCTCGCCGCGCGCGGCTGTGAGGTCATACGCGTCCCTTCGTTTTACAGTGCGGGACAGATTGCGGAGCTTAAGCCCGACGGCATTATGCTCAGCAACGGCGGCGGCAATCCCGCCGACAATGTCTCCGTAATTGAGGAGCTTAAAAAGCTTAACGAGAAAAAGATTCCGACATTCGGTATATGCCTCGGACATCAGCTTCTCGCGCTTTCCAAAGGGGCAAAGACCAAGAAGCTAAAGTTCGGTCACAGAGGCGCAAACCAGCCGGTTAAGGATCTCACTTCGGGCAGAACGTACATAACGTCGCAAAATCACGGTTATGCCGTTGTCGCTTCGTCGCTTCCCGAAACGGCAAAAGTGCTGTTTGTGAACGCAAACGACCGCACTTGCGAGGGAGTCGAATATACGGACGCGCCAGCATTTTCGGTGCAGTTTCATCCCGAGGCTTGCGGAGGACCGCACGATACGGGATATTTGTTTGACAGATTTATGAGCCTTGTCGGAGGAAAAAAGAATGCCTAAGAATAAAGAGATCAAGAAAGTTTTAGTCATAGGTTCGGGACCCATTACTATAGGTCAGGCGGCGGAATTCGACTATGCGGGAACGCAGGCGTGCCGTACGCTTAAGTCCGAAAAGATAGAAGTCGTGCTTGTAAATTCCAATCCCGCGACCATAATGACGGATAGGGCAATGGCGGACGCAATTTACATAGAGCCTCTTACTCTTCCCACGCTTGAAAGAATAATAGACCTCGAAAAGCCCGACGGCATACTTCCGTCTCTCGGAGGTCAAACGGGACTTACGCTTTCCATGCAACTTGCTCGCAGCGGATTCCTTGCCGAGCGCGGCGTAAAACTTCTCGGAATGAAAGTCGAAGCTATCGAAAAAGCCGAGGACAGAGAACTTTTTAAAGAGACGATGGAGTCGATAAATCAGCCGTGTATACCTTCGACCGTTGTAAACGACGTGCCGGCGGCTGTCGAGTTCGCCGAAAAAATCGGCTATCCCGTTATAGTTCGTCCGGCGTTCACTTTGGGCGGCGCAGGCGGCGGCATAGCGGCGAACGAAGCGGAGCTTAGGGAAATTGCAACGGGCGGACTTGCGCTTTCTCCCATAACGCAGGTGCTTATCGAAAAGAGCATTTACGGTTGGAAAGAAATAGAGTTCGAGGTCATGCGCGATTCTATCGGAAACGTCGTTGCAATCTGCTCTATGGAAAACCTCGATCCCGTCGGCATACATACGGGCGACAGTATAGTCGTTGCGCCAACGATGACGCTTTCCGACAAGGAATATCAGATGTTGCGCACGGCAGCTCTCAACATTATCACGTCGCTCGGCATTGAGGGCGGCTGCAACTGTCAGTTCGCGCTCGAACCCAACAGTATGCAATATGCGGTCATAGAAGTAAATCCGAGAGTTTCGCGCTCGTCGGCGCTTGCTTCGAAAGCGACGGGCTATCCCATTGCAAAAGTGGCGACGCTCGTCGCGCTCGGATATACGCTAGACGAGATACCCAATGCGGTGACGGGCAAGACCTGCGCTTGCTTCGAACCGACCATAGACTATTGCGTCGTAAAACTTCCGAAGTGGCCGTTCGACAAATTCGTCTACGCAAAGAGAACGCTCGGCACGCAGATGAAGGCGACGGGCGAAGTAATGGCGATTGCGCCGAGTTTCGAAATGGGACTTATGAAAGCCGTGCGCGGCGCGGAAGGCATACTTACTCTGTCCAACCCTCACTACAGCGAGCTTTCCGACGAGGACATAGTTTCCCGTCTTATGCCCGCGACCGACTTCAGACTGTTCGTACTTTATGAGGCGTTGAAACGCGGATTGAAGACCGTCGAAGAGATTGCGGACGAAACCAAGATAGACGCATGGTTTTTGAATAAAATATGTAATCTCGTAAACTACGAAAAGAGCATATCGGGCAGAGCTATAGACAAGGACGAGTACATGGCAGGCAAAAAGCTCGGCTATCCCGACAAGGCGCTCAAAGCCCTTACGGGGCACGAGCTTCCCGCGCACGCGCGCGCCGTCTACAAAATGGTCGATACCTGCGCGGCGGAATTCGACGCCGAAACGCCGTATTTCTATTCGACTTACGACAGCACGAACGAGGCGCTCGAGTTCAGAGCCGAGCGCGGCAGTAAAAAACGCCGCGTTATAGTGTTCGGTTCGGGTCCCATAAGAATAGGACAGGGCATAGAGTTCGACTATGCGTCCGTTCATTGCGTTTGGGCGCTCAAAGAAGCGGGCTGCGAAGTCGTTATCGTCAACAACAATCCCGAGACGGTCTCCACCGACTTCGATACGGCGGACAGACTCTATTTCGAAGCGCTTACGGACGAGGACGTCGAAAATGTAATTGCTACCGAAAAACCTTACGGCGTCGTCGTGGCGTTTGGCGGTCAGACCGCGATTAAGCTTACGAAACATTTGTCCGACATGGGTGTAAAGATTTTGGGTACGCCCGCTGATTCTATAGATATGGCGGAGGATAGGGAGCGTTTCGACGAGCTTTTGGAACAGCTCGGTATAGCGCGTCCCAAGGGAACTACGGTCAAAACCACAAAACAGGCGCTCGAAGCGGGCGAGGCGCTCGGCTATCCCGTGCTTATGCGTCCGTCGTACGTTCTCGGCGGACAGAATATGATTATTGCGTTCTCGGCGGCGGACATCGAAGAATATATGAAAATAATTCTCGAAGAAAATCCCGACAACACAATACTGATAGACAAATACGTCATGGGCACCGAGGTCGAAGTCGACGCTATCTGCGACGGTGAAAAGATACTCATTCCCGGCATTATGGAACACATAGAGCGTACGGGAATACACAGCGGCGACTCCATAGCCGTATACCCTCCGCAGAACATCGGCGACGCGATTACGGCAAAGCTCATCGAATATACGGAAAAGCTTGCGGTATCCTTAAAGACCAAAGGACTTGTAAACATACAGTATATAATCGCCGATAACAATATTTACGTCATAGAAGTAAATCCCCGTTCGTCGCGCACGATTCCGTACATTTCTAAAGTCACGGGCGTTCCTATGATAAAACTTGCTACCGAATGTATGCTCGGGAAAAAGCTCGAGCGGCTCGGATATGGCACGGGTCTTTATAAGACCTCACCTTATACGGCAGTCAAAGTTCCCATTTTCTCGTTCGAGAAGCTTCAGGATCTCGATACTCATCTCGGCCCCGAAATGAAGTCTACGGGAGAAGTGCTCGGCGTGGGCAAAGCGCTCGACGAGGCACTTTATAAGGGGCTTGTTGCGGCGGGATATAAAATGCAGAAGAACGGCGGCATACTCATAACCGTGCGTAACAACGACAAAGCGGAAATAGCCGACGTTGCCAAAAAATTCGCCGAACTCGGCTTTAAGCTGTACGCTACATACGGTACGGCGGACGTGCTCGAAAAGTGCGGTCTCGAGGTCGAACGAGTCAAGAAGCTCAGCGATTGCGAAACCGAAAATACCATGACGCTTTTGAAGAGCGGTCTCGTAAACTTGATAATTTCCACAAGTACGCGAGGAAGAATACCTACGAACGACGACGTGCGTCTGCGCAGACGTGCCGTGGCTCTCGGCATACCGTGCCTTACGAGTCTTGACACGGCAAATGCGCTTGCATACAGCTTAAAGTCTCGCTATAGCCAGCTCAATACAGAGCTTGTCGATATAAACCATATGCGTGCGGACAAGCAGAAAATAAGTTTTATCAAAATGCACGGTACGGGCAACGACTACATCTATATAGATTGCCTCAATAAGTCGTTTAACAATATGGAATCTATCGCCGTCAATCTTTCCGACAGACATCTCGGCGTAGGCGGCGACGGTGTGGTGTTTATCTATCCTTCGGACGAGGCCGACGCGAGAATGAGAATGTTCAACGCAGACGGCACGGAGGGCATGATGTGCGGCAATGCCGTCAGGTGCGTTGCCAAGTACATTTACGAGAGCGGCAAAGTAAAGAGCGAAGATGTGCGTATAGAGACGGAAAGCGGCGTTAAACGCGTCAAGCTGTTTGCTCGCGGAGGAAGAGCCGATTCGGCTTCCGTCGATATGGGCGCGCCCGTATTCGCTCCCGAGAAGATTCCGGCTTGCGTCGGCGGTGAAAAGGTAATCGAGCAGAATATCTCGGTCGGCGGCAAGGAGAGAAAAGTCAGTCTCGTCTCCATGGGCAACCCGCATTGCGTTATCTTTACCGATAATGTAACGGTTAGCGATGTGTGCGGAGAAGGAAGAGCGGTAGAAAATGACAAGCTTTTCCTGAGAAGGACCAATGTCGAGTTTGTCCAGGTGATAGATTCGCGACATCTTAAAATGCGCGTTTGGGAGCGCGGCAGCGGCGAGACGTTCGCTTGCGGCACGGGCGCTTGCGCCGCGGTAGTAGCGGCGGTCGAAGCCGGTTACTGCGAGCGTGGAGCGGATATAAGCGTTAAGTTGCCCGGCGGCGAACTGGTTATCAATTACGGGAATACGGTAACTATGACGGGTGATGCCGTCGAGGTCTACAGAGGAGTGGTTAAGTTATGATAAAATATATATTCGTTACGGGAGGCGTCGTTTCCGGTCTCGGTAAGGGCATAACCGCGGCTTCGCTCGGTATGATGCTTAAAGCGAAAGGACTTAAGGTAATAGCGCAGAAACTCGATCCGTATATAAATATCGACCCCGGCACTATGAGTCCGTATCAACACGGCGAAGTATATGTTACGGAGGACGGGGCGGAAACCGATCTCGATCTCGGACATTACGAGCGTTTTATCGACGAAAATCTCAATAAATATTCGAACCTCACTACGGGCAAAGTTTATTGGAATGTTTTGAACAACGAGCGGCGCGGAGACTACAACGGCGAGACCGTGCAGGTAATTCCGCACGTCACGAACGAAATCAAAAAGTTCATTTACTCTGTCGGCAAGAAGATAAACGCCGACGTAGTCATAACCGAAATAGGCGGCACGACTGGCGATATAGAGTCGCTTCCGTTTATCGAGGCAATACGCCAGGTGAGCAACGAGGTGGGAAGAGACAACTGTCTTTTTGTACATGTAACGCTTGCGCCCGTCATTGCTTCGAGCGGAGAAATGAAGACTAAACCGACGCAACATTCGGTAAAAGAGCTTCGTTCGCTCGGCATATCTCCCAATATAATCGTGCTTCGTTGCGATCGTCCCGTCGACAAGTCTACAAGGGACAAGATCGCACTTTTCTGCGATGTGGCGCCCGATTGCGTAATAGAAAACAGCAACGTGCCGCTTTTATACGAAGCGCCCGTAATGCTCGAGAAAAGCAACTTTACGAAAATAGTCTCGCGCGAACTCGGTTTGCCCGATGTCGAACCCGATCTCGGTGTGTGGAAAGAAATGCTCGTAAAGGCGCATAATCGCGACAAGACGGTAAAAATAGGTCTTGTCGGAAAGTATGTCAAGATGTACGACACCTATCTTTCTATAGTAGAAGCGCTTACGCACGCGGGCATTTACAACGGCGCGAATATAGATCTTCATTGGATAGACGCGGAGAAAATAACCGACGTGACTGCCGATGAGCTTCTCGGCGAATGCGACGGCATAATCGTTCCCGGCGGTTTCGGTGACAGAGGAATAGAAGGCATGGTTTCGTCTGCGCGTTGGTGCCGAGAAAAAGACGTTCCGTATTTCGGTATTTGCCTCGGTATGCAGATTGCCGTTATAGAGTTTGCAAGGAGCGTCGCGGGACTCGAGGACGCCAACAGCAGGGAATTCAATCACGCTTCGCAGAACAAAGTAATAGACATTATGGAAGGGCAGATAGGCTGCGAAAATACAGGCGGCAGTATGCGTCTCGGCGCTTATGAATGTTCTGTTCAGTCCGGTACTCGGCTCATGGCGGCATACGGGCAACCGACGATATTCGAACGTCATCGCCACCGCTATGAGTTCAACAACGCATATCGCGAGACGTTTTCTTCGCTCGGGCTTACGCTTTGCGGCATATCGCCCGACGGCGGACTCGTGGAAGCCGTGGAGATTTCGGATAAAAAGTTCCATCTCGGCGTACAGTATCATCCCGAATTCAAATCACGTCCGCACAAGCCTCATCCGTTGTTTGTGGAGTTTATTCGTTGTTCGCTCGAAAATGCGGAGAGTAAGGAGACAAAATGAAGTTAAACGGTAATTTTGCGAAACTAAAGGAGAGCTATCTTTTTGCCGAAGTGGCTTCTCGCGCGGCGGCGTTTGCGGCAAAATATCCCGAAGCCGAGATAATAAAGCTCGGTATCGGCGACGTGACGCTTCCTATATGTAAGGCGGCGGTTGAAGCGGGCAAGCGAGCCGCAGAAGAAATGGGCAACGCCGAGACTTTTCGCGGTTACGGTCCGTACGAGGGCTATGACTTTCTGCGCGAAAAAATCGTAGAATACTATGCCCGCAGAAACGTCAAGCTCGACCTTTCCGAAGTGTTTGTAAGCGAGGGAGCTAAGAGCGACGTAAGCGGCATACTCGATCTTTTCGACGAGAATGCAAAAGTTCTTGTTCCCGATCCAGTATATCCCGTATATGTGGATTCGAACGTAATGGACGGAAGGGAAATTGTCTATGTCGGAGGAAACGAAAAGAACGGTTTTTTGCCCCTTCCTTCGAAAGATACGAGGGCAGATATAATTTATCTGTGCTCGCCTAATAATCCTACGGGTGCGGCTTACGATAGAGCGAGGCTAAAAGCGTGGGTGGACAAAGCAAACGAGCTTGAAGCTGTTATACTCTTTGACGCGGCGTACGAGTTTTTTATTTCGGACGACAACCTCCCGCACTCGATTTACGAGATAGAAGGAGCGGAAAAGTGTGCAGTCGAAATCTGCTCGCTTTCCAAAACGGCGGGCTTTACGGGGGTGCGCCTCGGTTATATGATTATTCCCAAAGCCATAGAGGGCGGCAAGTTAAACGCAATGTGGCTTCGTCGTCAGTCGACGAAGTATAACGGCGCTTCGTATATCATTCAGCGTATGGCGGAAGCCGTATTTACGGATGAGGGCATGAAGCAGATAAAAGCCAATGTCGACGCGTACAAAAAAAATGCTGCACTTATGTCGGACACGTTGAAGAAACTCGGAATTTGGCACACCGGCGGAATAAACTCTCCTTACATATGGCTCAAGTGTCCCGGAGGAGATTCGTGGGCGTTTTTCGATAAACTTTTAAACGAAGCGCAAATAGTCGGTACGCCTGGAGCCGGATTCGGCTTGAACGGCGAAGGATATTTCAGACTTACGGCGTTCAATACATTTGAGAATACGTCGAAAGCGATGGAGAGACTCAAAAAACTAAAAATGTAAAATTAACGGGCAATCTTCCGATTGCCCGAATATTTCTTTCCCCGCTGTGCCGTGGCATTGTCGTTTTAAACCCGCTTTTCAGCAGGTGGGCAAGCCGATTGCAACGTCTGTCTTCCACTGGCTTTCTTGAAAAGAAAAATTACTGAGGCCTGACATAAT
Organism: uncultured Christensenella sp.; assembly: GCA_910585955.1. Lineage (GTDB taxonomy): Bacteria > Bacillota > Clostridia > Christensenellales > Pumilibacteraceae > MGBC157735. Next base: position 14,867 of record CAJUGC010000009.1, read on the forward strand.
TTGCAGATACAAGCAATCCCTTGATTATACTGTGGTTCCAAAAAGAACAAGCTCACGCACACCGCAGGTATTAATGCGTCACTTATATTATATTACGTTCGGTGGGAAAAATCAACGGGGTAAGGCAAAAAAAATTCCGTAAAATTTTAAAAAATCCTCTTGACAAACTTTTTATTTTGTGTTATATGATGGAAAAGGAGAATAAGATGAAGCTTGCGATACTCGGAAAATACGGACCGTATCCCGCGGCGGACGGAGGAACAAGCTCGTATTTGATAGAGAGCGGCAAAACTTGCGTGAGTTTGGATTTTGGGAGCGGCGCGCTCGGCAAGACCTTGAAAGTCACGGGAAAGCTGCCCGAAATCATAGTGCTTTCTCACAATCATTTCGATCATACAAGCGATTTGTTTCCTCTGTCTTACGCCTTGAAAAAGCCCGTTAGGGTTTATATGCCGTTTGACGACAGCCCCGTATGTGATATAATATCGACGCTTCCGATATTTGAGCCGGTTAAAATATCCGACGGTATGACGGAAAAGATAGGGTGTCTTACTTTTGAATTTGTTAGGTTGCCTCATCCGATCGAAAGTTACGGTATGGAAATATCCGACGGAAAGTCGAGTTTATTTTACAGCGGCGACACCGTGTATGATGATATTATTGCCGAGAAAATCCGTGACTGTTCGCTCGCCCTTCTGGACGCTTCTCAGCCTACGGAGAGTGCGCTGGATAAACCGCATATGTCTGTAAAAGAAGCGAAGACGCTTTCCGATAAAACAGGAACAAGAGTGCTTCTCACTCATGTTCATCCGGAGTTTTCACCGGAAAGAGAAGCGAAACATTTGGGACTTGAGCTTGCAGAAGAAATGAAAGTATACGAAATATAAATCTTGAAAAAGAATTCCTGACGTAAAACCTCGACAAGTTCGGGGTTTTTGCTTTTTGAAAGGCGCGTCATAGCTTGACTGAGTAGAGAATAGATTATTATATATGTGTAATCGGAGATTAGTCTATGAGCCGTAGGAGAGTTGTGAGAATGTTTCGTTTCGATCGCATTCTTGCATTTATTGTTTTCGTTAGTTTTGCGGTGGCAATTGTTTGTATTTTGTTGTCGCTGAGTACGGGTGCGGCGAACATAGTAATTAAAAAGCGGACGTTGTATATCGTTACTTACGCAAGTTGCGCTTCCGAATCGGAGGCAAAGCTTCGTTCCGAAGAATGCTTTGCCCGTGGCGGAGCCGGAAATATAGTTCCCGACGGCAACGAATTTTACGTTGCGGCTTCGGGGTATGCGTCGTTGGAAAGTGCGGCGTCGGTAGCGGAAAAACTTGTGGGAGCAAGAATCAAAGAAATAACATTCGAACAACTTAAGTTCGTTTCCTCGTCTGTTTCCGAGCTTGTTGCGGAAGTAATGTCGCTTTGTTACGGCACTTTTTTCGATGAGCTTTCTTCGTGTGCGGAAGAGCTGGATAAGAGAGAAATTTCCGAAGCGGTTGCGGCGGAAAGGTGCAAACTTTGCTATAGCGAATCTGCAAGATTATTGAGGCTCACATCGGCGCAAACTGCGCTTTCGACGACATCGCAGGAAGAAATAAGGATTCTTACGGCGGCAAGCGAATTGCTGTCGGAGGCTGTGGTTATATTTAAAGGCGCGGAGTCGGGAGATGGCGCTCTTGCAGCTCGTATACGTCGCGCTTTTATTGCATTGGCTTTGAAAACCGGAGATATTTCGAAAGATTTAAAATAGCGAAAAGCGTCGAAAAATTGCGATAACATCCCTTCAAATACTTGTAAAGAAACGAAAAATATGTTATTATTATATTCGTAGCTTATAATAAGGAGAAACCTTATGAAATTACGGACAATCATTGACATTCTCGAAGCCGAAGTCCTCACGGAAAATGATGAGAGCGAGCTCGACATCGATGTTCATACCGCTTGCGGTTCGGATATGATGAGCGATGTCCTTGCCTTTGTCAAGGATCAAGGGCTTTTGCTTACGGGGCTTGTTAATCCGCAAGTCGTGCGTACCGCCGAAATGGTCGACATAGTCGTCATTGCGTTTGTGCGCGGAAAGCGTCCCGACGACATGACCGTCAATCTCGCAAATCAGAAGGGAATAATCCTTCTCGGCACGAACGATAAGATGTATCAGGCGTGCGGCAAGTTGTACGACGCCGGTCTCGGGCGTTAATATCCTTGGCAAGCGGAGAGAGCATTAAACTGCGTTACGACGTAGACGGAAGAGACTTTGTTACTTGCGGTCAGGCCTCGGAAGACGTCAAGCGCACGCTTAAAAGTATCGGTATACCGTCCGCATCGATAAGACGCGTGTCTATAGCGATGTACGAGGGCGAAATAAACATGGTCATTCACGGCGGAGGCGGAGTTGCCGAAGTCGAGATATTCGACGACGAAATTAAAATTGTGCTCGCGGATACGGGCAAGGGTATAGCCGATATAGACAAAGCGATGCAAGAAGGTTTTTCCACGGCTACCGATGATATTCGCGAGCTCGGTTTCGGGGCGGGAATGGGACTTCCGAACATGAAAAAGTATTCGGATGAGTTCCGTATAGAAAGTCGTGTCGGTGTGGGAACGACGGTCACGATGACTATCAAATTTTAATCTGTAAAGGAGGTGGCGCGAAATGAATTCGGATATAAAACCCGTGTATCTCGACGCCGATAAATGTAACGGCTGCGTAAGTTGCATGAAGCGCTGCCCTACGGAAGCGATAAGAGTGAGAGAAGGGAAAGCGACCGTAATGTATGAGCGTTGTGTCGGTTGCGGAGAGTGCGTTAAGGTTTGTCCTACGCACGCAAAAAAAGAGTCTTGCGACGGTCTCGGCTCTTTAAAAGATTTCAAGTATACCGTAGCGCTTGCCTGTCCGTCCATATATGCCCAGTTTAATCATCTTGACAATCTCGATTATGTATTAAACGGCATAAAAAAACTCGGATTCGACGATGTGTACGATGTCGGAAACGCCAGTAAAAAAGTATCTGCGGCGACAATGCAGTACATAAAGCGTGCGGAAACGGTAAAGCCGATTATAAGTTCGTCCTGTCCCGCGGTACTGAATCTCATACGTATGAGATACGAGCATCTGCTCGACCATTTGTCTCCCATGAAGCAACCCGAGGAAGTCGCTGCGGAGGAGGCTGCGAATGAAGCGGTTGTAAAGACCGGACTTAAGAGAGAGGAAATAGGTATTTTTCTTATCACGCATTGCGCGGCGAATCTTTTGAACAAACACGACCCGCACAATGAAATCGATCGTTTCGTTTCCTTCAAAGAGATTTATTTTCCGCTTTTGTCGGAAATGAACCGACTCAAAAAGAGCGAACTCGAGCCGCTATCGAAATGCGACGCAATAGGCGTGAGTTGGGGAAGTTCTACGGGTGAATCCATGGGGCTCGGAACAAAGAATTTTGTGGTTGCGGACGGTATAGAAAATGTAATGACGGTACTTAACGAACTTGAGCATGAGAAACTCGGGGATATAGATTTTCTCGAGCTCAACGCCTGCACACAGGGCTGTATAGGCGGGTCGATGAATATTGAAAATCCGTTCCTTGCCCGCACAAGGCTTAGACTGTTCCGCGAAAAATTGCCGCTCGGCGATTTCGAGATTTCAGACGGATACGAAAAGCTTGCGCGAAGCGAACCGTATACGGGACTCGAAAGCGCATATAGACTTTCGGAAAATCGCAAAGAAGCTATGCAAAGAATGATCAGTATGAAGCGTATTTACGCGGCGCTTCCTCACATAAATTGCGGAGATTGCGGCGCGCCCACTTGCATGGCATTTGCCGAAGATGTAGTCAAGGGGCTTGACGTTAAGTGTAAATATGCCTTTAAGGAGAAAAAGCCATGAGAGTTTCCGAAATAGCGGACAAGCTTTGCGGAAGAATCCTCGTGGACTCCGACGCAGACGTTAAGGCATTTTATGCGGGAGACTTTCTCAGTCGCGTAATGGGTAAAGCGCCGTCGGACAGCGTGTGGATAACGGTCATGGGCAACGTCAATGTGGCGGGAGTGGCCGTGCTCGCCGAAATAAAGACCGTGGTAGTTTGCGAAGGCGTAGTTCCCGCGCCTCAGCTCGTTGAAAAATGCAAGGAGGAGAATATAGCTCTCGTGACGACGGATAAAGGCGTTTACGAATGTTGCCGTCTCGTAGGCTGATTTCGAGAGAAATGCGGTTTTACTACGATTTACATATACATTCCTGCCTGTCTCCCTGCGGTGACGACGATATGACGCCGTGCAACATAGTAGGCATGGCAAAGCTCATAGGTCTCGACGTGATCGCGATAACCGATCATAACACCTGTCGAAACGCACCCGCTGTATTAGGCGCGGCAGGAAAAGCAGGCATAACCGCGCTTGCCGGCATGGAACTTACTACAAGCGAGGACGTTCACATAGTCATGTTATTTCCGGCGCTTGAAAACGCTCTTGAGTTTAACCGCTATGTGGATTCAAAACGTATGCGCGTCGGGAACCGTTCCGAGATCTACGGTAAGCAACTTATTCTCGACGAAAACGATAGCGTGATTGGCGAGGACGACGATCTCTTGATTGCGGCGACGGGAATAGGCGTCTATGATGCTCAAAAGCTTGCACTTGATTACGGAGGAGTGGCGATTCCCGCGCATATCGACAGGGAAGCAAATGGTCTTGTGGCAATGCTCGGCGCGCTCGACAGGGACATGGGGTTCGCGGCTGTGGAATTTTCCCCGACGGCAAGCGAAGAATTCCGAAAAAAGTATACAAACGAAGGCTACGGATTTGTTCGAAATTCGGACGCGCACAGATTGGAAAATATAAGCGAGCGTGAAAACTTTATCGAACTTGACAAGTTAACTCCCGAAGCAATAATAAACAGATTGCGCGGAAAGTAATAAAACCAAAGATAGTTCTTAAGAAAATTTAAAAGGAGATTTAAATATGATAAACTCGTTTCAGGATACCCCCGCGCAAGCGGCGGAAATGAATGCGGCTCTTTCGGAGCTTAAAACCGTTCCCGGTCCGCTTATGAAAGCGCTTCAAAAGGCGCAGGAGATTTACGGATGGTTGCCCGCTCCCGTGCTCGGTCACATCGCGACATTTTTCGATGTGCCGCTAGAAGAGATATACGGCATAGCTACGTTCTACTCTCAGTTCAATTTGAATCCGAGCGGGAAGAACAAGATAGGTATATGTCTCGGCACGGCGTGCTACGTTAAGGGATCGGGCGATATTCTTAAGGCGCTCGAGGAAAAGCTCGGCATCTCGGCGGGCTCGACGACGGCAGACAGACAGTTCACGCTCGAAGCTACGCGTTGCATAGGCTGTTGCGGTCTTGCGCCCGTACTGACAGTGAACGGAGAAGTCTACGGCAAGCTCACGCTCGACGATGTGGACAAGATAGTTTCCAAATACAGAGACTGACGTGGAAGAGCTTGCGCTTAACATTCTTGATATCGCCTGCAATTCGGTGCGCGCAAAGGCAAGTCTCATTCGTATAGATGTTGCGGCGGACACGAAAAAGGACGTCTTGCAAATTTCCGTTTCAGACGACGGCAAAGGTATGAGCGAGGAATTTTTAAAGACTGTTACCGATCCGTTTGCCACTACGCGTACTACGCGCAAGGTGGGAATGGGCATACCGTTGTTTAAAATGGCGGCGGAGAGTGCCGACGGGGCGTTTGCCATAACATCCAAGGTGGGCGTAGGAACGACTACCAAGGCGAGTTTTGCGCTATCCCATATAGACAGAATGCCTCTCGGAGACGTGGCAGGCACCATGGTCGCTCTTATAGGGCAAGCGGAAAAAGCCGATATAGTGCTTACTTATTCCGTGGACGAAAGGGAGTATGTTTTCGATACGCGAGATGTAAAGCGAATTCTTGACGGAGTGGATATAAATTCGACCGAAATCATTGTCTATCTTAAAGAGATGATAGACGAAAATATAACGAATATCAATGGAGGATTGATAATATGAAGACACTTGCTGAATTACAAGCTATACGGGACAGGCAGAAAATGCAGATGGCTTCCCGTAGCGGCGACGACGAGGGGAAGATAAAAGTTGTGGTCGGAATGGCTACTTGCGGTATTGCGGCAGGCGCGCGTCCCGTCCTCAACACCATAATAGAAGAAGTGGAAAATCGCAGGCTTACGAATGTTCAAGTCACGCAGACGGGATGTATAGGTATGTGCAAGCTCGAGCCGCTTGTAGACGTAATTGTTCCGGGTAAAGAAAAAGTGACATATGTGCACGTTACGCCCGAAAAGGCTCGCGCAATCGTTTCGGGGCACATCGTGAACGGGCAGGTCGTAACCGAGTATACGGTTGCGGGCGAGAAAGCGTAAGGAGGAAATTTAAATGCTGGAAAGAGCACATATACTTGTTTGCGGCGGCACCGGTTGTACGTCGGGAAACAGTAATAAGATATACAGCGAATTTGTCGAGCACCTTAAAGCAAACGGGCTTGATAAGGAAGTAAAGATAATTATGACGGGTTGTTTCGGACTCTGTGCACGCGGTCCTATAGTCGTCGTTTATCCGGACGGCTCGTTCTATCAGCACGTTCAGCCCGAGGACGTAAAGGAAATAGTCACGGAGCATATTCTTAAGGGCAGACCCGTAGAAAGATTGCTCCATTCGGAAAAACAGGAAGACGGTACGCGTAAGGCAATAAACGAGACTGATTTTTATAAGCGTCAGAAGCGCGTCGTGCTTCGCAATTGCGGCATAATAAATCCCGAAAATATCGACGAATATCTTGCGTATGACGGATACAAAGCGTATGAAAAAGCGGTCACGGAAATGACGCAGCAGGAAGTCATAGATACTATCAAAAAGAGCGGTCTGCGCGGCAGAGGCGGCGGCGGCTTCTCTACTGGCGTAAAGTGGCAGTTTGCGCATGACTCGCAAGCCGATCAAAAGTATGTAGTCTGCAACGCCGACGAGGGAGACCCCGGCGCATTCATGGATCGTTCGCTTCTCGAAGGCGATCCTCATGCAGTCATAGAAGCTATGATGATAGCCGGGTATGCTATCGGTGCAACGAAAGGATACATCTATGTTCGCGCCGAATATCCGATAGCGGTCGAGCGTCTCGAAATAGCGATAGCTCAGGCTCGCGATTACGGTATTCTCGGTAAAAACGTAATGGGGCTAGGGTACGATTTCGACATAGAGCTCAGACTTGGCGCGGGCGCGTTCGTCTGCGGCGAGGAGACGGCGCTTTTACAGAGTACGGAAGGCAAGCGCGGCGAGCCTCGCCAGCGTCCGCCGTTCCCTGCGGTCAAGGGATTGTTCGGCAAGCCTACGCTTATCAATAACGTCGAGACCTATGGCAATATAACTCAGATAATTTTAAACGGACCGGAGTGGTTCGCTTCCATGGGTACGGAAAAGAGCAAGGGCACGAAAGTGTTTGCACTCGGAGGTAAGATACATAATACCGGTCTTGTGGAAATTCCTATGGGGACGACGCTTCGCACCATAATAGAAGAAATAGGCGGAGGCATACCTGGCGGCAAAAAGTTCAAGGCGGCTCAAACCGGCGGACCTTCGGGCGGTTGTATTCCCGCGTCGCTTATAGACACCAAGATAGATTACGACAATCTTATCGCTATAGGTTCGATGATGGGTAGCGGCGGTCTCATAGTAATGGATGAAGACAACTGTATGGTGGACATAGCCAAGTTCTTCCTCGAGTTCACCGTAGACGAATCCTGCGGCAAATGCACGCCGTGCCGTATCGGTAACAAGCGTCTTTACGAAATGCTCGATAAGGTCACGAAGGGCGAGGGCACTATGGAAGATCTCGACAAGATGGAAGAGCTGTGCTACTATATCAAGGAAAACAGCCTTTGCGGTCTCGGACAGACGGCACCCAATCCCGTGCTTTCTACGCTTAAGTATTTCCGCGACGAGTATGTCGAGCACGTCAAGAATAAGCGTTGTCCGGCAGGCGTATGCAAAGCTCTCGTAAGTTACAAGATAAAGCCGGAGATGTGCATAGGTTGCGGACTTTGCAAGAGAAACTGCCCCGTCGGAGCTATAAGCGGCGAAATAAAACAGCCGCACGTTATAGACCCGTCCAAGTGCATTAAGTGTGGAGCTTGTATTCAGGCGTGCCGCAAGAATGCGATCACGAAGTAGTGAGGTGAGAGAAATGAAACAGGTAACTTTAAAAATAAACAACGTGAGCGTCACTGTAGATGCGGGAACGCGTATTCTCGACGCTGCAAAGAAAGCGGGATTTGCCATACCTACGCTTTGCTACATGAAGGATGTCTGCAACGAAGGTTCTTGTCGCGTTTGCGTAGTAGAAGTAAAGGGGGCGCGTAGCCTTGTCGCAAGCTGTTCCGCAGTTGTAAGCGAAGGCATGGAAGTTTTTACGAATACTCCGAAAGTAATAAATTCCCGAAAAAAGACCATAGAACTCATATTGAGTAATCACAAAAAAGCTTGTCTCGACTGCGTGCGCAACGGCAATTGCGAGCTTTCCCGTTTGTCACAGGATTACGGTTGCGATCCTCACGCTTACGATGGGGCGAGCACGGATTATGCTACCGACGAAACGGCGTATCTGGTGCGGGATAACTCTAAATGTGTGCTTTGCCGTCGCTGTGTCGGAGTATGCAACAATGTGCAGAGCATAGGTGTTATAGGACCTAATAAACGCGGTTTTTCTACGCATATCGGGTGCGCCTTCGAACAGCCGCTTGCGGCTACGGCGTGCGTGGCGTGCGGTCAGTGCATAACGGCTTGCCCGACCGGTGCGCTTCATGAAAAGGATGATACGGACGAAGTAAAAGCCTTGCTCGCGGACAAAGAAAAATATGTTATAGTCGGTACAGCGCCTTCGGTTCGTGTGGGACTCGGAGAGGAGTTCGGATATCCTGTCGGTTCGAACGTAGAGGGCAAAATGGTTGCCGCGCTTAAACGTCTCGGCTTTGATAAGGTTTTCGACGTCGATATGGCTGCAGATATGACTATCATGGAGGAAGGAACTGAGTTCTTGGCGCGTCTCAAAGATAAGACCGCGGCTCTGCCCATGATGACTAGCTGTTCGCCAGGTTGGATACGATATATGGAGTTCTACTATCCGGAACTTTTGTCTAATCTCTCGACGTGTAAATCGCCTCAGCAGATGTTCGGCGCTATCATGAAAACGTATTATGCGAAGAAATTCGACATACCTCTCGACAAGCTCAGAGTAGTATGCATAATGCCTTGTGTCGCCAAAAAGACGGAAATATTCCGCGAACACCAAGCCGCGGCGGGAGTGCCTGACGTTGACGTCGTGCTTACCACGCGCGAACTCGCACGGCTCATAAAAAATCAAGGCGTAGATTTCACCTCTTTGCCTAACGAAAAATTTGACGATCCCATCGGGCTCGGAAGTACGGCGGGTCTTATATTCGGCGCTACGGGCGGCGTAATGGAAGCTGCGCTTCGCACGGTTTCCGAGGTTGTGCTCGGGAAATCTCTCGATAAGATAGATTTCAAATCAGTACGCGGAACGAAAGGAATCAAGGTCGCTTCTGTAAACCTTAACGGGGAAGTCATAAAAGTATGCGTGGCGAGCGGTCTCGCCAACGCGAAAAAAGTGCTCGAGGACGTTAAAGCCGGAAAGTGCGATTATAAGTTCATCGAGATAATGACTTGTCCGGGCGGTTGCGTAAACGGCGGAGGACAGCCAATTCAGCCGTCGTCCGTCACCAACAATATCGACGTTCGCGCATTGCGTGCTAAAGCCATTTATGACGCAGACAAGAAGGCTCCGCTTCGTAAAAGTCACGAAAATCCCGTTGTCAAGACGCTTTACTCCGAGTTTTTCGGCGAACCCGGAAGTCACCGCGCCCATGAGATTTTGCATACGTCGTATAAGAAGCGCGAAAAATATAACTTCTGATTTTAATAGTAACTGCAATAATGCAAAACTCTGCCTTTACGGGCGGAGTTTTTTTACAGGCAAATGCTTGCGTATTGAAATGGAATATGATACAATATAATGGATATGGAAGGCGTTATTGTCAGGAATAGATATTACCGAGACGAAGGCTCGGATTATGTCTGCGAAAGACTTTCGCAAGAGTTTGCGCTTTTGGGAATTGACGCGTTCGAAAGCAACGCATTCGATTTGCTCGAAAGAGACGAAATGCCGAATTTCGTCGTGTTTTTCGATAAGGATTGCGCTTGTGCCAGGCTACTTGAAAAAAGAGGCGTTCGAGTGTTTAATCCGGCGGATTCCATTAGGATTTGCGACGATAAGTATGCGACGCAGGTCGAACTCTTCGGAGTGGCGGAATTTCCGAAAACGATTTGCGCGCCGTTGAGATATGCTGTTTCCAAAGAAAAAGACGACGCATTTATCGAAGCAGTCGGCAGTAATCTCGGTTTTCCGCTCGTCGCGAAGTTCTGCGTCGGAAGTCTCGGGGCTCAGGTGTTTCTTATCAAGGACAAGCGCGAACTCAAGCTCTTTCATTCGGACGCGAATTATGTCGGACGTGTAATCTATCAAGAGTACATCAAAGATTCTTATGGCAAAGATGTTCGTATCTATACTGTCGGAGGCAAAGCGGTCGCTTGTGTGGGGCGCGAAAATTCGGCTTCTTTTAAGTCCAACGCCGAAACGGGAGCAGCGACATACAGGTTTGAACCGAGTGCGGAACATATAGCGATAGCGGAGCGAATAAGCAGTTCATTGAGACTCGATTACGCAGCCGTAGACTTTTTCCGTACGGAGCGTCCGCTTGCGGTGGAAGTCAATAGCAATGCTTATTTTAAAGAAGCAGAACGTGTATGCGGCGTAAACGTCGCTGCGTGCTATGCAAGGCATATAGCGAAGGAGATCGGATGCTGAAAGAAAAGATCGAAGCTATAAACGAGTCCATACAGCGAGTTTGTTCGGAAGAAGGTTTGGATGTCGATAGCGTGAATATCCTTGCCGCGACAAAGACCGTGGACGTCGAGCGCATAAATTTGCTTCCGAGTTTGGGAATCACTCTTGCAGGCGAAAACAGGGTGAAAGAATTCGTCGATAAAAAAGATTATGTTCGCGGAATTACTTGGCATTTTATAGGCGCTCTTCAGACGAACAAGGCAAAGTTTGTTGTGGGAAACGTCGATCTTATTCATTCGGTGGATAGGACTTCGCTTGTAGATGAGATAGAGAGGCTATCGGAAAAGAAGAATATAATCAGCGACATACTTTTGGAAGTCAATGTCGGCGGAGAAGAAAACAAAAGCGGAATTTCGCAGGACGGCTTCGATGAACTGTACGATTATTGCGGAGAGAAAACTCATATAAGAGTTCGCGGACTGATGTCGGTTTTGCCGATCGGTGCGCCCGAACGAATGTACGAAAGATTATACGAGATGTACGCAAAGAAAAAAGAAGGCGATTTCGATACGCTTTCCGTTGGTATGAGCGGAGATTATTTGACGGCGATAAAACACGGTGCTAATCTCGTGAGATTGGGAAGTATGATTTTCGGTAAACGAAATTGAGCAAGCAACAACAAGGAACAGGTGATAAGCATGGGACAGTACGACGATTGGTTGAGAAACGGCAGAAACTACAGAGCAGGGGAGGAACCCGAGTTTTACGAGGATACGCACGACGATTCGGGCAGATTTATTTCGCCCGATGAAAGACGTCCCGCACCCGAAACAGGCAGGCGCGTTTCGCCTGACGGCGGCAGACGTTTGCAGGGCGGTTTTACCGACGGACGACGTAATTACGAATCCGACAGAGCGGGATACGGAGCGAGATATTCCGACGGCTCGGGTTATTCTGAAAACGCCGCGGCAAGAAATCACTATAAGCCCGAAAGCATCGAGCGTAGAAATACGGAAGATGCTCAACCGCGCTATAGTACGAGAAACGGAGAAAAATCCGCGTATGCTCAACCGTCGGCTCTTCCCGATAAAAATCAATATATTGCGCCACGTTTTTATCAAAACGTGGTCGTATACGAACCGAGAACTCCGGAAGACGTTCAGATTCTTATCGATTATCTTAAGCGCAGAGAACCTGCTATAATCAACCTGAACGATATAGACGATACGACGATTGCTCAGAGAATACTCGACTTTTTGAGCGGTGCGGAGTATGCGCTCGGAGGAAGCGTGCATCTAATCGCAGACAATATATTTTTATTGACGCCCGAAGGAGTGGAAATCACCGTACCTTATGACATTTAGCGAGAGAACGAAAAAAGTATTTGCCGATATATGGAAATATATAAAAGCCGCATGGATCGAGCTTGTGATTTTAGCGGCTCTTCTTGTTGTGGACTTAATTATCAAAGCCGTTGTCGACGCGAATATGAACGTGGGGCAAAGTATTACGATAATTCCGAAGTTCTTTCATATAACCTATACGAGAAATTATAATGCGGCATTCGGTTCGGCATTCGGTCTCGAAAAGTTGTTGGGGCCGACAGGCGTTCGGGTAACGCTTCTCATAATAACGGGGATCGCAATCGCTTTTTTTGCTGTATTTTTGGTGCGTACGCGCGGCAAGCACATTACGGGAAGATTGGGACTTGCGCTTCTTGTGTCGGGAGCTCTCGGAAATTTTGTAGACAGACTTTTTCTCGGATATGTACGGGACTTTGTCGAAATAGAATATTTCGGACTGGATCTTCCTTTGATAGGGAGCAGTTTTGCTATTTTTAATATTGCGGATATAGGCGTGACCGTAGGAGTTGTACTTTTTCTCGTTTATATTATTTTCTTTTCGGATTGGGCAAAAAAAGCGGAAACGGAAGAAAATGAAAGTAAATCCGAATATGTGCTTTTAGACGAAAATACAGAGAAAAACAGTGATTCAGCATCTGTCGGAGGTTTATCGGATATAGATAGCGACACGGAAGAAAAAGATCGATTAAGCGAAAACGAGCAAAAGGCGAATAATTCGGAGGCGCTCGATGGGTAACGGGCGTGGCGACAATGCTGTCGCGTTTTCTGTGGAAAGCGACGAAAATATAAGACTCGACGTCTATCTTGCCGCAGAGACCGAATATACACGTTCCCGTATTAAACGACTTATTGACGGCGGCGACGTGCTTGTTAACGGCGAAACGAGTAAATGCGGCCGTATTCTTAAAGCGGGTGATTCCGTTACGCTTAAATTCGATACGGACATCGGCGGACTTCCCGCCCCGAAAGAAATCCCTTTGGACATAATTTACGAGGACGACGATATAATTGTAGTAAATAAACAACAGGGACTTACAGTGCACCCCGGTGCGGGCAACGGAGATACCACGCTTGTGAATGCTTTGCTTTGGCGCGGTACGTCGTTATCTGATGTGAACGGTGCGTATCGTCCCGGGATAGTGCATAGACTCGACAAGTATACGTCGGGAGTTATGGTGGTAGCAAAAAACAATGCGGCGCACGTCAATCTCGCCAGACAGTTCACCGATAGAACGACAAAAAAAGTGTATATTGCGATTTTAGACGGAAATTTGAAAGAGGACAAAGGCTTGCTGACGACTTTCATAGGTCGAAATCCGAATGACAGAAAGATTATGGCGGTTACAAAAGAAGGACGTGTGGCCATAACGGAGTATAAGGTAATCGAACGCTTTGCTCGCAATTGCGTTGCGGAGTTTGTGCTTCATACGGGAAGAACGCATCAGATAAGAGTACACTCTAAGTATCTCGGTGCGCCTGTGCTCGGGGATAAGGTGTACGGATTCTCGGACAAGCGTTATGCGTCGCTTGAAGGGCAGTTGCTTCATTCGCGTTCGCTGACGATTACTCACCCGAATAGCGGCGAAAGAATGACTTTTACCGCTTCTCCGCCGGCGGAGTTTTCTCGAGTGTACGACTCTTTGAAAAAGCAGAGCGTCTGCGGGAGGAACGAGCCGTGAGATTGAAAGCCAATTTAATGGACGCAGCAAAGATGCGGCGGACCGTCATTCATCTTGCGCATGATATCGCCGTAGACAGCACGGGATTTTCGCGTCTTGTTCTTATCGGAATAGGCGGGCGAGGAGAAGCGCTTGCCAAGGAAATATCGGCAATCGTGCAGGCGGAAATAGGGAAGAAAGTTCCCGTGGGTCATATCGACGTTTCGGATGAAAGCGGAAGTCTTAGCGCTACGGAGGTCAGCGGTTGTTTTCCGAGCGATGCATATGTAATAACCGTTAACGATGTATTGCGGAGCGGGCGTACGGCGTATGTTGTAAGCGAAGCGATTGCAAATTCCTTCGCGACGCAGAGAATCAGCCATGCCGTACTGGTAGATTGCAGTAAAGACAGTTCGCTTATAAAAGCGCGGTTTGCGGGTACGAAATTGGATGTAGACGATAGCGACATCGTAAGCGTTTCTGTTAAAGATGTAGACGGAGTTCGTCGTGTAGACGTGTACAGTGTGGATTACTGACCTGAAAGGAGAAGATATGCTTAAAAGAAAAGATTTGCTCGGACTTAGAGATCTCAGCAAAGACGAGATGTTGCAGATACTCGGCACAGCCGTCGAAATGAAGGAGATTATCGAGTCCGGCAATAAAAAAACCGGACATCTTGTCGGCAAAAATGTGGTGACGTTGTTTTACGAGAACAGCACCAGAACTCGTACGTCTTTCGAGACCGCTGCGAAAATAATGAGTGCGAATTGTACGTCGATTTCGGCGTCGGCTTCGTCGGTTCAGAAGGGCGAAACGCTTATAGATACGGGGCTCAATCTCGACGCGCTCCTTACTGACGTCATAGTTCTCAGACACAGTATGTCAGGTGCGCCTCACCTTTTGGCTCGTAACGTCCGCGCTTCCGTCATAAACGGCGGAGACGGCATGAACGAGCATCCTACGCAAGCTCTGCTTGATATCTTTACTATGAGGGAGGAATTCGGCGACGAGTTGCGCGGACTCAAAGTAGTTATTGCAGGTGACGTAAAACATTCTCGTGTTGCTCGCAGTAATATTTGGGGATTGTCGAAGCTCGGCGCCGAATTGACCGTAGTATCGCCGAGAACGCTTTTGCCGCTGGAAATAGAAAAAACAGGCGTGAAGGTATCGGATAATCTCGACGAAGCAATATCTGGCGCCAACGTGGTTATGGGACTTAGAGTACAGCTCGAACGTCAAAATGCTTCGCTTCTTCCAAGCGTGTCCGAATATATGCGATTTTACGGTATAACCGACAGTCGTATGGCAAAGGCCGACGCGCAAGCAATTTTAATGCATCCCGGACCTTTGAACAGAAACGTGGAAGTCTCTTCGTCTGCCGCAGACGGAGACAATTCTCGTATTTTAAAACAAGTAACAAACGGCGTCGCAGTACGAATGGCGCTTATGTATTTGCTTTGCGGAGGTAGTGTATGAGTATTTTGGTACGAAACGGGTTGGTATTAAAGGACGGCGCATTTAAAAAGCTCGACGTCTATATAGACGGAGACAGAATAGAGAAGATAGGCGCGGATCTCCATGTTATTGCGGACAGAACGATCGAAGCCGACGGGCTTGCCGTACTTCCCGGTTTTGTGGATATGCATTGTCACTTAAGAGAGCCGGGGTTTGAATATAAAGAAGATATTTTCAGCGGAACGAGCGCGGCGCTTCAGGGAGGTTATACCTCCGTTGCGTGTATGCCTAACACCGAGCCTGTCGTTGACAATCTCGCCGTATTGAAATACGTCGTTGACAAAGCCGCGGAAATAGATAATTGCAAGGTCTATCCGATTGCTGCCGTAACCAAAGGTCAGAAAGGCGAAAAGCTTACGGAAATGGGGAAGCTCAAAGAGGCGGGGGCTGTTGCATTTTCGGACGACGGCAGACCTGTTTCCGATGCAAACATGATGAGGCTTGCGCTTGAATATGCAAAAGGTGTGGATGCTCTCGTTATTAGCCATTGCGAAGATCTGTCGCTTGCTGCGGGAGGCGTTGTGAATGAAGGATTTAATGCGACGATTGTCGGGCTTCGAGGTATTACTCGTACTGCGGAAGAAGTAATGGTGGCGCGGGAAGTTTTGCTTGCCGAAGCGCTTGACTGCAGAGTTCATATAGCGCATATTTCGACTGCGAACAGCGTAAGTCTCGTCAGGGAAGCAAAGAAACGAGGTGCAAAGGTGACTTGCGAAACCTGTCCGCATTACTTTTCGGCTACCGACGAAGAAATACTGAGCTTCAATACAAACGCCAAAATAAATCCTCCGCTTCGCACACAGACCGACGTCGACGCAATCATAGAAGGGTTGAAGGACGGAACGATAGACGCTATTGCGACCGATCACGCCCCGCACCATGCCGACGAAAAGAACCGGGAATTCGAGCTTGCCCCGAACGGAACTTCCGGTTTTGAAACGGCTTTTGCCGTAGGCTATACCTTTCTTGTCGAAGCGGGGCACATGAGCGTCCCCGAGCTTGTCGAACTTATGAGCGGAAGACCTGCGCGTATACTCGGTATAGAAGGCGGAGAAATCAGAGAGGGCGCTGTCGCAGACATTGCGATTATAGATTTGGAAGCCGATTATGTAGTCGACAGTTCTCGATTTGTTTCAAAAGGCAAAAACAGCGTTTTTAACGGTTGGAAACTAAAAGGGATTCCCCGTGCGGTAATAGTAAACGGTTATGAAAAGGAGATAAGAAGTTGATAGACAAATTGATCGAAAAAATCGAAAAGACGGGAAATCCGTCGGTTGCCGGAATAGATACCAAACTCGACTATTTGCCGAGTAATACAATAGAAAAATGTTCGACATTAAAAGACGCCGCAAACGCAATCATAGACTTTAATGCGGAGCTTTTAGAAAATCTTTATAAGCTCGTTCCTGCCGTTAAAGTGCAAGTGGCTTATTACGAGATGTACGGCACCGAAGGAATGCGTGCTTTCGAAGAGACTATTGCCATGGCGAAGAAACTCGGACTTTCGGTTATCGCAGACGTCAAACGAAATGATATAGGTTCAACTGCGGCTTGCTATTCGAGCGCTTATCTCGGACGCACAAAAGTAGGCAATAAATTTTTCACACCGTTTGAAAGCGATTTCATGACGGTGAACGGATATCTCGGAATCGACGGTATCGAGCCGTTTTTGAAGGATTGCGTCGAACGCGATAAGGGTATCTTCGTGCTTGTCAAGACGTCGAATCCGTCGTCAGGCCAAATTCAGGATAAATTGTTCGAGAACGGCGAAACATTGTACGAGAGTATGGGTGCGCTCGTCGAAGAGTGGGGAAATTCTTCTCGCGGCAAATACGGATACAGCGACGTGGGCGCGGTTGTCGGCGCAACTCATCCCATGCAAGCTGAGCGTCTGCGCGAAAAAATGCCGCATACGTTTTTTCTTGTTCCCGGATACGGGGCTCAGGGCGGTAAAGCCGATGATCTTAAAGTGTGTTTCGATAAACACGGAAGAGGCGCAATTGTAAACAGTTCGCGCGGAATCATCTGCGCTTACAAGAGCGAAAAATATCGAGGGATGAGCGTCGGAGCTGCCGCCGCAGCCGCCGCAATCGATATGCGCGAGGATATATGCAAGGCTATTAAAAAGTAAGGAGCGCTTATGAAAGATTATCTTACCGAAGTCGTATCGAACAAAGAAATCGCAAAGAATATTTACGAAATGACTTTGAAGAATACGGAAGGCGAATTTGAAAAAATACATTGCGGGCAGTTTTTGCATCTTGAAATTCCCGGATTCTTATTGCGTCGTCCTTTCGGAATTTATAAATTCGGAGGGAAAGAGATTTCGATTTCTTATGCCGTTCTCGGAAAGGGTACAGAGGAAATGACCGCTATCGAAAGCGGCGAGAACATCAAAGTAACTCTTCCGCTCGGCAATGGTTTTAGGCTCGGCGAAAAACATAAGAAAGTGGTTCTGCTCGGCGGCGGTATGGGCTGTGTTCCTCTCGCTTATGTGCCGGAAAGTTATCCCGATCGGAAGTATTATGCTTTTCTCGGTTTTTCCGAAAAATCACGGGTCGCGTTTGTCGATGAGTTCGAGCGTCGCTGCGAAACCGTTGTTTGTACGGATGACGGGAGTTTCGGTGTAAAGGGCTTTCCTGTTCGAGAGCTTGAAAATAGACTTTCGGAAATAAAGCCGGACGTTATTCTTACTTGCGGTCCGCATCCGATGCTTAAAAGCGTGCAAGCCTTTGCTGCAAATTACGAAATACCTACATATGCGTCTATGGAAGAGCGAATGGGATGCGGCGTCGGAGCGTGTCTTGTTTGCGCCTGCAGAACAAAGCAAAAAGACGGATCGATTGCCTCGCGCAGAGTGTGCGCGGACGGTCCCGTGTTTAAAATGGAGGAACTCGAATTGTGAATACCAATGTGAAAATAGCGGGAGTGGAATTTAAAAACCCCATTCTTACTGCAAGCGGTACTTACGGCTTCGGTTGGGAGTATTCGCGCTTCTACGATATCTCGGCGCTCGGCGGAGTATGTACAAAGGGCGTAACGCGCGAGAAGCGTCTCGGCAATCTCTCTCCGCGCATAGCCGAGACGCCTTCCGGAATTCTCAACAGCGTGGGGCTTCAAAATCCGGGCGTAGACGCGTTTATAGAGGACGATCTGCCGTTTCTTCTCGAAAAAGATTTGGTGACCGTAGTGAACATTGCGGGTTCTACCGAAGAAGACTATAAGTATGTTGCGGAGAAGGTTTCGGCTACAGGCGCGCATATGGTGGAACTTAATATAAGCTGTCCGAATGTAAAAGCAGGGGGAATGGCATTCGGCATAGATCCGCAAAGCGTCGGCGCAATTACCGAGAGCGTTAAAAAGGTCTGCAAAAAGCCTCTTATAGTAAAGCTTTCTCCCAATGTGTCGGACATAGCCGCGAACGCCAAGGCGGCGGAAGACGGAGGAGCGGACGCTGTTTCTTTAATAAATACGGTTACGGGCATGGCGATAGACAGATTTACGAGAAAGCCCGTGCTTGCGAATGTTACGGGCGGACTAAGCGGACCTTGCGTAAAACCCATAGCCTTGCGTATGGTGCATGAGGTTTACAAAAAGGTGAATATTCCGATAATAGGATTGGGCGGTATTATGACCGGCGCAGACGTAATGGAATTCATGATTGCGGGAGCGACAGCCGTTCAAGTCGGATCGGCAAACATTTTCGATCCGATGGCGGCTTTTCGTATCGTGAATGAGTTGACAAAAGAAATGGAATGTTGTAAAATACATGACGTAAACGAGCTTATAGGCTCATTGATTACGCAGTGAGGAAAATCGAATGGCGCTTACGGACAAACAGATTTTAGAGGCTTTTCATCGTACGGAAGGTATTTTACACGGACATTTTCTTCTTACGAGCGGCAGACATAGCGACACTTATATGCAGTGTGCGAAGTTATTCGCCGACCCAAAAGAGAGTGAAGTTCTCTGCGAAGAGCTTGCGGAAAGATTAAAATGTTTCAATGCTGACGTTGTGCTTTCGCCTGCAGTAGGCGGAATAATAATGGGGTACGAAGTCGCAAGAAAACTCGGCGTTGGAAATTATTTTGCCGAGCGCGTTGACGGAAAAATGACTCTTCGCCGCGGATTTTCCCTTTCCGAGGGGTCGAAAGTCATAGTTGTCGAAGATGTCGTAACAACGGGCGGATCGGTAAAAGAAGTGATCGCTCTTGCGAAAGCCGCGGGTTGCGAGGTCGTTGCCGCTGCGAGCATAGTCGACAGAAGCAACGGTGCAGTCGATTTCGGCGTTCCGTATAAAGCGCTTTTGACAATGGAAGTAAAAAGTTATGAAGCTGACGAATGCCCGCTTTGCAAGGACGGAAGCGTACCTTACAAGCCCGGTAGTCGCGGTCTTAAATAGGAGGTAAGTTTAATGGCAACAAGAAGAACGAGAACTCGGACATACAGTATACCGCGCATTTTAAAAATGCTTTCTTATGTGTCCGTGATGTTGCTCGCGCTTGCAATCGCGATAGGTGTAGTGCTCGGTTGGTTTCCCAAAGTTGCGGCTATCGGCGGTTGGATAAAGAATATCGCTCTCTTAATCGGTGTGATTGTTTTATGTTGGTATTCGTTTTACGATGCCGTAACGCGTTCGAGAACTTGGTTTATTCTTTGGATAGTGGCGGTAGTGCTTATAGTTGTGTTTTACATCTTAGGTCTCGCACCGATTAGTTTTTAAGTAGGAGAAATTGTAATGGCAAAGGCTAAGAAACAAAACTTTATAGCGGCGTATTTTTCCGATTTCGGAATGAGACAGATTTGCGATTTTCTCATGATTGCGGGCGCTGTAGTGCTTATAGTGGGACTATGCACGACCGAGATTGTCATAACCGTCGGTTTCGGTATCTATGCGGTTGCAGCCGCATTGGCTATAGTGAGAGCTGTCAAAGTGCTCGTAAGCGGGATCAACCACCGTGCGCCGGAATATAAGAACGCCATTGTAAGCGCGTGTATCATGGGAGCGATTTTCGCTTTGACTGTGTTCGGCTTCGTATGGTCGCTTGTTGTATAATGTAATTTAAACTTAAAACAAAACCCGCAACTTAGTGAATTGCGGGTTTTTTAAATTCTTTAATTATAAATTATTTGCGGGATCGACATATACGGTGCTCTGATGTGTATAGATTACTTTTCCGAGCGGTGCGCCGCTCGGTTTATTTACATACTTAACAAGAGTGTAGTCTACAGGTACGTTTTGCGATTGCGCTGCTTTAGAATATCTTGCGGCAAGTCTTGCCGCTTCTAAAATGACGCTTTCGGGAACTTTCGAATTTTCGGCGGAAATAATTACATGGCTACCGTGAATGTTTTTTGTGTGTAGCCAAACATCGTTATTTTTTGCGCCTTTTGTAAGCATATCGTTTTGAATATTGTTTTTGCCGATCTTGACCGTGTATCCTTCGACGACGGTGGATAATGGGGCGGATGTTTTTGCAATATTTTTGCGAGTTCTGTTTTTCGATTGCTTATTTTTAATAAGTCCGATCTGTTCGAGTTCGGCAGCCAACTCGTCGATTTCGGAGTTTTCTGTGCAAAGAGAAAAGGACAGCAATACAGTATCGTAGTAGTCGAGTTCGTCTTGCGTCTTTTTTATGAGCGTTTTAAGTTGTTCGAGAGTTTTCTTTTTTTTGGAGTAATTTTTGAAATAGATTTGCGCATTGGACTGCGGTGATTTTTGAGGATCGAGCGTAACGGTAACAGGAGCGTTTTCGTTATACCAATTCTCGAGCGTGACCGAAGTCATGCCTGTTTTTATTCTGTATAGATTTGCTAAAAGGAGTTCGCCGCATATCTTGTCGGCTTCAAGCCCCTTGCAACTTTCTTCTTTTTGTATGAAGCCGCTAAGCTTTTTTTGCGTCCTTGCAATTGCGTTTTTCAACAGAGATTGCAAGTGCTTGGATCTTTCGTTAAAACGCAAGGCTCTGTCGCGATCGAAAAAGTACTCGTCCATGGCTTCGTTTAAACTTTGGCAGAACTTATAGTCGGTCCCGTAAAGAGAGTAGGGACGAATATAAAAATCTCTTTCGTTTAAGCAAGGTCTCGCGGTTTTAAGGTTATACAGAGCGACAAGCTCTTCTGCGACTTTTGCGCACTGCGTATTTGTGAGAGTGGGGCAGTCTATCATCCGTAAGGCTCTGTAAGCGGCTTCATTTGCGCTTGACGGAGCGAGACCTTTGAATTTTGAAATTATATATGCGCCTATGTCTCCGCCCGGAAACGAAGCAAGCGTGAGCTTTGCGGACTCGGTATTCAAAGGGCTGAGCTTGTCTTGCGCGGGCGCCGATTCGTATTTGAGGCCGGGAAGCACTTGTCGTTTGGATGATGTATCTATACCTACTTTGCGGATACTGTCCGATATGATACCGTTTGAATCTACAAGTATAATATTCGAATATTTGCCCATAATTTCCGCAATAAGAGTCTTGCATACTTCATCCGACATTTCGTTGCGGGTCAAAAGTTTGATACATATTATTCGCTCGCAGGAAGGGTTTTTCACCGAAATTATTTTCGCGCCGCCGATATGTTTTCTGAGATGCATCAAAAAAGAAGGGGCGGATGCGGGATTTTCCTTGCGGTGTTTTGTGAGATGACATCGGCTTGCCATGGGAGAAGCGGAAATAAGCAGAGAATAATTTGTGCCTCTGCTGCGTATACCGAGCACGATTTCATCCTTTTCCGGCATTGAGATTTTTTCTATGCGTCCGTCACATAGTTTTTCGTTTAACTCGTCGGCTATGAATGAATAATGTAATGCGTCGGAAGGCATTTTGTCACCTCACATTGTGAATTGCTTAAAAGCGTGAACTTTGTCGTTTGCTGCCGCGTGGACTTTATAGTAGTATAAACTAAAATGAAAAGTCCGTCAAATAAATTGACAAACATTCCGTTATATGCTAAGATTATATGGTATAATCTTTCGGAGGACAGATATGAACTACAGTGTAGAAAAGCAAAAAGGTGCGGTCAAAGTCGATTTTACGCTTACGGCAGACGAATGGAAAGAAGCTCTTTCGCAGGCGTATTTAATGACGCGCGGCAAGTACAATATTCCGGGGTTTCGTAAGGGACACGCGCCCAGAGGCGTAATAGAAAGCATGTACGGCAAAGGCGTTTTCTTTGACGACGCATTCGAAACAAGTTTCAGGCGCGCTTACGGCGAAGTTATGGATAAAGAAACATGGATTTTTCCCGTTGACGATCCCAAAGTCGATCTCGGCGATATGGATGAAGAAAAGTTTACGTTCAGCGCAACGATTACGACAAAGCCCGAGTTTGAGCTTGGGGCGTACAAGGGACTCGAAATTCCCAAAGCCGAAGTGGATGTTAAACCTTCCGAAGTCGATGCCGAAGTAGAGCATGCGCGTATGCACGCTTCTCGCATAATCGAAGTGACGGACAGAGCAATCCAAAAGGGTGACGTCGTAACTCTTGACTACAGCGGCAGTGTCGATGGCGTGAAGTTTGAAGGAGGCACGGCGCAGAATCAAGAACTCGAGATCGGCAGTAATTCTTTTATACCCGGATTCGAGGACGGAATGATAGGATTGACGATAGGGCAGACAAGCGATTTGCGAGTTAAGTTTCCCGAAGATTATCATGCTAAGGAGCTTGCCGGCAAAGATGCGGTATTTACCGTTACCGTTCACGCAATCAAAGTCAAGGAAATGCCTCAACTTAACGACGAGTTTGCGCGCGATGTGAGCGAATGCGAAACTCTTGCGGATTACAAAAAAAGCATAGAGGATAAAATACGCTCAGACAAACAGCATCGTGCCGACGTGGACAGCGAAAACGAAATGCTTAAAATAATAAGCGGTAATTGCGAAATCGACGTGCCTCAGTGTATGATAGACAAAGAGGTGGATTATATGCTTGCCGACTTTGAAATGCAGCTAAAACAGTATTACGGAGGCATGAGTCTAAAGGACTATTTCAAGTACACGGGACTCAAAGAGTTGGACTTCCGCCGTCAACGCAGAGAATCTGCGATTTCCAATGTTAAAATTCGTCTCGTTTTGGAAAAGATAATAGAGGCGGAAAAAATCGAGGTCTCCGAAAAGGAACTCGAGGAGGAAGTAGAGAAGTTTGTTTCTCATTCCAAGGAGCACGGAAGAGAGTTTGACGAGCACGCTTTATCTCATCAGCGCGCATATATCAAGAGCGATTTGCTCATGGCTAAAGTTATTGACTTTTTAAAAAAGAGCAACAAATTCGTCGCAAAGAAAGAGGATGCGGCTACTGACGGCGCCGACAAGAAGCCCGTTCGGAAAAAGGCTTCGAGCGACAAAAAGACGGCAAGCAAGAAGAGTTCGACAGCAAAGTCCGACAAAAAGGACGAGTAGGATTTGATCTTTGAGCTTGTCTTGCGGTATAAACCGATTGCCGCACAAATAGATTATATCTCGGAGGTTTAATTTGATGATAAAGAACAATTTGGTGCCCATGGTCGTCGAGCAGACGAATAGAGGCGAGAGATCTTACGATATTTATTCGCGCCTTTTGGAAGACAGGATAGTTTTTCTTACGGGAGAGGTAAACGATCTTTCCGCAGACATAGTGATAGCGCAGCTGTTGTATCTTGAAGGCAAAGATCCCGAAAAGGATATAAGCTTATATATCAACAGCCCCGGCGGAAGCGTTACGGCAGGTATGGGCATTTACGATACAATGAATTATATCAAATGCGACGTGCAGACTATTTGTGTTGGAATGGCGGCTTCCATGGGCGCATTTCTTCTCTCGTCAGGCGCTAAAGGAAAACGGTTTTCTCTTCCAAACAGTGAAATCATGATACATCAGCCTATGGGCGGAGCGAACGGGCAGGCAAGCGACATAGCTATACAGGCAGAGCACATTCTCAAGATAAAAAAGCGTATGAACACCATTCTCTCTAAGAACTGTAATCAGCCGATTGAAAAAATCGAAAAAGATGTGGACAGAGATCATTATATGACGGCGGAAGAAGCGCTTA
Organism: uncultured Christensenella sp.; assembly: GCA_910585955.1. Taxonomy (GTDB): domain Bacteria; phylum Bacillota; class Clostridia; order Christensenellales; family Pumilibacteraceae; genus MGBC157735. The sequence goes on from CAJUGC010000009.1 coordinate 39,276, forward strand.
AGTACGGTTTGATCGATAGGGTTTTTGAAAAGAGAATATAATCGGGAGTTTATTATATTGAGTAAAAACGAAGAAAAAAACGAACAGCATTGTTCATTTTGCGGACGTTCGCGTTCCGATGTTCAAAATTTGATTGAGTCGCCCGACAGCAGTATTTGTATTTGCGATCAGTGTGTTGCGATATGTGATAACATTTTGCAGCAAAGCAAGCAGAATTTGAAATCCGAGAATCCCAAACTTCCCAAACCTACGGAGATCAAAAAGTATCTCGACGACTATATTGTCGGTCAGGACAGTGCTAAAAAGGTTCTCAGTGTTGCTGTGTACAATCACTATAAACGTGCGGGCTACAACATTTCTCATAAGGTCGGTTCTAAGAAAAAGAGCGGAATAGAGCTGAAAAAGAGCAATATTCTTCTTATGGGTCCTACGGGTTGCGGAAAGACGTTGCTTGCTCAGACGCTTTCGCGTATTCTCGACGTGCCGTTCGCATCTTGCGACGCTACGACGCTCACCGAGGCCGGTTATGTCGGCGAGGACGTAGAGAACGTCCTGTTGAAGCTTATTCAGAATGCAGACTACGATATCGAGCGGGCGCAAAGGGGCATAATCTATATAGACGAAATAGATAAGATTGCCCGTAAATCCGAGAATATGAGCATTACGCGTGACGTATCGGGCGAGGGCGTCCAACAGGCGCTTCTCAAAATAATTGAGAGCACTGTCGCAAATGTGCCTCCTCAAGGCGGAAGAAAGCACCCGCAGCAGGAGTGTATCGCAATAGATACTACAAATATATTGTTTATTTTCGGCGGCGCATTTGTCGGACTCGATAAGATAATCGAAAAGAGAGCGGGAACATCCTCTCTCGGATTCGGCGGAAATCTCAAGACGGAGATTGTCGCAGATAATGCAAACGCTCTCGAAAGCGTGCAACCGCAGGACCTTATAAAGTTCGGTCTGATACCGGAATTTGTCGGAAGACTGCCTATATATGTGAGCCTCAGTGCGTTGGATAAAGACGCTCTCGTCAATATCCTTACGAAGCCGAAGGACTGTCTTACAAAGCAGTATAAGACGCTGTTTGAGCTTGACGATATCGATTTGGAATTTACGGACGACGCTGTCGAGGCGATTGCGGATAAGGCGATCGAACTCAAGACCGGTGCAAGAGGTTTGCGTGCGATTATGGAAAATACGATGCTCGATATTATGTACAGCGCGCCGGACGACAGCGAGATTCAGAAGGTCGTCATTACGGGCGAATGTCTGAAGGGCGGGAGTCCGACTGTCGTAAAGGGCAAGAAAGTCAAAAAGGAAATAGCATAAACCGAGATTTAACAAGCTCCGAAAGTGTCATACTATACGGGTAAAGAGACGGGAGTGCACATGGACGAAAATTATACGGGCGACAATTTAATGAGCGAACAGATGATAGTCCGGCAGAAAGACACCTATCAAATGGTGGTTCTGCGGGACGTTGTCGTATTTCCGGGGCAAAGTTATACGGTCGATGTCGGAAGAGATAAATCCATTCTTGCGCTGAACCGCTCGCTTCAACTCGATCGTAACCTTTTCGTTGTTACGCAAAAGCACAGAAGCACTGCCAATCCTGCGCCGCAAGACATTTACCGCGTCGGTACTGTGGTGAGAGTAAAGCAGGTCATGAAGACAAACGGAGAACTTGTGCGCGCGGTTATAGAGGGAGTGGAACGCAAAGAAATCGACAGCTTCGTCACTATTCTTCCGTTTTACGAAGTTACTTTAAAGGACTTTGAGGAACGACAGTCCGACGAGATAATGCTTAAAGCCGTTCGTCGCAGTATTGTCGAGCAGCTTGACGAATATAAAAAGCTTGACGGAAAAGGTATGCTCGACTTGCAACTCGTGTCTATAGAAGGCGACCATGAGAGATTTGTGGCAGTTGCGGCAAAGGTGTTCTTTTCGGATTACAGACAGAAGCAAGAGTTGCTGTCGCTTGATTCCGAGTACAAACAGCTTGAAAGAATTTATGCGAAAATAATCGAGGAATGCGAATTGAAAGCCGTGGAAAAGAAGATAACGGCTAAAGTCCGCATGAATATAGACAAAAATCAAAAAGAGTATTACCTTCGCGAGCAAATCAAGGCAATGCGCGACGAACTCGGCGAAGGAGAGAGCGAGCTTGACGAATATCGCAAACGTCTCGAAGAAAAAAATCTTCCCGAGTATGCGAAGGAAAAGCTAACGAAAGAACTCATGCGTCTCGAAAAAATGAGCGTGACTTCACCGGAGGCTGCGATAAGCCGCACATATATCGATACCGTCCTTACCATGCCTTGGAACGAAAAGACAGAGGACAATCTCGATTTGAAAAAAGCGGAGCAAATTCTCGACGAGGATCATTACGGGCTTGACAAGGTAAAAGAAAGAATAGTCGAATATCTTGCCGTTCATCAACTTACGGAAAATCTCAAGTCGCCGATTCTTTGCTTCGTCGGACCGCCCGGTGTTGGAAAGACGTCGATTGTTGCGTCTATTGCGCGCGCAATAGACAGAAAATTCGTAACTATGTCTCTCGGCGGAGTGCGAGACGAAGCGGAAATACGAGGTCATAGGCGCACTTACGTCGGCGCGCTTCCCGGTCGAATAGTTGCAGGAATGAATAATGCGGGCGTAGTAAATCCGGTGTTCCTTTTGGACGAAATCGACAAAATGACGTCTGATTTCAGGGGGGATCCCGCGAGCGCGATGCTTGAAGTGCTTGACCCGAATCAGAACAATCATTTTAACGATCATTATCTCGATATGCCTTACGATCTTTCCAAAGTCATGTTTGTTACTACGGCAAACACGGTGGAATCGATTCCTACGCCGCTACTCGACAGAATGGAGATTATCGAGCTATCGGGTTATACTTATGAAGAAAAGTTGCAGATAGCGAAACGCTATCTTTTGCCTAAGCAGATCGAGGCAAACGGACTTTCAAAATTAAAAGTGAGTGTTCCGGACGATGTGATGATGCACATTATTTCAAGTTATACTCGAGAGAGCGGAGTGAGAAATCTCGAACGAGAAATCGCGTCTGTTGCAAGAAAGCTTGCCGTTAAATATATAAACGGAGGCAAAGAGGCAAAATCGTTTAAAGTAAGCAAAAAAGATGTGGAGCGCTATCTCGGTGCGCCGCGCTATCATGACGATGTGATGAACGTCGAGGACGAAGTGGGTCTTGCTACGGGACTTGCCTGGACGAGTGTCGGCGGAGCTACATTGAATATAGAGGTGAGTCTTGTTGCGGATGGCAAAGGCGAAATAAAACTTACGGGCAGTCTCGGCGATGTTATGAAGGAATCCTGTCTCGCGGCGTTAACGGTTATACGCAGTCGCGCCGAAGAGTACGGCATTGATGCGGAAAAATTTACGAAATACGATTTGCATATTCATGTTCCCGAAGGCGCAACGCCGAAAGACGGTCCGAGCGCGGGAATAACCATTGCGACTGCTATATTGTCGGCGATGAGCGGACGTAAGGTGTCGAGAAACGTCGCTATGACGGGAGAAATAACATTGCGCGGAAAGGTGCTTGCAATAGGCGGACTAAAGGAAAAGTCGCTGGCGGCATTCAGAAGCGGCGTAAGAACCATAATTATTCCGTCGGAGAATAAGAAAGACGTGGCGGATTTGCCGACCGAAGTCAAGGATAATATGAAAATCGTCTATGCAAACGTGTTTGACGATGTTATCGAGACGGCGCTTATATAAATACAAGTCTTATTGCAAAGGAGAAAAGCGTGAAAATCAAAAATGCACGATTTGTGATAAGCATATCCGATGCGAAGAAGTACTCGGAAGCGATCAAGGGGACGAATTCCAAAGAAATATGCGTGGTCGGACGCTCGAATGTGGGTAAGTCCTCTTTCATCAATATGCTTGCGGGACAGAAAAAGCTTGCCAAGACGTCGTCAACTCCAGGAAGAACGCGGCTTATAAACTTGTTTTCGTTCAATGACGGTGAATTTATCTTGACCGATTTACCCGGGTACGGTTATGCTGCGGCTTCCAAAATCGAGAAAAAAAAGTGGGGCGGACTTATAGAAGGGTATCTTCAAAGTACGGACAGGCTTGTACGAACGTTGCTTCTTATAGACAGCAGACATGAGCCTACTGCGCTCGATAAGCAGATGGCGCAATATCTGTATTATTACAAGCTGCCGTTTACCGTAATAGCCACGAAAACGGATAAGTTATCAAAAAGCAAGGTCGGTGCGGCGGTTCAGCAGATTGCTACGGCGCTTGCTATAGGAAGAGACGACATAATTCCGGTGTCTGCTCAAAGCGGATACGGAAAAGAAGAAGTTTTAAATCTTATTGATCGTTGCCTATCGGTTTTTGCCGAAGACAACGATGAATCGGAAGAATAGTATAACATAGAATTACCTTTCGGCATATACATTTACAAATGTCGGGAGGTTTTTTATGGCAAATTATAAGGCGATAGGTTGTATTTCGGGCAATCCGCTTAACGGTTTATGCGAAAGAATGTGTTTGCACGTCGAAACGGTGACGGACGCTTGCAGGGCAAGACGGGATAATCAGACGGCTACCGTCGTACTTAGCGATTTGCCGTCGGGCGCGCCCTTTACCTTTGTGGACGCTTCCGAAACCGGAGATGTGTCTTTCGTAGTGGATAGTACCTGCATTTCGAACGGGGATTGCAGACGTGTGCGCGGAAGATTGAGAGTGACGTTAAACGTACGCTTTACCGATGCAAACGGAAATTGCGGGTGTGCAAGCGGAGTTTTGGAATTGGCGCGGGATCTGTCCTTGCGAGTTCCTACAGACAACGGAGCAAATTATCGCTTTGATGCGGATGCCGTGCTTGTGTGCACCAACGGAGCTTTCATTTCTGACAGCGCGGTGTCGCTTTCATATTGTATCGTCGAGACATATCGCGTGCTTATGATCGCAGACGTGCTTGTGCCGACATACGGCTTTGCGGTTTATCCGGATTGCACCGAGTGCGACGGTTGCGCGGAGCTCTTGAACAACAGGATATTTCCCGAAAGGAGATAAAATCATTTGCAAAAATTTATACGATTTGATATAATCGAAATATGAGAATTTTTGCAATCAGCGACTTACATCTTTCGATCAATAACCCTAAGCCCATGGATATATTCGGTCATGCATGGGATAATTATCTCGATGTCATAACATCCGATTGGAAGGCAAAAGTCGGTCCAGAAGACGTAGTGCTGATTGCAGGAGACATCAGTTGGGCAATGTATCTGGAAAACGCAAAAGCCGATATCGATTTTATTGCGTCTCTTCCGGGAAATAAAATTATTTTGCGCGGAAACCATGATTATTGGTGGAAATCGATATCCGCCGTGCGGACAATGTTGCCGAACCGAATGTTTGCGCTTCAAAACGACGCCGTCAAAATCGGCAATGTCGTATTTTGCGGCAGTCGCGGTTGGACGGTGCCGGACGGTAAGGCGCAGACGGACGAAGATAAAAAAATATTCGACAGAGAAGTGATCAGAATGGGATTGTCTCTCGCGGACGCCGAAAAGAAAAGAGGGGAGACGGATAAGCTTATTGCCATGATACATTATCCGCCGTTTAATGTGAGAGCGGAGTCGTCTCAGTTTACGCAACTTTTCGAGCGAAACAATGTGAACGCCGTGATTTACGGGCATTTGCACGGAGCGAGTCGCGCGGAAAGGTTTATGAAAACGAACGGTATAGAATATTATTTGACCTCCTGCGACATGGTGGGAAACCGTCTTGTGGAAATTTCTGTTTAACTGTTTTGAAGGCGTATAAGATTTGGAGTTTAAAAAAACAAGGCTTTAAAAGCCCTGTTTTTTTATTTATATGCGATTACTTCGATTTCCACTGCTGCTCCTGCCGGCAGCGCCGCTACTTGCACGCAAGATCGAGCAGGCGGGTCGCAAGAGAAATGATGCGCGTATTCTTCATTCACAATCGCAAAGTCGTTTATGTCGGTTAAATACACGGTAGTTTTAACGATATTTTCCGTTGTCATTCCTTGGCTTGAAAGGATCGCGTTCAAATTGTCGAAGATTTGCGCGGTTTGTTTTTTAACGTCTCCGTTTATGAGTTGTCCGGTTGCGGGGTCTAATGCTATTTGTCCCGAAAAATAAAACGTCTCATGATTTTTTACGGCTATACCTTGGCTGTATGGTCCGAGTGCTTTCGGCGCTTTGCTTGTGCAGATTACTTCTTTATTCATGGCTGCTCCTTAAATAAAAAATTTGTTACTTTCGAATTCGATGTTATAGCCCTCCGACTCGAGTTGCTCTAACAGTCTTTTGCCGTGCTCGACGCCGCTGACCTCGCAAGCAATGTGAAGTATGGTTTCGGAAAGTTGGAGTTCCGGACTCATGCGGTCATACTGTACGGAAATTATATTTGCGTTGTTGACTCCCATTATTCGTGCGAACTGCTCGAGTGCGCCGGGCTTGTCTGTGAGCAAAACGGAAAATTTCATTTGTCGTCCGCGGCTTACGAGACCTTTCTCGATGATTTTGTGAATGAAACCCACATCGATATTGCCGCCGGAAAGCACGCAAGCAGCGCTTTTACCGACGAGATTTGCTCTGCCGGATAAAGCAAGAGCAAGGGAAGTGGCGCCTGCCGGTTCGACGACTTGTTTGGTTCGTTCTATAAGTTGAATAATTGTCGAAGCAATCTCTTCGTCTGTTACGGTAAGCATTTCATCCACATATTGATTTATAAGTTCCATTGTAAGCTTACCGGGAGTTTTAACGGCAATGCCGTCGGCAATGGTAAATATTTTTTCGGCAGTTACAAGTCTTTTTTCGTTAAACGAACGCACTATGGAATCTGCTCGGTTTGCCTGTACTCCTATTACTTTGATTTTCGGATTGATATTTTTTACGGTAAACGCTATTCCTGCGAGAAGTCCTCCGCCGCCTGCCGGTACAATTACCGAGTCGAGATCGGGTCTGTCCGACAGAAGCTCTAAAGCCACGGTGCCTTGTCCTGCAATTATATCTTCGTCGTCGAAAGGGTGCACAAACGCAGCGCCTTTTTCGTCTACTATTTCGAGGGCTTTTTTGTAAGCGTCGTCGTACAGATCTCCGTGCAACACGACTTTTGCTCCGTAATTTTCGGTTGCGGAAACTTTGGCGATGGGAGTGCTTTTCGGCATTACTATGATTGCTTCCATACCACGTTCTTTTGCCGCGTAAGCCACTCCTTGAGCATGGTTGCCCGCGCTTGAAGCGACTACGCATCTTGTGTCGCCGACTTCGTCGAGTATGGCAATCTTGTTGTACGCGCCTCTGACTTTGAAAGAACCTGTTTTTTGTAGGTTCTCGCACTTGAGATAAATTTCGCTTCCGCTGATCTTGGAAAAAGTGAGCGAATGTTCGAGATTTGTATGGTGAACCGTTTTATCCAAACGCTTTTGCGCGTCGTACACTTGAAATAAGTTCATATTATAGTCTCCGTAAAAATATGTTTGTATTATACCGCAGGACACTTTATTTGTCAACCGCTTTAGCGCAGAGAAGCGCATTGAGTAGTACTCACGGCGTACCGCATTGATAGTAGATATGGATAAAAAATTATATAAAAAGGAGCTTTTTTTATGTAAAGTGGGCAAAAATGGTTGCTTTTGGTCAAAGTATATGCTATAATTATAGCGTAATCGATACCAAATGTCGATTTATAATCTTTAAGGAGGCTTTCGCTATGATTCTTGTAGGAACATATCGTCATCAGATCGACGAGAACGGCAGATTTCGCGTACCCGCGAAGTTTAAAAAAGCCTTCGATATTAAAGATAAAAAGGACAAAAAATCCGACGAAGAAGAAGAGAAGTTCCCGTTTATAATGAAAGGAACGAACGACTGTTTATTCATGTATCCCGCGGACATAGCGGAAAAATTATTTTTCGGTCAGTTCAGCGAATACGGATTTACAAGCGAAGAGGAAATCGCAAAGATGAGAGATTACACTGCGGAATCCGCATGGGCGGAACCCGATTCGCAGGGGCGAATACTTATCAATGACGATCTTCTCAAATCGGTTGGCATAGAGAAAGATATCGTTTCCGTTGGCGTCTATAACCATGTGGAAATATGGAGCGAAAAGAAGTGGAACGAATATCTCGAAAAGCGTAAATCGTCGAAGAACACGGAGCATTCGAATCAATGAGCGTCATGGGTGAAGAATATCACATTCCCGTACTGGCCGACGAGTGCTTAAGTGCCCTAAAAGTTAAAAGAGGCGGTATCTATTTCGACGGCACTTTGGGCGGAGGCAACGACAGCGAGCTTATATTGCGCGCCGGCGGACGACTTATTGCCGTAGATAGAGACAACGAGGCTCTTGACTTTGTGGGCGCAAGGTTTGCTTCAAATCCGGACTTTGCCGGCAGGTACGAGCTTGTTCACGACAATTTCAAGAATGTCGCTGAAATTCTCGGCGGAAGAAGCATAAACGATATTGACGGAGCGCTACTCGATCTCGGGATCTCTTCGAGACAGGTGGACGAACCGCAACGAGGTTTCAGTTACAGCAAGGACGGCGAGCTGGACATGAGAATGGACAGAGAGCAAGTTCTGTCCGCGATGCAAGTTGTGAATGAATATTCGACGGAACAGTTGGCAAGAATTTTCTTTACTTACGGCGAAGAAAAGTTTGCGCGAAAAATAGCGGCAAATATCGTCGAGAGAAGAAAGAAAACTCCTATAGAAACTACAATGCAGCTTTCGGACATAATAGTCGCAAGCGTACCTTCGAGAAAGAGCGGACACCCTGCGAAAAAAGTGTTTCAAGCTCTTCGCATAGAGGTCAACAACGAGCTTTCGGGCTTGGGAGAAGCCGTGTGCGACATAGTGGACAAGCTGAAAAAAGGAGCGAGATTGTGCGTAATCACATTTCATTCGCTCGAGGACAGGATAGTAAAGCAAACTTTCGCTTCGCTTGCGACCGATTGCATATGCGATAAATCGCTTCCCGTCTGCGTATGCGGACACAGGGCAAGCGTAAAGCTTATCGGTAAAGCGATTCGACCGAGTGAGAAGGAGCAGGAGCGTAATCCCCGCAGCAAAAGCGCAACGCTGAGAGTTGCCGAAAAAATTTAACAAGAATAAAGGAAAAGAGAGGAACATACAATGGTAAGGACTACAAGACAAATCAGAACCGAAGAAGACAGATTCGGCGGATACTCGAATAATGCTTCCGTCTCGGAAAAGATAAATCGTTTTGAAGCGGATACCGAGGACGCTTTTCCGCGTACGAACGAAACATATTTCGCCAACATTCCCGATACGACGGTATCATCGAGCCGTCGCGCTGCGGAAAAGAGCGAACCGTCGCTTTATTCCAAGAGAAAGGATTACGAAAGCTTCCCGCAGACGGCAGAATTTGTCGGACAGCCTTCCTATATCCGCCGTCCCGCTCGAGCGACAAGAAATGCGGAATCGGTCATGCCGAGCATAAAAACGAGAAAAGTTCTCGAAGAAAAGGAAGAAAAATCGCAAACCGTCAAAAAACGCAGTTCGATTTCGTTTAAGACAAAAGCCATGCTTTGCGTGTATGCGGCTGTGGTTGTCGCACTTGCGGCTATAGTGATTGCGACGGGTATTATGATCGGCGGCATGGGCTCGAGCGTGGAAGCGCTCCAGTCGGAGATTTCTTCTAAGAATACGTTACTTACGCAACAAAACGCCGAGCTGTCGGCGCTCGATAACGACACTATGGTTTTGGGGCAAGCCACCGAACTTGGAATGGTCAAACCCGAAACGTCGAATAGTATCGAGCTTCTGCCGATGGGCGAGACGGTGAATTACGAAGCAAGAACCAATTGGTTCGATAAATTTTGCGATTGGCTTAGTAATCTCATCGGAGGCTGATAATATTGAAGAAACCGAATAGTCTATTGTTGACACGAAAGAGGTTGTTGATTGTCATACTTTCAATAGCCTTTTTATTTTGCGCTCTTTCCGCTCGGCTTTTTTATTTGCAGATTGTGAAGGGCTCTTGGCTGAGCGGCAAAGCGGCTGAGCAGTGGTACAGAGATTTGCCTCTTGAAGCTCCGAGAGGCAAAATTTTAGACGCGAACGGAGAAGTTCTTGCCGATAACCGTAACGTCTACACCGTCTATGTGCGCCCTCGCGCCGTTAAGGATTTCGAATCGGTGAGTCGCGTGTTGTCGGACGCTTTCAAGCTCGATTATGCCAAACTTTATGATAAGCTTTCGGGCACGTTTGTCAGTGAAATCACCGTAATGCGAGAGGTGGAGGAGGAAGTTGCGGAGCGCATACGCTCTCACGGACTTGACGGTATATATTTTACCGTGGACAGTACGCGCAATTATCCGGGCGGAAGCAGACTCGAACAGGTACTCGGTTTCACGAATATCGACAACATCGGGCAAAACGGACTTGAGGGATATTACGATAAATATCTTTCGGGAATAGACGGCGTTGCTCTTACTGCTACGGATATGCAGGGCATACGATTGGATGGCGAAACAACTAAGTATGTGCCTGCCGTACCAGGGTGCGACATGACGCTCACCGTTGACGCAAACATTCAGTCGTTTGCCGAAACGGCTGTTACTTCGGCGCAACTCGAGTGGAACAGTAAGAGTGCGAGTATGATAGTTATGGACGTAAATTCCGGCGGAATTCTCGCAATGGCGAGCGCACCGTCTTACGATAACAACGATCCGCCGCGCGACGATATAAACCTTTTAAATGCTCTTTCGAAAAATAAGATGATCGTGGACGTTTACGAGCCGGGGTCTACTTTTAAGATATTCACTACTGCGATAGCGCTCGCAAACGGTGCGGCAAGCGAGGCCGATCGCTTTTATTGTCCGGGGTATCGTATGGTGGACGGACAGAGAATAAAATGCTGGCGAAGCATAGGTCATGGTTCGCAAACTCTCGGCGAAGGAGTCATGAACAGTTGCAATTGCGTGTTCATGGATCTTGCACAGCGCGTAGGCACTGCAAAACTTTACGAAGGGCTTCGCGATTTCGGTTTCGGACAAAAGACAAACGTGGATTTTTACGGGGAAAGTCGCGGAATATTGATGAATGAAGCAAGCGTAAAAACCGTTGATCTTGCTCGAATTGGTTTCGGGCAAGCGGTTGCGGTTACGCCGTTACAGCTTATTACAGGCGTTTGCGCGGCGGTAAACGGAGGTATACTGTACGAACCTTATTTTGTATCGAGTATAGACAGTTATGACGGTATGAATGTTTATACACGGGAAAAGAAACAGATTCGTCGGGTGATAGACGAAGGGACTAGCGCGAAACTTCGCGGTATGCTCGAAAAGGTTGTCTCTTCGGGCGGAGGAAAGAAAGCGGGAGTAATAGGTTTTACTGTGGGCGGAAAGACGGGAACGGCGCAGAAATACGAAAACGGACATATAGCGCAAGGCAAATATATATCTTCGTTCGTCGGATTCGCTCCTGCCGATAATCCGCGTTATGCCTTGCTTATGATAGTAGACGAGCCGAATAGTTACGCCTATTACGGAAGTCTCGTCGCCGCTCCTTATGCGGGAAAAGTATTTGAAAATTTGTTTTCTTATGCGGGCATGACCCCTACAAGCGAAGAACCGCCAAAGACCGTACCTATGCCTGATATAATCGGTTTAAGCCTTACGGAGGCTCTTAAAAAGTTGAAAGAGGCGGGGCTTCAATATGAACTTGCGGGTGATACGGATAAAATTCTGGGAACTATGCCTGTCGCGGGCACAGAAGTGCCGATTGGCGACATAGTTCTTGTTCGTACCGAAGATTCGGGATCGTGACGAGAAAATTGTCGTTTTAATCATGAGAATTAATTTGTCGTTTTTTGCCTTTGTATTGCAAAAAGGTTTTCAAAGGATTATGATGTTTGCGAGGTGTTAAATGAAACTTAAAGCATTGGATTTGGAGGCCTTGAACGAGTACGAAGATTGTGAGATATCTTCGCTCGCCTTTTGTTTGGACGACGTAAAAAAAGGCAGCTTGTTTTTCTGCTTGGACGGCGTCAACATAGACGGACATACTTTGGCGCAGGAAGCGGCAAATAGAGGCGCAAAGGCATTCGTGTGCGAAAAAAAATTGGACGATTCGCTTTTGCAAGTCCTCGTAAAAAGCAGTAGGCGACAACTTGCTTTGAGTTCCGCGGCGTTTTACGGACACCCCGCACGATCTCTTAAAATAATTGCAGTTACAGGTACAAACGGAAAGACGACGACGTCTTATATAATAAAAGGGATACTCGAAAGCGCAGGAAGCAAAGTCGGTCTTATCGGAACAAATTGTATAATGGTTGGAGAAAAAAGGAGTGCTGCTGTTTTGACAACGCCGGATCCTACCGATCTTCATCGCATCTTTGCCGAAATGCTGTCTCAAGGCGTGGAGTATGTCGTTATGGAAGCGTCGGCTCATGCATTGTGGCTTCATAAGCTCGACGGCATTGTTTTCGAGGTGGCGGCGTTCACTAATCTCACCAGAGATCATCTCGATTTTTTCGGAACGATGGAAAAGTATGCGCAGGCAAAGCGCAAATTGTTTACAAGCAGCATGGCTAAAAAATGCGTGATTAACGTGGACGATACATTTGGCAGAGAACTTGCGGTGGAATGCGAAAACTCCGTCACTTACGGCTCGGAGAATCCGTCCGATATTTTCGCTATAGACCTTAAAATGAGCACGGGCGGACTTGATTATTATCTTAATTCTTTTGACGACATAGCAGAGGTAAAATTCAATCTTCCGGGAAGGTTCAATATGTACAATACTCTTTGTGCGGCGGCTGTCGCGGCGGCTCTTGATTTGTCGCTGAAATTTGTTGTTCGCGGAATACGCAGAGTGACGAAAATAGACGGTCGGTTCAATATGATAGGTATGTCGAAGTGTAGCGTAATAATCGATTTTGCCCATACTCCCGACGGTCTCGAAAGCATTTTGAGTTCTATACGCGAGTTTGCCGAGGGACGAATAATAACGGTGTTCGGCTGCGGCGGCGACAGAGACAAGACCAAGCGTCCGATTATGGGGGCGGTCGCTGCGTCTCTTTCCGATATAACAGTTGTGACCAGCGACAACCCGCGTAGCGAAAGTCCCGAGGCTATAATGGATGATATAATCTGCGGTATAAAGGGTAAAGATTATGTTTGCATAGAGGATAGAAAAACGGCTATAAAATATGCGATCGATACGGCAAAGCAGGGCGACATAGTGCTGATAGCGGGGAAAGGCGCGGAAACATATCAGGAAATCGGCGGCGTAAAGTACGATTATAATGACGAGCGCTATGTAATGGAACTTATAGAGGAGGGCGTGTTTTGATAAGAATATTGCTTGCGACGCTCGTGTCTCTCGTGCTGACGCTTTTGGTTATGCCGCTTGTGATAAGACTGTCTAAAAAGCTTAAACTCAGGCAGACCATTCTCGGTTATGTGGACAACCATATGTCGAAAAACGGAACTCCCACAATGGGAGGAATTGGTTTTATGCTCGCACTCACTTTAAGCTCGGTAGCGTTTATGACCGAGGAACATTCACTGATGCTGATTACTCTGCTTGTCACGCTCGGTTACGGGATTATTGGTTTTCTCGATGATTTCATGAAAATATTTTTTAAACGCAACAAGGGACTTTCGCCGTGGCAAAAAATCGTTTTCCAGGTTCTCATGGCTGTCGTTGTGTCGTTTTTTGCCTATAAAAACGTGTATGTGGGAGATTCCGTATATATCCCTTTCACATTTTCGGAATTGAATTTCGGATGGTTTGCCATTCCGTTTTATATCCTTATATTCCTTGCGTTCACGAATTCGGTAAATCTTACGGACGGGTTGGACGGTTTGGCAGGAAAGGTGTCGTGCGCATACATCGCATTTTTTGCTCTCTTTGTGGGTATTGCGGTATATATCGCGGGCAGCAACGCGAGTTTTGCAAAGGAGTATACAAACCTACTCATTTATTGCGGAGCGTTTGTCGGTGCTCTTTTGGGATTCCTGTGTTTTAACGGTTTTCCCGCTAAAATTTTTATGGGCGACACAGGGGCGTTGGCGCTCGGAGGCGGACTTGCTTCGCTCGCCATAGTTACGAAAATGGAACTTCTTGCGCCCATTCTCGGTATAATGTATGTAGTCACGAGTCTTTCGGTCATATTGCAAGTAGTATATTTCAAAGTTACTCACGGAAAACGCATATTTTTGATGGCTCCGATTCACCACCATTTCGAAAGAAAAGGCGTACACGAAAACAGGATATCCACGATTTATATGACTGTCACTTTTATTACGGGGACGCTTATGTGCTTTATCATGCTTATAGTAAACGGAGGTTAGCGGACAAGCTGTCCTCATGGTCTTAAAATAAAAAAACTCGCATATTGTAAAGTGTGCGAGTTTATTTTTTTGAGGAGACGGTATGATTTTAAATGCGAAAAGGGCGTTGATCGTCGGAACGGGCATGAGCGGTAAAAGTGCGTTTGACGTGCTTTCCAAACACGGTTGTCAATGCGAAATGTGCGAGGACGGCAATTGTATTCCGGAAAAGCCTATGGCGGATTTAATAGTCGTAAGTCCGGGCGTTCCTTCTACGAGCCGGATATTCGATTATGCGCGTAAAAACAGTATAAGGCTTATAGGCGAATTGGAACTCGGTTGGATACTTAACGGAGAAAAGGATGTCGTTGCAATTACCGGAACAAACGGAAAGACCACTGTTACCGAAATGGTCGGAAACATTGCCGGAAGAGTTTACTCGACAAAAGTATGCGGCAATATAGGAATACCGTTTTCTCAAGTGGCAAACGAAGGCGATTATGAAAAAGCCGTCGTAGAGACGTCGAGTTTTCAGCTCGAAACTATAGAAAACTTTTGTCCGCACATAGCGTGTATAACAAATATCGCCTGTGACCATTTGGACAGGCACGGAACAGTCGAAGGCTATGCGAGAGCCAAACTTCGTATTGCCGAAAATCAAGCGGGAAGCGATTTTCTTGTGCTATCCGATGATATTCCAGTGTTGCTTCTGAAAGATTTTTTTCCTCATTCGCAGATCTATTATACGTCACTGGAGAGAAAAGTGCGAGGAGCATACTGGCATGGCGATCATTTGATGTTTATGAACGAGAAAATTTGCAGACGGGAGGATATTTCTCTCGTAGGCGATTTCAATGTCCGTAATGCGCTTTCCGCTATATGTATCTGTAGGCTTCTCGATATAGATCCGCAAATAATCAGAGAGGGTATAGTGTCGTTCGATACTGCCGCGCATAGGTTGAAAATGGTGGGAAAAGTCCGAGGAAGGACTTATTACGACGATTCGAAAGGCACGAATATATCCGCTACGATTTGCGCTTGCACAGCGATGAAAGGCGATACGCTGCTCATTCTTGGCGGAAGCGATAAGGGATATTCTTACGATTTGCTTTTCGAAAAGCTGCCAAACAACATAAAGGAAATTGCGCTGATCGGCGAAACGGCGGATAAGATAGAGAAGAGCGCTCTTTTTTACGGATTTAGCGGTATAACGCGGTATGCTTCTCTTGAGGACGCTGTGAAATATGCCTCGACTGCCGCTGTAAAAAATGTGCTTTTGTCGCCTGCATCGGCAAGCTTCGATATGTTTAAGAACTATTCCGAACGGGGAGACGCTTTTATAAGAGCGGTCGAGGAGCTTGAAAGGTGAGAAAAAAACTATTTGCAAAAAACGCCGATACTTCGGTTATGACGGGTAGGGCAAGCGGTAAGCCTGACTACATTCTGTTTGTCGTAACGATTTTGCTTGTGGGGTTCGGAGTGCTTATGGTGTACTCCGCAAGTATGTATTCCGCCCAAAAAAATTACGGTACGGAATTTTATTTCATGTTCAAACAAATAGTGGGCGCTGTCCTCGGTATAGGCGCCATGGTTGGGCTGACTTTTGTAAACTATCATTTTTTTGGCAAGATCAGATATATCGTGCTCGGAGTTTCGCTTGCGCTGTTGGTGCTTGTTTTAATTCCCGGTATAGGCGTGGAAAATTACGGCGCGAGACGGTGGATAAATCTTCCGTTTTTTACTCTTCAAGCTTCCGAGCCGGTAAAATTCGGATTTATAATTTTTACGGCGTTTTACATGGCAAAACATCACGAAAGAATGACGTCGTTCAAAGGCGTGCTCCCGATACTCGGTGTGGGCGTACTTATCTGCGTCTTGATTATTCTCGAACCGAATATGTCTATCACTATCTGTATGGCGTTATTGATGTTTGTCATGCTTTTTGTCGGCGGCATGAGAATAAAACACTTTCTCATAGTAGGCGTACCGGCAGTCGCCGCCGCCGTCGTACTTATATTTGCAGAACCGTACAGATTGAGCCGCTTGATGGCATTTATAAATCCTTGGGCGTCTCCTCTCGACGAGGGTTTTCAGCTCATTCAGTCGTTTTATTCTTTGGGGAGCGGCGGATTTTTCGGAATAGGACTTTTCAATTCGAGACAGAAGTATCTTTTTTTGCCGTTTTCGGAAAGCGATTTTATTTTGAGTATAATAGGAGAGGAACTCGGCTATTTCGGTTGTTTGCTTCTCTTCGGCGTATATATTCTGTTTATCATTCGAGCTATAAAAATCGCTCAGAATGCGTCCGACAGATTCGGATGCTATCTCGCTTCGGGTATAGCGGCGATTATTGCCATACAAGTGCTCGTCAATATATCCGTTGTCACGGGATCCATTCCTCCGACGGGTTTGCCGTTGCCTTTTATAAGTTCGGGCTCAAGCTCTTTGATCGTCTTTATGGGCGGCGTCGGGATTCTTCAGAGCGTGGCACGAGGAAGCCATAAAAGCGTTAAATGCCTTGCTTGACAATAAAAGGACTGCCGCAATAATCGCTATCGCTGTGTCCGGACCGAGGAATAGGAAATTGTAAGTTGCGCTGTAGCCCCAAGCCGCCGTGCCGACAAGGTCGCCGTGCCAAGCGAGAAAGTCGATTCCTTGCGCCCAGAACAAAACGCCCGCAAGCGTGTGAGAGAATAATCTTACAATAAAATATAAGCTCGTACCCATAAAGAATCCGCTGTGGCATAAAACGGGATTTTTGTCTGCACCGGTTACTTTATCGAGTTTTTTCCGGTCAAATTTTAAAAGCCCCACAAGTGATAGCGCCATATAAGGAACCACATAGTCTAAAACGGCGCTCCACGGAGAGACTATATACGGTCCTTGTATGAATTGCAAGAGCATATATACCGACGATACGATAAGGCTTTTTCTGAAACCGAAGTAATAGCAGTATATAAGCATGGGCAAAACCGAAGCCGCGGTGATAGAGCCGCCGTACGGAAGCGAAAAGAACTTTATGTACGACAACGCGAATGATGCGGCTATGCAGACGGCTCCGTAGGTTATGTCACGCGTGCTATGATAGAAATATGCCCCTCGCTTGCGCTGAACAATCGTGATGATCGCAATTGTAAGGGCAATTGCCGCAATTACGCCGAGTGCCGTAAGCAGCAGTTGCCACCAGGGAATGCTTACGCCTTCCCAATAGTCTCCTGTAAACATAAAACCTCCTTATTACCAAACAAGCCGCAACGTAAAACTTGCCCTCCGCTTCCGGCAGGGGGCAAGTAGTCGTTATTATTGCATAAGAAGATTTACAATAAAGACAGCTTTCCTACGCGGGTACTAACCCAACAGGTTCAAAGGGACCGATTTCTTCAAAGCGAAATCATCTCAGCTCGTCTACGAGCGCCCCTAGCGGTAATCTATATGTCAATCTTAGGACAAAAACATTCATTTGTCAAGCGTTTTTCTTGCAATTTCGCGTGGAATAAGATATAATAAAAGCAATGACATATATAGCAAAGACATTTTCCTATATTAAAAAGTCATTTTGGGTGTTGCTTCTGATTGCCGTAGTTCCCGCAGTGCTTCTCGGTCTTTTTGTCAGACCTCTCGGCTTTGTGACATTTATACCCGATTTTGCCGTATCGGCAATAAATTCCTATGCGGATATTGCTTGGCTCATTTTCGATCGTCATGCCACAGTTTACGTCTATCCTTTACTGTTGATTTTCGTCACTCTCACTGTCTGTATGGCTCTTGCGCTGTCGGTCATAGAAAAGCATTTCCGAACAGGCAAACTTATGCTGAAAGCGCCGCTTCGCGATTTGAACAGCAGTTTATTTCCAATGCTCAAGACGCTTGCTTTTATAATTGCCGTATATATGCTGTTTAAGTTTATTTTGAGCGGACTTGTTACGCTGTTGCATTTTTTACTTAGCGGAGCGGGGCATCCGAATACTCTTACTGTAATATTGGTTTCGATTTCCATAATAATTGCATTTGTCATAAGTATTTATTTTTCGGTTCCGATAATGTTTTGGGCGCCGCTTATGCTGACATTCGGATATTCTTTTGTCGATGCGCTCATCGAAGCTGCAAGAATGTCGAGCAAAGCAGTTTGGCGCCTCTTTACGGCTCTTATATTTCCGCTTGTCACCGTAGCATTGCTTCAATGCGTGTTCGAGCTTTTGCCTCTTCCGATAATTGCGATGAAAGCTATTGCGGCGGTCATGTACTTGTTTTTGATAATGTATATCAGTGCGCTTATGCCTGTGGCGACTTTTGATTTGTCCGAACTTGAGCGGCGCGACGAAAAAAAGCCTTACCCGGCAAAGGGGAACAGCAGTGGCATTTAAAAACGCATTTAAAATTATGGTGGATAGGTTCGGTCTTGTATGGATGCTTTTGTTGTACGTTTTCATACTTGCCGTGGTATTGGTGAGCGCAAGCATGGCGTTCATGATTCCGATATACCGTATTTTTTTGGGAGGCGGAATAATAGAAGAAATTTATGCGCTGTTTAAAAGCATAGTCGGAGGAGAAAGCATAAATGCCTGGTTCGAGCAGATAAGAGATATAGGTCAGTCGATTTCCGATTTGTTTGCCGAAAACTTTGCATTGCGCCTTAATTCGGCATTGTGGCTTATAATAATAGTCGTTTTGGCGTATAGGTTTTTGATAGGTCTTTACGAGCTTCCTCTTATTTCGGTATTAGAAGGCTCGATGTCGTCTAATGCAAGAATAGGCTTCGGCGGACAACTTGTTTCTAAACTCGGCAAATCCTCGCGTTTTACGCTTGCGAAAATGCTCTATACTATTGTGTTTGATTTGTTGATTGCTTTAGTAATGTATGGTCTGTTTTTGTTGCTTGATGTGAGCGGTGTCGCGCTATTTGCACCGTTTCTCATTATGGTTGTGTTTATTATTCTTATGTCGTTGAGATACAGTTTCATAGCTATGTGGTCTTCGCGCGTAATTGTGGACGGCGGAAAGATTTTCGAGTCGTTTTCTTTTTCGATAAGAAACGTATGCAAAAATTTCGGTTCGGTGTTTGCGTATTTTCTTGTCGCATGGGTGCTTATAATTGCGTTTAACGTATTTGTCGGATTGTTTACTCTCGGAGCGGGACTTTTGATTTCCGTTCCCGTTTCCATGCTTTTTGTAAGCATATTGAATATGACGCTTTATTACGGCAAAAACGGAAAAAGATATTATGTGGACGGAACTGTGATCACGCCGCCGTATAAAAAAGAAGAAGAGTCGGTATAGCGGCAAGCATAAAAAGGGCTGTCGTATAAATCGACATAAATAAAACGGACTGTCGTTTGTGATCGGTTTCACTCGGACAGTCCGTTTCTTGTAATTTTTTTATATAAGTCTGACCTTTATGATGTTGTCGAGAGTTTCGAGCTTTTTAAGTACTGTGTCGCCGAGCTTTTCGTCGAGGTCGAGAATGCAATATGCGTAGTCGCCCTTGGATTGGCTGACGAAGTTGCTGATGTTTATGCCTTCGCCGCTTATGAGATCGGTCATGGATTTGAGCACGTTTTTGACGTTTTTGTGAATTACGGTTATGCGTTGGCAGCCGCTTCTCGTAAGCTTACAAGAAGGGAAGTTTACGGAGTTTGTAATGTTGCCGTTTTCGATGAAATCGACCATTTGGCGCGCGACCATGATTGCGCAGTTGTCTTCGGCTTCGGGCGTGCTGGCTCCGAGGTGGGGAATGGCGACGACGTTTTCGACGCCTATGACTTCGGCATTTGGGAAGTCAGTGACATATCTCGACAGCTTTCCTTTTGAAAGAGCGGCTTTCATGTCGACGTTGTTGACAAGCTCGCCGCGAGAACAGTTGACGAGCGCCGCGCCGCTCTTCATTTTCTTGATTGCCTCTGCGTTTATCATTCCGCGGGTCTCGTTTGTAAGCGGGACGTGAAGCGTGACAAAATCGCTTTCGGAAAGGAGTTTATCAAGGTCGGTTTCTTTTACTACATTGTGATTGAGATGCCAAGCGCCGTCCACGGAAATATATGGGTCGTATCCTACGACTTTCATGCCGAGTTCCACGCAGGCATTTGCGACAAGTACGCCTATTGCGCCGAGACCGACTACGCCGAGAGTTTTACCCAGGAGTTCTCCTCCTACAAAAGCTTTTTTGCCGCTTTCGACCTGTTTTACCACATCGTCGCCGGTTAGGCTCGACGCCCAATTTATTCCCGCCGTGATTTTTCTTCCGCAGAGAAGAAGGGCGCACAAAACGAGCTCTTTTACGGCGTTGGCGTTTGCGCCCGGAGTATTGAATACGACCACGCCGCTTGCCGAACACTTATCGACGGGAATGTTGTTTACACCCGCGCCCGCTCTGCCGATGCAACAAACCGAATCAGGAACGGCGTACTCGTGCATATTGTAGGAGCGTAGAATTATACCGGCAGGCTTTACGGCTTCCTTGACCATTTTATATGCGGTTCCGAAAGCCTCGCAGGCAACGCCGCTTATTTCGTTTAGTTTCAGTATTTCCATAGCAGTCTCCTTTACTTATGTCTTTTTTCAAAGTTCTTCATGAAATCGATGAGCTTCTTTATTCCTTCGATCGGCATGGCGTTGTATATGCTTGCTCTCATGCCTCCGACGAGTCTATGACCTTTCAGAGTCAAAAGCCCCTCTTTTGCGGCTTCCGAAACAAACTCTGCGTCTGTCTCGGCACTCGGCGTAACAAACGGCACGTTCATTATCGAACGGAATTCGGGAACTACGGAGTTTTTGTAATAACCCGAATTATCGATATATTCGTAAAGCATCTTTGCTTTGCGTTCGTTTATTTCGTTCATAGCTTTTACGCCGCCGTTCTTTTTGAGATAACGAAATACAAGCATGGACACATAGGTAGAGAATGCGGGAGGCGTATTGTAAAGACTGTGCTCCTTTACCTGCGTCGACCACTTGAGCATGGTGGGGCAGAGCGGATTACACTTGTCCTGAAGATCTTTGCGGACAATCACTATGGTTACGCCTGCGGGGCCGACGTTTTTCTGAGCGCCGGCATATATGACGCCGAACTTTTTAACGTCGAATTCCTGACTGAGAATACAAGACGAAAGGTCTGCTACGAGAGGAATGTTTCCTGTGTCGGGTATGCTCGAGTAGCGCGTTCCGAAGATTGTGTTGTTGTAGCAGATATGAACATAGTCTGCGTCGCTTCTGAATGTGCTTCTGTCGAGCTTGGGAATATAGGTGAAGTTTGCGTCCTCGCTCGAAGCTGCTTTTACCATGTCGCCGTATTTTTTCGCTTCGCCAAACGCCTTTTTCGAGAAGTTGCCGGTGACTACATAGTCGGCTTTTTTGTTCACGGAAATATTCAAAGGCACCGCCTCGAATTGGGTCGACGCGCCGCCCTGAACGAAAATCACGTCGTAGTCTTCGGGAATAGCCATCAGTTCACGCAGCAGGCTTTCCGCTTCGGCGTTTATCGCTTCGTACGGCTTGGAGCGGTGACTCATTTCCATTACGGATATTCCAGTACCTTCGTAGTCGAGCAGCTCTTTTTGTACTTGCTTCAATACTTCTTCGGGAAGCATCGACGGACCTGCCGAAAAGTTATAGTTTCGCATATGCAGCACTCCTTATGGATAAAAATTTATTTACAAACGAATATTATATACATTATATACGATTATACTGAAAATGGCAAGCAATAAGATTATGCGATTGTCAATTTTGTAAGGCGAAGTTTTTCTTCGGAAAATATGTTTTATTCGGAAAAGCGACTTTTAAGGGGAGAATTTTGCGAAAAATATTAAAAATGCCTTATTTCAGAGCAAAAAATATGTGAAATATTTATGAACATTCATTGACAGGTGAGACGATTTGTTTTATAATATATATGTTTAGTATTATCGCGTATAATACTGTTCGTTTGCGATTATTGTTTTTTACAATCGCCATTATTACAAAATTGCCGAATGATGGCGAATGAGGACCTAATATGGAAAAAAGGCTGAAGTCAAAAATTGTTTCGATTGCGCTCGTCATGCTACTGTGCCTGAGCGGTTTCTTTGCATTGTTTTTTGCTCCTGCGGTTGTGCGTTCGAATGCCGAGGGCGAGAATAACGGTATAAGGTTTAAGCAAGTTGCGGTCGGTACGGATTTTGCCATAGGGCTTACTTACGACGGAGAGCTTTACGGTTGGGATCTCGTGGCGGGATTGACAGCCAATGCGCTCGGCGTAAGCTACGGCACAAACCCTACGAAAATACCGGTCGAATTCAAAGACGCGGGAGACGGCATTATAAAGATTGCTGCTACGCGTACAAGCGCGGCGTTTATAACTCATAAAAATAAGATCTATACTTGGGGAACAAATTCGCTGCATACTACCGGCACGGGTCTTTTGCTACGTTCCGACAGCGATACTTCTTTTCCCGCGCCTATAGAAGTCGATGGTAACACGGGTGAGTTGATAGACGTCAACATGATGAAGCCTGGCGTACGTTCTACCGATATTGGATACGAGAATGATTATTACGGCGGCGCTATAGATAACGACCCCGATCAGTTTCTCGATATTGTCGGAAGCGACGATCATTATGTCGTAAGACATAAGCGAAGCGGGGTTAGTAATTATTATTTTGCTTGGGGCTCCGCAAACTATATGTTTACGCGCAGATCTATGCAATCGGATAATTCGGTTGCGGCCAGCGTGTTTACTTTCAATGAGAATTGGAATAGTTCCGCATTAGCCGTAGGCGGAGGTTCGATACTCATCGGCGGCAACTCCGGTTTGTATATGCGCGGTAAAAACTTCTATCTTCCGACAGGAGTGGATTATACGCAGAAAAAATATGCTATTGGAGAGACGAATAATATAGACGGAAACCCGTCTACCGAGGATGCCGTCAGAAAGATTATCAATCTTGACAATACGCTCAATTTGAAGCCCAAGGGCACAAGCAATCAAATAGATATACAGGAAAACGGGAATCCCAATTCTGTATCCGGAGGAAATTACAGTCCGTATACTTGGACGGAAAACCATTTGCCGTTGCCGTTTAACGGAACAGGCGTAGATAACGGTTGGTTGGTGAATGAAGCTCTAGCCACAAGCGATGCCAAAGACGGCGCGTTTGATTTTTACAATGTCGATCTTACCGGGTCTTTGGTTTTGGCGAACGGATCGACCGAATTATTAAATGCTTTCGGAAAGGTTCAAGTCGGAGATGATGCGAACTTAAGCGTTTCTAATTCCGTATTGAGTTTGGGCAACGGGTTCGGCTATGCTATAGATTCGAACGGTAAGTTGTGGTTTTTCGGCAACGGCTACAATGGGCAGAGCGGTTCGATTGCCGACGCCGATCTGAAAGCTTACTCGTCTTTGACAGAGATCACGGGATCGTTCGGTAAAGCCGTAAGCGTAGTTGCCGGCAAAACCAAAATGGGCAATAAAATCGTAAATACGCTTTCCGACCCTTCTTTGAGCGGTCTCGGTCTTACGATTGCAACGGATACAAACGGTATAGAGGCAACCATAGGCGGGTTCGGCGATGAGTATCTCGACGGCGACGAATTCTTGAGCGGCATGATAACCGAAAACGGGGTTTATGTATGGAATAAATCAATGGGCATTACGTCCATCAATGAGAAGCTTAAGATTTACGGCGTAAATACGGAAGAAGATTCTACCAACAAAGTAGCTCAGCTTTACGCGGGCTACGGCGGACACATGATCGCCATAACGACATACGGAAAAATTTTACAGATAGACGTCTCGGATACTGCCGTTAATATCGACGGAATTACTGTTACGCTTAAGGATAATTTCAGGGACAGAAAGAGCTCGTCCGATAACCCTACCGCCGTCACAAACTACTCTGTTCGCACGGGTAACAGAATCGATTTTGCCGTGAGCAACGGCAGACCGCTTAAAGACAGCGACGGTGAGCAAAAAGAGAATATTTACACGACTTTGACTCTTGCCGGCAAAACAGACGTCGGCGCGGCAAGCGAAGATACGTCTATAATGGCAGAAAGCACGGTTTATGAAAACATTATTTCATCCAATGCAATAGGCGATTCTTATCGAATTCTGACTGGTGAAGACAACAACTTACCGACGAGACATATAATAAGCAACAATCTTTTGGGGACGCAGACAACAGTGCCCGAAACAGGCGCGCCGCTGTTTTTCTTTGAAGGAGAGACTGATGCTATCGAGCCGGAGGTGTTGGAACATTATTTCAAATGGGATTTTGTTAACACAGGTTCGGGCGCTACGTCCGACGTCGGAATAAAAATCATACCGTATCAGTCTACGCAGGGCAAGACAATAGTGATGCGTTACTATGTCGCAAGATGTGCAAGCGAAAGTTTGAAATCCGCATCTGTCCCGCAAGATGTCAATGCCGATGCAAGTACCGATTTCAGAAAATATAAATTCTATGATTATGCCGCTGTGGACATTCGCATAACTATTGCGAATACCGAGGCTTCTTTTGCCGAGTTTTCCAATCGTTTGAACGGAGACGAATCGAACATCAGCGTGCCCGTACTTGACATAAACAATCCTTATAACAACGCATATTCGATTGCGCTTACGAATGTGCAGTTCGGTCTTTCGGCTCTTGCAAGATATTTCGGCGTAGAAGAAAACATAGGTGTTTTCGACAGCTATGTAGTCGATAAGGCTTATGAGGCGGACGCGGGTTTCCCTGCAAGTCAGAGAGTTAAAGACGCATTTCTTGCTCGGTACTATAAGAACAACGAACAAAATAATTATTTCACAGATAAGTATCAGTACTTTATGTCCGACCCGGACGGAGACAAAGTTTCGTTTGTTGCGAATGAGATAGCTCCGTCTCTTTCAGGAACAAGCGATTATTTCTCGGCCGGCGTTGTGACTGTTGAGTTCGATATTCCTCTTTCCGGTAAGGGATTTGTTCTTAACGTAAATTCGGACAATTTACATCATTTCAACAATATTTACGGTTTTGAAGTGTCGTTGTCTAACGTAGACGGAGACGATTGCTTGCATATCAAATACGATGTTTTGAGGCTCACGGCAAAGAAAGCTATGGGCGGCGATCTGTTGAGATATGAAGACGACAACGATCTCAGAAGTCCGGCTATAAACGGCGAGATAGACAATATGTGCGCGTATACGATTGTCCTTTCAGAAACGTATACGGATGCAACCGGTACGCATATAAGAAATAATTCGCTTGTGGAGCGCGGTCGTCATCGTGTTCCCGCATATGTGCAGGGCTCGATGATAATGACGGCGATAGACGGGACGGAAGAAAACGGCGCGTCTTATTACAGGTCGGAAGCAGGGCATAATGTCTATACTTTCCCGACGCAACGTCTTACCGTAGGCGACAGTGTCGAAAGCAACCGCGTATTTACTTTCAATTTGCGTTCGTCCGGTCTCTTCCGCGATTATACGAATATTTTTCTCACATCGTATAGCGGAGAACGCTATGACGAATGGAATATATTTAAGGAACAATTTGATTCGGTGTTGACGAATGTCACGCTTAATTCGGACACTTTTACATTCGAAGCAAAAGAAGCGGGCGAGTACAACGATATTAAGATTGAGCTCCGTCGTTTTACTACAAGTACTACGGCTACTCCGATAAAGACCGGAGAGGGGAACGAGCGCACCGACGCCGAAGTCATAACGCTTGTGTTCAATATCAGCGTCCAAGAGTCGGCGTTCCTGTCGAGTTCGTTATTCCCGTATGAGCCGCCTGTAGTCGGAAGTTTGTTGCGTGTTCCCGTTTCGACGTTTACCAAAGCGTCAAATGTTACTTTCGGTATTCTCGGCGCAAACAACGAAAAATATTGCTATTCCACCGATAAGAGCGTTGCTACAGTCTCGATTTCGGATGACGGACAGGAGCTGATAATTACGCCTGTTTCGAGCGGTTATGCGCAAATCATATTCCAGGTGTTCCAGTATGGATTGCGCTCGAAGAGCGGATCGTTCAGCATTTCCGTAGCCGGGCGTTCGATAATGGATAAAGAAATCGCGCTTATGGATACGGAAACGATTTATCTTGCCGATTTTAAAGCGGCTATAGCGCATACTATAACATCGTTTAAGTTCGACGATTATACTCTTGATAAATCGGATGCGTCTGCGCCCGACGGATATTATTTCATGCAGGAAAATCCGGAAACGCACGAATATGAAGTTGTGGCTCAGCCTAATTTCATTAAAAATGTCAGCGTATTACAGAATAACAGGGTTGACAATGCGCTTCTGCTGTCGCTTGTCGAGAATTATGCAGGCAGCGCAATGTCCGTCGACACTATGCTTGTAGTGAAATTCACGGATGATAGCGGTGCGAATAAGTATGAATCCGCAGTTAAAATCAGACCTGCGAAAAAGAAACTTTATGTGGGGAACGATGTGCCGCTCGTCATAAACGTATCGCGTGTGAACAAGCAAGTGCAGGCAGTCAGCGGTCAGCTCGGTAAACCCGACGACAACGGCGAGAAGTATGTTATTGCGCTTTCCGAATTAGACGCTTTTGCAAGTGATATCAATTATTTCGATTCGTACTTCGTACAAATCGCAGTTCCTGTCGCAGACAATGCATATGAGTACTTTGATATTGTCAAGAGCAATAATTTAATCGAGATTGTGCCGAAGCGCAATACGAGCGAACCGCTTGCAGTCAATGTGGTTATATCTTCGAACAACACAAATCTCAGATATATACTTTCATTCGATATTACCGTTTCGGGTATCGTGGAAGTGCTTACTACAAATCAATATATCATGATTTGGGTCATAGTTGCGATCTGCGTATTTGTCGTGCTTTTAATAGTATTCATAATCAGAATGGGCATCTATTGGAAGAAGAAAGCCGAGCAGAAGAGAATTATTCGCAAAAATCAGATGCTTATCAAATTGCGCGATAAGGTTCACGGTAAAGGCGAATCATCAAATAAGGAAAAGCTTGTCCAGACAAAGCTCAAACTCGAAGATCCCAAATATGCTAAAATGTTTAACGAGATGAAGAAGGAAGCCGAGGAGAGCAAGATCACAATCGAGGACGCTCCCAAGAAAGGTAAAAAGAAAGGCAAAAAGAGCGGTAAAAAGTCGATAGAGGAATTGAGAGCCGAAATCGACGCTAAGCGCGAAGCAATGAATAAAATGCAAATGGAAGGCGTTGCTATGCCTGTCGACGATATTCCGGTCGAGCCTGCGGGTTTCGGCACGTTCGATAACGGTACGTTTGACGGTATGGTCGGCGACGATATGAACAATAGCATCAACTCCGACGAAAACATACTGTTTGACGTTGAGACGTTGGACGACAACAAGTAGGAGTTGAAAGGAAAATGTCAATGAAGGTCAAAAGCAAAAACATATACCTTTCGGCGCTGTTATGCGCGATCATGGCGTTGGTCGCAGTATTGTGCGGTGTGGCATATACAAGGGCAGACGTTTCTATTGCCGAGAGCGGAAATTCCGCTTATCCGTCGGGAGGCAGTTTCACGCTCGATATTACGCTTGATGTAAACGGCGAGGATGCAACTTCTCGTGCGGAAGACTCTTCTGCTGTAGTAGTTGCAAACAACGATTCGGGCTACAGAAAACGTGCGATAAACACATCTGCTCTGTTGCAAGCTTATGCGGATAAAAACAACGTCGAAAATAGAAATTCGTATAACGATAATAATTTCGGCTTACTCACGAGTTCTACGATTTACAATTCTTTCGGAGAGTATATAGAGGTCACGCGATCCGGTCAGTCCGGTAATCTGCACAGACAGCTTATCATTGAAGCGAAAAAGTACAAGCGCAATCCCAATCCGTATATTGCCGTACCGTTTACAAATCTCGGAGTTACCCAAGGATTGCCCGAACAAATAACCGTATATATTCGCTTTACTGTCGATTCCACGTTTACGCCTGCGGGCAGCGACAGCCTTTCGTTCACTAATGTCTATCTTGACGAAGACGTTAAGGCTTCGGCAGACGGCAGTGCTCCTGCGGGATACAGAAAGGTAGAGCTTGTCAACAATCAAGACTATGTGTTGGCTCTCGACGGGAACTACGGAATATTGAACAAGCCTCTGCGTTACGGTTCGAGTATGTCGCTTGATACTCTCGAAAATACGACGACCGCGCTTAATGAAACAGTCGACAACACGAAAGAATGGCTGCTTCGCGATATTTCGAATTTTGTTATAAGCGAGGCTGCGATCGGAGAGATAGTCAGCGATTCCAACATAAGAGTTACGGGCGGCGCAGATGGGCTGTCCAATCCCGTCATAACCATTAAAGTAAGCTTTGACGAAGAGGATGTAAACTCTACGTTTTGGACGCGTCCGCATTATTTGACTTTTAAACTTGTCGATAAGGAAGGCAAACAGCCGAGCATTACTTTTTATAAACGCGTATATTTTGCTACGGGAACGCCGACTTATAAAAACGATTACGACGGCGTGCCTTTAAAGCTGAATTATTCGAGCGATTATCAATATGTCGGCGTGTACAGCGGCAATGATTCTTATGTTCTGAAAGGCAGTTCGACCATGACGCCTTCCGACTACCTTCCGGCAGACGTTGATATAAAAGCGGCGGGTTATTCTCAGGTACGCGTTTTTGCTTCCAATCTTGTCGAATATCCCACGCGCGGTTCGCTTACTTTCGGTCCTCAGACCGACAGATATACCGTTGACAATATCGTGGAAGTTTCTCCGGTATTCCATAAGGATGAGGCAGGCGATACTGTTATAGATTATTATCTGATTTCGGCGATCGGTACAGGCAGTGCGCTAGTTGAATTTCCTATTAAGTATTCTCCGGCTGTCGGAGCTTCGTCGAGGGATATGACTGTTCCCGTGGTCTTCAACGTGTTCGGAAACTATACGCTTACTTTCCGCCAGATGGACGGCAGAAAGGACAGAACGCTTTCCACGCTTGTTGACTTTACGGATAAAGACGGGTTTGGCGTTACGGGCTTTAGGGAACTCGCGTCGGGTGATTTTTATCTGAATTACGCGGAATCGGAAAACAAAGAAATTCTTACTATTTCACGAGCAAGCAACAGCATTACTTTGCATCCTCATGCAACAGGCGAAGCGAATCTTCGTTTCGGTTTTATGGATTTGCAGGGCAATCAGATATATATCAAGACTACTATACAGGTTGAGTATGACAGAGGCACTATTTTTGCGACCTGGACCACCATACAGCTGATATTGTTCTTTATCGGTATCGGTATTGTTGCTCTTGCGCTTATCTTGTTCATAGTATGGATGTTTATACGCGGTGTGAGCAAGCGTCGTCAGGAGGAAAACGAAACTACCGCTCCTACAAGCGCATACATCATAAAGCTTAATTCCACTATTGCGGCATCGCAGGCACAGCAGCGTATAGTTACTACGCAGGCATTCAACACTGCGCAGACTCAAATGCTTGCTCTCGGAGCAGGTCCTACGACGACAGGCGTCGCACCGTCGGAAGCATTGCAGCTTAGCGCGGGTATTCCGTCTACAGGTACGCCGGCCGGCGTTGAGACGCAGGGCATTGCGCTTAACGGTGGAACGGGCGCACAACCGCAACAACAACCTGTCGGTGAAGATATATATATTCCGCTTTCGGACGACGAACTATTGGAACGAATATTTGCCGAAAAATACGAGCCGAGAG
This sequence comes from uncultured Christensenella sp., assembly GCA_910585955.1. Classification (GTDB taxonomy): domain Bacteria; phylum Bacillota; class Clostridia; order Christensenellales; family Pumilibacteraceae; genus MGBC157735. The sequence continues at coordinate 69,269 of CAJUGC010000009.1, forward strand.
GTATGGCGCGCCGTTCGTTCTTTAAGAGCAAAGATCTGCAATCTCGCGAACTTGAAAAGGAAAAGGCTCGTATTCGCGACGATGTTCGCAGCGGTATGACTATAGAAGAGGCAAGTAAATCGCTTAGCGAACGTCAGGCGGCGCAAGCCGGTTCCGCTGTAACGACGGATTCGGAAACAAAGACGGAAGAGATACCCGAAGATACCATTCTCGTTATTCTCGGTTTCGATCCCGATGCTCCTTTACTTGAGGAAGCTCCTCCCGCTCCCATAGAAGCCACGGACGATATGATGGAAGAGGAGGTCGCTCTCAAGAATTCCGAAATGAGGCTGGAGCGTATCGAGAAGGAGCTTGCCGTTCTCGGCGAGCGACTTAATAAGACGCTTACCGAAATCGATAAAGCAAAGAGCGTAGTGGACGAAAAAGAGGAGGCGCTTAAAGCTAAGGAAGAGTCCAACGAGGCGCTTCGTAAGTCTATAGAGGATCTCGAGTTCAAGCTTGCTACCGCAAAGAACAAAGAGAAAGATAAGATAACCAAAGATATCGAAAATAAGGAACACGTTATTTCTTCGAATAAAGAGATCATTACGAAGCTTACCGAGGAACTCACGCATAAGCGTTCCAACTACGATATCTTGTGCGGTATACGCGATAAATTCGATGCGAAGAGCACGGAGACAAACGAGACTCGCGACAAGGCGCAAGCCGAAGTCGAACAGGCTCGCGAAAATTATCGCGTAGCTCAAGACCTTCTCGAAAAGGCGAGAAAGGCGCAGGAGACTAAGGAGAAGCGTTCGCGTTTGCGCCCGATGCTTGAGTCGGTTAATATGCTCGACAAAGAGCTTCGCGATCTCGAAAATCAGATAGAAAAGGATACGAAGGAAAAAGACGAAGTTAAGGCCAATGCTTCCGAATTGCAGAAACAGATGTTGTCTACAAACGACATTGCCGCAGTTAAGGAGCTTACCGAAAAACTGTCCGTTCTCAACAAACAAGTGTCCGAGCTTGATAAGAAAATCGCTACTGCAAACAAGAGTAAAGCCGACGGTACGATTCGTTTTAACGGCGAGCGACGCAAAACCAACGAGTTTATCGATAAAGAAGAACTCGAAGTCGAAGATGTTGTTGCGGAAGAAGACGACGTTATCGGAAAGATGGCGTTTGAGGAATATATCAAGTCTGCGCATGAAGAGAGAGAAGCGGCGGAAAAGAATTTGTCCGAGCTTCAAGCCGAATATGATCAACTTGTTTCCGGATATGACGCGGAAGTTATGAATATGGCTGTGAGAGCTACAGAATCAGTCAAGGCTGCAGAAGACGCTCTTGCCGAAACTCAAGCGTCTCTTGCCGCGTTGAACGAACAAATGGAAGCTGCATCGGACGACGATAAACTTATGCTTTCCATAGATCAGATGTCTCTTAACGAGCAACTCGAGCAAAAACAAAAAGCTCTCGACGAGTTGCAGGCATCTACTGCGAAAGAGAAAGTCGAGTATCAGATGCAATATGACAGCAAGCTTGACGAGACAAAGTGTAAGATTGACGAAATGCAGAATGCTTACGACGAGGCAAGCCGCAAGGTCGACGATTCAATGAATAAGATCGATCCGCTCGATCTCATTCTTTCGGGTAGCGGCGTAATCTCTCAAGACAGAAAGCGTATGGAGGCCGAAAACCTTAAGAAACAGCTCGAGCTTTCCAAGAGCGCAATGGAGCAGGCGAAGCTCCAAGCTAAACAGGCTCAAATGGAAGCCGAAAAAGCAATAATCGACGCGCAGCGCGCTTCGGACGAATCAAAAGCGGAGGCCGAACGTGCAGCTCAGGAGGCCATTGCAAAAGCAGAGGAAGCAAGGATTGCCGCCGAGCAAAAGGCTGCCGAAGATTCCGAACAGATGCGTCTCGAAATCGAGAGAGCAAAGCAGGAGGCAGAGGAGGCAAAATTGAAAGCCGCCGAAGAAGCCGAGCGTGCGCGTAAAGAGGCCGAGGAACAGGCTGAGCAGGCGCGCAAAGAGGCTGAGGAAGAAGCCGAGCGTGTTCGTAAGGAAGCCGAGGAAAAGGCCGAGCAAGCGCGCAAAGAGGCTGAGGAAGAAGCCGAGCGTGCTCGTAAGGAGGCCGAGGAAAAGGCTGAGCAGGCACGCAAAGAGGCGGAAGAAGAAGCCGAACGTGTTCGTAAAGAAGCCGAGGAAAAAGCCGAGCAGGCGCGCAAGGAAGCCGAGGAAGAAAAACACCGCTTAGAAGAAGAAAAGAAGCGTTCCGAGGAAGAAGCCGAGCGTGCTCGTAAGGAAGCCGAGGAGCAAGCCGAAAAGGATAAGGCGAATAAAGAAGCCGAAGAAAAGCGTATCAAAGAGAAGATCGAGCGCAAGAAAGCCGTTATTCTCGAAATGCGTAGCGAACTTAAGAATGTTACCGACGAAGCTACGGCTAAAGCTCTTAAGGAGAAGTTCTATAACGAACAGGTTAAGCTTGATGAGGACGAGAAATCGACGCCCGAGCTTACCGATTTGTTGAACAAGTGCATGGACGACGCCGATCATGCCGCGGAAGTTTCTATGTACAAAGCTCTTGCGAACAAAGCTCCCAAGCGTGTAGTCAAAAAGGTTACGGAGAGAATTAACAAGATACCTAAGAAGAAGTCGAGCGGCGCACGTCCCGGCGCACGTCCGACAAGACCGGGTGCGCGTCCCGCACGTCCCGGCGCACGTCCGGCAAGACCGGGTGCGCGTCCCGCACGTCCCGGCGCACGTCCGACAAGACCCGGAAGCCGTCCGTCGAGACCCGGCGGATCTCCGAGACCCAGACAATAATATCAGGAATAATCGAATGCGAGGTTCAAGATGAAAGAATTGGATTTGGAAATGCAGAGACTGTCGATGGCAGACTCCGACGAATACGATGAGTACGAGGAAGAAGTCATCGATCGTGATGAGGAATATGACGTCGACGATGACGAGGAAGAGTACGACGACGAGGAGTATGACGACGATTACGACGAGGAAGAGTACGACGACGAGTATGAAGACGATTACGACGACGGGTACGACGATAACTATTACGACGAGCGTCTGAATAAAGTCCTCGACGAGTTGGCGGAGCTTAAGCGCGCGGTCGCCAATCCTCCTGCGGTACAAAATAATCAGCCTACTTATTCGCAACCGTCTATACCTTACGTTTATGCCGGCAATTTGCCTCAAAATCAGCCGCAGGGTAACAACGGTGAGGTTTTGATGTACAATGAAATTTCTCGTTTGCGCGACGAATTGAGCAAAACTCAAAATTCGCAAAATCTTCATGTCGAGCTGAATCGGCTTAAAGATGAAATGGAGAGAGAGCGTAAATACAATGAGTCGCAGTACCTCGCCGAAATAAAGAGATTGAATGAAAAGATCGAGACGTTACAAAAAAACTCGTTAGGCCCTCAAAGCGAAGATGACGGTTATTTGCCCGAGTCGGCTTTAGGGGGCGGTCATGTGGATAACGGAAGCGTCAACAAGCTGATTGAAATAAACGAGTCCATTCTTAAAAGCTCCAGAAGTGTAGATTCTCGCATGAGAAACGAGCTTTCGGATATCAAAAAGAGACTCGAAGCTTTGGATACCAATGAAATTTCGGGTCTGATTTCCGCTGTAAAGGCTTTGCCTGCCGGTGGCATCGGTTCGACCGATATGACGGCTTTGACGAACGAAATCGTTTCTTTGAAAGAGTCTTTGAGCGTAAACGGTACAAGCGTCAGAGGAGATGATTTTTCGAGCGCGGTTTCCGCGGCACGTCTTGCCGAGTTGAAGGAAGCGGCTTCGAGTTTCGATACCGACGCCGTAATACTTATGAAGTCTATTGGCGAACTATCTTGCGCGATAGGTCTCGGTGACGAAAAGGAGACGGAAAAGAAAAAAAGCGCTCTCGCGCTTATGGACGAGTTCGTGAGATTTCGCGAACAGTCGCTCGAAATGTCTTTCGGGGAAATTTTGTCTGAATTAAACGATATCGGCGCCCGCATATCTGCTCTCGATTCCGCAGAAGCGGTCGTGCTTGCGGACGCTTGCGATAGGTTCGCCGATAAAGTTTTGAAAACGCCGTTAGACAAAAAGTCGGCGGACGAACTTGTGCATTTTGCAGACGATACGGCGGTCTTTTCGATAAGCAGAGAAAAAAGAGAGGCTCTCGATAAATTTGTTGTTCTTTCTCAACGTGTCGTAAAAGCGGAACGCGACGAAATAAAAGAGATTTTGCCTCAAATAGTCGAGGCTAAATCCAAGTTGGAAAGTTCCGCAAAGCAAGCTGCAGATACGGCAATCATTGCTAAAATCAATGAAGCAATCGCATTAGGTAAGGACGATGAATTAAAAGAGCTTGTGACCGAACTTTGTACGCTTCGAGCAAGTGATTTCGTTAAGTTCCCTCGTGTTGCGGTTGTTGTGGCTTCTACGGAAGAAAAGTCCGTTTCTACTCTTATAGAGAAGATGGACGGTTTATTGGCTGCCTTAGGCGACGGTGCAATTCATTCAATCGACAACAATGTGCAAGCCGGCGATTCACTTGCGGATGTGAAAGCTGAAATAGTAAATCTTTGCACGACAAAACAGCTTGAAGATGCTATAGCGGAAATCAAAAGACAGTATGCGGAATTGTTGAACGCCATAGCAAGCGTAAGCGGCGGAGTGATTGAACCCGTCTCGGTTGAAAACGCGGAAGCACAGTATACGAATAATGAGTTGTCCGATCAAATTTACAATATTCGAGACGAACTCAATAAAGCCATACATGACGAAAATCTGCTGACGCAGGATACCGTGGAATTAAAGCTTTCCGACATTGCGGATGCGCAGACTGCGTCGCATAGGCAGATACTTGATGATGTAAAGACAATCAAAAATTCCGTGCTCGAGCTTCATGACCTTATCGAAAGTATGCCTTCGGTATGGGCTACGGTTTCGCGTGTCGACGAGAATGTCGACGGTGACGAGAATATCGAGAATTCAAACTCGACGGGTAAAATATCCGACGAAATTTACGATCAGTTCGATAAGCTTTACGAGGATGTTTCCACTCTTCTCGCAAGCACGGAAAACAATGTTGTCGAGAGAATCGGCGAAACCGTCGGTTCTACGATGGACAACGTAAATAATATTATCGATTCAATAAATGCGAATATCGACAATATAAATGCTCTCGTAACGGGTGTGAATACTTCTCTTGACGGGATAAACAGCAATTTCGAACAGACAAACAATAATATAGGCAGTTTGAATACGGAGCTTGCCAATGATATGGCAAAACTGTCCGTTACGTTGGACGAGGTTCGAGACTACGTTTCGCTTGTCGCAGCGTCAGATGCTTCTACATTGATTCTTGAAAAAGCCGACGAGCTTAAGCTTGCCGTAGATGATTTTATCGTTAAGAGCGGAGCAAATGACGACGCTGCTCTCAATGACAGATTACAGCTTGTCAGCGACGTTGCTTTTTTGAGAGAGAGAGAAGAGGCGAGAGCCGCTTCCTCGGAAAATGATGTCGCGGGTGCAAATATTGCAGCCGAACTGGCCGAACTTCGCGATAATCTCACGCGCGATTTGAATGTTTTGACCGATACTGTGTCGGGATTGAATATCGACGAAATGAGAGAGAATATCGTTGCTATTCACGATACGCTCGATATACTTGCCGCAGACACTTCAATAGGAACAATGGGAGAGGATGTTGCCGCAATAAAAGAAGGGCAAAGCCTCATTCTCGACTCGCTTTCCAACAGTACTGTGGCGCAAGAGGAATTCAAAAATTCGATCGTCGAAGACTTGTCGTTTATTCGCTCTAAGTTTGAAACGGAAGAAGCCGAAGGTGCACCGGAAGTTACCGTTTCCGACGTTTACGATACTTTGACGATCGTTAATGACAAACTTGATTTAATATCTAACGGCGAACAGTCCGATATGGATACGTTGGTTGCTCATCTCGAGGAAATCAAAGAACAGTTGCATTTGAAAGAGCTTGAACCGAGCATAGAAGGAATTACAGATAACGAGGCGGAGAAACAGTCGCTTCTCAATGAAATAGCCGAAGTCAGAGAGCGTTTGTCCGCTCTTGAGGAAGCTTCGCAGGTGCAGAGCGATACGGCGCTTACGCAGCTCGGGATGATAGGCGATGAGATAGCTGTCGTTAAGGAGGCCGTTGCTTCGTCGCGCGATTCTGTCGAAACCGTAGATTATGAAGCCATGCTTGTTCCGATAACGGAAGATTTGGCGCAAATCAAACAAGTTTTAACCGAAAATGCCGAAGATGTCGAAAGTGATTCGAGTATCGCAGACATTATACAGACGGTCAACGATATGAGCGACAGAGTGAGCGACATTGCGGAAAGAATGGAGATAGCGTCGCTTTCTCTTGACAGTATTCCGCTCCTCTTATCGGAACTCGCCGAAGTTAAGTCCGCGCTTACCGAACTTAAAGAAAACGCATTTACCGAAGACTCTCACAGCGAAAGTATTTTGGCCGATGATCCCGATGACATAGCGCGTCGTCTCGATATTCTCGACGATAAAACGAACGAGATAATCGAACGTAGTGAAACTGCTATTGTCGACGAATCGTTGCGTGATGAGATTGCCGAAATCAAAGATAATCTCTTTGCGGATTACGAGAGAATAAAAGAAGACATTTCTTATATCAGAAATCAAATCGAGTTAAATGTAGACGAGCCGGAGTCCGACGAAACCGCCTTTGCTACGAACGATGAAGATATAGGTACCATACTCGAAGATCTTGCCGAAATCAAAGAAAAGCTTTCCACGGGCGAAGAATATGACGTGATGGCAGAGATATTGTCGCTCCGAGAGGATCTGAAGGCATCGCGTGCAAGCGAAACGGGCGCTGATGATATTGAGAACATCAGGCGTGAGATTGCGGAGAAAAATGCAGCTATCTTAGGTGAACTTGAAAACCTTCGCGGAGAGATTGTCACCATTTCGTCGGCTCGCGAGACAGACGAAGCGAGCGAAGGTTTGCCTACGGATGGCGAGCTTAATATGATTCTCAGCGAGATCGTTTCGTTGCGTGACGAGTTGCAATCATATAAAGACGAACTCAACAGTCATCTCGTTTCACATGATGACGGTAACGAAGAAGTCGAAGAGTTTGCCGTCGGTGAAGGCGACGTCCGAGTGAATGAGAATCTCGACGTGATTCTTGATGAACTTACAGGTATCAGAAGCGAACTTGTAGGTTTTAAGGACGAAAGCCATGAAAGACAGAATGAGGAGATAGAACCGCTTAAGGTAAGTATAGACGAGCTTCACGATGGTCTTGCCGAACTCAAGGATATGATAAGTCGTCGTGTTGCGATTGCTGAATCTTCGGAAAACGTGAGCGATGCAGGTACAAACGTAGCAGGGCTCGACGTCGTTTTAAACGAACTTGCCAATTTCAAAAAAGATATTGCCGAAGAAATTTCTTCTATTCATGAAACGCTTGATGCCAATGCCGACAGGGGCGGAGACGAAGTTGATTATTCGGAAGATAGATTGGTTGCTATAGAGGACGGAATAGCCGCTCTTGGAGATAAACTTGCGGAAATCGGAAACGGCGAAATTATTTCCGATGAGCGTTTGGAAGCGATTGTTTCCGAAATGGAAGCTCTGAAAAAGCAACAAAGCGGAGCAGTCGAACCTGACGAAACTTTCGATGTGCTGAGCGAAATGCTGTTATTGCACAACGAAATGTCCGATATCAAGACATTGTTGCAGACTCGTTCGGAAGAGAGCGATGCAGATATTCCCGCACCGAATTTCGAAGAGGAAATCGTCGAGCTTCGCGACATGGTGGAAAATCTTACCGTTTCTACGGATTATTCTCGCGTTTTGGAAGAGCTATCCGCAATTAGGGAACAGCTTTCGTCGAGCGTCGCCGATGTGACCGACGGAGAAACCGAGGATTATTCGACCGACTTAATTGAATCCGAAAGTAGCGAACTTAAGGAAGAACTTGCTTCAATAAAAGAGCTTCTTATGCAACAGCGTGCCTTTGGCGAAAATAACGAACTTTCCGCTCTTCGCGACGAAATCGTTTCCCTTAAAGAGCAGCTTGTTGCGCCTACGGCATTAAACGTAGAAGCAAACGAACCCGATATGGGCGTCATGACGGAAGTAATGGCTCTTCGCGACGAAATAGCTTCGCTCAAAGAACAGCTTGTTGCGCCTACGGTATCGAACGTAGAAGCAAACGAACCCGATATGGGCGTTATGGCGGAAGTAATGGCTCTTCGCGACGAAATAGCTTCGCTTAAAGAGCAACTTGCTTCGGCAACGGTAGCTGCAAGCGGAGATCAGCCTGCAGAGACGGATATGACCGTTCTTACGGAAATAATGGCATTGCGTGAAGAGATGAATGCTTTGCGCGAAACACTCGCTATGCCTGATACGGGTCTTACAGAGACTGTCGAACAGATACGTGAGGACGTTCGCTTGATGAAGGACGAACCCGATCTGAGCGCTTTGAACGAAGTACTTGCTTTGCGTGATGAGTTCCAGGCAATGAAAGACGAGATGGCAAGCAAAAAATCGGCCGAGGCGAATGAAAAGTCGAACGAAGAGATATTGTCCGAAGTCCAGCAGCTAAGAGACCAGATGTTTGCGATCAGCATGGCTAATGTCAATGACGGTTCTACCGATAAAGTGACTTACGAAAGCTATAACAACATAATTCTCGATGAAATTACTGCTTTGCGTGAGGAACTGAACGCATATAAGGCGAATGACGTATCTCAGCCTATTATGGACGAAATCGCGGAAATAAAGAATTCTATTGCGGCTCAGTCAGTCGATGACGGAGAGATAATGTCGCAGATTGCCAAGCTTAAGAGCGATTTACAGACAATGCGTAACAGTGAAGAAGCGGATGCGACGAATAACGCGATTTTGGCTCAGCTCGAAACGCTTAAGACCGAACTTGCGAATCAGAGGGAAGCCGATCTTACTTCACTCAACTTCATGTCGGAAATGGCGCGTCTTATAGAACGGCAAAATCAGTATATCAACCAAAACAGCAATACAAAGATCACAGACGAAATTGAAAGTCTTAAGGCGGAAATCGCGTCTTCGCTTGCGGCTCCCTCGGTAGAGACATCCGCGATCATGAACGAAATCGCGCAACTTAAAGATGAAATTTCGAGAGGAAGCGGCAAAGAGATCGACAATAAAACTATTCTTGACGAGCTTGCCAAACTTAAAGACGAGATTTCGGCGGAAAAGCCTTCCGGACAGAATACGGTGGTTCTTGAGGAGATAGCGCGACTTAAAGACGAGATAGTTGCTCTTACCGAAAAAAATGTAGATAGCGGAAAAGATTCCGAAGCGGAAGAAATATCAAAGTCCATAAACGATCTTAAAAACGAATTGACGCAAATAGCCGATATCGTATCCGATACCGAAAAGGTTGCAAGACCTAAGTCAACGACAAAAAAATCGTCGTCACGATCTTCTTCGAGTAAGTCTGCGTCGACTAAGCGCAGCCGTTCCAAAACGAGTACGAGTAAGAGTAAGAAAACCTCTACCCGTAAAAAAGCTACTACGACCGAGCAAATCGGCAGTCGCGTAAGCAGTGACGAGCTTTTGTCTAAAATAGACGCTACTACTTTTGAGATACCGATGGGCGGAGAAGAGTACAGTCTCAACCCCGTTGCCGTAGAACATCGTGCCGACGACGACATGGATCTTGCAAGCAAGCTCGCAAAACAAGTGGCGAATAAGCTTATTATGGAGCAGTTGGTTGTTCAGCTCGGCGACGGCGGAGTACCGGAAAACGAGGTGGATGAAATAGTGAGAGACATTCTTCCGACGGAGTTTAACACCGTAATGATCGAAGAACAATCCGATCAGGTAAGACGACTTGCCAATTCGTTGGTGCTCGATAAATTGCGTGCTCGTCTGCGCGGCGGTAACGACGACGACAATAATAATAATTGATTTACAACAATTCAAACGGATGTCCAAAGCATCCGTTTTGTTTATAATATTCTCTCTCCGTAACGCCATGTAGTAACATTTTTGCGAATCGCTCCATACATTGTAGTATCACACTACGGAGCCGAAATATGGAGAAGTTTATAATAATGGGCGGCAATCGCTTAAACGGCGAGATTACCCTACAAGCGGCAAAAAATGCTATTTTGCCGCTTATGTCATGTTGCATACTTTGTGAGGAAGAAGTTACTTTATGTAATTGCCCGCACATAACAGATGTTGGAAAAATGGCGGAGATAATAGTGAGCATGGGCGGTCGTGTGAGTTTTGACGGCGATGATATAAAAATTTGCTGTGCGAATATTAAGCCGCTTGCCGTGGATGAAGAACTTACCAAAAGCATACGTTCGTCGATTTTTATGCTCGGTTCGATGTTGGGACGGTTTAAGCGTGCGGAAATTTCTTATCCGGGCGGATGTGAAATCGGGAAGCGCCCCATAGATATACATATCGCAGGACTTAAAAAGTTGGGCGTAAACATAAACGAAATGTCTGCGTATATCGAATGCATCGGCGAAAATTTGCATAATGGTACGGTCGAACTTTCTTTTCCGAGCGTAGGCGCAACCGAAAACATGATTATGGCGGCTACGCTCACAAAAGGTAAAACGGTAATAGTAAATGCGGCAATGGAGCCTGAAATAGAAGATTTGCAGCGTTTAATCAATGCAATGGGCGGAGATGTTTCTGGCGCAGGAACATCGACAGTGACAGTGAACGGAGTGGAAAGATTACACGGCGTTAGTTTTACTCCGATAAGCGATCGAATAGCTGCGGGAACTTATCTTACAATGTGCGCATCTTGCGGCGGCGACCTAACTGTGAAAAATTGTCGCATTCGTGACATTAAATCAATAACAGACGCTTTAAAAGTCTGCGGCTGTCGTATAGAGGAAAAGGAGAGTGCCGTCAGAATCGTTTCATGCGGAAATATTTCCTGCGTGCCTCTTTTGAGAACGGGTCCTTTTCCGGCATTTCCGACCGATATGCAACCGCAGTTCTGCGCTTTGCTTGCGACGGCAAACGGAACATCTCTTATAGAGGAAACCATATTTGAAAATCGCTTCAAATATGTAAGTCAGCTTGAAAATATGGGTGCGGACATTGCCATTCAAGGCAGACGCGCATTAGTGACAGGAGTGCGAGAGCTTCATGCGAGCGTTGTTTCGGCAGAGGACTTGCGCGGCGGCGCGGCTCTTATAACAGCGGCGCTCAAAGCCGATGGTGTTTCTACGATTTACGGCACAAAGTATATAGACAGAGGGTATTATAAAATCGAAGAAATTTTGACGTCTGTCGGCGCGGATATAGTGCGTGTATAAACTTATAGCTTTAGAAATATCGAAAAAACAAAACTTTAATAAATTCGGACAATCGCTTGATTTTGTACCGTAGTGGTGTTATAATTATACCATGCGGAACAAGAAGCTGATAATTGTTTTGATAGTTATCACAAGCATCACTCTGTTGGTAGTTTTGAACAGCGTGATTTTTTCGGTGCAGAATATATCCGCTTATTGTTATAATGATTCCGATACCGCGCTTGACGGTTCGGTTATCGAAAACAGCGGCATTAAAAAAGGCGGAAGCATTTTTACTTTAAATAAGGACAAAGTTATAGAAAGCGTAACGAACGGAGTACACAACGTCAAAATAATCAACATCGAAAAAAAATTCCCCAATTCGGTATCCATAAATTATGTGCGAATTTACGAGTATTTGCGCATTAAAAATGATGATAAATACTATTTTTGCAGCAATGACGGCAAAATAATGCGTATTTCCGAAAACCCCGGACTTACTACCGAAAGTATAGAGCTTCGTCTTGCCAGTAAAATCGAGAATACGACCGAAGGGGAGACCTTTGCTTCGTCTTCGTCTGCAGACGTTCAACTTACAAGTGCGATCTTATCTGCGCTCGAACAGCTCGGATACCGTCGTGAAGCTGTGGAAATGATCGATTTCATAGATATTTCCAAAGGTCAGCGTGTGTTTGTTAAAATGCATTCCGGTGTCATGTATGAGTTGCAAGGTACGGGAAATATTGCGGCAAAGTTGCGAATTGCGCAGTCTGTATATGTCGGTGCAACGCCCGAACAAAGAGTGTCGGGCACGATTATAGTTCCCGATGGCGACGGTTCAAGCGCCGCATGGACGAAGGAAGATCGTTATGCGAAAAACATTGAGTGATTTTAAACGGCAATATCCTTGACAGAGCAGGGCACTTGGATATATAATAATCTATATCGCAGAGATAGGAGTGTTAAGTTGGCTCAAGACGTAGCTATATTGGATTTCGGATCCGAAAAAATAACCGTTCTTATCGGAGAACGAGGTGTCAATAACACCATAAATATTATCGGGATGGGCGAATGTAACTACGATGGGTTTTCTGACGGTATGTGGCATCAGCCCGATCAGCTCGGAATTGCTGTCGGTATGGCAATCTCAAATGCCGAAACCAATTCGCGGACAAAGATTCGCCATCTGTTTATCGGAGTGCCCGGTGAATTTTGTAGCAGTGTTTGTAAAAAAGTCGACCTTTCTTTGAACAAAAAGCGCAAAATTACCGATTTGGATGTCGACGCTTTGCACGAACAGGGCAATACGTTTAAGCTCAATTCCGATATGATGCTTATCAACAGTCAGCCGATTTACTATACTATTGACGATGGCAGACGCCTTATGCAGCCTGTAGGGCTTACTTCGAGCAGACTCGGCGGTTTTATATCGTATATTTTCGCCGAAACGTCGTTTATTGATTTTGTGGACAAGATTATGTCTGAAGTGGGAATAGAATCGGTCGAATACGTTTGCAGTATGCTTGCCGAAACTCTGTTTTTATTCAGCGACATAGAGCGGGATCGTTGGGTGGTACTTATCGACGTAGGCTGTTCCACAACCAATGTAGTGGTTGCACGAGGTGACGGCATACTTTGTATGAACAGTTTTTCGCGCGGAGGCGGTTTTATATCGGCGGATCTTGCGACTGCTTTCGAAATCCCGTTTTCTCTTGCCGAAAGTTTAAAGCGTAAAATAGTTCTTTCTCTCAATGTAGGCGATGATGACGTATATAAAGTCAGCACGTCGCGCGACAGTACGGCTTCGTTTCCGGCAAAGGAAGTTAATGCGATCGCTACGGAACGTATAAAGAGCATAGCCAAAACAATAGAAGAATGTTTGAGCAATTGCAAATACGAGTTTCCCGATTACATACCGTATCACATTACGGGGGGCGGACTGTGCTATATGAGGGGTGCAAGAGATTGTATGTCTAAGTTCCTCGGAAAGCCTTTGCAAATCGTTGCTCCGTCGCTTCCGCAATTTACGAGACCGCATCTGTCGAGCAGTTTGGGACTTTTGGATATGGTGCTCAACAGACAAGCCGCGCCTGCGAAAAAGAAAGGTTTCTTTTCTCGGCTGTTCGGCGGAGAAAAATAATACACATCACGGAGAATGTCAAGGAGGAATACCTTATGCAGATAAACAGAGATACGGCGAGATGTGCTACCAAGATAAAAGTGGTCGGCGTCGGCGGGGGCGGAGGAAATGCCGTCAACAGAATGATAGACGCAAACGTCAAGAGCGCTGAGTTTATAGTTTTGAATACCGATTTGCAGGCTCTCAATTTATCGAGAGCGGCTACGCGCATACAGATAGGCGCTAAGCTCACTCACGGACAAGGAGCCGGCGCAAATCCCGAAGTCGGGCAGAAGGCTGCAGAGGAGAGCAAACTTGCTATCGCAGATGCCATCGGCGATGCGGATCTCGTATTCATAACGGCCGGCATGGGAGGAGGCACCGGTACAGGTGCGGCTCCCGTGGTTGCGAGTATAGCCAAAGAAGCGGGGAAGCTTACGATTGCAGTAGTTACGCGTCCTTTTTCATTCGAGGGCAAGTGCAGAAGCGATTATGCGGAAATAGGTATTGCAAACCTCAAGAAAGTTGTTGACGCGCTTGTTATAATCCCCAATGAAAAACTGCTTATTGCCGCACCAGATATTCCCATGAAAGAGGCGTTCAAGTTTGCCGACGACGTGCTTCGTCAAGGCATTCAGGGGATAAGCGATCTTATCGTTACGCCTGCTCTTATCAACCTTGATTTCGCAGATGTTTGTACGACTATGAGAGGCAAGGGGCTTGCATATATGGGCATAGGAAGAGGTTCCGGCGATAATAGGACTACAAACGCCGTCAAACAAGCCGTGAACAGTCCGCTATACGAAACCTCGATCGAAAACGCTACGAGCGTTATCGTCAATGTTATGGGCTCTGACGTAACGCTTAAAGAAGTTAGCGAGGCTTCCGAACTTGTGCGTAGCGTTGTGCACCCGAATGCGAACATTATTTTCGGTGCAGACATTCGCGATTCCTTGAATTCCGATATTGTCGTTACGATTATTGCGACGGGCTTTCCAGAAAAAGGCGAACGCCAGCAGGGGCCGGCGAATGTCATTCCGCCTTCGCGTTTCGAACAGCAATCGCCTTGGGGGGCAATGCGACCTGTTGCGCCGCAAAACCCGACGCCGCCTTCGCAAGGGTTTTATTCCAATCAGCCTCAATACGGCGGTATGCGCCAGCCTCAGGGGCAGCCGAGGTATAATCAGCCTCCGAATTATGTAAGAGAGGAAGAGCCGCCTCGCAGATTGCGCGACGACGAGATTCCGAGTTCGAGAGTTAAACCCGTAGACGACATGCCTCAATGGTATCCTAAGTTTAATAAAGATAATAACAGAAAATAATTAAAGCATTAAACGGTTCTTCATGGGAACCGTTTTTTTGCGCGACGGATAATCGTCGCGTTTTCTTTTAATTCGACGAAACTTTGTTTAATTCACATTTTCAAGCATTTATAATGTGAGTATGCAGGTTTACATAGAACTCGTAATATTGGATAATTTCGCCTTAATATTTCTTTTGGCAAGGCTTTCTTATTACTTGATCTGCGAGCTACCGAATAAACCGCGCATGATTTCGGCTTGTACGTTAGGAACGACAGTCGCAGTTTTTTATCCGTTTTTAAACGGGATATTGGTACCGGCAATTTTAAAAATAGTCACGGGTCTGTTTTTATCCTTGATTCTTTTTAAGCCTAAAAAACTCTTAAAAGGTATGCTGTTCTTTTTTATCCTTACGTTCACTTACGGAGGTACGCTGTTTGCACTCGGATTGTTCATCCACGGAAACGCAGAAGCCGCTTTGACAAAACCCGTAGCGTCCGTGCCTGTGGGAATAGCATTGCTCACCGCATATATTTTGTTTGTCGATTTGAAAAAAGCTATATTCAAAATCAGAAAATCGCGCGACATTAACGGCTTTATTTACGACGCCGAAATACGAGTGTGCGGAAGCGCCGTAGAGTGTAAGGCATTCCTCGACAGCGGGAATCGTCTTTATGACGATAAAAGCGGCTTGCCCGTAGTGATTGCAAGCGCCGGAACGCTGGCAAAGGCGCTCGGGGACGATCAAATGAGTAATTTGCTGTTGGGAAAAACCTCGGGTTTTGCCGGAGCTCATTACGTCGAGTATTTGACTGTTGGCGGAAAATCCAAGCTTTTTGTCTTTCGTCCGGACGAGCTTGTGGTCTATGTTGAGGACAAGAAGAATATAATAAGTGATGTGATGCTCGGAGTTGCGTTTAAGCGATTATCGGACGTCGAAAGCTATGGACTGATACTTAATCCGGCAGTCCTGACGGGAGAGTAAGATATGTTGAAAAAGCTGTTTGAAAAGATATTGCGATTGTTGCTCGGCAAAAATTTGTCAGATAATGTGCTGTATTATATAACATCCGGAGAAGCTTTGCCCACTCCTTTATCGCCGGAAGAGGAAGTCGCCGCTCTCAACAGACTGGCACGTCATGAAGAGGGGGTAAAGACCGTTCTTATCGAGCGGAATTTGAGGCTTGTCGTTTATATAGCGAGGAAATTCGACAATACGGGCGTCGATCAAGAGGATCTTATAAGCGTGGGAACAATTGGGCTTATAAAAGCCGTCAATTCGTTTAATCCGGAAAAAAAGATCAAATTGGCCACATATGCATCACGCTGTATCGAAAATGAAATTCTTATGTATTTGCGTCGGGTCGTAAGACTGAAAATGGAAGTCTCGCTCGATGAACCGCTTAATGTCGATTGGGAAGGTAATGAGCTTCTTATGAGCGATATTCTCGGGACGGAACCGGATATCGTCAGTAAAAATCTTGAAAGCAGCGTCGAACGTCAGCTTCTTTGGAACGCGATTAACAAATTGAATAAGAGAGAGAAGGAAATTATGCAACTTCGCTTCGGGCTTGAAAGCGGAGTGGAAAAGACACAAAAAGAAGTTGCAGACGAACTCGGAATATCACAGTCGTACATATCGAGACTGGAGAAAAAAATCATTTTTCGCTTGCGCAAAGAAATTGCAAAAACAATGTGAGTATCGATCTTATTCAGATTAAAACAATAGTCCGATGTAAATCGGACAATTGTTTTAATCCATACTTTTTTTGAGTTCTTTTATGGCGTTTTTTTCAAGTCTCGAAACCTGCGCTTGCGATATTCCGATTTCTTCCGAGACTTCGATTTGCGTTTTCCCTTCATAAAAGCGCAACATCAATATCTTACGTTCGCGTTCGGTAAGCTGTCTCATGGCTTCGGAAATCGAGACGCCCGTTAGCCATTTTTCGTCACTGTTTTTTACGTCGCTTATCTGATCCATTATCATGACTGTTTCGTTCCCGTCGTGATACACGGGGTCGAACAGCGATACGGGATCCGAAATCGCGTCCATTGCATAAACTACTTCGGACAAAGGGATATTCATGGCTCGTGCGATATCGTCAAGCGAGGCTTCCGAAACAGAATCGGCTTCGAGTTGTTGCCTTGTTTGCAGAACTCTGTAAGCCGTGTCTCGTATGGAGCGGCTTACGCGTACAGCGTTGCTGTCTCTCAAAAAACGACGGATTTCTCCTATGATCATTGGGACGGCATAGGTGGAAAAACGAAGGTTTAAGGAAGTGTCGAAGTTTTCCATTGCTTTTATGAGACCGATGAAGCCGACTTGAAATATGTCGTCCACGCATTCTTTTTTGCTTCCGAAGCGTTGGACTATGCTGAGAACCAATCTCATGTTCGCCATGAGAAATTCTTCGCGTGCCTTTTCGTCTCCGTTGTGCACCCGATTGAGAAGCTCCATTGATTCTTTATGTGAAAGTTTGGGTAGCGTCGAAGTGTTAATACCGCAGATTTCTACTCTTGCCGACATAGCAATACCTCTTTTTATGCGCCGAGCGCTTTTTTTTGCGTAATTGTATTTTGCTCTTATGAGGTGAGAAATTATACCGCACGTTTAAACTACTTTGCAATATTTGTCGAAATCGGGCATATATATAAAGCAAGATGTCTGTAACGGAAACAGGTGAATTATCCTATTGCGAATTGAGAGCCAAAGAGGTTGTAAATTCGGTGGACGGGCGTAGACTCGGAAGAATCATTGATATCGTATTTTCATCTAACGGAGGTGAAATATGCGGTATTATTGTTCCGTACAGCAGAAAGGTAATGTTCTTTAAATCACGCGACGTTTTTATTCCTTGGGAATGTATAAAAAAGATAGGGGAAGATGTAATAATAGTCGAACTTACGGATTTTTGCGGAAAGCCCACGAGAAAAAACGAGCGAGTTAGGTGCGCGCCTCCGCCAAAACCTCACGAGGAACAGTGCGCGCCTTCTCCTCCTCAGCCCGATAAAAACGATTGCGGACGAAGCGATTGCGCAAATCGGCAAGAAAGCGGACCGAATTGCGATCATAGGTGCGAAAAGTGTATGTTATTCGATTGTCAACATCGTTGGAGCGATCAGGTTCATAACGGCGCCGGCATTTATGTAGATAATAATTATAATTGACTTTAAAACAATGGACTTTGTTTGTATTTTTGTTATATAATTAAATCGACGTAAATAAAATATAACGTACAGGAGAGGACAAGCATGAAATGTGTGTACTGCGGATTTCCGGAGAGCAAAGTTATAGACAGTCGTTCTGCCGACGAGGGCAACAGCATTAGACGTAGGCGCGAATGTTTGAAGTGCGGAAGAAGATTTACTACATACGAAGTAATAGAGCATACGCCCATTCTCGTAGTTAAAAACGACGGAACAAGACAACCTTTTGACGCGTCTAAAATAAAATCGGGTCTTATCAAGGCTTGCGAAAAACGTCCTGTTGCCATACAAGATATCGATAAGATTGTGATGGAAATAGAAAAAGATATAACGAACACACTCGAGCAGGAAATCACATCGCAAAAGATCGGCGAAATGGTTATGATGAAACTCAAAGAGCTTGACCAAGTTGCGTATATTCGTTTCGCTTCCGTTTACCGTCAGTTCCGAGATGTTACGACTTTCGTCGACTTTATAAATGAATTTGAAAAAATGATGAAGGACTGATTTAATGACCCTCAACGACGCGCAGACGCAGAAAACGTATACCATATCGGATATAGGCGGTTTTGGTAACGAAAGACGCCGATTGCTCGATATGGGATTTACTCCCGAAACCAAAGTTAATGTTTTGACGCGCGCGCCGTTTGGCGGGACAGTGCTTGTATCGTTGAGGAATTTTATTGTTGCGCTTCGAGAGGACGCGGCTTCTCTCGTCGTGTTGAAGGGAAGGGCATAATGGCATTGAAGGTCGCGCTTACAGGCAATCCGAATGTCGGTAAAACGTCGCTTTATAATCGTGTTACTCGCTCGTTCGAGCACGTCGGGAATTGGCACGGCGTAACTGTCGGCAGCATTGAAAAGACGGTAACGTATGAAGGAAGAGAAGTGACAGTGACCGATCTTCCCGGAATGTATTCGCTCAGTGTATACAGCTTTGAAGAAAGCATAGCGCGAGACAGAGTTATTTCCGGCTACGACGATGTCGTCGTCAACATTTGCGAGGTCAATAATCTTGTCCGTAATATGTATTTGACTCTTCAGCTCGTCGAGCTCGGAGCGCCGATAGTAGTTGTCGTAAACATGATGGACGAGCTTAAAAAGCAGGGGAAAATACTCGATAGTTCGCGAATAGAAAGAGAACTCGGCGTAAGAGTTATTCCGATGAGCGCAAAATTTAAGACCGATTCCGAAAAATTCATGTCCGAGGTTTGTAAGTTCGCGTCTTCGGAGAAGTCGAAACCTGCTTTACCTTATCTGAGTAAACTTCCGCTTTCAAAAATCGAAAGCATCATCTCCGAGAATTTAAGTCGCAGCGGTCTGAAAAAAGATTGGGCTTGCTTAAAGGTTCTTGAAAAAGACGAATTTGTTATCGAAAAACTTGCGTTGAGCAGAAATCAAAAAGAGGAACTTTCGAAGGTCGGCGATTACAGCGGAAGAATAGCACAGCTTAGATATGAATACATTGATTATTTGACTGACGGTGCGATAACTTTCGGACTCGATGCCTCCAAAAAGTCGAGAAACGAAAACGGATTGTGCTCCATAGATCGATTGGTACTGAATAAATATGTTGCGCTTCCGTTGTTTCTTTTTTTCATGGCGGCGATTTTCGTTGTGACATTCGGGTTCGTTGGAAAATGGCTTTCCGACCTTTTTGAGTTATTCATATCTGTTTGTATCGGAAATCCTTTTACATCGTGGCTTTCGCGCGTCGGCGCGCCTAAATGGGTGATTGCTTTTATAGGCGACGGCATTATAAACGGAGTGGGCGGAATACTTGTATTTTTGCCGCAAGTCGTCTTGCTGTTCTTTTTCCTCGCACTTTTAGAGGACAGCGGATATATCAGCAGAGTGGCGTTTATGACTGACGGGTTGTTCAGAAAGATAGGGCTTTCGGGGCGCTCTGTGTTTACCATGCTTATGGGGTTCGGTTGTTCGGCGACCGCACTGCTAACCGCAAGGGGGCTTGAGGATGAGAATACGCGAAAAAAGACTGTCCTTCTTACGCCATTTATGTCTTGCAGCGCGCGACTTCCCGTATATTCGGCAATAGCAGGCGCATTTTTCTTGGCAGGACGGCCTTTGATAGTTTTCGCCATGTATGTGCTCGGCGCGGTTGTTGCGATTGCCGTGGCGGCAATCATGGAGAGAGGAAAGAAATTCAAGAGCGGGAAGCTGTCTTTTATAATGGAAATGCCGCCGTACAGGATGCCGACATTCGAGCGTGTGTTTCAGATAATCGCAAGCAATGCGAAAGTATACATTATAAGAGTCGGCACGGTTATTTTCGCATTTAACGTGATTATTTGGCTGTTGTCTTATTTCTCTTTTACGCAAGGGTTTGTCGCGGACGGAAGCGGAAGCCTTTTGCATACGGTCGCAGGAGTGCTCGCGCCGTGTTTTGCACCCCTCGGATTCGGCAATTGGCGAGCCGTGACTTCGCTTTTGAGCGGATTGGTTGCAAAAGAAATCGTCATTTCGTCGATAGCAAGTTTGGGCGGCGCAGAAGCCATTTTTGCGGGAGAATACGCTCGCGCGGCAGCATTGTCGTTCATGACATTTACGCTTCTATATACGCCTTGTATAGCTACACTCGGCGCTATGAAAAAAGAAATCGGTTTGAAGTATATGGTTTTCGGACTGTTTCTTCAACTCGGCGTGGCGTATATTATTTCTCTTGTCGTGTATTGGATCGGCGTGTTGATAATAATCTCCAAGCCGTCGGCATGGATCGTCGCGCTTATTGCTGTCGGGTTCATCTTGATTGTAGCGTTGATATTCGGAGTGAGACGGGTAATTAAAAGCGGCTGCGGTACTTGCGGCGAATGCAATCGTATTTGCGCCAAGCGGAATAGAAAATAAAAACGGAGATACTATGAAATATCGATTTACGAACGAAGCAGATGAAAAAAAACTTTACGAATTTCTTTCCGAAAAGATCGTCGGATTGAGAATCAGCGTGATTAAAAGACAAGCCAAACTCGGCGAAATCAGAGTTAACGGTTTAAAGACTCGAGAAAATGTGAAACTGTCCGCAGGCGATTATGTCGATATTTTTCTTCCCGAGAATTCTTTGTGCGAACCGCCCGTGGAAATCGTTTATTCGGACGAAAATTTGATAATCGTCTGTAAACCCTCGGAGATGGATACGGAAAACAACCTTGTAGCCGCATTACGCAGATCGGAAGGGGATCTTTTTCCCGTCCACAGATTGGACAGAAATACGCAAGGATTGGTAATTCTTGCCCGAGACAAAGAGACGGAGAGTCTTCTCGTCAAGGCTATCAAAGAGAGAAAAATACGAAAATTTTACCGTGCTCTTTTATACGGAAACTTTGATATAAAAGAATTTACGGCAGTCGCTTATCTCGTAAAAGACGAAAAAAACAGTATTGTCAAAGTATATCGCGAAAGTGTAAAAAACGGCAAACGAATCGAAACAAGATATAAAGTCGTCGAAGAGTTTTACGGATACAGCGATGTGGAAATCGAACTTGTTACGGGTCGAACGCATCAGATACGCGCTCATTCTTCATTTTTGGGTCACCCCGTACTTGGCGACGGCAAATATGCGACAAGGGAAATCATAGACAAATTCGACTATAAAAGTCAGCAATTAAAAGCTGTTCGCTTGGTTTTTAAGGAGCTGAATGGCAAGCTTTCCTATTTAAACGGAAAGATAATCGAAGTTTAGAGCAAATTTGACAAATATATTTGACTATTGCTTGCAAATGATATATAATAAAACAGACAGCATGAGGTTAACTTCGTGTCGGCGGCAATGCCTGAATCGGCAATACGAGTGATTGGCAGTCGCCGAAGTTTGAGGTGGCAATGACGGTTAGAGAAATCAAAAAAGAAGCAAACGACACTTATTTTTCCGCGCATAGGTTTAAAGCAATGCCTGCTTACGGCGTGGCGTTTTTTGTTATTGTAAATATTCTTTTGCTTTCGTCCGTTATTTACGCTTTTTTGGCGTCGATTGTCGGAGTCCATATTTTCGTTGCCGTGATAATTGCGGCTTATTGCGCTCTGTTATTGATACTCGTGCTCTGCCTGAGCGGTCAGTTTTCTTATAGCGTAGACGAGTACTTTTTATCGGTTTCCGGAAAAGAAAACAATACGGTGAGTTTTGCTTTCGGAGGTTTTCGCAAAAATAATTTTGTGAGAACCATGCTTGCTAGGTTACTCGGTTTTTTTGTTACATTGGTTTTGACTTGTTTTGCGATCGTTCCCGGAGTTATATTCGGCATAATTACTTCGATGACGTATTATGTAATGAAAAACGATCCGAAAATCGGCGTTACTCAAGCAATGCGTAAGTCTGCGAAACTAATGAAAAAACACGGTATGCAGTACTTCGGTTTGGGCTTTTCCTTTCTCGGTTGGTTTTTGCTCTGCATAATTACGCTCGGATTGGGATTTATATTCGTGTTGCCGTATTTCAATTGTTGCAAGGCGATATTCTATAAACGAGTATTGAGCGGAGAGGCTGTCGAGTCGGAAGGGCAGGAACTGTTTGAAGCGGACGATTTAACGTCGGACGGGGAAAGTACGGCTGAAACTATTCGATCCGACGAGTCTGTCGTATGTTTGCCTTATGACGACGAGGTGATTATCGACGGCGGCGTGCAAATGGAAGATACGGATAGCGTAATCGTCGAACAGGTATCATCGGATCCTATAGTCGAACTTATAACCCCGGAAAGTGACGTTTCGGTAATAACAGAAACACCGAGTGAGTTCGAAACGGTTGATGATGGCGGCGACAATGCTATAAACAATGTAGAAAAAACAGAAACAATTATTGTAGATCCCCGATCGGATGAAACGCCGATTGAAGCGGAAAAAGTCGTGGAAACCGATAATAATTTAGAAAATAATTCTCATTCCAGAGACGCGATAAAGAAACGTATAGAACAGCTAAAACGAGAAAGAAATGCGCATACTGCTTCTGCTCGTCCGCAAAGGCCGTCGTCGCATGATAATATTAAGAGTCAAACGGAACAACAGCATACGGCGCAAAAACCGATCGACGTTGACAGCGCGCATAATGATCTGCCGAAACGAGAGAAAAAATCGGATGAATTTGCTCCGGAGAAAATCGAAGTGGAAATAGTGGAGGACTGACGACAGTTGAGTAAAAAGCAAAAGTATTCTCTTACCGCAAGTCAGCGTAAGGAGCTAAGGCACAAAGAAGAAGCAAAAACTGAAGAAACGGAAGGCGATGTTAAAACCGCCGATAAAAATAAATTCGGTTTGTGGATAATACCGTTGATTATTTGTGCCGTTGCGCTTATAGTTACGGCTATTGTTTTGCCATTCACTTGCAGCGCGTACGGCAGCGTCAAGAATCCTGTTGCTAAGATAGAACTTAGTAACGGTATGTATCTCGAGTTTGAGATTTATGAGGACACTTGTCCGATTGCCGCGACGAATTTTATATTTTTGGCTCGCAACAATTTCTTTGACGGGACTATCATTTACGATTCTCAAAACGGTTGGGTGCGTTTCGGCGAGTTTACTTCCATGCAGACATACAAGACGCAAGATAAAAAATACATGGACAAGCTTGACGGATTTTACGACAATCATGCAAAAAACAAACTCGGCTACAGACTATACGCCGACACTTCTACCGACGCGGGACGCTATGGCGAAGAAGGAATGTTGACATTTAATTATAAGAATTCTTCTTGTCAATTTTTCATGTCGTCGCATTCCAATTGTCAGACGCGCGTCGAAAACAGCACTGCCGACTATACGCCGACTGTTGTAGGTCGAGCGCTTAACGACCAAACTCTCGCTCATATCAGAAGTATTGCGGAGCTTCCGAGGAACGAAGAGTCTCCTCATTCCATATGGAAAAATCCTTTGCCCACCATAACGATTAAATCGGTTAAATTGTATAATCTCGACGGAAAAAAGTGGCGCAAATTCCATTTCGAGGATTATATGAGTAAGGCTCGGGAAAACGAAAATACGGCTATTTCCAATTGGTACAGCGATTAGCATATTTACCGGTATAAAATCAATACAAATTACCGACCATAATTAGGGAGGTAATTTTTTTATGACTATCGGCTTGATACTCCTTGCGGCTGTTGCGGTTTTTCTGTTTTTCGGAGGCAGCGAGCATTTTTTTTCCAAGCTCGGCATTCCTTCCAAAGCGGCGTTTCTAATAGTCCTTGCACTTGTGCTCGGCACGATTATTCCAACGCTATCATTCGGTACGGCGCTTACGGTCAATCTCGGCGGTTTTTTGATACCGCTTGCAGTTATGACGGTTTTTCTTTTCAGATGTAATTCTACGGGAGAAAGATTGAAGGCGCTGTTGTCAGTAGCCGCGGTAGCCGCTGTTTGCGTTGCGGTTCGAATGTTGATACCCAATACTTCCGCCGGACTTGGCGTGACTATATCGGTCGTGACCGGGTTTGTCGGAGCAGCGGTAGCCTGTATGGTTACGGGTTCGAGAGTTTCCGCTCTTGCCGGCGTTCTCGGAGGCGTGGCGATAGGAGACGTGGTTACTTCTCTTGTATACAGATTTTTTATAGACGGTTCTATCGTATCTTTGGGAACGGCGGGAGCGTTTGATTCGGTTATTATAGGCGTAGTCTTTACGGTCATAATAGCAGAAGCATTGTCTGCCGTAAGAAGACATTCTCGGTCTGCCGTCCATGTCGAGGCGCAAACGAATATGATCGAGGCGGGAAAAGACAATGACGAAATCGAGAAAGCTCCTCCTATATATCATTTTAACGAAGAAGATTACGAAGAGTATTTCAATGACGATATCGATTGACTTCGCATTACGTTTATGATAAAATATGCGTATGCGCATAGTAGACGTTGACAAAGGAAGCGTGGGCGAGGAGCTTGGCATAAAACCCGATGACGAGCTTATTGCCTTTGACGGACAAAAAGTAGTCGATATTCTCGACTATGATTTCTACAATGAGAGCGAGCGTTTTTATATGACTGTCAAAAGCGGCGACGAAGAGATCGAGTTCGATATAGAGAAGGATTCGGACGAGGATCTCGGTTTGACGCTCGAAGAGGAGCTGTCCGTTCGTGTGTGCCGCAATAAGTGTATATTTTGTTTTGTAGACCAACTCCCGAAGAGGGAACTCAGAAAAAGTCTACACGTTAAGGACGACGATTATCGATACAGTTTTATAAGCGGAAGTTATGTAACGCTTACGAATGTTTCTACCGATGACCTCGAACGTATCGTAAGGTTAAAGCTTTCTCCTCTTTACATAAGTATTCATTCGTCGAATAATGAATTGCGTCGTAAAATGCTCGGAAATCCCAAAGCTCCGGACATCGTCGAACAGCTGAAATTTTTGTATCGCGGCGGAATTAAAATTCATGCGCAGATAGTATATTGCCCCGAAATCAACGAGGACGTAGCCGAGACGGCAATCGATACCGCGCCTTATTGCGAGAGTCTTGCCGTTGTGCCGGTAGGACTCACGAAAGATTGCAACACAGCTCTTAGGTGCGTCAATAGAGACGATGCCCGTCGTGTAGTCGAGAGAATTGCTCCGCTTCAAAAAGAATTTCTTAAAAAAAAGAGAACGCGGTATGTTTTTCTTGCCGACGAGTTTTACATAATAGGCGAACTTCCCGTGCCGAGTTACGAGCATTACGAAAACTTTGTTCAGATTGAAAACGGGGTCGGCATGATTGCGCTCTTTAAGCACGAAGTCGAATTTGCTTTGGAAGAAACAGACGATGGGCAAGTCGGAAATTTCTCTATAGCGACAGGCGTTGCTGCATATAAGACCATTAAAGAAGCCGCAAAGAAAATTACGGACAAGTTCGGCGGAAGCATAAAGGTCTTTCCCGTAGTCAACAGCTTTTTCGGTGAGAGCGTAACAGTTGCGGGGCTCGTGACCGGCGGCGACATATACAAGAGATTGAATGGAGAAGAGCTTGGAGAATATCTTATGCTTCCGAGGTGTATGCTTAAAGAGTTCGGCGACGTGTTTCTCGATAATATGACGATCGGCGAGCTCGAACATAAGCTCGGAACGAAGATAAAGATCGTAGGTACCGACGGAGTTTCTTTCGTCAAAGGATGTGTGCAAAGTGAGTAAAAAACCGTTGGTCGCAGTCGTCGGTCGTCCGAACGTCGGCAAGTCGACTTTCTTCAATAAGGTTTGCGGTAAGCGTATCGCCATAGTAAAGGATCTGCCCGGAGTAACGCGCGATCGCATTTATGCCGATGCGGAATGGTGCGGGCGAGCTTTTACGCTTATAGATACGGGCGGATTGGAACTCAAAAGCGACGACACGATGTTTGCGCACATTCGTAAGCAGGCGCTTGCGGCAATGGAACTTGCGGATGTCATTGTGTTTTTTACGGATGGAAAGGGCGGTCTTGTCTCGTCCGATTACGACGTTGCAGAGATTCTGCGAACTACGAATAAACCGGTCGTGCTCGTAGTCAACAAGCTCGATAACTTCGAGGTCGAAAAAACTTATGAGTTTTATGAATTGGGGCTTGGAGAGCCGTTTCCCGTCTCCTGCGAGCAAGGCAAAGGGCTCGGCGAGGTGCTTGACGCCGTTATAGGACATTTTCCTTCGACCGAAACGGACGAGGCGGAGGAGGGGATACGCATTGCGGTAGTCGGTAAACCGAACGTAGGCAAGTCATCGCTTGTAAATAAACTGCTCGGTTTTGAACGCGTAATCGTCAGTGATGTTGCCGGAACGACGCGCGACGCAGTGGATACTCCCATCGAAGTCGACGGCAATAAGTATGTGCTGATCGATACGGCGGGACTGCGCCGCAAACGAGGCATTGAGGATGACACAGTCGAGAGTTACAGCGTCATGCGCACGCTTTCCGCCGTTCGGCGTGCCGACGTCGTGCTTATAGTAATGGATGCTTCGGAGGACATTTCCGAGCAAGATGTGCGAATTGCCGGTTTCGTGCATGAAGAGGGCAAGCCGAGCATTATAGTCATGAACAAGTGGGATAAGGTCGAAAAGGACACGCACACGATAAACAAGCACACAAAAAAGCTCGAAGAAGATCTTGCTTTTATGAGTTACCATAAGTCGCTGTTTATTTCGGCAGAGACGGGACTAAGAGTGAATAAGCTTCTCGAAATGGCTATGACGGCGCACGCTCACGCTTCTACCCGTATTGCTACGGGTGTGCTTAACGAAATAGTCGGCGAGGCAGTCGCAATGACCGAGCCGCCCGCTTTTTCCGGCAGACGACTGAAAATCTATTACGCAACGCAGGCAAGGAGCAATCCTCCGAGATTTACGTTTTTCGTAAACGATACGAAACTTGTGCATTTTTCATACGAGAGATATCTCGAAAACTATTTGCGCAAGTCTTTCGATTTCAGTTGTACGCCGATAGAGCTCGAATTCAGAGGAAGACAGGAGAATAAATGATGTACGTTTTTAAAATCATAGCCGTCGTAATCGGCTCGTATCTGTTCGGAAATATAAATACGGCGCTGATTATTTCCAAAATCAAAAAAGGCGACGTGCGCAAAATGGGAAGCGGCAACCCCGGCACAATGAATATGTTTCGCAATTACGGAGTAGTGCTCGGTGTGGTTACGCTTTTATGCGACGCACTTAAAGGAGCTGTTCCCTGTATTCTAGGGTGGTGGCTGCTCGGAGACGAAAATACGTTTGCCGGCAGTCGATTCGGGTTATATCTCGGCGGCTTCAGTGTGATAGTAGGTCATGTTTTCCCTGTATTTCTCAAATTTAAAGGAGGGAAAGGCATAGCAAGCTCGATAGGCGTTTGTCTTGTTGCACACCCTTTGGCAACCCTTGTGACATTCGTTGTCGGAGTGCTGTTTCTGCTGGTTACAAAAATGGGCTCGATTACGTCCTTTCTTATCATATCGTTTCCTCTCGCAATAGAGGGATATCAAGCGGCGGCGCTCGGCGGCACTATGGCTATAATAAACTGTCTGCTTATTTTCGCGCTTTTTGCTCTTACGCTTTTTGCACATCGTAAAAATGTAGTTAAACTTTTCCGAGGCAAGGAAAGCAAAACAATTCTTTTCGGGAAAAATAAGTCTGCGAAGAAGAAAGAACAGGCGGCATAAATTTATTTGAATTAAGTGCAAGACGGCATTGAAAGTGCCGTCTTTTGCTATAAGCTAATACGAAGATTATCCTTGACAATTCGGCTGATAAAATGATATACTGAACTTGCCAAACATCTTAATAAAAACTTGGAGTGAATACGCCCTTTAGGTGATTCTCTGCTCCGAGTTTTTAGAGATGTTTGGCGACATAAGGAGATAGCCTTTCGGGGTGCTGTCTCCTTGCGGAGGCGGCACTTTTTTATATGTCGTTCTTCGAGTCGCCAAGCATTTCGAAAAAACATTAAGAAAAGGAGAATACTAATGAGCACAATTTCCGAATGGCGTTGCAAGTCCTGCAACGCTGTGCTTAACGTTTCGTCAGCTGTCGACGGCGTGGCTGAATGTAAGTTTTGTCACAACGTCTATACCGTGCCGAAAGAGAGTACAAGCGAAGCAGTGCTGAATTTTTTGCGTATGGGCGAGCATGACCTCGACACTGCAAAATTCGACGACGCTTACGCCGCGTTTGCCAAAGCCGCACAACTTGATCTTGAAGAACCGCAAGCCTATTTCGGTATGGCGCTTGCGGAATTCAAGGTACAACAGCTTACCGATTATGTGAACCAAAAACTGCAGCCTATATGTCATGCTGTTTCGGACAAGGCGTTTTCGTATAATAAAAATTATCGCAAAGCGCTTTCGCTCGCAACCGAATGCCAGAGAAAAGTATACGAGGCGCAATGCAAGGATATAGACGCAATAAAGCGGGAGTTTTACGCGCTCGAGGAAGACGACATAAATTACGACACATTTATTTGCGTTAAGGTAAACGACGGCGGCGAGTTCACGCGTGACAGCCACTACGCGGCAAATATTTACGATCATTTGAAAGACAGGGGATACAAGCCGTTCTACAGCGAGCGAGAGATAAAGGGACGCACGGGCGCGGCATACGAGGCGTTGATACTGTATGCGCTTATGAAATCGGAGTGCATGATAGTCGTATGCTCTGACGAAAGCTACTTGCAAACGCCGTGGGTCAAAAACGAGTACACGCGATTTTTAAAGCTTATCGGAGACGCGGAGAAGGACAGCGACGCGATTACGGTTGCGTTCTTGGGAAGTCCTATAGAACGGCTTACGGGCAAACGCTCGAAAATTCAAGGCATAGATCTCGGTAAGCCCGATGCTTTCAGTCTTATAGAAAGTTATGTGGAAAAGCACACTCCGCAGGCAAGAGCAATCAGAGAAATAGAGCGGATCACAAAAGAACTCGAAGCCGAGGAAATTCGCAAGCAAATCGAAGAGCAAAAACGTGCGCAGGCAGAGCTTGAGAAAAAATTACATGAACTCAGCTCTCCAAAAGGTAACATTATAAGCGAGCCTGTCGTCAGTGTATACAATTTGCTTGTTAGGGCAAAACAGTTCAGTCGGACGGATGTGAATAAATCCATTCAATATTACAATCGTGTTCTCGATATGGAACCGGAAAACGAAAGTGCGTGGCTCGGATTATTTTTGATTGATTGTCATGCGGATGATGTCGCAGATTTATCCGACAGCTCTTATTCACAATATTTATTAAATTCAAAATATTATGATAAAATATTGCAGTATGGTTCAAAAGAATTAAAAGAATCTATAATTGACGCCAGAGTTAAAGCTGAAGAAAGATTTAATAAAGAAGCTGAAAAAATAAAACAAAGAAAACGCAAATTAGTTCTTGAACAAGAGATAGCTAAAGAAAACGATTTTTTGAACGAATTACTTTTAAACGAGATTGAATATTCCAAAAACACATCAAATATTAAAGATGAAATTTGTAGCGCACATAAAAAATCGTTTATGGGCGCAATACTGCATATGATAGGTTTTATGGTGCTGCTTATTGGCGTCATATTGATAGAAGTGAAGTATATTATGTCTTCAAACAGTATAATTATGACTGTTTTATTTTCTATTGTAATTATAATTGGCGTAATAATGCTGTTAGTGGGTATAGGTTTCATTGATGCATATGATTTGTATGACAGTATTCGTGGTGTGCGGTCAATAAAATATGGCAATAAAGATGATTTGTCAATAGCGGCGGGAAGAGGAGTGTTTTTCTGTATTTTATCTTGCGGTATTTACGGTGTTGTGAAAGCGCTTACGGTATTGCTGAATGCTTCGAGAAGAAAAGTAAAAATATTGTCGCAACTGCAAAATCGAGAAAATGAGCGCGTGCAGAATTTAGAAGCTACTCGAAAAAAAATCGGGGAGAAAAAGAAACTGATAAATCAATATAAATCGGAACTTGAAACTTTAAAAACTTTTAACAATTAAAACGCAAAAGTCTATCGAAAATATCGGTAGGCTTTTTCTGTGCTATCATATCGAAGCGTTTTTGTGCATATAAATTAAATATCAAATTTTATAGGAGAATTCTTATGGAAGATTTCGATATTTATAGAGATATAAGCGAAAGAAGCGGCGGCGACATTTACATAGGCGTCGTGGGTCCCGTGCGTTCGGGCAAGTCTACTTTCATCACGAACTTTATGCAAAAGCTTGTTTTGCCGAATGTCGACGACAGATACGAAAAAGAACGCATGGTAGACGAGTTGCCGCAGAGTGCGAATGGGAAGTCAATAATGACCACTCAGCCCAAGTTCGTTCCGAATGAAGCCGTTAAGCTTAATCTCGGTGAAAACGTTACGGCAAACGTACGGCTTGTGGATTGCGTAGGCTATCTCATCGACGGCGCAGTCGGGCACATGGACGGTGAAAAACCGCGCATGGTGAGAACGCCTTGGAGTGACGAGGAAATACCTTTTCACGACGCTGCGGAGATAGGCACAAAAAAGGTAATCACCGAACATTCTACCGTCGGCATCGTCATGACGAGCGACGGTTCGATTGCGACGGAGCTTCCGAGAAGCGCGTACGCTCAAGCCGAGGAACGCGCCGTAAACGAATTGAAAGCACTCGGCAAGCCGTTTATCGTGATTGTCAACTCGACCGTGCCCACCTCGCAAGAGACCGTAAAGCTTGCTCAGGCGCTTTCGGAGAAATACGACAACGCCGTTATGCCGCTTAATGCGGCGACGATGTCGGAGAGCGACATACTCGCGATATTCGAAAAGCTCCTAATGGAATTTCCGCTAATGGATGTGGACGTCAAGTGCGCGAAGTGGATGCGAGCGTTGCCGTACGAGAACAAAATCATTTCGTCGCTGTGCGACATTGTGTCGCAAAAGACGGCGGAAATGCACAAAATGCGAGATTATAAAAAACTCGATATCGATTTCGAGGACCACGAATATTTCGAGTGTATTAAGACCGAGCTTGCCGAACCGGGAAAGGGAAGAGTGACATTTTCCGTGACGCCGAAAGAAAACCTTTTCTACACGGCTCTTTCCGAAGAATGCGAGGTGGAAATAAACGACGATTTTGAACTTATGAGCTCGCTTAAAGATCTTGTAAAAGCCAAGAAAGAGTACGACAAAATAAGCGCGGCGCTCGAGGAGGTAAAGCAAAACGGTTACGGCGTCGTTACTCCTTCCATGGACGAAATGACGCTTGAAGAACCGCAGATTGTACGACAGGGCGGCAGATTCGGCGTCAAGCTTAAGGCTTCTGCTCCGTCGCTGCACATTATGCAAGTAGATATACAGACCGAGGTGAGTCCTATTGTAGGCACCGAGCAGCAGAGCGAGGAGATGGTCAAGTATCTGTTGAGCGAGTTCGAGAACGACCCCAAGGGCATATGGGAAACAAATATGTTCGGCAAATCGCTTCATATGCTTGTGAACGAGGGGCTAAACAATAAACTTACGGCCATGCCCGACGACACGCAGAAAAAGATGCGAAAGACTCTTTCGAGAATTGTAAACGAGGGCAAAGGCGGAGTGATCTGCATATTGTTGTAATTTAATAAACAAAACACAAAAGGCTCGAAGATTTTCGGGCTTTTTGTTTTTGTGCTAAAACATTTGATTTTAACGAACGGATATGGTAAAATTCGAGTATGGAGAAACTTATCGTAGCAAGTAACAATAAAGCTAAGATTGCAGAGATCAAAGCGATCCTGTCCGATTTGTACGACGTCCGTTCGCTTAAAGACGAAGGCGTGGTTTCCGATCCCGAAGAAACCGGCGCAACATTTGCCGAGAACGCTCTGATAAAGGCAAAAGCGGCTCACGATCTTACCGGCGCGGCAACTCTCGCCGACGACAGCGGGCTTGTCGTTGACGCTTTGGGCGGCGCACCCGGAGTTCATTCGGCAAGATATTCGGGCGCTCACGGCAATGACGACGCAAATAACAAACTTCTTCTGAAAAATCTCGAAGGCAAGGAAAATAGGAAAGCCTGTTTCATGTGCGCAATTGCTTTGATAAAATCCAACGGTGAGATTATCGAAGCCGAAGGTCGCACGGACGGCGAAATACTTTTTACCGAGCAGGGTGAAGGCGGCTTCGGATATGATCCGCTTTTTTATTCGTATGATTTGCAAAAATCTTTCGGCATGGCGAATACGACAGAGAAGAACGCTGTCAGCCACAGAGCGCGAGCTCTCACAGCTCTTGAAAAGAAGGTGCGGGCATGAAAATTGCGGTTGTCAGCGATACGCACGGAGCAGTTTGGCGCTTGGAAAGTTTGAAAAATATAATCGATGAATGTGATTTTCTGTTCTTTCTCGGCGACGGAGAAACAGATATAAAGCGTCTCGGAGGATTATTTAAAGCTCAAATAGTCGCTGTAGCCGGTAATAACGATTTTCGCGGATTCTATGAGAAAGAGGTCGTGGAAGAAGTTTGCGGAGTGAAGTTTTTATTGACGCACGGTCATGCTTACGGAGTTAACGCAGGTATGGATAGGCTGCTCTCGAGAGCTAAAGAGAAGGAATGCAGAGTCGCTCTTTACGGGCACACGCATAGAGCGATTGTAGAGGAACGCGACGGCATAACGGTAATGAATCCGGGGTCTCTCGGCTATCCTGATGACGGACGACCGTCTTACGGCATTATAGAGTGTGATAAAAACGGAATTTTTGCAAAAATCGCATATATTTAGCCCGAAAATTATTTGACAGGCAACGTGAGATATGATATAATTTGACGGTATGGAAAGCGTGCGGGTGTAGCTCAATGGTAGAGTTCCAGCCTTCCAAGCTGGCTGCGTGGGTTCGATTCCCATCACCCGCTCCATATTTTGCGCCTGTAGCTCAGTTGGATAGAGCAACGCCCTTCTAAGGCGTGGGTCAGGGGTTCGAATCCCTTCAGGCGCGCCATGTGGTGGGTATAGCTCAGTTGGTTAGAGCGCCAGATTGTGGCTCTGGAGGCCGAGAGTTCGAGTCTCTTTACTCACCCCATATACAGGGGTGTCGCCAAGCGGTAAGGCACGAGACTTTGACTTTCGCACTCGCAGGTCCGAATCCTGCCACCCCTGCCAAATCGTAACGGCTCGGAATTCATTTGTTGTCTTTCGTAAAACAAATTATAGTGGGGTGTCGCCAAGCGGTAAGGCACTGGACTCTGACTCCAGCACTTCGTAGGTTCGAATCCTACCACCCCAGCCACAGTATACAAAATGCGTTCGTTATATGCGTTATGTTTGTGAAAACGAGCGCATTTTTGTTTTATGTCACAAAAGAAAACAAACCCGTCCAAAGGCAAAAGCAAAGGACGGGTGGGGGTTAAGGGATGAATGCGTGGAGGGGAGTAGAATCAATCGGCGTCAAGCATTAGTTTATCCGCTATAAGCGCGATGAATTCGCTGTTTGTGGGCTTTTCGTAGCTGTTGCACACGCTCATTCCGAATAGGGCATTGATGTTTTCGATCTTGCCTCTGTTCCA
>CAJUGC010000010.1 GCA_910585955.1 uncultured Christensenella sp.
CTTGCCACGTCGCAAACTCTCTTTGTCCTTCTTCGGTTTCAAAGTAGGCTTGAATAGCGGGCAATAATGCTCTTGCAAGGGAATCAATCTCGAAATCGGGTATCCCTGTGGTGTTCTTTCTTCTCGACATTAACTGTTGGTGTTTTCCTCCTTATAATTACTTTCCAGCTTTGCCGTTGTGATTGCTCTTGAACGGCGTGGACGGATTTTTCTTTGCTCTTGACTTTTGTAATAGCGCATTAAATTCTTCCGGATATGCACTCATCATATCCGTTACCATACTCAAAGCCGTATCCGCGCCATTGTTGCGGCGCGTGGCTTCTTGTAGCTGCTTGAACAAATACTCTTGGTCTTTGCCACGAATAGCTATCTCTCGTTCTTGCATAACGGTCTTTGTTCTCAGTTGGGCCATCTCTTGTTCAATGTCCTTTTTCTTTTTGGGTATTGGCTTGTTTGCTACTTGCGTTACCGCTTCGACCGTTTGAGTAAGCTCGTCAAGCTCGGTTTGTTTTTGCTCAGTCTGTCTATCAATCTCATCTCGTTTTTGTTCCGCCGATTGTACAATGACTTTTGCCTTATGCTCGGCAGCTGTAATATGTGTTGCCTGACTTTTTTCCTTGCCGCGATGTAAGCCGTATTTCTTTCCGACT
Organism: uncultured Christensenella sp.; assembly: GCA_910585955.1. Lineage (GTDB taxonomy): Bacteria > Bacillota > Clostridia > Christensenellales > Pumilibacteraceae > MGBC157735. The sequence continues at coordinate 651 of CAJUGC010000010.1, forward strand.
TGTTCCCATAATTCGGTTTGCAGTTCCGCAAGTTTATTTTTATCAAAAAGACTTTTACTACTCAATCTTCCGTCATTGATAGGCACAAAATTCAAGTGCATATGCGGTGTTGTTTCGTCCATGTGGACTACCGCAGACAGCATATTTTCATAGCCGTATTTCTCCATAAAGAAGAAAGCGCAATCTTCAAAGAAAGCTCGTTGTTCCCAAGCACGTAAACCTTTGAAAAACTCCCCGTCGGAAGATATGACAAACGAGTTCATTAAGATTGCATCCGAGCGTATTTTGCGTTTGAGAGTGAGAGTAGCAAGGCGTTTGTTTATCATCTCTATGTACTTGCCCTGTGGGTATATTAGATGATAGTTTTCGCTTGTTCTCTCGCTGTCAATTTGCGGATTAGAGCCTTGATAGTTTTCGTCGCGCTCGTTCTCTTTCTCGATAGGCGATACGTCTTGTCGTTTATACTTTTCCATATGACATACTAAATAACTTATAATTGTTTCCTCCTGTAAATATTGTTTCGTTGTGTGGTCAAAAGCCCCGCAGGGCGAACGCAACTTAGCTTGCTAAGTGTAGTGAGCTACACTTATGCTCGGCGATAAGTGTTTTGCTCCGTCGTTGCTTTCCGTTTACTTGCCGTATTAAGGCGGTCTGATTGTCATTGTGTTTACCTCCGATAAATGGATTTATATCTTCGTCCACGCAAGAAAGAGTGGAATAGATACCGTAAAAAGGACATAAAAAAGCCGCTGATACTTTTACGTAATCACCGACTTCTAACCGTATTTAGCAACCGTAATTGCTCTATGGTGGTTAGCCATTCTATTGAATTGTTAGTTTATTGTTAGCTCAAAAGATACCTCTTAACTTAAAAATTTGTAACACAAAATAGACCATCAACGCCATCCGACTTTTGCATCCTCATAGGAATCTCAGATAACTCCGGCTGCATGTCTTATTGTCGTAAAACTGTACGACAATAAAAGCCTATCACGGCTCACGAATTTTGTGTACAACTAAAAAACCTACGCTAATTCGTAAGCTAAGGCAAGGCGGTTATGCCGCCCAAAACCTTCCGCATCCTATGAGCAATCGCTCATCGCGGAACTTCAGCCCCGAAAGGGTACACCACCACAATCTACATTGTGGTAGTGTGCATTATATCACGGTCTTTTCTTCATTGCAACTCTTTCACGCCCCATAAATGACCCTTGAAAGAAGTTTCTATGAGAAATTTGTTGAATTATTTATTTGCATAGCTTTTATATGTGAATATATCAACAGAAATGCAGCGCTTGCAAACAAATTTCTTAAAAAGCCTTGACTTTCTTATTTAAATTAATTATACTAAATATGACTTTGAAAAAAGAGGACACGTCCAAACAAATTTTAATGAGGTCTTGATATGATACAGAGAGATTTATATCTAAATCGTTTAATTGAAAGAATGAATAACGGCTCGATAAAGGTTATTACCGGCATCCGTCGTTGCGGTAAGTCAGTTTTGCTTTTCGATATATTTGGAAACTATCTTTTAAGTTCAGGCGTTGATGAGAATCACATTATAAAGTTCGCCTTCGATTCGGAAGATGACCTTGAACTGATTGGTGAAAATTTAATTGACTTAGCGACGAATAAAAAGAAAGTTGATCCGCATAAGTTTTCTGCTTATATAAAAAGCAAAGTAACAGATAACGATAAATATTATTTATTGCTCGATGAAGTTCAGCAACTTGAAGCTTTTGAAACCGTATTGAATGGATTCCTATATAAGAAGAATTTAGACGTTTACGTTACAGGGAGCAACTCTAAATTCCTTTCGTCAGATATAGTGACAGAATTTCGTGGACGTGGCGATGAAGTAAAAGTATATCCCCTTTCATTTCGTGAGTTTTATACTGCAAGAGGCGGTGATAAATATGAGGCATGGGATGAATACCATATTTTCGGTGGAATGCCCGCATTATTTGAGCGCAAGTCGGATGAACAGAAATCCGAATACCTTCAATCTTTAATGTCAACTGTGTATTTGACAGATATTGTAGAAAGAAATAATGTTGTTTATAAAGATGAATTGGATTCCATCGTTGATTTCTTATGTTCTGCAATCGGTTCTCTTGCAAACCCCAAAAAAATATCAGACACGTTAAAAAGCATAAAAGGTAAATCTGTAAGCGACGTTACTACTAAAAATTATTTATCCTATCTTACTGATGCGTTCCTCTTTTCCGAAGCAAAACGGTTTGACGTAAAAGGCAAAAAGTATTTCGGCACTCCATTAAAGTATTATGTTGCGGATGTTGGATTACGAAATGCGCGCCTGAATTTTAGGCAGACAGAGGAAAACCACATTATGGAAAATGTGATATACAATGAACTGCGTATACGTGGATATTCCGTAGATGTCGGTATAGTTGAAACAAAAGAAACTATGGTAGACGGTAAGCGAAAAACCAAACAACTTGAAATTGATTTTGTAGCAAATAAAGGCAATAAAAAATATTATATTCAATCTGCTTATGAAATGCCAACAGAAGAAAAGTTGCAACAAGAAAAACGCTCACTCATCAAGGTAAACGATTCGTTTAAAAAGATAGTTGTTGTAAAAGATAATATACGTCCACAGATTGACGAAAATGGTATCGTAACAATTGGACTCATCAACTTTTTGCTTGATGAAAATAGTTTAGAAATTTAAGGAGAAATTACTTATGATACGCAATGATATGATTAATATAGTGGGCAGGGCTCATTTGTCTACTAACGTTGAAAATGACGAGTATAGTTATCCAAAAGCTTTTTCTGCAGTCTCTTTACCATTTATTCCTATTAAAAACAGTAAAGGGCGAACCTTTGAAATATTAGATTTACGTTTTGAGAAAGATGGCGTATCGGTTCTGATTGAAACAAAACAATCCTTTACAAAAGCTGATGAAGAACAATTATCAGCTTATGTAGAGTATGAAAAAGCACTCACGGGTAATAAGGTAATAGCAATCCTCGCTAACACCTCCAACGATGATATAAAAGTATGGCGCGGTGTAATTTCCGAAGGCGATTTTATGCCTAAAGAAACCAAGCTACGCTCTATTGATGAGTATGTAGATTTCTATACCTCTAAAATAAATAACAAAGAAAAGGTAATGCAAAATACATACAAATTAAATGAGCTATTGCATCGTCACAGCATCCCTGAAAAATTGCGCAGTCAATTTGTTGGAACTTGTCTGCTTGCGTTAAAGAATGGTTTGGACTACCTGACTCCGACTTTATCTGCCGCGCAAGTTAGAACACGGATTAAAGAAGTTCTCGAGGCACTACTAAACTCAGATTTAAATAAAGCGGAAAAATTGGCGTTGCTCAATCGTAATGTTTTAGATAATCAATATGTGCGGCAGTTGAATATTGCGTCTTTTAGAGAAATTTTACAATATATAGAAGTTAATATTCTGCCGTTTATTAACGATAAAAGCACATCTGGACAAGATCTACTAAATCTATTTTTTGTTACATTTAACAAATATGTTGGAAAATCTGATAAAAATCAAGCATTTACGCCAGATCATATAACTGATTTTATGTCCAAGATAACTGGAGTAAACAAACATTCTGTTATACTTGACCCCTGCTGTGGTAGTGGATCATTTCTAGTGCGAGCAATGACGCAGGCTTTGGATGATTGTGCAACCGAGAGTGAGCAAGATAAAGTGAAAAAACATCAAATTTTTGGGATTGAGTTTGATGAAAATATTTACGGACTTGCTACCACAAATATGTTGATACATTCCGATGGAAACTCCAACATAAGGAAAGGAAGCTGTTTTGCATTGACCGACTGGATCAAAGAGGCAAGACCCAATATAATTTTAATGAATCCGCCGTATAATGGACAAAGAATTCATCTTCCTGAAAAATATGTTAAGACATGGGCAAAGGACAAAAAAGAAGATCCGTCAAAAGGTTTATATTTTGTAAAATATATGGCGGACACTTTAAATGCAATCAATCACCAAGCAAAATTAGCCGTTTTATTGCCTGTTGCTTGTGCAATTGGTACAAGCGGTGAAATTGCAAGGCTCAAGGAAGAAATTCTGGAAGAAAATACACTGGACGCAGTATTCACATTACCTAGCGATATATTCCACCCCGGAGCCAGTGCATCCGCGTGCTGTATGGTATTCAAAATAGGTACTAAACATAATGATGCCTCTACCCCCGATACATTCTTTGGTTATTGCAGAGATGATGGCTTCAAAAAGAAAAAGAATTTGGGTCGTGTTGAGCAAATCGATCCCATCACAGGAAAAAGTAAATGGTTGGAAATAGAAAAAAGGTGGATTGAATTGTATCGAAATCGCAAAGCTGAGCCGGGTTCGTCTGCAACGCATAAGGTAAATGGAAATGATGAGTGGCTTTGCGAGGCATATATGAAAACCGATTACTCCAAACTTACAGAACAGGATTTTCAACAGACCATAAACGACTACCTTGCTTACCTTGTTAGGGAGGGACGCATATATGAATCTAAATAAAGAGAACTGGGGATCGTTTAAAATATCAGATTTATTCCCTGTACTACAAAATGGTAAAGCCAATCAAGGAATGTTAAGCGACGGAAATGAATGCTTTTATGTAGGGGCAAAAAAGGCAGATAATGGCGTTATGTTATATTGTGCTTACGATGATGATCTTGTGCAAAAAGGCAACTGCATTGTTTTCATTTGTAATGGACAAGGCTCTGTTGGATATGCTAATTATATGGATGTAGATTTTATTGGTACGACAGATATCGTTGCCGGATACAATGATAATCTTAATCGATATAATGGACTCTTTATTGTAACTATACTTTGTCAGGAACGTCCCAAATACTCATTCGGCAGAAAATGGAAGACTCATTTAAAAGATACAATTATAAAATTACCTCAAACAGCCAGCGGATTACCAGATTGGAAATACATGGAAGAATATATAAAGTCTTTGCTATCTAATGCGATTACAACCACAAATATTTCAAGTGAGCGTATATTGCCAGCAATATCCGAATGGAAAGAGTTCAAGGTCGGTGATTTGTTTTCTCAAATGTATCGCGCAGAAGCCCATGTAAAAACAGATTACGAATTTCAGGACACCCCATTTATTGATTCAATAGCATTTATCTCAAGAACAGAATCCAACAATGGCTGTGACTGTTATATTCCTCGTTCCGGATTAAATGGAATTGAGCTTGGAAATGCAATTATTATCGGGGATACTACTGCCACTTGTTCGTATCAATCTAATTCTTTTGTTTGTGGAGATCATATTGTCGTCTGCCGTGCGCCGTGGATGAATGTCTACACAGCACTATTTGTTATATCTCTTTTGAATGCTGAAAAATACAGATATAGCTATGGTAGAGCATTCAAAATGCAGTTAATTACTGACACAATCATAAAACTTCCATCTACAGACATGAATGTTCCCGATTGGGAATTGATAGAAAAATATATAAAATCGCTGCCCTATGGCGATAGGATTTGAGGAGCAAAATGAATAGCAACACAAAAGGTTGGAAAATTGTTCATTCAACTGAAAATGGACAAGAATACATAAAGTCCGCTACATTAAAAGATGGACCTCGTAGTAGAACAACCGCCGTATTTTTTCGCAATAAGCATAAGACTTCCAATGATTACATTATCTCATTGAAAATTTCCCATAATGCAAAAGATTCAAATGGCTGGATCTCAGAAAAACCCGATAAAACAATTACCTTACTTGGTGATCAAATTGATAAGCTTATTGATTATATACAAGAGAATTATATTCCGTTAAGTCTTGGTGAAGATTCATATATTTCTCTTTCAGACGATAGTCTTTCTAAGATTCTTAAACAAGTAGCTACATTGAATATGCATCCAGACAAATTAGTCAAAAAACTATATGAATCGGGAGTTTTAACAGATAATTTAAGTGTGGCAATAACTGCAGCGGAACGAAGAAACACTATAGACGAATTTGAACAAAAAATATCTTCAAATGAGCCAGAATCATTCTGGCAAGATTGGTTTGATAGAAACAAATGGGTTCTTGGGTCAGAATACATTAAAATATTGACTGAAAGAAATATTGATGAGCATCATATAGCCGATTACATTATGCAATCTTTTGACGGTTTTCTTGATCTTGTTGAAATCAAAGTACCATCATTAAGATTTTGGACAGGCCCGGACTCCCACGGGAATTATACGCCATCCGCAGACTTAGTGTCAGCGATTTCACAATGTTTAAATTATTTGTACCGTATTGAAAAGCAATCAGATTCGTTAGACTTTCATCAAAGAGTTTCAGGAGTAGAAATTGTTAAGCCGAAATGCATGCTTGTATATGGTCGGTCAAATGATTGGAACAATCAGCAAAAGGAAGCATTTAGAATATTAAATTCTGCGTATCAACAAGTTAATATCATTACTTATGATCAGTTATTGGCACGAGCTAAACACCTTTTGGGAATAGATGAGTCTTCTCCCCAACTTGATGATACTAATGATGATTTACCTTTTTAGTGAGGAATAATTCATGAAAGCCGTAATTTACGCAAGATATTCAAGTGATAATCAAAGAGAAGAAAGTATCGAAGGTCAGATGCGCGACTGTATGCAATATGCCGAGTACAATGATATTCGGGTGGTCGGCAGTTACATAGATAGGGCTTTATCGGCAAAGACGGATAATCGCCCTAACTTTCAGAAGATGATTAAAGACAGCGCAAAGCGACTGTTTGATGTGATTATCGTTTGGAAGTTAGACCGCTTTGCTCGTAACCGTTTTGATAGTGCATACTACAAAAATATACTCAAAAAGAACGGCGTTCGTGTGGTATCCGCAAAGGAAAGTATTTCCGAAGGTGCGGAAGGCATTATCTTGGAATCGGTCTTGGAGGGCTATGCTGAATATTATTCCGTCGAGCTTGCCGAAAAAGTAACACGCGGAATGACGGACAATGCGTTAAAAGCTATGTCGAACGGCGGCATTACTCCGCTTGGATATTATCTTGATGACGAACAGCATTTGCAGATAGACGAAAGCAAAGCACCGTTTGTCCGTGAGATTTTTCAACGTTTTGCAGACGGAGAAATGATTAAAACTATTATAGCCGATATGAACGCTCGCGGCGTGGGTATGACCGTTCGTATGAAAAAGAAGCCTGGCAAGAAGCCTTACACAAAACCACTCGGCTATAACAATGTGCGCCGTATGCTTTCCAACCGTAAATACATAGGCGAATACCGTTTCAAAGATATAATTCTTGAAGGTGCTATTCCTGCAATTATAGACAAGGACTTGTTCGAGAAGGTACAAAAACGCATAGAAGTAAATACCCGTGCGCCCGCTATTCATAAAGCTGAAGATGAGTATCTTTTGACTACGCATTTATTCTGTGGTAAGTGCAAGGCAGTGATGATTGGCGACAGCGGCACGGGCAAGAAAGGCACGGTCTATCATTACTATAAATGCGCCAATGCAAAGAAAACGCACACTTGCGACAAGAAAACCGTAAACAAAGATTTTATCGAAAACGCCGTGATTAAAGCCGTAATGGAAAAGATTATGGACGACGAGCTAATGGAACAGTTGTCTTATAAACTCTACGATTTGCAAATGCAAGAAAGTTCGTTATTGTCCGCATTGCAAACGCAGTTAGCCGACGTGGAAAGCGGTATCGAAAATATGCTCAATGCAATACAGCAAGGCATTGTTTTAGACAGTACGAAAAAACGGCTTTCCGACTTGGAAAACCGCAAGAAAGAATTAGAGATTGAAATAGCGCAAGAACAAATTACGCGACCCGTCCTTACAAGAGAACAGATACACTTCGGTTTGACGAAATTCAGAAAGTTAGATTTGTCCACGCAGAAAGGAAAGCAGACTTTGATTGACGGCTTCGTAAACACAATTTATCTTTTCGACGACTATGCCATTATCACTTGCAACTACAAGGACGGCAAAGAAAAGATTACGTTTAAAGATATAGAGAATTCCGAACTCGGAGAGTTTATAAAAAACAAATCCGAACAAGGGTGTTCGGATTTGTTAGTAGATGGTGACCCCATCGGGATTCGAACCCGAGTTACCGCCGTGAAAGGGCGATGTCTTAGGCCTCTTGACCATGGGGCCGCGAGCGTCGTCGCTTGCGCAAGAAGCGGCGACGTGTGGTAGCGGCAGTTGGGCTCGAACCAACGACCAATCGGGTATGAACCGAGTACTCTAGCCAACTGAGCTATGCCGCCACAAAATACAGCTTACTCATTATAGCAGAAATAAATCGGTTTGGCAACTGTTTAATCGCACATATCGCAAAATATTTTTATAACGATAAGCGCAGCAGCACGGAAAAACCCGAGGGTTTAAAGGACGAGCATAACATTATATGCCAAAATACGATTTGAGAGCCTTTGTCACGTCGGCATAAGCCGCTTTGAGTTTTTCAAACAGCGCGGGTATCGCCGCATCGTTGCCCGCACGATACTCCTCTACTATCTTAGCCGCAAGAGATTGCAGTTCTTTAAAGTCGAAGTTGCCGGCAAGTCCCTTCATCGTATGAGCGGCGCGAAATATCGCGTCTCTGTCCCCTGACGACATTGCCTGTTCGAGCTGCGCATACGTTCCGTCGTCGAGAAACTTTTTCAAAAACTTTTCAAGCATAGCCGATGATCCTCCGAAACGCTTTAAAACCTCGTCGCAGTTTTCGTTTATGCCTAAGTAAAACTCCTGTAACGTCATGATGATATCTCCTTATTTCCCTTTTTTATTTTGTCTTTCCTTTTCGTAAACGAGATGGTCGTTCTCGCTCATTGCGCGAATCGAAAACTCGTCGGTTCTTTCTATAAGATCGCTTATCTTCCCGAGTGCGCGCAGAGCGCCTATGCCGAAGCCGGCGTTCACTTCCTTCATGGAATTCTTAATATTCTTAAGAATAGCGTCGAATCGTTTGACGGTAAGGCTTTTCAAAATAACGGCAAACTTATTACCGTCGCCGTGTACGACTGCGTCGGTGCTCCTCACGCTTTCCGAAAGACATTCGGCGATCTTTTTTTCGACTTCGCTCGACTTCACGTTGTCGCTTCCGTCGAAGTTCACTACGATAAGCGAGTAAAAGTCCGTCTGCGTACCGAGCTGTTCGTCGAAATACTGTTTGTTGAACGTCCCCGTTCCCGCATCCGAATACAGCTTGCCGCCCTTGCGATCGATTATACCTATCAGCTGTGCCTTGTCGTAAATATCGCCAAGCATCTCTTCGTCCATCGGAACGGTTATTTCGACGACGTATGCCCCCCTGTCGCACTCGACGTAGTAAGCTATCTGCTTGTATAGCTCGTTGCCGCGGTATACGACGCCCGAGGCGCGACTTCTCGTCATGAGCGAGCACTCGCCCACACTGCTGCGGGCGCTTCCGCGATAACCCTCGTCTCCCACCGTTGTCTTTAGCGTTCCGTCGGTCTCGGCCTTATATTTTTTCCCGCCGCCGACATCGTAAACGCGTATAACTTCGAAAATCCTGCGAAGCTCTTTTAAAAAGTTCGTAAGCTGAGCCTTGTCGGCAAGCTTAACTATTCCGCTCGACGTGCCGTCATCCTCTATGCTCGAGAGCGACGTAAACTCTTCCGTAAGTTCGTCGCTGAAATAGCAGAAACGATTTTTGCCCGAATTTTTCGCTTCGTAAGCGGCTCGGTCGGCACAGTTGAACAGAGTGGTGAAATCTCTGCCGCACACTTTCGTATCCGCAACGCCCATGCTGACGGATATCGGCATACTGTTGAACGGCTGCGTAAGAAGCGAAAAAATTCTTTTGACCGTCGCTTCCTGAGTCGGATGTCCCTCCAAAAGCACGAGAAACTCGTCTCCGCCGAATCGCGCTATTATATCGTCGCGCCTCAGTCCCGTCTTTAATGTGCTCGCAATGTGCTTTAAAACCTGATTGCCGAATTCGTGACCGTAATTGTCGTTTATAGTCTTGAAATAATCGAGATCGACCATAAGCATAAGATAGTTCGTCTCGGCATCTTCGAGCTTCTTTATTATCTTTTCCCTACCGGTCTCGCTGTTGTACAGCATGGTAAGACCGTCGTGCGTCGCCTTGTGACGCAACGCGCACATCGCGGAATGTTCTTTCGTTATGTCGACAAGCTTGCCTATTACACCCATGTGCTTGCCCGTATCTTCGGAAAACAGCGTGCGGCAAGTCGCCCTGACCATGCGCATTTCGCCGCCGAGCGGAATCTCGAAATCCATGTCGAACGAAACCTTTTCGGGCGTCGTGCTTGCGACCACCTGTCTGAACCGCTCGAGCGTTTCCTCTCCGAACAGAGTGCGCACTTTTTCGTCGTCTGCGGGATTGACGGTGATCTCGTCGAGTCCGAGCTTTCTCTCGCCGAAGTCATAGACCATAAGCAGAGGCGGATTATATGTCAACTCGAACTGTATTTCGTGCGAAATTTCGGCGTAGAAGCGATTTTTTATGCGCTCGTTTTCCAAAAGAGTCAACGTGCGCGCCGAAGTGGAAAGTTCTTCGTGTTGCATGATCTCTTCCGTCACGCCTTTCATTTTCTTATACGGATCCTGCCCGAACGAGTTTATTTTCAGCTCTTCGACAAGGCGGTCGGAAATGTCCTGCAGACACTCGAGCAGCACGGGATTAAATATGCCGCACTCGCCGTTTATTATCATTTCCATAGCCTTTTCGTGAGAGAACGCCTTTTTATATACGCGCTCGCTCGTAAGCGCGTCGTAAACGTCGGCAATCGAAACTATCTGAGCCGAAATCGGAATTTCGTCGCCCTTGAGTCCGTCGGGATAACCCTTTCCGTCGAATCTTTCGTGATGATAACGGCAAATTTCGCGTGCGTACTTTATGAGTTTTTCGTCGCTCAAAAAGTCGAGCGAATCGAGCATGGACGCGCCTATGGTCGTATGCGTTTTCATTACAGCGAATTCTTCGGGCGTAAACCTTCCCGGCTTATTCAAAATCTCGTCCGGAATTCCTATTTTACCGATGTCGTGAAGAGCGGACGCCGTCGAAATAAGAGAAGCGTCGGTAGGAGTCAGCTCGTATTTTTCGGTCCTGAACGCAAGATTATGGAGCAGAAGATCGACTATGGTGCGAATATGCAAAACGTGAAGTCCGCTTTCGCCGTTTCTGAACTCTACGATGTGCGAGAGAATGGTTATCATAAGATTGTTCATCTTCTCTCGCTCGTATATCTGATCGGTCACAAGCCCCACAAGCTTTTTCTGTTTGCCGGAAAGCATGAGCGTATTCATAACTCTTCGGCGCACGATCCAGGCGTCGAACGGACGGTTGATAAACTCCGTGACTCCCATTTCGTAAGCACGTTCTATGTACGAACTCGACGTTTCTGACGATATCATTATTACGGGCACGTCCTTTATCCAGCCCTTGCTGTTCATGACGGCAAGCACTTCGAAGCCGTCCATTTTCGGCATAACTATATCGAGAAGCACCAGGTCTATATCCGTGCCGCGGCTCGTCAAAATACCGACGGCTTCGACGCCGTCCTCGGCTTCGAGAATCTCGAACTCGCTGCCGAGCATATCGGCGAGAAGCGCGCGATTGATCTCTATATCGTCTGCAATAAGAATAGTTTGTTTTTTCTTTTTCACAGCCTACTTGTTCCTCTTGCGGTCGGGATCTATAAATTTTGCGAGAAGCGTTTTTACCCTTTCCATATCTATGGGCTTAGCGATATGAGCGTTCATGCCTACGGTAAGACAATGCTTGATGTCGTCGGCAAAAGCGTCCGCCGTCATGGCGATTATGGGGATATCCTTATCTTTCTTATCGAGATCGCGTATTCTCGCCGCCGCCTCGTATCCGGTCATGACAGGCATGCGTATATCCATAAGTATGGCGTCGTACTCGTAGTCTTTCGACTTCTCGAAAAGATCCACACAGATCTGTCCGTTATCCGCCCGCGTGACCTTTGCGCCCTCGCTTGTAAGCAGCGTCTCGGCAATCTCCCAATTGAGGTCGTTATCCTCGGCAAGCAGAATGTTCATGCCCTCGAGAGACACCTCTTTCTTGACTGCCGTCTCTTCGTCACGCACTCCTTCACCCGTATACTTTTTAAGTCCGTAATAGAGCGTCGATTTAAACAGCGGCTTTGCGATAAAGCCTTTTATGCCCGCCGCGCGAGCCTCTTCCTCTATATCCGACCAATCGTATGCGGAAATGAGCAGAATGGGAATGTCGTCTCCGAGCTTTCTGTGAAGTTCCTTTGCCGTCTCTATTCCGTCCATGCCGGGAAGTTTCCAATCCATAAGCACGACGTTGTAATCGTCTTTCTTTTCGTGTCTTTCCACGGCTTTTTTGACCGCATCTTCACCAGAAAGCGTCCACTCGGCGTTCACGCCTATATCCTTCAAAGAAACGACAGCCGTTTCGCAAAGCTGCTTGTCGTCGTCCACGACAAGCATATTCCAATTCGGCAGAACCATATCAAGCTCCATGTCCTCTACTTTTTCGAGATCGAGCGTAACACGGAACTCCGTGCCTTTTCCGAGTTCGCTGTCTACCTCTATAGAGCCTTGCATTGCTTCGACGATGTGCTTTGTGATCGCCATGCCGAGACCCGCGCCTTCCGTTTTGTGGACGCGCATATTATCCTCGCGTACGAACGACTCGAATATCTTTTTCTGGAACTCCTTGGACATACCTATACCGCTGTCCTTGACCTTTATATGTACGCGAACGAAATTTTCCGATATAGGCGACGCTTCCTCGAAAAGCGATATGTTTATCGAGCCTTCCTCGGGCGTAAACTTTATGGCGTTCGACAGAAGATTCAAAAGAACCTGATTGAGTCTGACGCTGTCGCAATATACGTTTTCTTCGATTATGTTTCCGACCGAAATACCGAATTTCTGACGCTTCGTTTTTATCTGCGGCTGGACCATGGTAGAAATTCCGTCAAGCACTTCCTTAAGCGAGATGTGCTCCATATTAAGCGTCATTTTACCGCTTTCTATTTTCGACATGTCGAGCACGTCGTTTATAAGCCCCAGGAGATGCTTACTCGAAAGAGTTATCTTCTTAAGACAGTTTTGAACCTGCTGCTTATCTTCTATATTCGCCGTAGCTATCGCAGTCATGCCAACAATGGCATTCATAGGCGTACGAATATCATGCGACATACTCGAAAGGAACTCGCTCTTGGCTTTGTTCGCCTCTTCGGCGATGAGACGAGCCTCTTTTATTTCGTTCATATTGCGCTTATTGAAAATGAGATAAAGCGCAAACAGCGTCATAAGTACGGCTACGAGCGTAAACGCCATTGCGACAGACATTACGTTCCAAGTGGTGTTCAGACTTCTGACAGTCTCGCGTATTTGGTCGGAGCGCATGACCGTTATCAGCTGCCATTCCGAATAAGCGAGACGACAGCAGTGAATACGAAGCTCGGCGCTGCTTACAGTCGTAAGAGCCGTGGAATAGTGCACCCCGCGCTGCATGGAGTCCTTCAACCTTTCTATGTATGCGTCCGCAGCCTCCTTGCTTTCCGCTTCGTTGTAAACGCGATCGAAATAGTTTTCCCCCTCCGAGACTTCGCTGCTTCTGATTACATATGTGCCGTCTTTTCTGATTATATGCGAATAAGTGGACTCACCCTCGCTTTCATGCATTGCACCGTCGTCGAGCCTTAAAAGCGCTTCGAGATATTCGACGGCAATACCTGCGACAAGCGCATCGGCGGTATCTCCGTTTCCAAGAGGATAATTTACGTCGAAACGCCAATCCTCGCTCGTCTGACCTTTTACGCCCTTACCCACAACGCCGAAAACGATTATGGCGTTACCCTCGGCGTCCTTGCCCACTGCGATTTTATTTTCCTTTTCCGCATCCACGCCCATTATCGAGTTGTAGAACGAAATAGGGTCGTCGAGACCTATCTGAGACATATTGTCGTCGAGCATTATAAAACACTCGCTACTGTCGTAATCACTACTGTTATGGTTGTATTCCGATCCGTCGTAAAAAGCAAGATAGGAAAAATCGCGGGCTTTAGCTTCATGCACAAGTCCTTCGATTATCTGATCCATATCGGAATAATCGTTGGGCTGCATAGCGCGCGAAAGCGAACAGACCTGTTCGAGTCTGAGCCCCGTCGCCGTTTCAAAGCGCTTTGCTTCGTGATCGCCTATGCTCCCCATATACTGGTCGCTGACGCTGTCCATCGTGCTTCCGCTTCTGCTCGTCATAAATACGCCCATAAACGTGAACATAGCCGCACAGATAAGTCCGGCAAGCACGGTCGCCGCAATTATGATACGACCGAAAAGAGTTTCCTGAAGCTTTGCGTCGCCTTTCTTGCGTCGATTGCCTGATTCTGTTTTTATAACTTTTGCTTTCATAGTATATTTCACCGCCGAAAGTAGTTGTATTTTATTTTATTTTATCATTTGTCGAAAATAAAGTCAATGTTTAAAAGGGGGCTATTCTCTTTTAAACAGGCTTTTGCGCAAGCTTTTTTACCGACTCGCTCATTTTTTTTGCGATTTTCAAGCTCGGTACGGAAGATAAGCGATAGGTCCAATTATGCGCGCCCACCGTACCCGGAGTGTTAATCCTCGACTCGTGCCCTTCGCCCAAAAAATCCTGCATGGGAATAATGACCCACTTTGCCTTGCTTTCGTACAAAGTGCGTATCATCGCGTCCGCAATGCTTTCGAAAAGCTTTTTTTTCGTCCCCTTTCTTGCCTCCCGCTTTTGCCAAGAAAACAGCGACGCATACCACCCTTTACAGGTGTCGTTGTCGTGCGTGCCGGTGTACGCAACGGAGTTTATGCCGTAACGCGCTGGATTATGCTCGTTTCTTTCGTCGCCGTCCAGCCCGAACTGCAACACTTTCATATTCGAAAAATGCGTATGAGCTATGAGCGCGCGCACGTCGTCCGTAATGACTCCGAGATCCTCGGCTATTATTTCGAGTTTCGGATAGGCTTTCTTTACCGCGTCGAAGAACTTTTCGCCGCCGCCCTTTATCCACTCTCCTATGCGTGCGTTTTCCGCTCCCGCTTTTACGGCATAGAAGCTTTCGAAGCCGCGGAAGTGATCGAGCCGCACGACGTCGTAAAGCTCGCTCGCACGTCTAAAACGATCGAGCCACCACGCGTACCCGCTTTCTTCGAGCCTCTCCCAATCATAGACGGGATTGCCCCAAAGCTGACCGTCCGCCGTAAATGCGTCGGGCGGCACTCCCGCGACGAGCTTCGGCGCAAGGTTTTCGTCGAGCGAGAAAATCTCGGGCGCTCCCCAAACGTCGGCAGACGAGGGCGCGACGTACATCGGCATATCGCCCATTATCTTAATTCCCCGACACTCGGCATACTCCTTGAGCGCCCGCCACTGCCTGTCGAACTCGTACTGCACAAACCTTACGAATTCTATTTCCCGACAGCGTTCTTTCGCATACTCCTTGAGCGCCTTTTCGTCCCTAAACTTGTATTCGTTTTTCCACGCCGTAAAGTCCGCCGTCCCTTCGCTCTCTTTCAGAGCGCAAAACAGCGCGTAATTTTCGAGCCAATAACTTTCCGCTCGCTTATAATCTTCGTAATCTTTCGGAGGTGATTTTTCAAACCGCGCAAACGCCTTTTTCAAAAGCCCATTCTGCTCGTCGTCTCTGCGACTTACGCGCTTCGAAGGCTCGCACGGCGGAATTTCGCTCTCCTTTAAAAGTCCGTCGCAAGCGAGGATATACGGGTCTATGAACGCCGAATCGCAGGCAAAAGCCGAATCGGAGCGATAAGGCGAGCCCTCGGAATCGGCTGGACAGAGCGGAAGTATCTGCCAATACGATTGACCCGCTTCCGCCAAAAAATCTATAAATTCGTATGCTCCGTCTCCGAGCGTCCCCACGCTCCGCTTTCCCGGAAGGGAAAACACGGGAAGCAGTACGCCGCATTTTTGCATAATATTATTTTCTCCCAATAAAGAATCCCAAAGGAAGCGCAGTCGTGATGCATGCGCTTTCGACTATATTTTCCAGATGTCCTTACAGTACCCGAGCACCGTCCTATCCGACGAGAATTTTCCCGCACTCGCCGTATTGATAAGACACTTACGATACCACTCGTCTGTGCCGTAGTCGGCGTTTACTTTGAGTTTTGTCTCGAGATAGGGCTTAAAATCGTACAGCACATAGTAGTTGTCGGGTTTATGCCAGCTCGCGCCTTTTAAGAGCGATGCTTTCAGCTCGGCGAAAATGCCCGTTCCGCCGTCCGAAAACGTCCCGTCGTCAAACGTGTCCACAACCGACTTTATAAGCGGATCGGATTCGTACAATGCTTTCGGGTCATACGCGTCCTTGATCCTTTCTATGTCCTCGACGCGCGCGCCGAAGATATATTCGTTTTCCTCGCCCGCCGCTTCGGCGATTTCTATATTTGCGCCGTCGTAGGTGCCGAGCGTCACGGCTCCGTTTAGCATGAGTTTCATGTTGCCCGTGCCCGAAGCTTCCGTGCCCGCCGCAGAGATCTGCTCGGAGACGTCGGCGGCGGCGACTATTTTTTCGGCATACGAGACATTGTAATCCGAGACGAACACAACTTTCAGTCTGTCGTTTGTCTCCTCGTCCGCGTTGACCTTTTTCGCTATTTCGTTTATATACTTTATTATTCCTTTCGCACGGGTATACGCGGGCGCGGCTTTTGCGCCGAAGATGAAAGCCGACGGCTTAAAGTCCTTTATACTTCCGTCCTTTAATCCCTTATAGATAGCCACAATGGAAAAAGCGTTCAGAAGCTGTCTCTTATACTCGTGAAGGCGCTTTATCTGGACGTCGAAAATATAGCTATCGTCTATTTCCACGCCCTCGCGTTCCTTTATGAACCGAGCGAGATCGCGTTTGTTTTTACGCTTTATCGAAGCGAATTTTTCGCGTTCCTGCTGACTTTCCGAAAAAGCTCTCAGCTGATCAAGCTCCTTAAGATCGGTTATCCACGCGTCGCCGATACGGCGGGTGATATAATCCGACAGTCTCGGATTTGCGAGCAGCAACCAACGCCTCTGCGTTATGCCGTTTGTCTCGTTGAAAAACTTTTCGGGATATAACTCGTACCATTCCTTTAAGGTATCGGCTTTTATTATCCCCGTGTGTATCTCGGCGACGCCGTTGACTGCGCCGGCGACATAACAGGCAAGCCTTGCCATGTGCACGAGTCCGCCGTCAATTACAAGCCGCCTTTCTTCGGACAGTCCGCGCGCCTTGAGCTCCCTTTTCAGCTCGTCGTTTATTCGGACGATCACGGAGTAAACTTCGGGCAACAGATTTTTCAAGATCCGACAATTCCACTTTTCGAGCGCCTCGCCCATTACGGTGTGATTCGTGTACGCGAACGCTTTTTTCGCAACGGCAAAAGCCTCGTCGAAGTCCATGCCGTGCTCCTCGAGCCGACGTATAAGCTCCGGCACGGCGAGCACGGGGTGCGTGTCGTTAAGCTGCATGACGGCACGATCGGCAAACTCGTCGAGCGGTACTTCCGTTTCGAGCATACGGTCGATAATGTCGCCGACAGACGCGCTCGTAAAGAAGTATTCCTGCATGAGCCGCAGGCGTTTTCCTTTATCAGTCGAGTCGTTGGGATAGAGCACGGCGCTTATCTTTTCCGCCTCTTCACGCGCCTTGTATGCGCCGCGATAGTCGCACGCATCGAATCGCGCGAAGTCGAAATTTTCCATGGGCTCCGCCTGCCAAAGCCGCAGACGATTGACCGTCTTTGCTCCGTAGCCTATTATGGGCATATCGTACGGCACGGCTTTGACCGCGAAATCCTTATAGATAACGACCTGCGTTTCTCCCTCAACTCGTCTGCTCCAAGGGTCGCCCCACCTCGTCCAATCGTCGGCTTCTTCCTTTTGGAAGCCGTCCTCGAAGCTCTGCTTAAACAGTCCGTAGCGATAGCGTATGCCGTAACCGTCGAGGTTTTTGCCGAGCGTCGCCGCCGAATCGAGAAAGCAGGCGGCGAGCCTTCCGAGTCCGCCGTTTCCGAGAGCGGCGTCCTCGACCTGTTCAAAACAATTTATGTCCGCGCCGTATTCCTGCAAAATCTCTTCGACTTCCTCTTTTATGCCGAGATTTACGAGATTGGAATAGATCGCCCGTCCCATAAGAAATTCCGCCGAGAGATAGTACGCGGTTTTTTCTTCCGCCTTACGCTTGAGACAGGACGCGTAGTTTTCGGTTACTTTGCCCATGACGGCATTTGACACCGCCGTATAAAGCTCCTTTGTATTCAAGGCTTCGAGCCCTTTGCCGAACGTGCGTTCCGCCTCTTTGAGTATAGCTTTTTTTATGCCCATAACATCCTCTCCAAAGAGATTACTTCGCAATCTATTCTATCATACGAGAGCGAAACTATGCAAGCGAAATTTACCTTAAAAACAATCCTCCGCTTTGAAAGCGGAGGATCTCGGCTCGCGAAAAACAGTTAAGCAAATTGCGCGTTGTATAGCTTACGATAAAAACCGTCGTCTATTTTCATCAGCTCGTCGTGCGTGCCCTGTTCTACAATGTCGCCTCCTACCATGACGAGAATCTTATCTGCGTCCTTTATCGTAGAAAGCCTGTGAGCGATGACGAACGACGTTCTGCCTTCCATAAGGCGGTTCATGGCTTTTTGGATCAGAAGCTCCGTGCGCGTATCGACGGACGAGGTCGCCTCGTCGAGTATAAGCACCTTGGGATCGGCAATTACGGCGCGCGCGATCGTAAGGAGTTGTTTTTGCCCCTGCGAAATGTTGTCGGCTTCCTCGTTTATAACGAAATCGTAACCGCCCTCGAGCGTTCGTATAAAGTGGTCTGCGCAGGCGATCTTAGCCGCCCTCTCGACTTCTTCGTCGGTAGCGTCAAGCTTGCCGTAGCGAATGTTGTCGCGAATGGTGCCGCTGTAAAGCCAGGTATCTTGAAGCACCATGCCGAATTCCTTTCTCATTCCGTCGCGGCTGTACTCGGCGACGTCCTTGCCGTCGAGACAGATCGCGCCTCCGTTCAGATCGTAAAACCGCATGAGAAGTTTAACCATGGTAGTCTTTCCCGCTCCCGTCGGTCCTACTATTGCGACCTTACTGCCCGCCTCGATATGAGAAGAGAAATCCTTGACTATTATCTTATCGGGACTGTAACCGAACTTTACGTTTTTAAAGTCTACTACGCCCTTTGCGTTTTCGGGTTCGCCCACGCCCGTCTCCGCCTCTTCCTCGGCGTATATGAAGCCGAACACGCGCTCGGCGGATGCAATGGTGAGCTGAAGAGTATTCATTATGCTGCCGAACTGCGCGACGGGCTGGTTGAACTGACGAACGTACTGAATGAACGCCTGAATGTTGCCTACGCCGAGACTTCCTCCGGCAACGAGCACGCCGCCCACGACGCTGACTGCCACATAACTCAAATTGCCTATGAACTGCATACAAGGCTGCATGAGTCCCGAGAGAAACTGCGACTTTCTCGTAGCAGTCGCGAGCCGCGCGTTGAGCTTGCCGAACTCTTTTTTCGTATCGTCCTGCGCGTTGAAGAGTTGCACTACGGTGTGCGCGCCGTACATCTCTTCTATGTCGGCGTTCACTTCGCCGAGCGTCTTTTGCTGCCCGACAAAGTACTTTTGCGAGAACTTAACGACGAGCATGACGAGGGCAAACGAGAGCGGCATTATGACCAGCGCGATTAGAGTAAGTATCCAGCTTATGGAGAACATCATGACGGCGACGCCCACAAGCGTAGTAACGGAAGTCACGAGCTGAGCAAGGCTCTGATTCAGAGAGGTGGAAATATTATCCACATCGTTCGTAAGATAGCTTAGGACTTCTCCGCTCGCCGTCGTGTCGTAGTACTTTAAGGGAAGCTTGGAGATTTTGAGATCGATGTCGCGCCTCAGTCTATACGAAATCTTTTGCGCGACGCCGGCAAGCAGGAATGTCTGCACATAAGAGAGAACGCCTGACACACCCATAAGCACGAGCGTAATGATAAGCACCTTTACTATAGCGTCTATGTCGAGGGAAGGCTCGTACAAAAGCTTCATGTTCATGACCGATTCCGCATACTTTTCGGGAACGGAACTTGCCGTCGTGCTGTCTTCGCCCGCAAGTGACATAAGATCTTTTACCGTCACTTCGCCTTTCGTTTTACCGCAACCAAGGGCGACGATGTTCGCAAGTTCTTCCATGGACGAACACTCGAAACCGAGCGACTCTTCTCCGAGC
Source organism: uncultured Christensenella sp. (assembly GCA_910585955.1). GTDB lineage: Bacteria > Bacillota > Clostridia > Christensenellales > Pumilibacteraceae > MGBC157735. Next base: position 20,911 of record CAJUGC010000010.1, read on the forward strand.
TTATTCTCTATGCCCTTGTAGACGGACTTTTGAATAACGCCGCTCATGAGCGCGTCCGTCGCTTCGCCCGTAAGATTGGGAATATTTATAGTCAGAACCACGGAAGCGATTGCAAACACGAATGAGATTATTATAACGGGAAGCGACGAGCGCATATATCTCAAAAGCTGCCTTAAAGACTTCTTTACGTTTTTAGGCTTTGCCGCAGGCGCGCCGATACGCATATGAGGATTAGGCATTTTCAAGTTCCTCCTTCGACAACTGCGAGTGCGCTATTTCCGCATAGACGGCGCAGGTTTTCATAAGATCGGCGTGCGTGCCTTTACCCGCTATTTTTCCGTCGTCGAGCACGATTATCTGATCGGCATTCATTATCGAGCCGACACGCTGGGCTACGATGATAATATTTCTGTCCGCAAGCTTTTCCTTTAATGCCGAACGAAGTGCCGCGTCTGTTTTGAAATCGAGGGCGGAAAAGCTGTCGTCGAACACATAGACGGGGGCTTTTTTGTAAAGCGCGCGCGCTATGGCGAGACGCTGTTTCTGACCGCCCGACACATTGCCGCCGCCCTGCGCGATCTCCGACTTATAGCCGTTTTCACGCGCGGAGACGAAATCCGCCGCCTGCGCCGTCTCCGCGGCAAGTTTCATATCCGCGTCGCTTCCGTTTTCGTCCGCATACTTTATGTTGCTCTCCACCGTTCCTCGCAAAAGTACGTTTTTCTGCGGGACGAACGACACGTTATCGCGAAGGCTTTCGAGCGTATAATCGCGTATGTCCCTGCCGTCGAGCATAATTCTCCCCTTCGACACGTCGTAAAGGCGCGGAATGAGCTTTATGAGCGTACTCTTTCCGCTTCCCGTCGCGCCGATTATAGCCGTAGTCTCCCCCGGAAGAGCTTTAAACGATATGTCCTTCAAAACCTCGTCTTCGCTGTCCCCGTAGCGGAACGACACGTTGTCGAAAACTATTTCGCCTCTCAGCTCCTCTGCCTTGACGGCGTTTTCCCTATCCGTAACCGAAACGGGCGCTTTGAGGACCTCCCTTATTCTCTTTACGGAAGTGACCGCTCGAGGCATTAAAACGAATACCATTGTCACCATCATGAACGCCATTATTATCTGTACGGCATACTGTATGAACGCCATCATGGAGGTGACGGTACCTATGTCGTTTGCCATATAAGCGGCGATCCAAATGACGGCGATCGATACGCCGTTCATCGTAAACATGACAATGGGCGAAAACAGTCCCATGACTCTGCCCGTGAAAAGCTGATTGTTTTTAAGCTCGGCGTTTACTTTATCGAAACGCTCTTCTTCATAGCTCTGCGTTCCGAACGCGCGCACGACCATCATGCCCGTAAGGCTTTCACGCGCAACGAGATTGAGTCTGTCTATTATCTTTTGCAGTCGCGAAAACTTCGGCTGTACTATGAGAAGAAGAGCTACGAGCGAACAGATTATGACGGCGACGGCAACTACTATGACCCATACAGCTGCGGAAATCCCCGTACTGTTTGCTATCGCCTTGATAATTCCGCCTATTGCGAGAATGGGCGCATACATGACTATGCGAATGAAAATTATCGTAAAAAGCTGTACTTGCGTCACGTCGTTCGTCGAACGCGTTATGAGCGACGAAACCTGAAATTTATCGAAGTCCGCAGCCGAAAAGTCCGATATTTTATCGAACAGCATTTGCCTTATCTGTTTGCTCGTCCCCGAACCTACGACGGAAGCAAGATAGCCGACGGCGACCGAAGCCGCAGTCACGACCGCCGCATAGCCGAGCATAATGCCTCCGACTTTGAGTATTTCCCGCGTGCCCGCGCCGAGAACCACTCTTTCCAAAAGATCCGCCATATATTCGGGCATAGCAAGATCGGCGAACGCTTCGACAAACAACAGCACGAAACACATTATTAAGTGCGGTATGTATTTTTTGAACGCCTTGAGCACTTTTGTCTTATCTCCTTAACTTCTTTCCTTAATTATATGCCCTGTTTTTCCATAAGTCAAACAAGGCAATGTGAAAGGTGTATGAAATTTTTTTCGTCTTCCTTCCCTTTACAAAACGGTCAAAGCGTGTTATACTTTCTTTGCTATGGCAACGAAACCCAAAAAACTTTACGGCTCGTTCGTATCGACCAAAGATCCCGAGCTTTTGAAAAAGTCGCAAAAACTGCGGCTCGTATATATGTATCTTTCGACGCTCACCTTTGCGATTACTCTCTTTCTTCCGCAAGAATGGGCGACGAAAGCCAAAGATATGATAGCTCTTCAGACTGCATACGTCATACTTGCGGCGACTCTGATAGTCATATCCGTCATTGCCTCGTATGCCGCAAGCAGAAGTTGTAACGTCTCAAAGCCGGTAAGCGAAAAATACAAGCCGAGAGCGGGCTTCGAGAACGCGACTTTCGCCTCGCAAGAATGGCTTATGTATCTCCACATGGTGTTTGCCGCCGCCGAGATCGGGCTTATCGTTTACGGATTCGGAATGTGGGGGCTTATCGCCGCCATTCTCTCCGCGGCAGGCGCAGTGTTTGCCCTTCTATCCCGCATGGCGGCGTACGAAGCCCTAAAAGACAGTCTCGACTATATTCCTCCCGAAACGAAAAACGACGTCGATGTAAAAGACGTCGAAGAAGTAAAAGTTGAGGAAAATCATAAGGAAGCAGCTGTCGAGGAAACACTGCAAAACGAATAAAACAACGAAACATAAAAGAAACCGAGCGGCGAAGCGTTCGGTTTCTTTGTTTTGTTTTAATTATTCAAGCAATCTTTCAGTCGTCGCAGACCACCAAATTGTTTGTCGTCGGAGTGAACTCGAGAGTCACGTCGGAAGCGGTCATCACGTCTATTCCGCAGATATTGTAACCGACTGCGGGATCGCCCGTGACCGTCTGGATCACTATCGTGTTCTTGCCTTCGATAAGAGGTATACAGCCGAATATAAAGTAGCCGTAGTCCTCTTTATTGCTCTTTATAGCCGAATCTCTTTCTCCCGGTCCCGCTTTCGCGTCCACTATTTCGCCGTTTATGAGAAGCATCATTTGGTCGGTAAAGTAAGGCTTGGTGGCATTTTTTGCGCTGTCTATTCTGAGCGTTGCCACGCACTCTTTGCTCGCAACGATCTCAAACGTAATAGCGCCGCCGTTGTTGCCCTGTACGCTCTGAACTACGAAGCCGCCGCTGCTCGTGTTGTCGCGTATATGTTTATGCCCGTCCGAACACTGAGTATGATCTACGCAAGTAAAATTCCACTTTTCGCTCGGATCGGCGGGATTTCTGCCGGGGGACAATTTCGCCTGATAAGCAAAATATTCGTGAGAGGTAAGTCCGTCGCCGCACTTTATGCAGGTCGCTTCCGCACAGTCGGCTTCTATGCAACCTCCGCACTCGGGACAAACCTCGCAAGGCTCGGCGCACTTGCACTTCGCCGCTTTTTCATAGTCGCAAACCGTACATTTTGTGCCGTCGAACACATGAGCCGCGCTGTCCTTTTTCTCGGCAGTATGCTCGCAGGTAGCCGCGTGCCAGTGATTGGTTTCGTCGCTTGACCATGCCGCCGCAAAAGTGTGCTCGTGCTGCTTCGTATAGCCGCAGACCGTACACTTGTCGCCTCCGAAAGTATGAGCGGCTTTATCCGAAACCTCTTCCGTATGCTCGCAAGTTGCCGCGTGCCAGTGATTAGTCGAATCGCTCTTCCACTCGGCAGCGAAAGTATGTTCGTGACCGCACCCGACGAGTATCGAAGCGCATACCGTCATAAGAGCCAAAGAAAGCGCAAGTCCGCAAATTTTCATGAATCCTTTTTTCATCTTTTTTCTCCTTTTATTTTTATTTAAGCATTTACGCGTTTATTTCGGAAATAAAACACCCAACTTGCCGCAACTCCCGCAAGAGCGAGTCCCGCAAATATTCCGAGCACTATTTCCATTGCCAACAAAAGTTTTTCCCAAGCGGGTCTTACATACACGATTTTCGTGGACGACGATATACCGTTCATGGCCATCGAGTCGAGACGGGTATAGATAGTTCTGTGCGTCGCTTCTCTGAGCGCTTGGCAGACTGTCGCATTGTTCTCGTAATCCTCCAGCATCTTCGGGCCCACGCTGCCGAGCCACATATCCTGTCCCGCCACGAGTCCCGACGCGATAAGCGCGCTTGTACCGAACATATGCGGTCCCGTGGGAGAATCGGACAAAGTGAAGCCCATAAAGCCCCATTCCCCGCGAAGCACGTCGGTCAGAAGCTCCTTATGCCGCCCCGCCCAGGTGCAACCGATACGGTTGTACGAGGTCATTATTCCGTTCGAATAACCGTCGGTGATTCCCGTTTCAAACGCCTTTAAATAAATTTCGCGAATCGACTGTTCGTTCGCCCAAACGGCTACTCCTTGACGATTGGCTTCCTCGTCGTTCAAAGCAAAGTGCTTGACGAAGGGAATTACTCCCCTGTTTCTGAGTCCCTTGCTGAGATAGGAACTCATGATGCCCGAAAGGAATCCGTCCTCGCTGTAGTACTCCCAATTCCTGCCGCTGTAAGCGCTGCGATGAATGTTTACGCCGCTTCCGTACACGCCGCCGCGACCGAAATTCAATGCTTCCATTCCGAAAGCGTCGCCCATTTCTTCCACAAGCTCGAGATTGAAAGTCGCCGCGACTATCGGGTTGCACGGGAACGCCATGCTGTGGCTCAATCCGTAATCCCTGGGGTTGTCTATGCGTACTCCGCACGGGCCGTCTCCCGCTTTGCCCGCCGGATAAGCTATGCTCGTGGCGCCCGCAAAATTATACGAGCCGAGTCTTAATATATCGAATTGCTCTTTGAACGTCATCTGATCGAGCAGCGCTTCCCAAAGCGGATCGTCGTAAGGCAAACCCTTCATCTGAATGACCGTCAGCTTTCCGTGCTCCGAAGATACGGTGTCGTAATTCGGCATTTTCGCGTTCGGATCTTCTTCGAACGTGCCGTTGGGATCGAGGTCTTTCGCCATGTCGGGATCTGTGACTTTCAAGGAAACCGCGGACGGATAGGTGCCCTGCCAATCCTTTCTGGAAAGATAGGCGATCTCCTGCCCCTTTGTACCCGAATACAGATTTACGTCGGCGTCGTTAAATCGATTTTCTATCTTGTTGCCCGTAAACGGCGAAACCGAATGTTTTTCGAAGTCGTCGGCGTTTACCGTGAACTTATATGCAAACGACGCCTTTCCTTCCGCGTCCATTCCGTCTGCCTTCGTCTTTCCTTTAGCCGCAAGAATATTGTTTACGGCGTCGTGCGAGTCTTTTCCGACCGCAAGATAATAATCGCCCTTTTCGAGAATGTACGTCCCTTTGCCGTAAGAATCGTAAGACTTAAGCTCATAGTCGTCGACGGTAATCTTCACCGTCTCGCTCGCCCCCGGAGCAAGCAGATCGGTTTTTGCGATACCCACAAGTTCGACTGCCGACTTTTCCACTCCGTTTGCCTTATCGTACTCTGTGTACGGTTTCTGCAAATATATCTGCACGGCTTCCTTGCCTGCTCTGTCGCCCGTGTTCTTGACCGTAACCGACACAATGTAATCACCGTCTTTTTTGCGCTCGGCTTTAAAGTCCGAGTACGCGAAATCGGTATACGACAAGCCGTAACCGAACGGAAACGCCACTTCCGCCCCGTAAGACCAACCGCCTTCGCTCATTTTTGCGCCTGCAGCCGAGCTTGCGTTGCCTCTGCCGAGCACGGCGTCCTCATAGCGGGTTTCGTAATATCTGTAGCCGACGTATATGCCTTCCTGATAGACGAGATATTTATCTACTTTGTTGCTCCACCCGTTGAGCTTTCCGAGATCGGGATGTTCGGTATATGTGTAATTGCCCATATTCTCGTTCGCGGGGGCGCTCATCAAGTCGTACGCCCAGGTGTCGGGCAACCTTCCCGAAGGATTTGCGTTTCCCACAAGAAGATCGGCAACATATTCGAGATTCGCGCTTCCGCCGAGTCCCACCCACAGACAGGCGTCTATGCCGTTTTCGCCGCCGATAAATTCCGCAATGTCCTTTATGGGCAACATTGTAGGCGAGTTTAAAAGAAGTATTATTTTTTTAAGTTTCTTCTCGCTTTTCAGACGGCAAAGTCCCTTAAGCACGCTTTTTTCCGCCTCGTTGAACGACAGATATTTCCCGTCCTCCGTACCCGGGGCGGCAAACATATTCGTATCGCTTCCTTCGCCTCCGTTTCGAGTGATCGGATATATCGCCGCATCGCCGAAACCGACCACGCTCGGTTCGACCGAGCCGAGCGACGTTGAGTTAAGCACGTCCCAGGGCACTTCGCCGACTATGTAATTGAACATATTGAGCCGCCAGTCGTTTTCCTTATGCTGAACGTAACTTCTGCCGTAGCCTATACTCGCAAGACGCATTGCCTGCATAAGCGTGTTGTTGATCTCAAGTTTGCGAGAGGTCAACGCGTCCTTTAAATACGGCTCGGCAATCGCGACGCCGCCGCTGCCCGTGCCATGAAAAAGCCAACTGTTACCGCTTACGCCGAACAAACTCACCTTGTTGCCTTCCGAAAGCGGCAAAGCGCCGTTTTCGTTCCACATGAGAACCGAACCTTCCTCTCCCACGCGTTCGGCAACGTCCATAGAATGTTTGCGCATGGCTTCGGAATCGTAAGTCTGCTGTTTGATATTACTCGCGTTTTCGACAAGCACGAGATTGCCGTTTTCGTCTCTTTTCGCATAGTCGGATTTATAGTACTGCAATTCGTCGTCGCTGACCTGTTCGTCGTTTTCCACAAGCTTGTAACGCGTCACGTCGAAGTAATTGTCTATCCAGCTTTCGTAATCTCTCGATATTCCGTCCGCCACCATGACGATAGCAAAGAACAGCGTAAGGAATACGGCAAGCAAAGTCCAAACCGATCGTTTGAATATCTTTTTCGTCATGCCGTCTCCCCCTTTCCTTTTTCTTTAGCCGTCACGAAATACATGGCGCCGGAGCCTATTAGCCCGAGTCCGAATATTATATCGACGACGAACAGCAATACCTGATACCACTTTCCGAAAAGCGAAGCCGTCTCGTTTGTGGTCGAAGCTATGCCGTTTAGGATAAGATAGGAAGCTATCGTGCCTATCACCGCGAAGAACACGACGATGGCGCAAACGCCCGCTACTATACCCCATGGTACTTTCTTCATAAAATTCTCCTTTTCATTTTCTCCCGCAACCCATGTCTTGCGAGGCGTCGAAAGAGGAACTGCGCAATTCCTTCCTTCGAGAGAATTTTACAATATTTAATTGTACTCTTTCAACACGAACAGCCCGAACGTGCAAATTAAAGTCCTATTCTGTAATTTTCTTCGACATAAGTACGTTTAATACGAACGTATTGTTGTTTGTACTCGTAGTGCATATGCCGTTGTATTTCTCGGCGATCCTTTTTATCGACTTTATTCCGAAGCCGTGAAAATCGCCGTTGTCCTTAGTCGTCACGGGGAAACCGTCGGCGTCGGTTTCCACCTCGCCCGCATACGGATTGTAGATGTTTACGGAGACCATGTTGCCGACGCTGCGCACTATGACGCCCACAGTACGCCTCTCCGCTTCAAGTTGCATGACGGCTTCCATGGCATTGTCGAGCGCATTGCCGAACAGTGAATATATGTCCGACTTTTCCATGAAATCGAGCGACCGTCCGTCGGCAACGCAAGTGAGCGCAATGGAATCGCGCGTGCACTTAAGGTTCTTTTCGGTAAGGATTATGTCGAGCACTTCGTTGTCGGTATGCACACTCGCGTCATAAATGGATATCGCGTCCTTAATTTCCTCCACAGCTTCGGCGGGAAGCCCCTTGCCCTCGCCTATCTCGCGTATCTGATGACGCAGATCGTGACACTTGAAGTTTATAAGCTCGATGTTGTCTTTGGAAAGTTTGTACTGTCTCTCCTTTTCGCGAAGCAGTTCGCGAGTGAAGTCGAGTTCCTTTTCCAACTCGTCCGCTTTGACGAGTCCGAACTGAATGTATAAAAGAAATATACTGCACAAACTTTCGTAAACCGTGTTCATAAGCGAAACTATGAAGCTCTCGTCCGTCGAATAGTAAACTACTATAAGATTTATGAAAATTTCCACAATAAGCGCGACCATTATAAACAGCATTATCGTCATGCTCTTTATCTTAAACTTTACTCCCCTCTTAATCCTTCGGACAAACAAAGCGTACATTGCCGTATAGGCGAGGAAATAGATCATAACGTACACAAGCGCGATGAAAAGCATTTTAAGATCGGGCTTGGAAAATTCGAGCATTCCCTCGAAATACATTCCGAAAACGGGACTGACGCCTCCGTCTATTATCGCAAGCACGAAGTTGGCGAGACAGTAAGAAAAATATTGTATGGTGTAAGCCGCTATCCCGCAAAAAATATGTTTTTCCAATTCTCGTCGCAACAGAATTTCATCATCGGAACGGTAGCCGCAAACAAAAGTAAAAACGTCAGCGACATATAAAACGCATTGAATACGGGCGGTATAAAATAAGCGAGCGCTCCGCCTAAAACTATGCACGCCGCAAAACGCAAAGCAAAAAATCTTCTCTTTCTCAAGCGGTACATGAACAGAAATTCCGCCGTAAAAAGCTCGACCATGAAAAGCAGTCTGTAAAAGACGAAAGTCTGCACTTCATTTTCCTCCCAGATATTCGTTGAGACTTGTCAAAAAACTCTTTTTCTTATTGCGCGAGACTTGTAGTTTTTCGCCGCCCGCGATGGTCACGGAAAATTCCTCGAGCGCCGTAACGAACTGCAAGTTCACTAAAAAACAGCGGTTGCACAGCGCGAACGGCGAGTCTCCCAAAAGCACTATGGCATCCTTTAGCTGACCGTAAGTGGTGTAATCGCCGCCCGTAGTATGATAGATCACATTGTGATGAAGCACTTCGGCATATTTTATTTCCGACGTGCGAAGCCGCCGCTTGTTGTTCCTCTCGTTTATCCAGATCTCTTTGTCGCGCGTCGTTTCCAGCCGCTCGAGCGCCCTATCGAGCTTTATGGCAAAAGCCGAATAGTGAATGGGTTTTACGATAAAATCGAATGCGTCAACTTCATAGCCCTTTACGGCGTACTGCGCCATATTGGTCACGAATACGACTATTACTTTTTTGTCTTTTTCCCGTATCTGCTTTACGACGTCCATTCCGTTGCGATACGGAAGTTCGATGTCCATAAAGATCAAGTCGAAATTTCCGCAAAACTCACCGAGAAAACTCAATGCGTCGCCGTAAACGGAGACGTTGAATTCTTTGCCGCGCTCCCGAGAATATTTGCCCAAAAAGGCGACCAACCTGTCGCTGTGCTCTCTGTTGTCCTCGACAACACACACTCTGTAGTTCATCATTTATCCTCCTACCTTTTCACAAACACCGTCATCTCGAAAAACAGTGTTTTACTCCCTACTTCCGCGCAAGTTTATTAAGATAAGTATAGCACGTCCCCTCCCCCGTCTGTCAAGAGGAAAAAGAGCACGACTCAACAATTTTCAATTTATTTCGTCTTTTTTCGACATAAAAGGCGTGAGTTTTGCTTGACAGTTATCCGCAACTTTGCTAAACTTCATATGCAAATCGGAGGGCTGTCGGTCGCAACCGTCAATGCCGGATAAGATGTCGAGTGCGCTCGAAACCTTATCCGGTTTTATTTTTAGCCGAGTAGTAATATTTGTTGAGGTAGATATGAAAATACAAATTTCCGAACACTTTACTTACAAAAAGCTGTTTCGTTTCGTGCTACCGTCGATAGTCATGATGGTATTCACTTCCGTCTACGGCGTAGTAGACGGTTTGTTCGTATCAAATTTCGTCGGAAAGACGGCTTTTGCTTCCATAAATCTCATAATGCCGTTTATAATGATACTCGGTGGAATGGGCTTTATGATAGGCACGGGAGGAGTGGCTCTCGTACTCAGAACGCTCGGCATGGGCAGAGAAGAGACCGCAAAGCGCTATTTCACCATGCTCGTAATTTTCGCAACGCTTTTGGGCGCGGCACTTACGGCTGTCGGCGTGACTTTCGTCCGCCCCATTTCGAGATTTCTCGGCGCAACAGACGACATGATCGACCATTGCGCGCTGTACGGACGCATAGTAATGTGCTTTACGATATTCTTCATGCTCCAAAGTATGTTTCAAAGTTTCCTCGCCGCCGCCGAAAAACCGACACTCGGACTTATTGTGACCGTCGCCGCAGGTTGCACGAACGCCGCGCTTGACGCGCTGTTCATCGCGGGCTTTAGGTGGGGACTCGTCGGAGCCGCCGTCGCCACCGGTATAGGGCAAGTGATCGGTGGCGCGATCCCTCTGTTGTATTTCATGCGTCCGAATAAGAGCCTTTTGCGCTTAGTAAAGACAAAGCTCGAAATAAAGCCCATTTTAAAGGCGTGCGGAAACGGCTCGTCCGAACTTCTTACAAACGTCGCCTCGTCCGTCGTCAGTATGTTATACAACTTCCGTCTGCTTACTTTTTTCGGCGAAAACGGCGTATCCGCATACGGAGTCATAATGTATGTGCAATTCGTTTTCATAGCGATAGAAATCGGCTACAGCGTCGGCGTCGCTCCCGTAATCAGCTACAATTACGGCGCGGGCAGGGACTCGGAACTTAAAAATCTCTTTAAAAAGAGCCTTATTCTGATGAGTTTTTCCGGCGTTCTGCTTGCCGCGCTTGCCGAAGCGCTCGCCGTTCCTCTGTCCGTACTGTTTGTGGGCTATGACAAAGAACTGTTCGATCTGACCGTCTTTGCTTTCCGCATCTTCTCCGTCGCATTCGTATTCTCGGGCGTGAACATCTTTTCGTCCGGCTTTTTTACGGCTCTCAACAACGGCGTAGTATCCGGAATACTGTCGTTTTCGCGCGCCCTCGTCCTGCAAGTCGGATTCGTTCTGCTGCTGCCTATAATCTTCGGTCCGAACGGCATCTGGTGGGCGATGTCCGCAACCGAAGTCTGCGCCGTCGCAGTCGCCGTTTCCTTCTTCGTCGCCAAACGAAAACAATATAAATACTCGTAACGCAATACACCGAAAAAACAGGACTCTACGTCCTGTTTTTTGTTTTATCGCAATCTGCTTTTCTCATTGTTCCGATGATATTTCCGGCGAATCGTCGGCGGCACGGCTTTGCGCTATGCTCTTTTTACAGCGAAGTATGACGAATGTTCCCCAAACCGCAAGCCCCGCAAATATGACCGCCATTACTATTATCGTTATGTCCAGCCACAGCGGCGGAAGATAGCGTTCTATCTTCGCGTTCATCGAATTGCTGCCCGATACGGTGTAGAGAATATTCTTCGCCGCTTTACGGAGCGCCGTTACGTCCGACGCCGACGAAGAGTCGTAGTTCGTCCACATATTCTGTCTGAGAGTCGCAAGATTCAAGTCGCCGCCGCCGTAGACCATCTGTTTTGCGTTCATATAATAGTTCGTATTGAAATCGCTTATTACAGTGCCCCTAAAACCCCATTCGGTGCGCAAAACATCGTTCAGAAGCCGGTAATCGCCGCCCGTCCAAACCTTGCCGATGCGGTTGAACGAACTCATAACGCCCGTAGCCTTTCCCTCTTTCACGGCGATCTCAAACGGTTTCAAATACAGCTCGCGAAGCGACTGCTCGGTAAGATATGTGCACAGTCCCGTAAGCGAGCGGTGAGTTTCCTGCTCGTTGACGGCAAAGTGCTTCATGAAAGTGTAAACGCCCTTAGACGCGCATCCCTTTATTTCCGCCGCCGCAAGCTTTCCCGAAAGAAAACCGTCCTCGGAAAAGTATTCGAAGTTCCGGCCGCCGAACGGATTTCTATGCAGATTAAGTCCCGGGGCATACCATCCGCTGTAAGTCGTCTTATCTCCCGCTTCGTTGCCCCATAAGCCTTCTTCACCCACGCTTTTGCCCATTTCAAAGATAAGCTCGACGTTAAATGTGGAGGCCATTACGGTTTCACTCGCGTAAGAGCAAGTGCCGTAAACCGAGGGGTCGTTCAGAAACACAGTGAAACCCGACGGTCCGTCCGCGTCTATCGTAGCGCTCTTGCCTATTTTAATTATCGCTTGCGTTATGAACGCTCCGTTGTTGACAAGGTTCGCCATTTCGCTCACAGTAAGGCAGTCGAGTATATCGTCCCAACGCTCGTCGTCGTATCCCTTATAATCTTCCGCCGTTATGAGATCGAACAGCGTCAATTTCACGGGTGCGCCGACTGTGGGCATTTCCGTATATTTTTCGGGATTGTTTGTCTCCGTGCTCTCTATGGAGTCGATAAATTCCTGCGTTTTTATACGGGACTCATAAGTCGGTTTTACGGGGAACGTAGCGTTCCAATCGCTTCTCGACAACACGCCGTCCAACCCCTCCTCCGCGTCGGCGAAACGATTTACGACGGGATTTTCCGTAACTGGGTCTATATCGAATCCTATCTCCGAAGAAAGAGACATTACGAAATCATCGAACTTTTCGTGAGCATTTTTGCCGAGAGTGAACGTATATTCTCCCTGTTCGAGGATATAGCCCTTATTTCCCGAATGATCGTAAGATGCGAAATCATAAGGGGATATTTCTATCTCGATCATGTCGCTCTCGCCCGCCGCTAACAATTTGGTCTTTGCGAATCCCACAAGAGTTTTGTGCGCCTTTTCCACTCCGCCGACCGTATAAGGAGCGGTCGCATAGATCTGGACTGCATCTCTGCCCGAAACGCTTCCCGTATTCTTGACGGACACCTCGACGACAATCTTTTCGTTTTTTTCGATACTCGTATTTAAAAGCGCCGTTTTATTCTCGATGCTCTGCGTAAAAGACGTATAACTCAAACCGTAGCCGAAAGGATAGACGACGTTTGCTTTATACCACTCTTCGCCGTTTTCATATGTCGGTTCGTTAAGCGCTTCGACCGCTCCGCCGTAAGAAGCCGCGCGCGTCTCGTAGTAGCGATAGCCTATGTATATACCCTCTTCGTATCCGACGAAGTAACCGCTTGCCACGGGATTGCCCGAAGAATCCGTAGGAATATCTCCTTTCGCGTCGGGAACGAGATAGGCGTCTCCCTCGAACTCGAAGTTCGATCCGAAATTCGCGATCGACGGCGCGGACAGCAGATCGGCCGCCCAGGTGTCTACCGTTCTGCCCGACGGACTGACTTCGCCTTTTAAGATCCCGCCTATAGCGCCGATGCCGCCGTTTCCGGGCGCGCCTATCCACAAACACGCGTCTATACGACCGTATTCTCCGCTTTTTGCAAAGCCGAGTTCCATTACCGCCGCGGAATTTATGAGGAGCACGACCTTTTTGAAACCAGCATTCGTCACGTTCCTTATAAGTTCATTTTCGGTCGGAGTAAGCTCCAAATAATGGCGCGACTTATCGTCCGTAGATTCGCGCGGCAGATCGAAGCCCTCGCCGCCGATACGCGACAACACTATCAAAGCCGCGTCGCTATAATCCGCATAGCTCCTTTTTAGCGCGTCATCGTAGAGAGTGTAAGCGGTCTCGCCGACTTCAAGCGACACATCTGCGCCGCTGTCAAGATCCGACGGGTTGTCCGACCTGCCTGCGCCGCTTCGCCTGTTGTTTCCGTAAAAAGTTTCGAGTTCGGGATTTACTTCAAAGTCCGCCGCTCGCAGAGCGTCGTGCAATTTCACTATGCCGTTTCTGTTGCCGCCGCTACTGCCCGAGCCGCCGTAAACGAGCCGCACCGAGTTTTTTCCGAATACGCTCACTCTCGCTCCCTCCGCAAGCGGAAGCGCTCCGTCGTTTTTCAGAAGCACGAAACCTTCCTCGCATATCCTTTCGTTTACTTTGGTCGCGCGTTCGAACGCGTCCGCTTTGCTCTCGGTTTCCGCAACAAATCTCGGCTCCATTCCCTTTTCGTATATCGCGATTTCTCTTCCGAGCGACTTCGTAAGGAAAGCGTAAAATGCGGTGCACACAAGAATAAGTACGGTTATCATTATGGGAATAAGAATCGCGGTGGTAAAAAACCACGCCTTGAACCGCCTCTGTTTAAAATAATTTTTCATAGTCGATTGTCTCCCGTGTTCGCTCTATTTGTCGAACCTATCGAGGTTGCTCGTTTTGGGCGTATACGAAATAGCCGTGTCGGAGTAAATCTTCATGCAATCGACAAGCGGAGCGGTCGCCTGCATTGCGGCTTCCATAGGTCTGGTATTATTAACTCTCAACGTAATGATGTTTTCGCCCTTTTTGAGATTAACGCCCACGCCTACGGTAAAATCGTTGAACTCGCTCGGATAGCCCGCGCCTTTGTTGCCTTTTATCGTCATGGTATCGAACGTCATTTGTTCGTCGTTCACTTTGACAACGAAATCGTCGCAGGAGAGAGTTATGGTATCCCAATATTCCGCGCCCAAAGAGAGCCTTACGGTGGCGTTCTCGGTCGCCTCGGCGGAATTTATCTTGAAAGTCAAAGTAATTCCGCGCTTATACAAATAGCCGAGATAGTAGCCGTTGCTCGCTCCCGCCTTCTGTTGCGTGATACTTCCGTCCGAAGAGGTCGCGTCCTCGTCCTTTTGTATAAGTCCCGTTCCCTGAGTTTGGTTGGAATATCCCACGCCCTTTATTCCCGTGAGATCGATGTACTCGGCTTCTATGACATATTCGTCGGTGAGCTTTTCCCACTTCGGATACAGATGTAAAGCGGACGTCACCGGAGCGGAAGCGTCGTATGCGTTTGCACAAGCCGCGTCAGTATACCAGCCGCTTACCGCATACATTTCTCTGCCGAAGCCGCTCGGAGTACATAGCTTTTCGCCCTCATCTATATACGTCGTGATCGCCTCGGGCGCGCCGTCGTAATTGTATTCGAGCGTTACCGCGTGCGTATTCACCGTCTTTGTTTTGCGGCAGACCGTGCAAGTATAAATCTTTTTGCCGCCGTCCGTTACGCCGCTGTCGAAAGTATGTTCCTCATAGCCCTCTTTCTCGGCAGTATGCGCGCAGACAGCCGCGTGCCAATGATGCGTGTCGTCGCTCGAAAAATCCTTTGCAAATGCGTGACCCGTCGCTTTCACGACCGTATCTCGCTGATCGTCTATAAGCGTTTGAGCCTTGTCGTCCGCATATCGATTTCCGCACGAACACGAGTAATACTCTATGTTGCCGTCCTCGGTGCAAGTAGGCGTTTTCGCCGGCACTTTCGTAAGGTTTTCGGCATGAACGTGACCTACGGGCGGAGCAATCACATAATCGCAGACCGTGCAGACTTGCGAGGTCGTAGCCGTTGCGGGCGCGCCTGCCGTGTGCTCTTCAAAGTTATTTTTTTCGGAGCAGCCGGCGTTTTTGCACGGACGCCAATGTCCCGTCTTGTCCTTTGCATAAATCTCCGTATCGAAGTCGTGAGGTTTCTTTTCCGTCTCGTGACGAGTTCGGGAAAGCTCCTTTTCGCACCCTTTGCAATATACGACGACGTCGTATCCTCCGTTTGCGAAACAGCTCGACTGAATTTCGTTTTCCCTTACTTCTTCCCCCGGAGTATGCTCGTCGCCGTCTACGCTCTTTCGCACGCGGCTTATTTCGTCGTCGCAGTCGTCGCAATAGATTACCTCGTCGTAAGCGTACTTCCCGTCTACGCAGGGATAGCCCTCGATGTTCTCTTTGACTGGCGATGTCGGCATATGCCCGAGAGCAGGCTCTGTTTTCCGCGTACTCGACATAACCTGCCCGCAGTCCTTGCAACGCACTACTTCGGTATAGCTGCCGTCTTCTGTGCAGGTGGCAGGCTCGGCGTTTTCTCTGATTGCCTCGCCTTCGACGTGCGTATGTCCGCAAGCCGCCGTAAATGCCGCTGTGCTCAGGCAAAGAGCGAAGCATAATATTACGCTTATAATTTTCTTTGTAAGTTTTTTCATGATCGCAAGAACTCCTTTTTTAACGAGTTTTATCCGAATATAAATCCGTCTCCGACTTCAAGATAAACTCGCTTGAAGCCGGAGCGGAAATATAAAGAGAAGAAACTGACCTGTAATTATTTTCGGCTAATTCGCCTTGCGCTTTTTGCGTATGAGCAACATTGCGCCGAACGCGCCGAGTACTGCGACAGCCGCCGCGATGCCTCCGACCGAGCCGACCGAACCGCCGCATCCGCCGCTCGCGCCGTTTTCGCCGTCCGCGCCCGAATCGCCCTTGTCGCCTTTGTCGCCCTTATCGCCTTTCGCGCCGTCCGTGCCTATAGCTTTGGTTTCGGTCTTAACTCCGTTGATCACCCAATATCCGTCTTCGCTGATGGATATCGTCGGAGTCGTACCGTCCGCGCCGTTCGTGCCGTCGCTGCCGTTCGTCCCGGGCTCGCCTTGCTCGCCCTTGTCGCCTTTATCGCCTTGCTCGCCCTGATCTCCCTTCAATCCGGGAATGCCGGGCAATCCTTGTTCTCCCTTATCTCCTTTGAAGTCCTCGAGAGAAATAAGATTGTACCACTTATCGCCGCTCTTGCCCTGAATGTAGCCGTCAACTATTCTTATCTCGGACACCGAATCTATGACCACAAGCTCGAAGTCGTACTCGTAAGCGCCGTCTAAAAGCATGGTGCAAGGATAAGTGCCCACAGCCGTCGTATTGCCGTATATACGACCGCTGCTCGAGTCCAATTTCAAGCCTGCGGGAAGCATTGCGGATCCGTCCATATTAAGATCCGGATACCAGCCCCAGAAGAAGTTGAATTTATCGGTAAACGAATACTCGGAAGGAACTATCCAAGCTTCGTAATCGACGCCCGCATACACAATGAAGCTGCCTTCGAGTTTTGCCACGTTATTGCCTATGCGGATCGTACGCTTCGCTCTGCCCACCTCGGTCTTTTCAGAGCCGCTTCCTTTATATCCCACGAGAGTGAACTCGTAAGTGCCGTCGTCCATGACTCCGCTGTTCGTTGTTATACAGCCCTTGATATTGTTTTGACTGCCGCAATAAAGTCTGATATCGTCTCGGCAGACATCATAGAAGCCCTGCTCGTCATACACCACTTTGCCGTCTATCTCGATCTCGTAGTAATCCACATAAGAGTACATTTCGCCTCGGTCGCCGAAACCTATGTAAAGCCAACCGTCGTCGCCCGTGTTGCCCTGTCCGACTTTGCCGCCGTGAGCGAACGTATATTCTCTGTCTTCAAACGGATCTTTATCGTAATCGATATAAGCAGTGGAAGAGTTCGCGTAAGCGTAAAGCATATGCATTGCCGTCGTTCTCACGGCGTACCACGTTGCGTCGCTTCTCTTGGATTCGACTTCCCCGGCGGAGTTTTCGGTTTCCAGCTTGACGCAGTTTTCCTCCTCGTCAAAGCTTCCGTGCACTTCGGCTTTATAGTCGTTCAAAGGATATTGGTGGCAGCGAGCAAGCATTTCGCCCGGCCAAGTATTTGCATAGTAGTCGGTTATGTTCGAACCCTTAAAGCCCCATTCTCCTTCGAGAACTTCGACTTGAAGAGCATAGCTAGTAGCCGCAAACACACCTCCCACGCGGTTGAAGGAACTCATTATACCCGTTGCGCCCGCCTTTACGGCTATCTCGAAAGGCTTTAAGTATATTTCGCGCATGACCTGTTCGTTCATGAATTCGCAGACGTTGCTGCGCTCCGACTCCTGCGAGTTAAGAGCAAAGTGTTTCATGTAAGTGACCATGCCCTTGCTTGCCGCGCCCGTGACCATGCCTGCCGCGATACCGCCCGCAAGCACTCCGTCCTCAGAGAGGTATTCGAAATTTCTGCCGCCGAGCGGAGAACGGTGGATGTTGACGCTCGGTCCGTACCAGCCGTTAACGTCCGAAACAAGACCCCATTCGCCGATTGCTTTACCGTATTCGTAAGCAAGATCCTTATTCCATGAGGAAGCAAGCACCACGCCTACCGCAAAACCGAAACCGTATCTGCCCTCTTTGGAATAGCCTTTGAGCTGTGCGGGACCGTCCCTCGAAATATCCTTTTTCTTTGCCACGCCGTTTATGCTCTTCATACCGAAGCGACCGCTCGAAATGAATGCCGTCATCTCATCGTAAGAAAGCTGATTCATGAAAGCAGTCCAGGCTTGCTTGCCGGTCTTTCCGTCAAACTTGCCGCCCTCTATTACTTCGTCGCTCGTATAATCTATACCCGTCATGTCCGTGATAAGATAATCTGCGGTAGCGTGTATCCAACCTTTTTTTACTGTGCGAGCGGCGATTTGCTCCGCCGTGGCTTGAGTCCAATCCTCTGGGATAGTAACCTGCGTCCAAGGATTATCCGACGCGTCGTCCAAATCGAGATCGAACTCCACCTGACGTTGGATATAAGCGATCGCTTCGTCCGTAAAAGTGAGATCTTCCGCCGTGGGAGTAGTCGGGAAAGTTGCCACAAACGGATTCGCTCCTCCCGTAACGCTCTTTCTGCTGAGGAAAGTAACCGCCTCGCCGTTTAAAGCGTAATTGGATTTATCCACGTTATTCCACCCGTTTTCGGCGGAGAATCTGTTTTTGATCTCGTTGCCCGTCGCGCTGTCGGCATCGAAGTAAGTCGTCGCCGAATGTTTGTATACTATCTTATCTATCGCATTGTGGGAGTCGGAATTTATCGATATCTCGTAGTCTCCCGCCTCGAGTTCATAGCCCTTATGGTTATTTTTGTTCGCGTCGTTATAGTCGTAGGAAGCCATGTCGCGCTTGGCAAACGTGATAGTAAGCGTCTGGCTCTGTCCCGGAACAAGCTCCTTCGTCTTGGCAAAAGCCGCGAGATTAGCCGTCGCTTTCTCTATTCCTCCGTTGGTATAAGGCGGATTATAGTATACCTGCACCACCTCTTTTGCCGCCGCGCTTCCCGTGTTCGTCACCTTGACTTTAAGCGTGATATTGTCGCCGCTCGTATCGTACGATCTTATCTTCTGCTCGAAAGTCGTGTAAGTAAGTCCATATCCCAAAGGATAGGTCACGCCGTTCGTGCGGTTGTAATATCTGTCCTCTACGCCTTCGGGCATATCGTTTGCGTTTTCGGGTTTCGTTGCGTCGAAGTAACCGATGTCCGCCGCCGTTTCGTAGAATTTATAGCCGAGATAGATTCCTTCCTCATACTCAATTGCGGAGTTTTCTCTTTCTCCGTTCTCGACATGCGAAATGCTCCTGTTCCCGTCTTTGTCCAAGATCCATATGTTTGATTTCACCCAATCGGTGTTCTGCACGTTGTATCCGAAGTTCTGCCAAGTGGGGTCTGCGGAAAGATTCGACGCCCATATATCCGCCGTTCTACCGGTGGGAGCGCTCTTGCCGCTTAAGACGTCGCCTATTGCCGCAAGACCGTTGAAGCCAGGTATTCCCACCCAAAGCACGGCGTCTATCGCGTCGTCGTCTTCAAGCGAAGAAATTTCCATGGAGAACGGCACATTGAGCACGACTACTACTTTTTCGAAATTTTCCTTCGCATAGGCGAGAAGTTCTTTTTCTCCTTTGTTCAGTTGGAGATAGTGGTTTACTCCCTCCTGTCCGAAATCGAACCAGCCGTTTCCCTTCTCCTCCTCGTCGTCTACGTCGGTCATGTAAGTCGTGACGTCGGCGTTTTCCGACTCGTTGCGGCTTATGGTGACGACAGCCGCGTCGGAGTATGCGACTATGCTCGAATCGTGCGCCTTGATAAAGTCTACCTGCGGACCGTTCTTTTTATTTATCGCGCTTGTGTTTTGAGCCAGCCCGTTCATATTGACGTCGTAAAGACTTTTCATGTCGGGGTTGTAATTTATGCCGTTTTCCTTAAAACCCTCATAAAGCCCCTTAATATCGGTCTTGACGATATCGCCGTAACCTTCTTTTAAGATACGGCCGCTACCCTCGCCCGATATAAACATATAATCTTCACTGTATTCGCCGTGCGCGCCGTTACCGTCGTGCGTACTGAAAAAAGAATGAAATACGGTCACGTTTCTTTCATAACTTCTTAAGGGCAGCGCACCGTTTTTGTTTTTCAAAAGCACGCTTCCTTCCGTAGCCATCCGAATATTCAGTTCGCGCGTAGCTTCTACAAGCGCTTCTTCCGACTCGTAGTCCGATTCGTATTTTACTGCGGCGGTCGAGCTTACCGCTTCCTCCGCCTTCGCGTTCATTCTCTCCGCCCCGTATCCTACGCCGTTTACGGCAACCGGAGCGACAAGCGCGCACGCAAGCACTAACGGCATTGCCAGTTTCATTGCGCCTTTGGTTTTGTTTTTTGTCTTCATACTTACTCCTTATTATAGAATAATCGTTTTGCCGCATATCTTCGGCGTTTGTCATTGCTTCGGTTTAAGCCGAGCGTCCCGAAAAGAAGCAAAGTTTTCTTAAAGTTCGCTTCCTTAAAGCCAACAATTACACTCCTCCTTTACCTTTATTCAAGACACGGCTATGGCGAAAAAGTCTTATCTCGGGACAAATAGCACAGACTTTTTCGACTCGTTTAAAGCAAATCCTTGTCGTCTTATCCGCCTTATGTCGTTGTACCGAGAGTATAACACCACAAAGAAAAAAACGGTTAAAAGTGGTTTAATCGTCTTAAAAATCGGTTGCTTCGTAAAATCATAGTTTTGTCCCCCCCCGATATTCGATCCTTTGCCCAAAGCTGCGACTTATTCTTCGCCCGTATCGGGTATGATAGCATCCAAATTGAAAGTCTTATCGTCGACGCTCATCATGATCTCCCCGCCGTGCCTGTCCACTATGCTGCTTATGCTTTTCGTTCCGAAGCCGTGATAGCCGTTTTTCGCTTTCGTAGACCGCGGCATTCCGTCCTCGAAATCTATTTCTCCGCTGCAAAAATTATCGACATGGATATAAATAAAACCGTTTCTTTTCGTAACATTCAAATTTATAAATCGGTTTTCCGCCTCCTCGAAACGCTGGCGTTCGATCGCGTTGTCGAGGGCGTTTCCGAAAAGCGAAGCGATGTCCACGGTACTCATAAACGACAGCACTTTTCCGTCCACAAGATAGCTGAAAGCAATGTCGTTTTTGCGGCAGACAAGCACTTTTTCCGAAATAACTATGTCGAGGGCGTCGTTGCCCGTCTGTACGGTGCTGTCGTATACGTCGAGACAGTCCTTGAGTTCTTCCGTATATTTTTTCAGTCCTTTTGCGTCCCCGAGCTGTTCGAGCACAGACAGTTGATGTTTCAAATCGTGACTCTTTTTGTTTATGAGATCTATGACGTCCTTGGACATCTCATGCGATTTTTTTTCGGAATTCATAAGGCGGCTTAGCATTTCCTTTTCGCTCGCAAGTCTGTTCTCCGTTTGGAAGCCGAATTGTATTATAATGCTCGCAAGACAGCCTATGATAGCGTAAATATTGCAATATATCCGCACCGTCTTAAGTTCGACTTCGAGCGGAAGAAGCCGAGCGAAAATACTGTCGAACGAATAGCTGAGCAGTACGCAGACTACCATTATACAGAGCGAAACCACAAAAACGCGCACGTCGTACGCGCAGGAGCTCATCTTTTTGCGAAATGCGTAAATGAAAATCACGAAAAAAATCGCCGCCACGGCAAGATAGATAAACACGTCGAAAAACAAAAACCGCAAAAACTCATGCCATTCCGGATTTATCAAATTCAAGAAAATGTTGCTTGCAGAGTAAGACGCATGCTGAACCGCATACGCCGCCGTAGTATAGTAAAGCGCGCCCAAAGCGTTTGTCTTGAAACTGACGAACACGCCTATGACGAGCAATAAGGTCGCGGAGAGAAAAAACACGGGGCTGTATTTCGGAATCCCGTCGTTTATTTCCCGTATGATTGCCCACACGATCGTTACGAGCATTATGTAGACGCACAAACTTATGAGCAAGCGCATGACGAAATTGTTTCGTCTCGGCAAAAAGATCACGAATACGGTAAGGCTTATCAAAAGTTGAGCGATAAAGACAAAGCCGTAAAGTTCGAGGTACAATCCTTGATATAAATTCTCATACATTTCCCATTCCCGCCATAGATCCCGTCACTGCTCTTCCCCCGCGGGCGATCCGCCGAGGTTGCCTCTCAAAAACTTCAACATATCCGTCTTGAACTGCTTTGCACGTCTGAAAGCAAGCGGAAGATTTACGCCGTTTATGACGACATCGGTTGCCGTCACCTTTCGCACCAGTCCGAGATTGACAAGACAGCCGCTGTTGCATAGCGAAAAACCGTAAGGCGCAAGTTCTTTTTCCGCGCTTTCCAAAGTACCGCGACGGCGGAACTCTCCGCGAGCGGTGTTGTAATAAAGATAGTTCTTGTTCTTTTCCACATAGTATATCTGCGATACGGGCAATTTCACGAGATTGCCGTCGCACTTGATGACGACGCCGAATTCCTTTTTATGTTCGCGAAGTTTGATTGCTTTTTTCATCTTGTCCGCAAAATCGCAGTACTTGATCGGCTTGACCATAAAGCCTACCGCTTCGACGTCGTACCCCTCTATCGCGTATTTCGGCATTTTTGTTATAAAAATAAGGCTTATATCGGTATCGATAAGCCTAAGCCGTCTTGCCGCCGACATACCGTCGATAAGCGGCATTTCTATATCCAAAAAAGCAATGTCGTAAACCGCTTTATAATCGGTTATGAAATCCATTGCCGTTTCGAAAAGTTCTATTTCGAAAAGTCTATTTTCTCCCCCCCCCGAGAGTTCTTGCTCGAACTTTTCTATAAACCCCTTCACCTGTAGCCTACAAGCGCTGTCATCATCTACTACCGCAACCCTTATCATAACAACTCCCACATACCCGTTTTTATGCCGTTTTTCGACATAATAAGACAATTTCGTTTTCATTATAACTCCAAAATTTACGGAAGTCAACTGTATTAAGGCGTCGGAAACCAAATCCGCGGACAAACCGTCAAACAGAAAAAGACTCGGATTTGAAACCGAGTCTTTCCTCTTATAAAATTATGTTTTATTTGCTCTTATTTCCTTTACAGCCTAACAGTTTCAAATGATTATTATTCTTGAAGCGTGAGAGTGCCGTGACCGTTCGCCGTCAGTCTGCCGCCCATGAGCTTTATGCCGAAGCCCTCATAACCGACCGTGATTTTTCCGTCGTCACCCTTTTCGGAAGATATTTTCGCGCCGGAGCCCATAAGCATAGTATAGACGCCGTCCTTGAGCGTATATTCTCCGCTGTCCGTATACATACCCGGAGAGGAAATCTCCCATTCAAGCGTATTATAGCATTTCAGCTCGGACATAAAATCCATCGAGCGACCGCCGCCGAGTCCGAAAGTCACGTTTCCCGTAAAGGTAGCCACGACTGCTTTTACGACGACTTCTATTTCGTATGTCGCCGTAATTTCGCCGTATGTGACGGTCACGGTCTTTTTGCCTTCCGTTGACATATCGGGAACGGAAACCTTGTATTCGTCTTTCTTTATGCGCTCGTTCGTGCCGCCGTTCTTAGCATACACGACGAGATTGTCGGAATTGAACTCGGTGCCCACTTCGAATACCGTAGCAACTGCGGATGTGTCCAAAGCGATCTCCTTAACCCCGCCGCAACCGACTAGTGCAACGGACAATATGAGTCCGAGCACAAGCGCCGTCGCCGCAATAAATTTATTTACCGATTTTTTCATAATCTATCTCCTTTCAGTTTGCCTGCTTTCTTTTGTCGAGAACCGCGCGCACGACTATCCAGGCAATCGCACCAGCGATCACGAGACTGAGCACGAGATCCACCGGCAGTTGCAGGTAGAACACCCAAGGCGAAGTTGCGTAACGGAATACCGTTCCGGGAGCGACGCCCTGCATTGCGCTCGAATTTGCGACGGTATAGCCTACGTTGTGCATTATTCTGCGGAACATATGGTGCGCCGAGGGGCTGTCCTTATCCGCAAGTCCGCCGCGACCTGTCGCAAGGAACGTATCGAGTCCCGAACGGTACGCCATATCGTACATATCGTCTTTCGGCATAGAGAACATATCGCTGTGCGTAAGTCCGAGAAAACCCCATTCTCCGCGAAGAAGTCCCGTGAGAAGTCTCTCGTCCGCATGACCGTAGATCTGACCGATACAAGCCTGAGACGCCATAACGGCGGTAGCCGCGCGCATTGTCTTTTGCGCCTGCGCGCCCGTCTCGTCCTTTGTGTAGTTAATGGTCATCATGGCTTCCTTGAAAGGTATCTCGAAAGCTTTCAGATAAAGCTCGCGCATTGCCTGCTCGGTTGCCCAAGTGGACAGGAATCCGTCACGATTTGTCTCCTGGTCGTTGAGAGCAAAGTGCTTGAGATAACATATGAGTCCTGCCTGGCTCGCGCCGCTTACGACGGCTGCCGCCGCTTTGCCCGTAAGCAGAGGATCTTCGCTGTAGTACTCGAAGTTACGTCCCGAGAACGGACTGCGGTGCAGGTTGATCGCCGGAGAATACCAAGCGGTAACATTGTTTTCGAGTGCCTCTTTGCCGAGAATGTCGCCGAGCTCTTTCAAAAGTACTACGTTCCAAGTCGAAGCCCAGACGGGAGTCATGCTGTGCGTTGCCGACATCTGCATACCTTTGTCGGTCTTGAACACTTTGATTCCGTTCGCGCCGTCGGCAGCCACCGTACGAGGCAGACCTATGGAATCGACGGGAGTGGTAGCGTAGTTTGCAAGCGCGGATACGTCTGCCATCTGACTTATTACGGCTGCGCTGCTGTAATCTATCTGATCGAGCCAATCGCTCCAGACGTCGTCGTAATAGCTCTTTCCGCGAAGGTCGGACAGCGACAAGCCGTTGTCGGCTCCCGAAACGGGGTCTTCCGCATGATAAGCCTTACTTCCCTCGACGTTGCCGTAGCGGCTGTCCGTCTTTACGTCGAACGTATGTATAGCTCCCTCGAAATACTTTGCGGACTCTTTGGAAAGCGCTTTTCCGCCGCGACGAATAGTGTTTTCGAGATCCGCCCCTTCGGTGTGAAGAACGGGGAAAGTGTTGTTCCAATCCGCGCGGCTGAGGATCTTGCCGTCGCGGTTCATATAATCGCTGCTGTCCTGGAACAGATTGGTTGCGGCGATGAACTCCTCGTCGCCGTTTGCGGGACGGGAAGTCGTATTTCCCTCGTCGTCGAGAGCCGACTGAGCCTCTTTCTCGCTCTTTCTCGGATTATGCGAATCATAGTAAACGGTTTTGCCGTTCTTCCATGTCTCGGTCTCTATGATTTCATGGCTGTCCTTGCGAAGGGAAATCAGATAGTCGCCCTCTTCGAGTATGTAGCAGCCCTTTGTTCCGTCGTCGTTCTGTCTCATATAACTGTACGAAGCCATTTCTTCCTGATCGAAAGTAACGGTAACGGTATCTTTATGACCGGGCTCTATTTTCTCGGTCTTGGCGAAGCCCGCAAGCGTAGCCGTCGGCTTTTCTATTTTCAAGCCCTTGTCGAAATCGGTGTAAGGCGGATTATAATAGACCTGAACGACCTCTTTACCTGCCATTGCTCCCTTGTTTTCGACTTCCACGGTTATCGAAATCTTTCCGTTTGAAGTGTCGAACGACGTTATTTTCTGCTCGAACTTCGTGTAGGACAAGCCGTAGCCGAACGGATATGTCACGTCGCCCGGCTGTTCGTAGCCGCCTTTTCCGTCGAGCTTTCCGTAAGTGAAGCCTGCCGCTTTTATGTCGTGAGCCGTTTCGTAGTAGCGGTATCCCATATACACGTCTTCCGCGTATTCGATGTAGTTCTTGCCGTATTTGTCGTTTACGGGATTCGTATATTGGAACTCGCCGAAGTTTTGATAGGTCGGGTCCTTCGTAAAGTCGGACGCCCAAATCGCAACCGTGCGTCCCGAAGGATTTACTTTGCCGCACAAAATATCGTCAAGCACCGAAAATCCTCTCTCGCCCGCATGACCGAAGGAGAGAATTGCGTCGACTTCGAGTTCTCCCGACAAAAGTTCGGGCAACTGAAGCGACGAGGAGCTTTCGAGTATGACGACCACCTTATCGCAGACTTGCTTGGCAAGTCTTATGGTATCCTTTTCATTCTGCGACAGCGCAAAATAGTGAGGCGTGCCGTCGTTGTACGCATCGTACTTTTTATCCGAGCCTTCGGAGCCTTCGCGGGCAAGGAATACAAGTCCCGTTCCGCTTGCTCCCGTTGCGCCCTCGTATATCGACGCGGGATATTCGTAAAATTTGTTAACGTGACCCATTCCGCTCGTCGATTTATCCGACATAAGAGTCCCGGGCGCTCTGTCCAAAGTTTGTGGATCGGACACATTCTTTATCTTGTCGTAAGCGGCATTGTTCACGGTGAAAGTTTCTTTCAATGCCTTTTCGGGCGTAACCGTATACTCGGGCAAAACCCACTTTGCCGAACCGCTCGCACCCGTCTGCCCGTAAATGGGCGTCTTATAGCGGAAGCCGAAAGGCGTAACGGCGCTTCCCTCCGCCAAAGGCAGAACGCCGTTGTTCTTCAAAAGCACCGCACCCTCTTCTTGGACACGAAGAGCCACCTTATACGCCGCCTCGGTGGATTCCGATTTGTCGGCGAACTTATCCTCGTAATAAGCGGTGTTCCACTCGTCGCGCCCCTCGGGGATAATGTCGGTTCGCTTGCCGCGCCCCAATCTGTCATCCAAAAACGGAGTGAAAATGTATGCCGCAACATTTACCGCAATCAAAAGAATTGCACAAAACGCCGCAACGGAGATCATGATCACTCTGAACTTGAACGCACTCATCGTCTTGTTTTCAGCCATAGAATTCTCCTCCTTTGAAAATTCGTATTTATTTTAATACGACATTTCCTGTCGGTATTAACGCACTTACGCTTTTACATCGCAATCGAGCGAATGATACAATATCCGAACATAAAAAACAAGACCGGCGACAAAACCGGTCGTTTTAAGCTCGCGAAAAGCAAAAGATATTCGATTGTTTTTATATGCCGAGCAGTATACTTACAACAAACGAGTCGTCGTCGACGACTGCATCGAACGTGCCGCCATACTTAGTTGCCACGCTCTTTATCGACTTCATGCCGAATCCGTGCCGCGTCTTGTCTCCTTTCGTCGTCACGGGTAGCCCGCCCTCGAACACAGGCGGCTCGCCCTCGTAGTAGTTCTTTACGGCTATGCCTATGAGATTTCCCGTCGCCGTCACCGACAGCTTTATGACACGCTTTTCCTCTTCGAGCGTCATGACGTACTCTATGGCGTTGTCGATCGCGTTGCCGAACAGCGAATAGATGTCGGCATCGTCCATAAAGTCGAGCTTTTTCCCGTCGGCTACGGCGGAAAGCTGAATTTTGTTCTTCACGCAATACAGATTTTTATCAGAAAGCACGGTGTCGAGAGCGGCGTTGCCCGTATCGAACACGGAATCGTAAAACGAAACCGATCGCTTTAATTCCTCTATGTATCCCTCGTCGATGTTCTTTTCCCTTTCAAGCCGCAAAAGCTGGTGCTTTAGGTCGTGACACTTGAGATTTATGATGTCCATGTTTTCCTTTGTGAACTCGTACTGCTTGAGCTTCATTTCGCTCATGTGACGTATGGTCTCGTCCTCTTGCCGCCGCATTGCCTCTCTTGTCAACATGAACTGCATAAAAAGCACCAAAATACAGCAGCATATATTGCAAATGCTCATTATGACGAACATAGTCGTACTTTCCGACGAATATGACGAGCTCCAGGCGCGCGCAACCACGGCTACGCCTATGACTACGGACAGCAGTATCATAGTAGAGCTCGAACTGTAGGCAGCTACTTCCACCGAGTCCCTTATGGCGCCCGCAAGCAGCAGATAGGCGAGCGCGTAAATAACCGTGTGACAGGCAAGCCAAATGAGCACGCCCTGCCAGGTAACGGGAGACAGCGAAATAAACTTGTATTGCGGCAAAAGCACGCCTATTATATTGGAGGTCATAACGGCTATGTTTTGAAGCGCATAGCCCGCGATACAGCCGAATATAAGAGTTACGGGCTTTTCCTTAAAGCACAGAAAGACCGCTCCTATAGATAAAGCAAAGAGAAAGACGTGCACGACGACGTTGAGTATGGGATAGGCAAGTTCGTTGCTCATTCCGTTTTTGACTAAATAATTCAAAAGAAGATATCCGACATACCCCAACAGCGCGGAAATCCCCAAAAGCCCGACGACGCTTGTCGATACTCGCAGGACAAAAAAGTGTCTGCGGGCAAAGCGGCGCATGAACAGCGCGTACGCGAGTATAAGCCAAAACACGAACGCCAGCCGCATGGTGATCATCATTACGGGAACGCTCATACAAGTACTCCTCCCAAAGCTACGAATGCGCCGAGCGCACGCAGAAAGCTCTTCTTTTTCGAGCGACTTATCTTAAGCAGGTCTCCGCCCACCGCCGCGACGTCGCCCTCGACGCTTCTTACATACGACAGATTGACGAGAAAACTTGCGCCGCACTTTGCGAACAATCGAGGAGGCAAAGCGCTCTCCGCCGTTTTCATGCTTCCCCAAACGTCGACAGTCCCGCCGTCGGTGTGGTACAACACTCTGTGCTTGTTGACCTCTATATAGTACACGGACGAGAGCGGTATGCGGACATAGCCGTTCATGTTGCGGACAGTTACCGATTGCTCCGCGTTCTCGCTCTTTTTCACCGCCGCGGAAAAAGTCATCGCGAATGCTTCGTAAGAGTACGGCTTTACGAGATAGTCGAGCGCTCCCACCTCATAGCCTTTTACCGCATAGTGCATGAGCCCCGTCACGAACACGAGCGGCACCTCGGGGTCGCACTCTCGCAGTTTTTTCGCACCGTCCATTCCGTTTCTGCCCGGCATTTCTATGTCCATAAAGACGAGGTCGTATTTCGGCTTGTAACCGAAGAGAAAAGACGCCGTATCGCGAAATTCGGCAATCTCGAAAGCTCGTCCGTTTTCGCGACCGTAATGCCGTATGAAGCCGCTCAGTTTTTCGGCAGCCTCCTTATCGTCTTCGACTATGGCTATTCTCATCTTTTCGTTTGCCTCTCCGCCCATTTTACCTTTTACGGTTTAATTATATCAATTAACACGGCGTTTGTCAATATCGCAGCATTTTCGGTCGGTTTTATTTCGCAAACTTCACTTATTGATGTATGTGTTGAGTTCGGCAAGAAAGGCTTTGCGCTTGTTTCTTCCTATTTTAATCTTTTTGCCCGCAACAACCGCTTCGTCGCCGTCAATACCCGTCACATAGCGAAGATTTACGAGACAGCTCTTAGAACAGCGGGCGAAGCCGTAATTCGACAGTATCTTTTCCGCGCGGGAAAGCGGCGCCCATTCGCTCACGCTCTCTCCGCCGGTGTGATAGACGAGACAGTGCCCGAATACTTCGACGTATGTTATTTCCGCCGAGTCGAGCAGTGCCGTTCCGCCCGTCGTGGATACCGCTATCTTTACCGAACGCAGACGCTCGAGCTTTTTCATGACGCCATTCATTGTCTGAAAAAACCGCGCTTTACCGACAGGCTTGACAATGTAGTCGAGCGCGCCAACGGAATAGCCCTCTACCGCCAGCCGCGCGACATTGGTCACAAATACAATGACCGTCTTTTCGTCGTTCTTTCTTATCTCCCTCGCCGCGCTCATTCCGTCGAGGCCGCCGAGTTCGATGTCTATGAACAACACGTCGAATTTCCCCGCCGCCTGCCGCAATGCTTCTTCTGCGCTGTCGAAAATACTTACGGAAAAGGAAGCGTTCTTTTCCTGCCCGTAAAGTTTAAGCATTTCCGCGAGTCTTGACGCGGCAAGCTCGTCATCCTCTATTATGCCGACGTTTATCATATCTATACTATATCACACAATGCCGAAAATTTCAACCCCCTGCGACACAATAGGTCGTTATCGTTGCGCAAAATCCGCGTGCAAAAGAGACGAACCGAAAGATCCGTCTCTTTGATTTTGTTGTATGTTATTCCGATCTGCTCAAAATCGTCTTAATTTTTTACGGGTTTGCTCAAATTCATTATGCAGGCAGTGAGCGAGGTTGCAACGGCGAGCACTTCGAATACTACGAACACAAGCCATGCGGAATCGAAAGTGTTGTTGTCTACGGCGAAGAGCACGTTCGACATAAACAACATTTTGGTGTTAGCCATCACTCCGAGAGAGATCGTGTAGAAAATAAACGGAACGAATGCTCCCACTCCGAAATCCTTGTATAGCACCGCGACATTAAGGACTATGCCTACGATGAGCAACGCCAAGACTGCACCGCTCACAGCCGAGTAACGGTTGCCTCCGCGAGCACCGTACACAATGACGGTTATGAGAGCGAACAGACAAGCAACCGTGCTTACATACCAACCGGGTTTCTTACCCGCAATGAAGTTCTTTATTGCGTCCATTATTCTTTACCCTCCTTTCTTCCGAAGAAGATGTGAAGTCCGAGCATTATTGCGCTACCTGCCGCGATCACCGCCGAAACGATGATGATAGCAAGGAATGCTTTGTTGTACCAGGTCATTTGATAAACGACGCGGCTACTTGATGTGAGTCCGTTCATGGCGAAGCTGTTTGCAAAGTTGTACAGAATCCTGTGGTTTGCTTCGCGTACGTTTTCCATAAATTTAGCGTCCTTCTCTATCGTTGCAAGCAAGTAGTTCGTGAATACCTTGTTGGACGAGCAGAACATCGTCGTGCCCGCTTCGTATGCGAGACGGGGCTCCATGTATGCTTCGGGGCTCTGACCGAAGTCGGTCGTGATGTTGCCCGTATAGCCCCACTCGCCGCGCAGAACGTCCTGCCAAAGCGCTTTGCTGTGTCCCGTCCAAACGAGTCCGAGACGGTTGAACGCTCCCATGACGCCGCGTGCGCCGCGGTCGCCGTTGCCGTTAATCTCGCAAGCTTTTTGGAATGCCTTGAGGTAGATCTCGCGCATCGACTGCTCTTCGGCAAACGTGCAGAGCTGCTCGCGGTTAGTCTCGGCGTCGTTTAAGAACACATGCTTGATGTAGCAGATTATGCCCTTCTTCTGTGCTGCTTCCATTTCGGCTTCGCACATGAGACCAGAAATGAATCCGTCCTCGGAGTAGTACTCGTTGTTTCTGCCGGAAGCGGGCGTGCGGTGGATATTCGCAGCCGGTCCGTACCAGCCTACGCCTGCGCCCCAAAGTCCTTCTTCCGCCATGAAGTTACCTTTTTTTACCGCCATTTCGAGATTCCATGTGTTTGCAATAACGGTTGCGCAAGGATAGGAAACGGTTGCTATGTCGGTCTTTTTGGCTTCCGCGCTGTAGTCGTTCCACTTCTCTTTATAGCGTACGCCCGTACCCCAACACTGAGGGGAGTCGGTTGCCGTCGTTTCGGGAAGAGCTATGCTCTTTGCTCCCGCTCTGCCCTGTCGCGAGAGATCGCAAAGCTCGTCTATCGTGAGCTGATCCAAAAGCTCCTGCCAAAGCGGATCGTCGTAGTCGACGCCGCGCATCATGACAAGCGAGTACTTTTGCTCCGCTCCGCGCTTGAACGACGACGTATCGGTGCTGCCGGGCGTGTAAGCCTTCGGCGGCGTAGCGGAGTCGGTCGTGTAATAGCTGTTCATTTCGTCGACCATGGTCTTGTTTGCGGTAAGACCGGTAAGCGGCTTCGGATAGGTTCCTTGCCAATCGTTTCTCGAAAGGTAGGAATACGCGCCGGGCATATAGTAATTGAGGTCTGCATTGTCGAAACGGTTTGTGATTGCCTTATTGGTTATGGAAAGCGAATACTCGTCCTTGTCGAAGTTTTTCTTCGTCGCTGAGCGCAAGATATCTGCCGTTTTTGACGGTTTCGTCCACAAGAACAAGATCGAATCCCTCGCTTGCGTTACGCGTATATACGAATATAGCCGCGTCGTTGTAGGTGTCGAAGCTTTGAGTCATTTCGCTCGAAAATTCATTTGCGGGAATTTCGGGAAGGGACGCCGTTGCGGGCTTAGCGCCCGCACCGAAGCCGCCGCCCGTCTTACGGGTAAGCGAGGTCACTCCTTTGCTCGTAGTTGCCTTATAGCCGCTTTCGAATTTAGCCTTATAGAAATTATAAGCCGTCATGTTAGCGTCAAGTTTGCCGTTGTTCGCGTCGATAAGGTCGACAACCTTTGTGCCGCGGCAGATTATGGGATCCACCATGCCGTACGAAAGATATGTGACCTTAGAGTTCTTGGCAAGAGGAAGCGCGTTATTCTTATTGGTAAGAAGCACGGTGCCTTCCGCCTGGATTTCCTTCGCCGCCGCAACTGCCGCAGACTTCAGATCCTCGGGCTTGTCGTAGTCGCTCTTGTAATAGTCGGAATCTACGGGCTCTGCGTTCTCATCGGTAACCACTTTTGTGTTGGATACGCCGAGAACGGCGTTTATATATCCCGACCAACCCTTCGTGACGATATCTCCTGCCACACCGAGAATGAGAAGAAGCGAAAACACCGCGCAAAGCGCACGCCACAGCGTCCGATTACCTATTTTGGTAATTTTCATCTTTTAACCTCCTGAGATGTTAATTTGATTTTAAGAACACGGCTATCCTTGTACTTCGGAGCCGAAATCTTCAAACAGTATTTTTTCGAATGCGGGCGTCCACCATTTTAAGTACCCCGCCTTATACGGATGCACGGGATCATGCATATAAAAGTCGTAGTCCTCGCCGGAAATATCATTGAATTCTTCGTCGTTGAATAGGTCGATAATACGAACGTCCGCACCGACGGCGTTCCATTTTTCGGCGACTTCGTATGCGGCTTTCACTACAGACGCATATTCCGAGCCCTTCGGATTTTTGCTCTTTCGCTCGCCCGTATCGTCGAAGCGCGCGTTTGAGAAAAAGTATACGGGGCAGTTCCATGTCTCGCGCACATAGGCGACGATGTATTCCATTGCGCCGACCGTAGTCTTTACGTCGAAGCTTTCTTTATCCGTGACGTCCGTTCCCGTGACCGCGCCGCGCTTATCCTTAAATTCTTCTTTTGCGTCGTTCGTCGAAATCTGGCAGAAAAACGCGTCGATTTTTTTCGTCCTGTCAAACGCTTCAGTCGTCTTGAGACGGGTTATGTACGAATCGTAGCTTGTAAAAAACTTTTTGTACGGCTCGTCTATGAGCGTGGTTCCGCTTACCGCTTCTTTTATGCAAGTCGAGCCGTTACGCGCGGCAATATAGTCCGCAACCGCCACGTCTCCGCTTTCCATGCCGAGAGTCACGGACGAGCCGAGCCAATAGAAGGTTTTGCCCGTGATCGCCGTCTCGGCGGGTATGCACTTATCCAAATCGAAATCGGACGAATTCGAGCCGCAAGCGACCGAAAACAGCGAGAAAAACAGCAGAGCGAGCGCACACAGCCATGCCGCGGGTCTTACGAATATATTTGCTTTTTTACGGCTTTTTATCATGTCGGCTCTCCCTTTTTGTTTTACACGGTAAGTATAACACGCTTTTTCGGAAAATTGTGCCGTTTGTCACTTTTCGCCGCAAGAAAGCCACAATACGCAGCTGTGTGGCATAACCCGTCGGTTTTTCGACACGGTTGACGTATCGGGACATAAAAAAGGATCCTTCCTTTACGGAGGGATCCGAAAAAATCATTCTGTTCGCGCAGGCTATTTTACGGGCAGCAGTATATCGAGAGCAAACATATTGTTCGCATAAGAGACGGTCAAATTGCCGCCGTACTTTTTTACTATATACAGAATACTTTTCATACCGAAACCGTGCCCGTCGTCCTTTTTGCTCGTGACCGGCAAGCCGTTCGACATCACGGGAGGTTTTTCGCACCAATTTTCTATGTGTATGCACTTCTGCCCGCCTCGCTCGAAAACCTTGAGCCCCACGACCCGTCTCGAAACGTCTTGTGTCCTCAGTACGCTTTCGAAAGCATTGTCAATGGCGTTTCCGAACAGAGAATAAATATCTCCGTACTTCATATCCGAAAGAAGTTTCCCGTCTGCCATATATGTGAAATTGATGTTTTTGCTCTGGGAGTACATTCCCTTTTCGGTCAATAGGCAGTCGAGAGCGTCGTTGCCCGTCTTGGCAATGGAATCGTAAATCATGATCGCCTGACCGAGCTCGTCGATACTGCTCTTTCTTTCGCTCTCGTCCTTCATGGAGCCGAGGGCGGCTATCTGATGCTTTAAATCGTGACACTTTATATTTATAAGTTCCATATTGGCTTTAGCCGTGTCGTAGTACTGCGCTTCGCGGCGCATACGGCTTTCGAGCTCGGCATTCTGCTCGCGCAGTCTTCCCGTGCGGAACACGCCGAACTGCAATCCTATTATCAGAAGATCGAGAATCACCGAATATATTTCATAGCCTATCGCGATTATGCTCGCAGTAAAAAGATCGTTCCTTATATGCCTCACGAACACGCCGAGAATTATCATTACCAAAAGGAAAGTACCCGCAACCGTCAGCGTCGACGTCTTGGGAAGCTCCTTGAAATCCTCGGGCTGCATACGGCGGATATACACGAAAAAGTAGACGGCGTATATCACGGCATACACGCCCGCAAGCGCAAACAGATAGCCTATCTTGCCGTACTCGCTGCCGGCGGGAACACCCGAGATGCGCATAATGAGCTCGAAAATATGGTGCGCGAGGTTTTGAACGAGAAAGGATACGAAGCAAAAGAACAGCGTATTGAAGATCGGCATATCGAAACACAGCCACGCATACAAAAACGCAAACAGATAGCCGAGCAGATAATATGTGAAATAGCCTACCGACACAGGTAAAAAGGGTATTGCCGTAGGCGAATAGTAGAGCGCCGACAGCCCGAAAAACAATACGCCGAAGCCTATTACCCTTGCTATAAAATACGGACGGCGGTTGAAACGGAAGAACATGAGCGCGACGGGGATCATCAATTGAAACAGAAAAGTTATCACTGTCCACCTCCGTAATAGACGGCAAGCGCGTCCATAAAAGCCTTCTTTTTGGAACGGCTTATGGAAAGCGTCTGTCCGTCGTCCATGATCACTTCGTCGCCCGTCACTTTTTTGACGCAGGCGAGATTGACGAGATAGGCGTTGTTACAGCGGGCGAAATTCATTCCCTCGAGCTTCTTTTCCGTATCCTTCATCGAAGCGCGGCTCTTTATTTGCTCGGTTTCCGCGTGGTATATGACGAAATGCAAGCTGCTTTCGACATACTGTATGTCCGAAGTCTTGAGTTTCGTAAAGCCGCCGCCCACTCCTACAAGTATAACGTCGCTCGAAAGCTTGCTCTGTATACGCACGGCTTTTTCGAGCTTGAGAGCAAAATTGAAATAGTCCACGGGCTTTACCATGAAATCGAGCGCATCCACCTCATAGCCGCTGACCGCATACTTTGCCATGTTCGTCACGAATATGAGCGACGCGTTCTTGTCCGTCGCCCTAAGCTTTCTCGAGGTCTTTATTCCGTCGAGCCTGGGCATCTCGACGTCCATGAACACTATGTTATAGCCGCCGTCGCCGTCATACCCCATTATGAACTTCAAGCCGTCGTCGAACACGTCCACCTTGAATTTCACATCGTTTTCGGCAGAATACCGCTCGAGATACCCCTCGAGCAATTTCGAATATTTCCTATCATCCTCGACTATCGCAACAGATAACATAAGCTTCTCCCTCTCGAAAACACGATTCCACCGCAACTACACCTCTCCTATTATAAGATATATTATAATATTTTTCAAACGTAATCGGCGTATTTTTTCATAACAGGACATAAAAATGACATAACTGCCGAACCGAAAAACAAAACCCCGCCTTGATAGCGGGGCTTTGCCGAAAGAGTTTTACGGTTTTCTGCCGATGTCGATGTTGTCGACGAGGCGATTGCGGAGGGACTTTACGGGGTGCGGCTGTTCCTCGAAGCGATAGTCCTCGCCGCACTCGAGAATATACTTGTCGATTACGTCGTGGCTCGCGACATATGCGGGAGAGCGGTTTACTTTGTCGTTGTACTTAAAGAACTCGTAGTTTTCGGGCAGACTCTTTAAAGGGACGATTTCTTCGAGCATAGCCGAATTCGTGACCGTACGCGCAAGAATATTGCGGATATAGGTCTTGTTTGCCTCGGCGTTTTTATTGAACGCTATGAGCTCGGGGAATTCTCCGCCGTTCAAAAGTTCGCGCGCGTCCTTTTTCTCGTACTTTTTGAGAAGCTCGGCGACCTTGTGAAGGTGCGCTATCTCCTGCCTTAAGTGCGCTTCCCAGATGAGACGCACGCTCTCCTCCGTCTCGTCCTCGAGCATCGAATAGTAAAGATAGCACTCCGCGTACTCATGCATAAGCGCACATTCGAGCCAGGTCGCCGACGAATCCATTAGCGATTCGTACTGCGTGACGTGCTGTTCCTCTATCATCGCAATTTCCATATAGAGTCTGCGTCCGAGATCAGACCCCTGATAGAACGTGCCGACGTTCATATAATAGTTCATAGTCTGCTGTTCCGCCGCCGTTATTATAGCGGTCTGGAGCTTCGTGAGCGGATCGGCGGTCTTGTTGTTTATTCCGCGGCGCACGTCGTCGAACGGATGACGGTGTTCTGCGATCGTAGGTCTGCCGGGCATTATCTCCGTATAGCCGCCGACGAGCTTTTCGCCGAGCACGCCCTGTTCCATTTCGAGCAGATCGCTGTAGCGGTAGAGGTGGTCGAAGTCCTCGAGCAGCGCAAAGTCGAGCGACTTTTTGACGTAAGCGTCACGCTCGCGCCGCGCCATCAGTGCCGTAAGATCTACGGCAAGCTGCTCGTATGCGATAGTCGTCTCGAGAATGGTCTCGTCTATCGGCTTGAGATAGCTTATACGCTTTTGCTGTTGCTGGTCGCTTCGTCTTATGAGAGCTATCTGTCTGCGCAGCTCGTTGTCCGTGCAATGGCGGGCAAAGTTGTGATAGAAGCCGCTCTGCTCGAACTCCGTGCCGTTCATGAGAATTATTCTCACTTTCGTATACGGGTCTACGGCGTTCTTGTCGTAGGCTTTGGGGTAGAGCTTTTTCCAATCATCGAACCAATCGCTTTCCTTGATCGGTTTCTCGTTTAACGGATTGAAACTCATGTTTTACTTGTCTCCTTTTTGATGTGGATTGATAAAACGATTTTGCCCCACCTATAAAAGTTTAATACCAAAAAAAAGATAAGCGTCCTTACCGTGAAAGACGCTTACCTCGTTAGTGACACCGCTTATTGCTTTTATTTCTTCGATTTGTAGTTCTCGGGATGTTTACGGCTGTCGAGCAGTCTAAGCACCGTAAGCACGATTATTGTGACTGCCGCCGCATATATTATGACACTCGCTATTATAAGGCAGATCTGCCACGGCGCAAGCGTATAGCTTATTATCGAGCCGGGAGCCAAGCCGTTCATTGCATTTGAATGTGCGGCGGCATAGAGGAAGTGCTTAACTGCTTCGCGAGCTGCTTTCAATGTAGTTGCCTTATCCGTCTCGCTTATAGTCAACCATTCCTCGCCGGGCTCGGGAACGGTTGCGAGTGCAACGTCCGCACCCGAATGAATCATCTGGTCGAGATCCATGTATGCTCTCTGTTGGTTCTTAAAATCGGTTATGACTACGCCCTCGAAGTTCCATTCGCCGCGTACAACATCAGTCATG
Organism: uncultured Christensenella sp.; assembly: GCA_910585955.1. GTDB lineage: Bacteria > Bacillota > Clostridia > Christensenellales > Pumilibacteraceae > MGBC157735. Next base: position 58,420 of record CAJUGC010000010.1, read on the forward strand.
AGCTCTTTGTTGCCGCCCGCCCACGTGGAGCCTATGGCATTGAACGAGGACATAAGTCCCGTGCAGGCACGAATTGTCCTTGTAGACATACCGCCGTTGTCGTCGGAAATGTATTTAACCTCGCAAGTTGCTTCCTTGACTGCCATTTCGAACGGTTTGAGATAAATTTCTCTGATCGTCTGCTCGTCCGCCCAGGTGTACAAACAGTTGCTCGAAGCATAGCCCCAGCCGCCGCGATAAGTCTCCTGATCGTTGAGCGCAAAGTGCTTGAGCATGACCCAAAGTCCCTTGCCCGTAGCGCCGCCTATTTCGGCAGCAACCAGCTTGCCCGACAGAAGCGGATCCTCGGAAAAGTATTCAAAGTTTCTGCCGCCGAACGGGCTGCGGTGCATATCCGCACCCGGTGCATACCATACGCTGAACGGACGTTTGGCAACCTCTCTCACCATGATAGCTTCGGCACCTACCATCTCACCCATGCGATGTGCAAGCTCAACATTGAACGTGCCGGCAAGAGCCACTTCGCAGGTATAGGCATTGACGGGAGCGTCCAATGCGCCCTCGACGCCCGCCCAAGAAAGCGATATTCCCTGCGGTCCGTCGCCGTGAAGCAGTTCGGGAAGCCCGACGGAGCTTGCCGCCGGAGAGCCGTAGCCGCTGGCAACGATAATGTGAATTATTTCTTCCAACGACATCTGATCCATAAGCCGCTCCCATGCAGGATCGTCTGCGTCGAGTCCTCGCATATCCACAAGCGAGAGAGTCTTCTCCGCATCGGTCTTTATCTTTTCGGTATCGCTCTCGTCAATAACGGTCTTGACGTCGAATTTCGCGACGGCGGCGATAAGCTGCTCGCTTGCTGTTCTGTCTACGTCCGTAGGCGCTTCGGGCATCTTCGCGAATTTATCGGCACGCGTAAGAATGGTCATTTTGTCCATTTCCTGTTTTATGTTGCTCTCGTCGAAAGCATTGGTTGCGGGAACATAGTTCTCTTCCGGTCTCTGTCCCTGCGCTTCTTTTTCGGTTCTTCTCGCGCCGTCATGCTCTGCATTGTAGATCATTTTGCGGGAGTTGTGCCAAGAAACCGTCTGACCGTCGATTACATCGTGACTGTTTGCTCTGAGCGAGAACACATAGTCTCCCTCGTCGAGTATATAGCACTTGTTGTCCTTATAGTCGTACGACGTGAGGTCGTCCTTAGTGAACGTGAGCATCACCGTGTCGCTCTCTCCGGGCGCAAGCATTTTCGTCTTGCCAAAAGCAATGAGCGAAGCCGTGGATTTTTCCACTCCGCCCTGTATGTACGGAGCGGTCACATAGAGCTGCACAGCGCTCTTGCCGTTTTCCGCACCCGTGTTCGTAACTTTCACGTCAACACTCATATCGTCGCCGCCGAGGTTTTTGCCGACAATCTTTTGCGTGAAGGTCGTGTAAGAAAGTCCGTATCCGAAAGGATAGACAACTTCCGTGTCATAGTCGAAGCCTTCCTTGCCTATATCCGCCGCCGTCTCGTAGTAGCGATAGCCGACGTAGATACCTTCTTCATATTGAGTGAAGAAACCGGTATCCCAGCTGTTGGTCTTGTCTATATTATTATAGCTGTTTCTTTTGCCTACGCCGGCATCTCGCATTGCCGCAGGATTATATGCGTAGTTATACGGGTCTGCAAAATTGCAGAACGAGGGGTTCTTAGTAAAGTCCGCAGGGAAGATATCCGCCGTCTTGCCGCTCGGATTTACTTCGCCGCTTAAGATTCTGCCGAGAGCGTTGAAGCCCGTCTGTCCTGGACCGGGTGCATATATCACTGCACCAATCTTATCGTCCTTTTCGACGTCGCCGAGCTCCATGACGTTCGCCGAATTTACGACGAGAATAATCTTGTCGAAATCCTGCTCCTTGACAGCCGCTATGAGCGCTTCTTCCTCGTCGGTGAGTTCCAAATAGTGCTTGTCGGGGTTATATCCGTACTTTTTCCCTTCGCCTCTGCCGTAAAAAGCATTCTCGCCCATTTCCATGGGCAAGTCGCCCTGTTCTCCACCCACTCTGCCTATCATAATAAGTGCGATGTCGGAATACGATTTTGCCTGTGCCATATCGAGCGCACTTGCGGGCGCTTCTATAAGATCCCAATTGCCGTAGCCGAACTCTGTTGTGGGACGCTCATCTGCTGATTTGCTCACTCTGGGCTTAAGTTTGAACGCCGACATAAGAGCGTTCGATGTTCCGTTACCTGTATTAACGGCATTGCCGAGCATATTGGCGTCATCCTTGGACCAATCGTCGTAAGCCGCAACAAGCGTAGGATTGACGGTAAAGCCCGCATTCTCGAGTCCCTTTTGCGGGGTGACGCTTGTCGCCGTCTTTACCTTGCCCGAGCCCGTTCCTCCATAGACGGGATGCGAAAAGCCCCAGCCGAAACAGTTTATCTTGGTGGGATTAGTCTTGCTCGTCGCTATGGGTAGCGTGTTCGACTTGTTCTTTAAAAGCACAAAGCCCTCGCCCGCTATTTCCTCGGTCAACGCTTCGGCTGCCGCAAGAAGTTTTTCACGCGTATCGTAGCCGCTCGTATAGTAGTCCGTGTCCCAATCCTCCGTTCCCTCGGCTTTGGTTATCACCATTTTGCCCGCGCCGAATACAAAGTCCATGACCTTGGAATACATATTCATAAGCACCGTGACCGTTATCATGGCTGCGCAGACTACCGCAACCACAGGCAACCAAATAGCCATGAATATGCTTTGACGCATACGTTGTTTTTGCATTTTCCTTCTCCTTTCATAAAAAATATTCGGTGCGATTGCTCGACCGAATATATAATAAATAAAAGAAAGAAAGTTTTCAATAGGTCTGTCTCAAAACCCCCGTTTTTTGGCACCAACCATTAAATATCTTTGCCGCCGTCGTCTTTGCCGCACGAAAGAGGCAAAACTATGTCCACGGAAAAGCTGTTTTTGCTTGTCGTGAACTTTGCCTGTCCGCCGTATTTTTCCGCGATATAGACTATGCTTCTCGTTCCGAATCCGTGATATTGCCTGTCCCCTTTTGTTACGGGTATATCTCCGTCGAAATCGATACTTCCTTCATTATAGTTCTCCGCATGAAGAAACAGAAGTCCCATGGATTCGGACGAGCTAAGCGCAATAACGCGGTTTTCCTTCTCGGGCACGTTTTCCACAGCCGTTATCGCATTGTCCATTATATTGGAAAAGATCGAGTATAAATCGGACGGCTCGATATGCGAAAAACGCTTGCCGTCTATCATACAAGTGAGCTTTATACCCGATTTTTCGCAGTACAATCCTTTGTCCGCAAGCACCACGTCTATGACTTCGTTTCCCGTCTTTACGGCACTGTCGTAAACGGAGACGAGCTTTTCCATTTCCTCTAACCTACTGTCGGACAGATCTCCGCCGGAAAGCTGCAACCGCCGTATCTCATGCTTTAGGTCGTGACACTTTATGTTTATGAGATCGATAGTCTCCTTCGTCATTTTATATTGCTGCTTCTCCTTCTCCCAAAGGAGTTTCATACCTTCCATTTCTTCGCCCATTTCCCTGCGACGAAATACCGCACGCATAAGCGCGAGACTGAACACACAGCTCATTATGTCGAACGCCGAATAAGTGAACCGCACGTAAAACGACTTTTCGGACGTATCCATACCGTACACCGAGCCGAAAACCAAAACGCAAAAAATCACCATAATAGATATGAGTACAAGATCTACGCCTTGCCCTATCCGCTTTTCTCCGAGCCGCATGGAACGCGCGCAAAGGAAATATACAAGCACGTACAATACGGCGAAGATCGCAAAATATCCTATTATATTAAGCGCAAGTATGCCCGCACCGCTTCTCAAAAGTTCCATAACGGGCTGAGCGAAGATGTGCGCCATATGCTGGAGCGCATATCCGCAAGTAGCGCAAAACAAAGCCGTGCCCGCCGTAACCTTAAACGAAAAAAATACGGACACGACCACGGCGCCGAAAAGAACGAAATACCGAAGTATGCGCAAAAAGAAATTTAAATTTGCCGCCTCGCTCCAAATAAGAGACAGCCCGAAGCAAACGATTACGCAAGCGACTGCCCGCAATATAAAGTATTTTCTTCTGACGCAAGACACGCAGAACAGCCCGACCGCGGGAAGAAACTGTGAAATAAAAAGCAAATACCGCCAATACAAGCTAAGGAGAGTCATAGCCGACTCCCCGACTGCCATAGAGCAAGTTCTCCCATAAATTCTTTTCGGCGGCTTTGGCTCATATAGATTTCCTCGTTTCCGACGCAGATCTTAAGTCCGTTTACCGAAAGTATATGTCTCGGGTTTACGAGATAGCATTTATTGCACCGCAAAAAACCGCACGGCTTAAGTCTTGCTTCCACAGCCGCAAGCGTATCTCTGCTTTCTATTTTGCCGCTTTCGCAATGATAGATTATATTATGCGCTCTCACCTCGACATAAAATATATCTTTCGGTATGAGCCTGTGTATTCCGCCTGCCACGGGCACACGGTACTCGCGTTCGGCGTTTCTTTCCGCTTTGGCGACGGCACGCTTGAACTTCATGGAAAAATCGGCATATGACACGGGCTTTACGACAAAATCCACTGCGTCCACCTCATAGCCTTCGCACGCCATCTGCGCAAGGTTGGTAATGAACACAATACACACGGAATCGTCTGTCTTTCGTATCTTCTTAGACGCATCCATGCCGTTCATCATGGGCAAATCGATGTCCATTAGAATAATGTCGTACTCGGAGCGGTAGTTTGTCAGAAGGCTGACCGCCTCTTTATATCTTTTTACCTTAAGTGCCTTTTGGTTCTCCTCGCCGAAGCGGACAAGATATTGCTCCAAAGTGCGGGCATAACCGTCATCGTCTTCCACTATAGCTATATCCAGCGCCATACCGTCCTCTCCTCGTGTCGTTTTTCCGTACAAACAAATTCGATTTCAATCGCATTATATCATTAAAAACGAAAAATGTCAATAGGCTTTTTTCTCTCTTTTACTTCGCGCCCGATCCAAATGCTCCGTCTGCGCCGAGTCGCGGCACAATACAAAAACCGCGGCGCAAGGCCGCAGTTTTTGTACTTTATACTATTTTACTTTGCTATCGAATGTTGTCCGTTAAACCGTATTATTCGGCTTTTGCGGCGCGCTCGGACTTTTTGAGCGGAAGCGTATGCTTTACTCTGTCCTTCTCCTCGGCGCGCTTGCCGTTGTTGAAGCGGTCGAGCGTACCTACGAGATAGCCCGTAATTCTTCTTATGCGCTCGAACGGTCCGTGCTCGTCGTTTTCCTTGCGTCCGCACTTCGGGCAAACCTCGCCTATCACTCCCGTATAGCCGCAGTAAGGGTCTCTGTCCACAGGGTGATTTATCGAGCCGTAACCTATGCCGCTCTCCTTCATGTGGCGAATAACTTTTTCGAACGCCTGCACGTTGTTTACGGTGTCGCCGTCGAGCTCGACATAGGAGATGTGTCCGCCGTTCGTGAGCGCGTGGTAGGGCGCTTCGAGCTTTATCTTATCGAATGCGGAGATCTTGTAGTAGACGGGAATGTGGAACGAGTTCGTGTAGTAATCCCTGTCGGTAACGCCGGGGATTACTCCGTACTTTTTCTTGTCTATGCGGACGAATCTGCCCGAAAGTCCCTCGGCGGGAGTAGCGATGAGCGAGAAGTTCATGTTGTACTTTTCGGTCGCGTCGTCCATGCGCTTTCTCATATAACCGACTATTTCGAGACCGAGATTCTGCGCTTCCTTGCTCTCGCCGTGGTGCTTGCCTATGAGCGATTTTAAACATTCGGCAAGACCTATGAAGCCGCAAGTAAGAGTGCCTTGCTTGAGCACCTCGCCAACCTCGTCTTCTGGAGACAGCTTGTCGCTGCCGAGCCATACGCCCTGACCCATGAGGAACGGATAGTTCTTGACCTTCTTCTTCGCCTGTATCTCATAGCGCTCGAGAAGCTGGTCTATTACGACGTCTATTACGTTGTCGAGCTGCTCGAAGAAAAGTTCCACGTTGCCTTTCGACTTTATGGCAAGTCTCGGAAGGTTCACGGACGTGAACGAAAGGTTGCCTCTGCCGAACACTATCTCGTTTTCGGGGTCGTAGTGGTTTGCCATTACGCGGGTGCGGCAGCCCATGTACGCAATTTCGGTCTCGGGATGACCGGGTTTATAGTGCTGGAGATTGAACGGCGCGTCGATAAACGAGAAGTTCGGGAAAAGGCGCTTAGCACTGCAACGGCAAGCCATTTTGAAGAGGTCGTAGTTGGGCTCGCCCTCGTTGTAGTTTATGCCTTCCTTAACCTTGAAGATCTGTATCGGGAATATGGGCGTCTCGCCGTTGCCGAGACCCGCTTCGGTCGCAAGAAGCAGATTCTTGACGAGCATTCTGCCCTCGGGCGAAGTGTCCATGCCGTAATTTATAGACGAGAACGGTATCTGTGCGCCCGCACGCGAGTGCATGGTGTTGAGGTTGTGCACGAGCGCTTCCATTGCCTGATAGGTTGCGCGCTCGGTCTCGGCGTACGCGTTTTCGCGAGCAAACTTCTGCGCTTTCTCTATTGCCTTTTCGTCTATCTTACGGGCCTTTAACGCCTCCGCCTCGAACTTCGCATAGTCGTCGCCTCCGGCAAGCGAGGGCTTGAGATTCCTCTCGGTGCGGATCTTGGACATCACGTCTTTCACTACGTCCTTGGCGTTTTCGATACCCACCGCAAGCTCGAGAGCTTTGGCAAGGTTGTCGGAATAGTTCTTTATATACGTCTTGGCTACGCCCTTTGCAAGCGCGTAATCGAAGTTCGGAACGCTCTGTCCGCCGTGCTGGTCGTTCTGATTCGACTGAATGGCTATGCAGGCAAGCGACGCGTACGACGCGATATGATTGGGCTCGCGAAGGAAGCCGTGTCCCGTGCAGAAGCCGCCCGTAAAGAGCTTATCGAGATCTATCTGCGTGCACGTCGTAGTGAGCGTCAAAAAGTCGAGATCGTGTATGTGTATGTCACCCGACTTGTGCATTTCGCTGTGACGGGGATTGAGTACGCACATCTCGTAGAACTGCTTTGCGCTTTCGCTGCCGTACTTGAGCATCGTGCCCATAGCCGTGTTGCCGTCGATGTTTGCATTCTCGCGCTTTACGTCGCTGTCGCGAGCGTCCTCATAGGTAAGATTTTCGAGAGTTTTCATAAGGCGGGTCTTGGACTCGCGGATACGAGTACGCTCCGCACGATAGAGTATATACTCTTTCGACGTACGAACAAGACCGTTCTCGATAAGTATTTCCTCGACCTTATCCTGTATCTCTTCGACAGTGGGGACATAGTTGGGCGCAAACGAATCCTCAACTTTCTTGGCAAGCGCTTCCGCTCTCTCGTCGTCCTTGATGTTTGCCGCTTTCAGCGCTTTCTTGATCGCCGAGGCAATCTTCTTTACGTCGAATTTGACCTTTCTGCCGTCTCTCTTGATGATCTGTTCCATCTTCTCTACCTTCCTTGATTCTTTGCTTTATATTATATTGTATGCCGTTCGACCCCATTCAAGATATTGTTGATTTTTTTGTCGATTATGATTTCAGACACAATATCTTGTGGCTCATTTCGGACGAGCAAGGGCATTATAACTCTTTATATACGGGCTTGTCAATAGTTTTAGACTAAATATTTTCGACTTTTTTTATAAAAAACACGGCTAAAATGCTTGACATATTATATTCGCTTTTGAACGGTACAATTGAGATATATATATTGTACTTTTTAGCAAAAGAATCGCAACAAAAGATATTGCGACGCTATCATGATATGTATTTCTTTTTTTTGTTCGAGTCTTTATCGGGTAATTTTTTGCAATAGAAAAAAGAGAACAACCGCTTAAAGACTGTTCTCTTTATTGTTTATAGCGAACAAACGCCTGATGTCTTAAAACGAGCGAGAAACCCTTCAAGCTGGCTTAGAAGCAAGCAGTTCAAGGCAAGCGAGCACCGACGAAGGGAGTCATGACCCAAGGCGGCGCGGAGCTTAACGCAGAAATGCGCCGCTTATAAGCCCGCGTCTTTAGTCTAGTTCGAAGGCGCCCGTATACAGCTTGTAATACTGCCCCTTCTTCGCAATAAGACTGTCGTGGCTGCCGCGCTCTATGATGCGACCGTGATCGAGTACCATTATAACGTCGCTCTTGCGTACGGTCGAGAGGCGGTGCGCTATGACGAACACCGTTCTGCCTTTCATTAGTCTGTCGGTGCCCTGCTGAACTATCTGCTCGGTGCGCGTATCTATGGATGACGTAGCCTCGTCCATTATCATGACGGGAGCGTCGGCAACCGCGGCGCGCGCTATCGCAAGGAGCTGTCTCTGCCCCTGACTGAGGTTTGCGCCGTCGCCCGTGAGCATGGTGTCGTAGCCGTCCGGAAGCCTTGTTATGAAGCTGTCCGCGCCCGCGAGAGCCGCCGCCGCCTTGCACTCTTCGTCGGTCGCGTCGAGTCTGCCGTAACGAATATTGTCCATTACGGTGCCCGTAAACAAGTTGGTATCCTGAAGCACTATTCCGAGCGAGCGGCGAAGATCGGCTTTCTTTATTTTGTTGATGTTTATGCCGTCGTAACGGATCTTGCCGTCGGCGATGTCGTAAAAGCGGTTTATGAGGTTGGTAATCGTCGTCTTGCCCGCGCCCGTCGCGCCGACAAAGGCGACCTTTTCGCCCGCGTGCGCATACACATCGATGTTCTTGAGAATGGGTTTGCCCTCTTCGTAGCAGAAGTCTACGTCGTCGAGAAGTATGTCGCCCGTAAGGCGAGTATAAGTAGTCGTACCGTCGCCGTGCGGGTGCTTCCACGCCCAAACGCCCGTGCGCTTACTTGTCTCCGTGATGTTTCCGTCCGCGTCGATTTCCGCATTTACAAGCGTGACATAGCCGTCGTCGGGCTCGGTTTTTTCGTCGAAAAGCGCGAACACGCGCGCAGAGCCTGCCTGAGCGAGAGCTATGAAATTGACCTGCTGCGAGACCTGACTGACCTGCATGGAGAACGAGCGACCCATTGTAAGGAAAGAAACCACCGTGCCGACCTCCAAGACGCCCACGCCGGTAAGCGAGACGTTGAACGCCCCCGTAAGCGCGAGAACCGCGCCGACGAACGCCACAAGCACATACATTATATTGCCGATGTTGCCGAGTATCGGCATAAGGATATTCGCATAACGATTTGCCTTGGCCGCGTCGTCGAAAAGCTTGTCGTTGCGCTCGTCGAAGCCCTCTTTCGCCTTCTTTTCGTGATTGAATACCTTGACGACCTTTTGCCCCTGCATCATTTCCTCGATATAGCCCTCGACTACGCCGAGTGACTTTTGCTGACGCATGAAATGCTTGCCCGAACGCGAGCCTACATATTTTGCCACGAGTATCATTACGGTAACGGCGGCGAGCACTACGAGCGTAAGCCATATACTGTACGAGAGCATCACGAAAAATAACATGACTATCATTATTCCGGACAAAAGCACTTGAGGCAAGCTCTGAGAAATAAGCTGACGCACGGTCTCTATATCGTTAGTGTAGATACTCATTATATCGCCGTGGTTGTTCGTATCGAAATATTTAATCGGAAGCTTTTGCATATGAGCAAACAGATCGCACCTGAGATCGGTCATTATCTGTTGCGTCATAAGGTTCAAAAGCTGCGCTTGTGCCGCGGCAGCCGCAATACCGACGAAGTACACGCAGCCCATAGTCACAATAAAGCCTATGAATTTGTCCCACACCGCGCCCATGCCGCCGGAGTGAATAGCCGGCGTGATTATGTCGTCCACAATGTATTTTAAGGCTATGGACGAAGATATGGACGCCATGCTGCTGAATATTATCGTTATGATTATTACGGCGAACATAGCGCGATGTTTTTTGAGCGCATAGGCAAGCAGACGCTTCATCGCGCCCTTTTTGCGGACGGGCTTTTTCATGTCTTTATTCATTGTCCTGCCCTCCCTGTCTGTTCTGCGATTCGTAAACTTCGCGATAAATCTCGCTCGTCTTTAAAAGCTCGTCGTGCGTGCCTACCGCCGAGATCTTGCCGTCGTCGAGTACGATTATTTCGTCAGCATCCTCGACGGAAGCCGTACGCTGAGCGATTATAATCTTCGTTGTATCCTTAAGCCCTTCGCGAAATGCGGCGCGAAGCTTTGCGTCCGTATGAGTATCTACGGCGCTTGTCGAATCGTCGAGAATGAGTACCTTCGGATTTTTGAGAATGGCGCGGGCTATGCAAAGCCTCTGCTTCTGTCCGCCCGAGACGTTCGCTCCGCCCTGCTCGATATGGGTTTCGTAGCCGTCCGGCATTGCCGAAACGAAGTCGTCCGCTTGCGCAAGCTTACACGCATAAACTATCTCCTCATCGGTAGCGTTCTCGTTGCCCCAGCGCATATTTTCCTTTACGGTTCCCGAAAAGAGCGTGTTTTTCTGAAGCACCATGGCGACGGCGTCGCGAAGCGTCTCGACGTCGTATTCCCTGACGTCTCTACCGCCGACCTTTACGGAGCCGCTCGTCACGTCGTAAAGGCGCGGAATGAGCTGGACGAGCGACGTCTTGCCGCTGCCCGTACCGCCTATTATGCCGACGGTCGAACCCGACGGGATTTTCAGCTTTATGTTTGAAAGAGCCTCTCTCTCCGCAGTTTCCGAGTATTTGAAGCCGACAGCGTCAAACTCTATCTCTCCGCTTTCGACCTCTTTCACGGCGTTTTCGGGACTGACTATAGTGCTCTTTTCTTCAAGCACTTCGGTTATCCTGCGTGCGCTTTCCAGCGACATCGTTATCATCGTGATGACCATGGCGAACATCATGAGCGAGAACAGAATCTGCATTGTATAAGTTATGAGACTGGAAAGTCCGCCTATGGAAAGCTCGCCGAACTGCGCGATCTCGACGCCGTTCACGATCGTGAAACCGCCGAACGTATTGACTATAAGAAGGCTTCCGAGCGAGGCTATGAGCAGAACCGCCGTAAATACGGCGAGCTGCATGAGCGGCGTGGAGATCATGAGTATTCCGTCGGACTTCGTAAATATCTTTCTAAGCGCATTAGACTCCTTATCGAATTTTTCCTTTTCGTAGTCTTCGCGCACATACGCCTTCACGACGCGCATTCCGCGCACGTTCTCTTCTATGGACTCGTTGAACCTGTCATAGCGCTTGAACGCCTTGCGGTATATAGGATATACCGACCGAATGAGAAGGAACATCGCCACGGCAAGCAGCGGCACGAGCACGGCAAAGATTATCGAAAGCTTAGGCGATACCGTAATCGTCATTACCACGGAGAATATGAGCATCAACGGCGCGCGTACCGCCATGCGAATAAGCATCATGAACGCGTTCTGCACATTGCTCACGTCTACGGTAAGGCGCGTCACGAGACCCGCCGTAGAGAATTTATCGATATTCGCAAAAGAAAAATCCTGTATCTTATGATACATATCTTTTCTGAGATTTCTCGCAAAGCCCGTCGAAGCAATCGCGGCGAAATGGCCCGAAAGCATACCGCACGCAAGCGATGCGAACGCGAGCGCAAGAAGAATGCCGCCGTAAATAAGAGTCGGCCGAATACTGTCCGCCGTCTCCATGGTGTCTATAAGATTCTTCATTACAAGAGGTATGACGCACTCGAGCGCGACCTCTCCGAGCATAAATACGGGAGTCAATATAGACGCCGCTTTGTATTGCCTTATACTGCCTGCAAGTTTTTTTATCATAGTCTTTATCCTGCCCTCCCGTCATAAAACGTATTTGAAAGTAAGGTCTCTTTCAAGGCGTTTGCACAAAGCAAAACGCCTAAGTCAAAGTGATATATTCCTATATACATTCACCTTTCATATTCTATTTACCACAATAAAAAAATATTGTCAACGAATTTTACCCGCATAGAGCAAGATTTTTTTCAATTCCGCGCAATGATTTGACTTTCGAGCGGTTTTCGCTTATAATAGGTCTACTATACTTTTTTACGCGCATTTCCTTAATAAGATATAAGCGCAACGGAGAAACGCATGGCGTCAAAACGAGAACAACCGGGCAATCTTCAATCGGCGAGAATGAGCGTTCGCCTTCTCGACGCGACGCTTCGCGACGGCGGTCTCGTAAACGACTTTCGCTTTACCGACGATTTCGCAAAAGCTCTGTATACGGCAAATCTTGCTTCCGGCGTCGACTATATGGAATTCGGCTATAAGGCTTCGCGCTCGTTGTTCCCCGCCGAAAAGTTCGGCAAATGGAAGTTCTGCTCGGAAAGCGACATTCGCGCCGTCGTCGGCGACAACGATACGGACATGAAAATTTCCGTCATGTCGGACGTCGGAAGAGTCAATCTCGAAAGCGAGGTCGTTCCGAAAAGCGACTCGGCAATAGATATGTACCGCGTTGCGTGTTATGTCCGTCAAGTCCCGTCTGCGATCGAAATGATCGAGTACTGCCACAAGCTCGGATACGAAACGAGCTGCAATCTTATGGCTATCTCCAAAAATCAGGAGAGCGACCTAAAGCAAGCGCTCGACGAAGTCGGACGCTCCCCCGTAGACGTAATCTACATCGTAGACAGTTTCGGCGCGCTCTATCCCGAAGAGATTCGCCGCATTTGCGATATGTATCTCGAAGTCGGCGACAAGTACGGCAAGGAAATCGGCATTCACGCGCACAACAACCAACAGCTCGCATTCGCGAATACGATAGACTCGTGCGCAAAAGGCGTCAACTATCTCGACGCGACCGTCTCGGGCATGGGACGCGGCGCGGGCAATTGCTATCTCGAAGCCATGCTCGGGTTTCTGAAAAATCCGAAGTACAAGATAAAGCCCATGATGAAATTCGTACGGGAGCAGATGCCGTCCGTAATAAAGAGCGGCGCGAAGTGGGGCTACGACGTACCTTACCTTCTGACGGGGCTATACAATATGCACCCGTCGTCGGCTATCGAATTTATAAAATCGAACCGCACCGACTACGAAAACTTTATAGACGAACTGCTCGACATAGACTGAAGCGTTGTACTACTTTACACGAGGCAGCTTAAAGCTCGAGAGTTCTTGTCGCGATTTTGTCGACGAAAGCTTTGTCGTGTTCGACAAACAGCATAGACGGCTGAAATTCGGCAAGCAGGTTTTCTATCTGTATGCGCGAAAAGACGTCGATGAAGTTTAGCGGCTCGTCCCAAACGTACAAGTGCGCTTCCACACAAAGACTTGCGGCAAGCAAAGTCTTTTTCTTTTGCCCGTCGGAAAACTCCGACATATCCTTTTCGAACTGCTCCCTACTAAGACCCATTTTGCGCAATACGGTCTTGAAGAGCGTTTCGTCTATCCCGCGCTCCGTCGCATAATCCGAAAGCGTTCCCGAAAGGTGCGAGGTATCCTACGGGACATAAGAAACGACAAGCCCCGAGCCTATGTCTATCTTTCCCGTGTGTTCGGTCGCTCCTCCGCACAGAAGTTTTAGAAGGCTGCTTTTGCCGCTCCCGTTTTTACCCTCTATCGCCACCCTTTCGCCGCGCTTTATCTCAAAGCTCGCGGGCGGACAAACGCCTTTCCCGTCGTATATGGGCACAACCTCGGAAAACGATACGAGCCTCTCGGCGCGGTAGACAAGCGGCTTCATTTTGAGCCTTTCTTCCTTTTCGTCGTTTCGAAGTAAGCTCTCCTTTTGCTCAATGTCCTTTTGCCGCCGCCCCTCGACTACCTTTGCGCGCTTCATCATTTTGGCTGACTTGTGCCCGACATAGCCCTTGTCGGCGGCTCCCTTTTTGGACGCTTCCACCCTGTCCGCCCAATCCGCAGTGCGCCGCGCCGTCTCTTTAAGACGTTCTATGTCGGCTTGCAAACGGTCGTTTTGTCTGCGCTCGAACTCCTGCCTCCGCTCGAAATTCGTCATAAACGACGTAAAGTTGCCGCTCTGCACCTCAATACTTGCCCTGTTCAGCGAGAGAATGTGATCGACGCAGCCGTCGAGAAAGCTCCTGTCGTGCGAGACCAATATGAAGCTCTTTTTGCGGCTTAAATACTCGGACAGCAACCGCCGCGCCCGCATATCCAAGTGGTTGGTCGGCTCGTCTATGAGCAGAAACCTGTCGTCGTTCAAGAAAAGCGCGGCAAGCAAAACTTTGCTTCTTTCGCCGCCCGAAAGCGTATCGAACGGTCGATACAGCGTATCGCAGTTCACGTCGAGATAGGTCAGTTCACGCATGAGCCGCCACCCTTCCGCCGCTGGACAGACCTCGCTTAGGACCTCTGAAGTAAGGCGGCTCGTATCGCGCACGGCATACGGAAAATAATCGAACCGCACGGACGAAATTATTTTGCCGACGTATTCGAGTTTCCCTTGCAAAATCTTCAGAAAAGTCGTCTTGCCTTTGCCGTTTCTGCCTACAAAACCGAGTTTCCAATCTGTATCGATTTGAAAATTCACGTTGTCGAATACATTATCGAAACTCGACGGATAAGAAAAAGTAAGATTCTCGACTTTTATTATAGACATTTTGATCCTCCTTTCGATAAAAATAAGCCATGAGAAAGTTTCTCATGGCTTTAATGCTCAAATCTTATAAATGAATCCGAGAAATCAGCGTATCAAACTTTCTTGCATAGCCGCAACCCGACGGAATTTCTCCTTCGGCTTACGATATTTATTTAGCAAGAAAAATTAAACACTCCCGTCACCTCGAATTTCTGTGCAATCAATATATCATATTTTTGCGGCTGTGGCAAGCAAATCCGTCATATTATTTCATCGTTTACCGAATTTCGTCTACTCTTCTATCTCGATCTCGAAATCTTTCATCAGTCCGAGAACGTCCGGATAAGAAAATTTCGCTCCCTTTATTCGATTGCTCATAGGAGCGATATTATATCCCTTCGCCCGACGAAAGTCGCTCTTTTTCAAATCGCAACCGACGAACTCCGTGTTTTTCAAATCGCAATCTTTAAAATCGCTCTCGCTCAGATTACAATCGACAAATGCGGAATCTATTATGCTCGAACGGGAAAAATCGAATTTTTTAAAGCTCATTTTTTCAAAATCGTTATATTTGAGACGACAGTTTTCCAGCTTTTGAAGGGGAAAAGATACTATCCCCGATTGAAAATCCCGCCACTGCACGCCGACCAACGCACTGTCTTTAAACGTCGCCAACAACATTCCGACTTCCTGCACTTTCACATTCGCAATAAGGCACGAACGAAACACGCATTCGGAAAACGAGCAGTTCTCCAAAGAGCAATCGACAAACTTGCAATCTTCGAAAACGCAATCTACAAAGTCGCAGTCGCTTATCTTCTCGTTCTCTCTTATCTCGCCCTTAAACGTCTTATTTGCATAATAACTCATTCGCTTTTCTCCGTGCGCTCTTTACCGATAATATTTTACCATATCCGCATAAAAAAAGCAACTCCTTTCCTCGGCACGGAATAAACGATCCGAATTTGAGTTGACAACGCCGATTAAAAGTATTACTATTAGTAACATAGGAGAGTAAAATGGATAACATTATTTTAGGTTTATTGCTACTGAAATCCCGAACGATCTATCAATTGCGAAAACGCATAAACGACGGATTGAATTTAATGTACAGTTGCAGTACGGGCAGCATACAAGCCGCCATAAAAAAATTATTGCGAAACGGGTATATTACCATAAGCGAACTGACGGAAAAAGGCAAATCCAAAAAATTTTACACCATAACCGATAACGGCAAAAACCGATTTGACGCTTGGCTGAACAGCGCTGTCGACAACGGTACGGCTAAAAATCCCGAGCTGTCCAAAATCTACTTTTTGGGATTCACCGAAAAAGAAAGTCGTATAAAACTTATCGAGAATCATATTGCCTACCTTAAAAATAAGCGTTCAGATTTAGAGAAAATTTGTCACGAAGGTCTCGCGCTGTCAAGCGAAAATCAAAACAACGATATATTCTATTTCCAACTGCAAACGGCGACATACGGACTCGATTCGGTAAACTTCAATATAGAATGGTACGATCGATTGTTAAAAAATATCAAGGAGCGTTAAAATGGAAAATTTATATCTCGAGAACTCGCCTATCGCCTATTATATCGACACTGTCGCAAACAAAGAATGGCTTGTTTTTATTCACGCCGCATTTGTCGACCGCAGAATGTTTGAAAAACAATTCGAATACTTTTCCGGCAAATATAATTTGCTTGCCATTGATATTTTGGGACACGGCAATTCGATCCAGGCAAAAAAAGGCGATAGCATTGAAAAAATGTCGGATTGGATCAACCTGATTTTTCTCAAACACGAAATACCCTCCGCCCATTTTGTCGGCGTATCGCTGGGTTCTGTTTTTATACAGGATTTTGCCAATAAATACGAGAACAAAGTTTTATCGCTTGCCTGCTTCGGCGGTTACGACATCAATAATTTTGATATTACAAAGCAAAAGTCCAATTCCAAAGCGCAAATGAAAATGATGTTGAAAGCGCTGTTTTCCATCAAGTGGTTTTCAAAAGCAAACAAAAAAATTTCCGCCTATACGAACGAAGCGCAAACAGCTTTTTATAATCTTAATATTCAATTTAAAAAAAGTTCTTTCAAATACTTGGCGGGATTGAAAAAACTTATAAATAAATACCCGAAAAAACAACGTCAATATGAATTATTGGTAGGTTGCGGCGAACACGATATACCCACGGAAATCGAAATCGTAAACGAATGGGCGGAATACGAAAACTGCGATAAAATAATTCTGAAAGACGCAGGACATTGCGCGAACATGGACGTTCCGCAAGAATTTAATGCTTGTTTGGAAAATTTTTTGCGAAAATGTTCTTTTGAAAATCGATAATAAAATCCGCATATTTTTTAAGTCCGTTTTTTGCATTTGCATAACTTCCGATTATAATCTTTAGATTGCTTGTAAGGTACGCTTAAGCACATCGTTTTGCGCTTGAGCGACGCTGCTTTGCATCAATGCGTCGATTACCTTTTGCGGAGAATCAATAGCAATCAAACGGTTTTACGAATATATTCGATTCGAGCGCCTTAATGTTGCGGCTATATATTGACAGCCAATCCGAAATATGTTATTATTTTAATATAAGCGATTAAACGGTTATGCAATAGACGGGTGTTATTATGAGCGAACACAATTACAGTCGTATCGAAGAGGTGGCGTCGGACGAGGCTCTCCAAAAAAAAGACGACAAAAAGACTTCTATCGTTTTTCTTTCGATAGCGCTTGCGCTCTTTCTTGCGTGCGTCGGATTTTTGGTATGGAACGTCGTCAGAATGCGCCATGTCGATTCCGACTATGTAAAAATCATGGGCAAGGTGGTCGACGTGCAAAGCGGCTCATCGTCGTCGGGACACAGCAAAACCACATATTTTTATGTAATTTTTTATACGTTCGACGGGCAGGAATACACGTTTATCGACCGAGAAGGAACCACCGATTTTTACGAGGTGTATGACAACATCGGCAAATATACGGAAATACTCGTCGATCCGCTAAACCCCGACCATGCGGAACGAGCAATATCTACGGGCTTTATTTCGACCTTTTGCGCGTGCTGCTTCGCCTTTTTCTGTCTTATGTATGCGGCGGGAATGAACATCTTCCTTGCGAGCAAAGGAAGCTCTTTTATAAAGAGATTTTTATTTATATGGGGAGCGGAAATATTGCTCGGCGCCGCGATTGTGCTGTTGTTTTGGACGGGTATGCCCCGGTCCGGCTTCGGAGAGGTCTTTGCTCGCAACAGCGGAGCAATCGGCGTTACGGTCGTATGCGGCTTGATGCTTTTGGCGACTGTGGTTGACGGCATAATCACTCTTAAACTGCGCCCTTATACGTCAAAACACCGCGTATATCGCATATCGAAGCGCCGCAAGCGCAGATAAGTTGCGACAAGCAAAGTTTTTATCTTTTGTCTATTGCCTATTCCTTAATATTTGCAAACAAAAATCCGATCGAGCTTTATGCGTCCGACCGGATTTTTCGATTTGGTGGACTAATGGTGATTGAGTTTGAACACCTTTCAAGCGTTCCAGCACCTCTTTTGTTTCGTCCAGTCGTACCCGTTCGATAGACTTGTCAACCCCGGAATTCAGATAATTAACGACTTTGATATGTTCGTCGTCAAAAATATACACCATAAACACAAGGTTGTCAATGATTTGCCGCTGGTAGTCTTTGTCGGCCGGGTCGCCCTTTATAAGTTGCGCGACAAACGACAGTATGTCTTTTGCGGTAATTTTGCGCCCGCGTTCTAACTCGATTTGCGATTTTCCCCTTGCAAGTCATTCAACAGTATTTCATACTCATTCATTTTCTTTTCAATGTTCGCACGGAGTAAAGCGTTTCGCGCCTCAATAAATGCGTTTGTCAAGTCCTCGATTTCTTGCTGGGCTTTTGCGATGCGCGTTTCAATGCTTTTCATTCCGTCGTCGCCCGTGCGCCTTTCATAGTATGCTATTGTATCGTTCGCGGCTTTCTCGGCGTTCTTTTTGTCGCTTAAAAACTCTTGGACTTGCTTTGTAACTCGCATTTCCAGCGTGTCTTTGTTTCCCGCGCCTTGTCGCATTTGCCTTTTTTCTTGCTCTTGCAAGCGTAATAATAATGCTTTTTGCCGTTCTTGCCCGTGCCGCCGTCTGGTACCATAGCCGTGCCACAATGTCCGCAAAACGCTTTGCCCGTAAGCAAATACGGCTCGACTGCTGAATTTGCGTCCGCTAAAATCTTGTTTTGGGCTAATCGCTTTTGCACGTCGGCAAACAGTAGTTTGTCAATAATAGCGGGGGTATGTGTTTTTGCATAGCCTTTCGCCGAAATAAAATTCGCCCGTATATTTCGGATTGCTCAACCACTTGTCGAAAGTGCGCCCCTTAAACGGCTTGCCATTAAAGCGTTTGCCTTGTGCGTTAAGTGCGTTTGCAATTTCGATTTTGTCCGTGCCTTTGGCGTATTCCGTGAAAATGTAGCGGACGATTTCGGCTTGTTCCTCGTCGATAGCGACTTTATGTATTGTGCCTTTTTTGCCCGTTCTGTCGGTGTCTATAAGTTTTTTAGCCGTATATAAGCCGTGCGCCCGTAAACGTGCCGTTTTCCACGCTGGTGGTCAACCCGTCGCGTATGCGGACGGATAGCCGCTGGCTGTATTTCTCGTCGTTCCACTCAACAAACATTTCGTACAGCTCGCCGCCCTCGTCGTCGCTGACTGGCTCTAACGCCGACAAAACTTTTACGCCGCATTGTTCTTTGAGTTGGTGTTTTAACATCATACTTTCAAAACGGTTGCGCTCGAAACGGTCAAACTTGTAAACTATGATATTTTTAAACGTGCGGCTTTGCGCGTCGTGTAACATTTGTCGAAACGATTTCCGTTTGTGCGTGTCTTTGGACGCTCTTTTTGCTTTCTCGGTGTAAACCTTGATAACATTTAGCCCTCTGCTTTAGGCGTACTCGGTGCAAATGCGAATTTGCCCCTCAATCGTCATTTCGTTCTGTGAATGTGAACTGAAACGTGCGTAAATAACTGCTGTTTGATTTTATGGGCACTTTTTTATGCTCCGATTGATTTAGCCTTTTCGGCGTTTAGGGGTAGCACAGAGAAAAGCGGAAGTCAACGGAAAAAACTTTTGCGTAGGAATTGAATAGAAATAGATTAACGCTCGGCAGGTAAAACGTCGGGTGCTATTTTTATGCAAAACTTTTTTCTTTGTCGTTGACTTCCGTGTTACGGGATAGACAGAAAACAAGCCTGTAAACTTTTCCCCGTGCTTTTTGTTGTCGTTGCCGAAAAGGCTAATCAAATCAATCGGAGGTATTCCAAAATGAAAACCAAAAGCACAAAGCAAGAGAGCAAAAGAAAGTTCTATCTTTCGGAGTTCTCGTACTTCGACGGAGAATACGACGTTACGTTCAATATCGTAGACGTGGATTTCGACCGCCAACAAATCACCGTTGCCATAAGCCGTTGCGGTAAGATAACGCAAGACACGTTCGATCTTATTCGGGACGAAAAAGGTAATCTGTATTTCGAGTACGGAAAGTTCTACGAAAACAAAATATCTCATGATGATTTCGAGGAGGTTGACTGATATGAAAGCTAAAGTTCTCGATTTCAGTATTCAAAAAGAAACCATTTCTCCCGACAACGTGCTTGCTATGTCGGAAATTATAGCCTTTATGGAAACGCGCTATCTCATAGGCTATATGGGTAGCCGTATGCAGAAACTATACGCAGACCTATATTCGGATATAAAGAACAAACACAATAAAAACCACGTTTTCAGCGACGGTTACGATTTAGTACAGGAAAGCGCATTATTCCTTTGCGAACATTACGGGGAACATTTGTATGATGTTCTCGGTTATACCAAGAAAGGAAAGAAAATAACGGTAAGAATAGCGTGCATTAAAAAGATGATGAAACTTATAAACCGCAAATGGAGTGATAATTACCGTTGCACAAGTGCGGACGATTTAACACCGGCAAACGAACCGTCGGTTGAATTGAAAGACGAAACGCCGCAGGATTACACTCTCTACGATAAAATTGTCGAAAGCCTTAACCTAACAGACAATATGCGTATCGCCCTTGAATGTCGCATAAAGGGTTTAAGTTATCCAGAGATAGGCAGAATACTCGAAAGAGCGCAATCCACTGTATTTGAATACTTTATTAAAATGCGCCAAAGATATACGGCAATTTACGGATAATCAAGTTGTGCTTATTTTACATTCTTTACATTCTTCAAACTTATTTTGTAGCCATATTGTTTAATATTTCTAACTGCAAAACATAAAGAAACCTTGCTGAAAAATGGTATTTTAGGTCGTTCTTCCACAAACTTATTTATTATAGCAATAACGATTTCATAATTATTTGCTGCAAAATTTGGCGGTATAATATCCTGCTTTCCGTCAATAGAAAGTTTACCTTTTAATATATTACGAGATTCAGAATCCAACCACATTTGACTTGAAACGAGGGCTTGATTGAAAAGATGGCTCAACATGCTTGACCCACCATTATGCTTTATATGTATCATTTTATTCCCATAAAGCACATCACATGGTTCTATATTGTTTCCTTGTCCACCTCCGATAGGCACCTTATATTTATGTAACATAATTGCCTTGGGTAAACTCATGCTTAAAGCACTGTTATATGCATCTTCATCTTTATGGCAGTAATCAAGAAAAATATCTTGATTCAATTCAATACTATTATATTGTTGATTGATTGTATCAACGAAGTCTATATCTATTTTATACCATTTTCCGTTACTCAAACAATATTCATTACCATTAAATGTAATTTCTGCTACAATGCAGTCATATGCCCTCCATTCATATATTGATTGGGTATCATCTTTACTCGATATAGCCTTAATAATTTTATTTTGCAATTGTTCAATGGACATCAATTCATTTCTTAATGATTCTATTACTTTTTCGATCTCAATATCAGCATAATGATGTCGATTATCACCGCATATAACAAAGTCTTTAATATCTTCCCAAGCAACCACTTCGGGTACAGCCATCCAAACCTGATTAAAATTCTTATTTTTTATTTCATTTATTAAATTAACATTTAATTGCTCAATTAATTTCTTATCTCTGATAAACTTAATATTATCAATCCATGAAAAATTCTCTTGATAGGTGGTTTCTTTATATCGTTTATAACAATAAATAAGAAATTCATCTATATTTGTGATATCTCGACTTACAGTTAAACTAAAAATGTCGCCGCCTGTGAGCATACTATTTTCAAAAATTTCATCTTCCGATTTACCACTTATATTTTTCATCAAATCTCTATTAATGTCAAATCCAAACTCTGAAATATCACTATTTTTAGGTAATTGTTCATCGCTTTGCTTTTGATTCGTACCAACACTTGTTTTTGAAATTTTACGTATTTCATTTTGTTTTATAGTATTAAGAATTATGCGTAAGCCAAACTGTTCTTCCAATACATTTGGCTTAAACAAAAAACGAGCATATCCAAAAGTTAAAGCAAAAATACGAGATTCGTCATCTATATTCAAAGTTTTCAGTAATACAACGCGTGAATTCGCTTGATGCAAATTATTGTTATTTTTCAAAAAGAAATCTTTCATCCACGAGGGTTCATGAATGTCCGATGCTTTATAATAAACTTTTGATTCGTCAGGTAATGTATCCAATATAGCGAGTTCATTGGGTTTATCAAAGATATCTTCAATGTTTATTAAATTCTCTTTTATTAGGTAAATTGATAACTTATTCTTATTGGGCATAAATTCATCTCCTGTTACGCAACATACTCCAATTCGATTTTCGCTTTGATGCCGTCGTAGTCATTAGGCTCTATATCAAGAAAAGCATCTTCATTGAAACCTACAAACAGGACATGCAAAAAGTCCGAAAAAGAATATATCACTTCATTGTTTTGTTCAATATTTTCTCGAATCACATCCGTTTTTACAATTAAACAATCGTGTTGATAATCTCTATTGATAGCGGTTGTTCTGCCGTCGGGATGCGCATTATTCAAATGCTGATTAGGCGTTAATGCCATTAAATTCTCAAGATAATATGAAATTTCGGGGAATTCGCCAGCAGGGAATATATGATGAATATGTGTGGCGTGTTCGATATCACCAATCATTTCACTTAAACCGTTACGATAATTATCATTATACTGTTTCAAACGACGCTTTGCTTTCGTTGATAAATAACGGTAATATGCTTCGTTTATAACGATATGCTGTTGAGCGATATAGTCCTTTCTCGATACCGATTTCGGTTTTTCGGCATAAATATCTCTGAAATTATCTCTATTATACATAAGCATATCATAGGTAATAGCGTGTTGCGATATCCGACCTTTTTCAGTGCCGCGCTTATTGAGATCGAAAGCCAAAACATTTACTACTTTTGTAAATATTCTTCCACATTCGAGTTTACCGTTTGATCCTTTGCTCCCAATAGCAGTATTAGCCACCGTAAAGGTAAAAAACGTATTCTTCAAATTGTCATAAGCCTGTGAATTTTGTTGTTCGAAAAATTCGTCAAATACGAGAGTCAGCCCCGAATCATCAACTACCTTACTGATATACTTGATAAGAAATAATAGAGCATTCCTTTCGCGTAATGATATGTATTCCAAAAGATTACGATTTATCAACTTATATACGTTTTCTCTACCGAATTTTTCTTCTTCCAATATCCCAGCATAAGCAAAAAGTTTAATGGGTTGTCCAAAAAATTTATCATATTCATTAGATGCGGAAGAACTGTCCACTTGTACTTTTCGAAAAATATCATGAACATTTTGAATGGTATAGTCGGAGAACCAAATATCTTTTGATGTGAAATCTAAATTCCCGTTAGTATCTATGTAATTCAAAATGCAATCGGCAACAATACACAAAACATCGGGCGTACATTTTTGATCTATCCACCGTGCATTGTGCGTAATGCGTATATCATAATTTTTTGTCGATAAAAATTCGATTATTTCTCTTTCGGTCATTTGATTACCTCCTTATCCCAAAAAAGTAAACTGAGTTATTGTCTATATTTAGCGAGCGCGTTCCATAATTGCGCGCAATCCGATAATATAAAGTAAATTCCTTTGTGGCATACAATTCCAAATCCTGTTCTGTTATTTTACGCTTACGGTCTTTCAGCGTCAATAATGCAACCGAACCGTTAGCAACCGTATTTTTAGGCAAGAAACACGCTCGTGGTGCGTAACTTAAATTCGGGATTAAAACCACAACATCTTGATTAAGGAACTTCGCAACGAGCAAGTTAGTCGTGTCCGTTATATAAGAATCATACCCGTTGATATTTATAATACAATTCGATCCGATATTTCTCGATTTCAATACTCTGTATTTGCCCGTTGGTGAAAGCATTGAATTAACGATTTGTCTATCCCTAAACGCTTCAAAAACGCCCAATTCCATAGATTCTGCGAATTCGTCAAAAAACGTATTCCTATATAGTAGCCAAGTGGGATATTGATTGTCCGTGATATAATCCTGTTTCTGAACAATATCGATTTTTTGTGTTATAGAAACTATGTGCGTATCGTTTGGGACTTGCGCAGAAGTAAACAGTAAATTTACTGTTTCAATTTTTACGCCCTTAAATCCGTTTTCTCCAAAATCCAATATAGATTGAATATGCGCCTGTTTTAATAAGTGGCGAATTTCAACGTATTCGGGCGCATTCAAAACGCTTTTGGGAACGATAAGCGATACCCATTCTCCGTCGGCATACGCTTTTTCTAAAAACCAAACAAACAAATTATTGCTTTTTGTTATTGCACTATTTTTTTTATACAGTGCCGATAATTTGCTGTCTGTAACTTTTGCGTAAGGGGGATTTCCGATAACAAGATCGAATTTTTTCCCCGATATAGGGAATTGCAAATAATCGTCATTGATATAGATGATTGCCGTATTCGGGTACTTTTCTCTAAAATAGGTTTCAAAAATCAATTCCGCTATCTTCAATTCGTTTTCATCAATATCTACCAAATAAAATTCGACTATCTCTTTATCTTTGTATTTATCCGCAATAAAGGGTAAAAAGTTTCCTGCGCCTACGGACGGTTCTAAAATACGAATATGTGATTTGTCGTCAAAGTTTGGCAATTCGGACATTATTTGCTTGCAAATCATCGTATCGGTATAAAATGCCGCAGTTAAATCACGGTTAGGATTCAAATATTCTGCGGCTTGATAAACAAATTCAACGGGTAGTTTTTTGCCAAATTCGTTTATTCGTTGAACAAGATCGTCCAAAACCGCAATATTATATTTTTCTAAAAATTCGTGGAGCGTCATTTGTTTTCTTCTTGTGCTATTTTATATGCGATTTGTCTGAATATTTCCGTAGGTACTGCTTCGCCGATTGACTGACGGATATTTATATCGTTTTGAGATAAATATTTTTTCTTTACGTCAAGAGATAGATGATTTAGTTCTTCCAAAGAATGATTGGTCCATCTGAATTCTTGCGGGATTGACATCATACGCATAAGTTCTCGTATACTGAAAACTCTGTCATCAACGGGATGTACGGTATTTTGGCTTGCCAAAATATCATTTCTCGTGTGAACGCAGGGCGGGACTTTATCCCAATATTGTCGAGTATATTTATCCGCATTACCATTCTTAGTAAATACTTTCACACCGTTTTTATAATAATGGGGCAGACGACTTTCATCTGTATTGTCAAATGCACCTTGCCCTTCTTGCAAATTTTCAATCCAATGACGCATTTCCGGACTATAACTTCTAAACGAATGATATATATCCGTAGGGCAAATTTCACCCATTTGCGAAAGGCTCGGCAAATCGCCTATAACTTGCCTTAAAGTGGGTTCCTCTCTGTATGCCGGATAAAGCGTATCCGGATTGATTGAAATATCTTTCCTGACACCTATTATAAGCGTTCTAGTGCGACTTGAATTTGCACCGTAATTTTTGAAATTCAATGCCCTATATTCGATATTATAGAATTTTGCAAGATTGTCGTTTATCGCTTGCCGTATACGTTTATCCGAACCGTCTACATCCGTGCAAATCGTTTTCAAAAATGCTTTTACGTTTTCCAATACAAAATAACGGGGCTGTATTTGCTGAATTAACGACAACGATGCCACTACCAAAGAATTGCGCTTATTTTCGTCTTTCTTCTTATGATTTGCAACAGACATTCCCTGACAGGGCGGCGTAGCAATTAAAACGGTTAATTCCGCCATGTTTTCTTTTTGTTTCCACAAATCAATTTGAGATAATATTTTATTGTGCGTTTCATCAAGTAAAATATCACCCAAAATATAGCCCGAGTCATATTTGCACTTATTATTGCACTTTTGGACATCCAATCTACGAGGCAACAATTCATTGGTCGCAACGCAATTAAATCCTTCCATTTTGAATCCATAGCATCCCACACCGGCACTACTGAACAAAGATATGTAAGTTAAATGTTTCATTACTGTACCTCCGTAGGGATAATATCCATAACGTCTGCAATGTTACAATTAAGAACGCCGCATATTTTCATCATTACGTCCATACTTACAGGCTGATTCTTCCCTAATTTTGCCAACGTCGCCGTTCCTATATCCGCTTTTACTCTTAAATCGGTTTTATTCATATTTTTATCGACTAAAAGTTTCCACAATTTATTGTAACTGACAGCCATTAAATTTCACCTCATACAATCTTAAAGATATTATATCATTTTTGTTCAACTTTCGCAAGTTATATATTCGTGATTTGAAATAAAATATTTCATTTATCGAAGAATATATGTACTAAATTTCCGTTTGGCACTGTTGCGGGTGCTTGTATAAACGAGTGCGCCGCTACGCGGCGCAACAAGCACCCGCAACAAACCAACCAAACACAACGAAAAACAGACCGAGCAACAGCCTAAAAAGCAAGGCGGCGGCTAAAATACGGCGACACACGCAGGCTTTCCGTGTTCGCCGTATTTTTTTACGCCGCCGCTCTTTCTTGCTTTTCATACGGCGTGTTTTCCTTTCGGACGGAGTTATGCGTACCGTCTTTTTTGTGCCGTTTATGTTCTGTTACCTTGCCGCTACCTTATGCGCCATACCGCTACTTTGTAGCCGTTTTGTACCAATAACCTACCCATAAATGCCACCGCATTATTTTTCGTTTTGTTTTACAATGTCAAGTGCGGTCAAGCGCAGTTATAAATGCGGCAAGCGACGTCATTCACTTTTTCCGTAAGCCTATGTAAAATTTTCTTGTAAAACTTTTTCAAAGTCGAAAAGACCTTGCGAGTTTGAGTTTTACAGTATAGGCACGGTTTGGGTAAAGTACGGGTTTGTTTAGAAATTGCCCGTGTAAGTCGGGAAACTGTACGGATAGAGTATATTACATTTTCAACCGAAAAACGCTATGCTTTATTCGCGGCAGAAAAAAGTCGCAAAAACTTTTTCTAATAGGAAAAAAATTTGCCTATTTGACCGCTAAACTACAATCACAAAAAAGAAAGGAGCGTAACAAAATGAACGAAAACGAACAAAGGAATTATCCCGATTCCAAAGTCTATCACGACGGAAGTCATTTCATAGCCATACCGCAAGGCAGTTATCCGAGCGGTAAGGGCTGTAAACGACGGCATACGGCTATCCCTACGCCCGAACAGTCAGCCCGTAAGGAACGGTTTGAAACGGCGTATAAGGAAAGTAAAAAAATACCGTATAAGCAACGAGATCAATTTATAAGCGATCGTCTAAAAGACGCTATTCCCGACGATACGGAACGAATAGCCTTTATCTCCGAAAACAAAGACCGTAAAAAGCGCAATCTTTCAAAACGGTATTCTCTGTTATGGCGTAAAGTGCGTTTACAGCAGTGGAATTGGTTCTGTACTTTTACTTACGATTCGGCTAAATGCACAGAAGAAGAATTTCGAGTAAAACTCAAAGATACGCTTAAAAAGTTAGTTCAACGGCGCGGTTGGAAATACATAGGCGTATGGGAACACGGCAAGGACACGGACAGACTGCACTTTCACGGCATATTCGTTATTCCCGAAAACGGTATGGTCGGAGAGTTGGAAACCGTATCGGATTACAGTACGAAACGACACCGCAGACAGACGAAGATACAGAACACCTATTTTCTCAAACGCTTCGGCTTGAATGAGTTTGAAGAAATAGTAAAACCCGAAGTGGAACAGTCGGTAAAGTATCTTATCAAGTATTTGGACAAAGACGGCGGACGGATCTGCCAAGGCGGAGATATAAAACCGTATATCTTAACTAACATTTTGGGCGAAGACGTTATAACCGCATACGGCGCGGAAGACAGAAAACTACTCTTATTCGACGATTTTATTTGCATTGACGGCGACGGCGTAGTTCACGGCAAAGCAAGCCCCGAAGTCATAGAGCAAATGCCCAAAAGCAACTAAACAAATCATTTTGTCTTTCTCGGTGGGAGCGTAAACGAAAACGCACTTTTCCGCAAGGGTAAAATGCACTGCTTGCGCAGCCCTTGCAGAAAAGAACGGAAAGCATTTTATGCGTAAAGACTATTGCGTTTCCGTTTATTGTTCGCTCCCGTCGAAAGACAAATTCAACAAAATAAATCTAAAAGGAGAATTTCAAAATGAACAAATCAACAGCAAAGCAAAGGGAAACCTACACGAACGTCGAGGACTACGAGGAGAATTGCTATCTCTTTTCCCCGTCTATCCAACGGCAGAGAACTATCGGCGGTAAGTCGTATTACGTACGCAGATATTTCAGAGGCGGTACGGACTTCGAGAAGACTATGGAAAAAATCGCCGTCAAGAACGCAACGAAAAAAGCGAGGTAATCTTATGAAAACGAATAACTATATCGCGGGGTTGTATTTCAGACTTTCCCAAGAGGACGAACGGCAAGGCGAATCGCTGTCAATCGAGAACCAACGGCAGATACTTCGTAAGTATGCCGAAGAACACGGATTTCAAATCTATGACGAATACATAGACGACGGTGTTTCGGGTACGACGTTCGACAGACCGCAAGTGCAGCGTTTGTTGGATGACGCAAAGACGGGCGTTATTAACACTATAATCGTCAAAGATTTGAGCCGTTTCGGACGTAATTATATTGAGGTTGGACAATACGTCGATTATGTGTTCCCGTCGTTCGGGGTTAGGTTTATAGCCATACAGGACAATGTGGATACGGCAAACCGCGACAGCAACGCTATGGAAATGATGCCCATTATGAACATTTTCAACGAGTGGCACGCGGCGAATACGTCGAAAAAAATACGGGCTATAAAAAGAACGCACGCTATCGAGGGCATATACAGCGGCTCGAAAGTTCCGTATGGGTATCTGAAAGGCACGGACGCAAAAAAGACGTTCGTCATAGACGAAGAAATCGCGCCTATCGTCGTGAGAATATTCGAGATGTATGCTTCGGGAATAAGCCCCAAACAAATCGCGGAGATCTTTAACGACGAAGACGTGCCGAGTCCGGGCAGAGTTGCGTTTTTGAAATACGGAAGAAAGTACAACGATAATGAAAATCCGTTATGGGAGCAAAGAACTTTAAGACCGATTTTGAAAAACATTGCCTACCGCGGACATTTGGCGCAACAAAAATTTTCCGCCGTTTCGTATAAGAACCATAAAATCATAGAAAAAGACCAAAGCGAATGGGTTATCATTTACGACAACCACGAACCTATCATCTCGCAGGAACTTTGGGATAAAGTGCAGGCAAGACTGAAATCCCAAGCGCACGGCAGAAGCGATAAACGGGGTTTAACTCATCCGCTGTCCGGCTTTTTGTATTGCGCGGATTGCGGTAGCAAAATGAAAATGTGTCACGCCGACACGGGGAAAAATCATACGGTGTTATTTAATTTCAACTGCGGCGATCACATGCGTTTCGGAAGAACGAAATGCTTTTCTCACTATATATCCGCGAGGGCGTTGGAAGAAATTATCCTTGACGATATTCGGACAATGGCGCAGAGAATAACGCTTGACGAAAAGGCTATCCGCGAAGAATTTATGCGGCATAACGCCGAACTTGCGGGTAATACGGTAAAATCCGCAAAGCGCGAATTAAAGACCAAGCAGAAACGAACGGAAGAACTTTCGCGGCTTATTCAAGCGACTTACGAGGATAAAGTCAACGGCAAAATGCCCGAAGATATTTGTTTCGGACTGATAGAAAAATACTCCGCCGAGCAGAAAACGCTTGCGGCGGCTATCGAGGAACTTGAAAATACGATTAAGGAAACGGAAAACACGCAACAAAGCGCGGACGATTTTATACGGGATATAAAGAAATATCTGAACGCACCTACGCTTACGAGAGAAATGTGCTATGAACTTCTTGACCGTGTAGTAATCGGCGGCTTACCGAAAATTACGGGCAAAGAGCGCACGATTGATATTGTCTACAAGGTTGATATTTCGTCCGTCTTGCGCTATAAATTCAAGAAATAACGCTTATTTACACCGTTATTTACTGTGTCCATAAAACGTATCCGCTACTGCGTTGTTCATTGTCTGCTCCTTTGCGCGGTCTGCGTGTGCGGACTGCGGCTTAAAAATTTTGTTGTTCGCTTTGGTGCTTACCCGCCTTAATTAGCAAAAAAGGCCGCCGCAGTAAAATTGTCAAGGGTTTGCCCCGTAGGGGACGGCGGTTTATGCCTAACGGGAGATA
>CAJUGC010000011.1 GCA_910585955.1 uncultured Christensenella sp.
TTTCTATCGTTTCAATATCTTATTCTCGTTATACTTTATGCAGTTGTCAATGTGCAAAACTATCCGCGACGCTCTGTCGCTTAAGCCGCCCCGAAAGGGACAGCTTGATTAGTATAGCACTCTTTATAGGACAAGTCAAGCGTTTTTATTAAATATTTTAAAAGTTTTTTGTCTTTTGCTACGAATTTTATCGTTAAACACCCTAAAATAAATATTTCGATCCGACGAAACCGATGTCTCAGTCGAATTATACGCATGCTTGTACACAAAATCCATTCTTGCGAGTTGACGAAAACCATATAATATGGTATAATGCATAGCGTAAAACAGGGAGGCGAAATCATATTATGGTTGTCAAATATTTAGGTACGGCAGCGGCTGAAGGAATGCCTGCGGTATTTTGCAATTGCGAGCTGTGCACGAATACGCGAAAACTCGGCGGAAAAAATGTTCGTACGCGCAGTCAGATACTCATAGATTCAAGCACGCTCATAGACTTTCCGATGGACAGCTATTTACACGCGTTGCGATACGGGATAGACTTGTCGGCTGTTTCCGACGTGTTTATTACCCACGCCCACATGGATCATTGCTATCCGCAAGATTTCATCATGCGCGGCGCGCCTTACGCACACGATATGACGCTTTCCAAAGTAAACGTCTACGGCAACGAAGCCGTCATGGAGAAGTTCAAAAACCACACAGCCGACGAAATCAAACCTGCCGCCGAGAAGAGCATAGGACTCAACGTCCTCTCTCCTTACGACTCGATTCTTACGGCAAACGGAATGAAAGTCACCGCTCTTCCCGCCTGTCATACAATAGGAGAAAACTGCCTTTTGTATGCAATGAAAAAAAACGCTAAAACCACGCTTATAATGAACGATACCGGCATACTTGACGAAAGCGTGTATCGCAAAATGAAAGACATGGGAATGAAGTTCGATCTCGTCAGCTTCGACTGCACCTACGGCGGCAGAGGACACGGCAAAGGTCGCCACATGGGACTGCCCGACAATATCGGCGAGCGCGACAAGATGATGAAGTTCGGGCTTGTAGGCGAAAAGACGAAATACATAGTTACGCATTTTTCTCACAACAACGGCCTTTTACACGACGACATCGCTTCTCTTGCCGAAAGCTACGGCATGACCGCCGCCTACGACGGCATGGAAGTCGAAATTTAGAAAGGTATATAATAGAAATAAAGCGCCTCGAAAGTTTCGGTGCGCTTTTTTAATACGTCAAATTGCTATGTTTTATTGCCCGCATAAGAAGATCTTACGATCCGACTTCCGTTCGGCAAGAGACGGCGATTTTTAGAATCAACGACTCGAACCTATATAATCCTTAAATTCTTTGAGAATTACGTCGACAAGCTCCGCGCGGGAACATTCGACCATGACGCGGACTTTTGGCTCGGTGCCCGAATAGCGGGCTATTATTCTGCCTATGCCTCGAAGCTGTTCCGTATACTTTTCGACAAGCTCGACAAAGCCTTTCTCGTAAACTATCGAAGGCGGAGCGAACTCGGCGATAGCCTTTTGCGGACACAAATCGAGCTTTATTACCTTTTCGAGTTTGCTGCCGCCGCCGTGCAAAGTCTTTAAAAAAGTAAGCGCGCTCATAATGCCGTCGCCCGTAGTGGCCGCGGGATAGATGATATAATGTCCGCTCTGTTCGCCGCCGAGATTGTAGTGTTTACGGAACATCATCTCGCAAATGAACTTGTCGCCTACCGCCGTACGCAAAAGGCGCAATCCGTCTTCTTCGAGCTTTTTCTCGAGAGCGAGATTGCTGAGAACCGTGCCGACGACAACTCTCCCCTCAAGCTTCATGCCTCGCGACATATTATAAAGAACGCTGTCGCCGTCGAGAATCTCGCCGTCGCAGACAACGGCAAGGCGATCGGCGTCGCCGTCGAACGAGAAGCCGACTCTGCAATCGGTGCCTTTCATGCTGTTGCGCACATACTCGGGATGAAGCGCGCCGCAACCCGCGTTTATCTTTTCTCCGCGCAACGAACAATTGTCCACCTCGACGTTGCAGTTAAGACGGGAAAAAATTTCGCGCGCAACGCTGCCCGAAGCGCCGTATCCGCAGTCGAGCCAGACTTTTACGCCCTCGAAATCATGATCTATACAGTCTACGACGTAATCTATATATTCCTTTCTGCCATCGTCATAGCGACTGACTTTACCTTTGACGTCGGCAGTTTGCGGCATATTGTCGATATAATATTCGATGCCTCCCTCCTGCTCCTCGCTGAGCTTGACGCCGAACCCGTCGAATATCTTTATACCGTTGTACTCGGGCGGATTGTGCGACGCGGAAATCATGATGCCGCAAATCGCCTTATGCGCGATCGTGATATGAGCCACTGCCGGAGTGGGAAGCACGCCCAAAAGCACTGCGTTCACGCCGCCGTCGGTAAGCCCTTTTACGAGCGCGTCCTCTATGTCCGGTCCCGACACGCGCGTGTCCCTGCCGATATAGCAATCGCCGCCGCCGAAAAATGCGGCAACCGCTCTGCCCGTCTTATAAGAAAGCCCGACGTCGAGATTGTCTCCGTACTTGCCTCTTATTCCGTCGGTTCCGAAATATTTGCCCATAATGACCTCCGAATGTCTTTACATATATTATTTTATACGTTTTTGCGCTTTAGTGTCAAGCAATATATTCATTTTCGACATTCCGATTGACAAAAAGTCTTTCATATATTAAAATAATAGGTGTTATAATAGAAGTGAAAGTATATTCGACAATAAGACGTCAAACAAAATTACACAAACGGTTACAGCCGAATATACATAATCAGCGAGGTTTTACAAGTGGATCAAGTCGCAGAAACGATATTCGAGTTTCTTCTGAAAATATTTGTTTTTCCCGAACTCGTCGTCGTAATCATATCTATAATCCCCATAGTCGAAGCGCGGCTTGCGATACCTATAGGCATTCGCTACGGAATACATCCCGCGTTTTCTTGGTTACTCGCATTTGCCGGTTCCGCAGCCATAGTGCCATTGCTATTGCTCGTACTCATTCCGTTCATAAAATGGCTGTCGAAAACAAAGGTGTTCCGAAAAATCGGCGAAACGCTGTACGAAAAATTCGAAAAGAAATCCGAAAGCGTGGAAAAGGGAGCTTCGGATCTTAAAAAAATGCTCGGAGTATTCCTGTTCGTAGCCATTCCCCTGCCGCTCACGGGCGTGTGGACGGGCAGCGCCGTCGCTTCCATAATAGGGCTTAAACTTCCGAAAGCCACGCTTGCCGTAGTGCTCGGAAACCTCGTCGCAAGCGGCATCATCACTCTTCTGAGCTTTTTCCTTTCCGCATACATCGACTGGATAATACTTGCGCTCACCGTGATAGCCGTAATAGTCGTCGCGGTACTCATAATCAAGATAGCGCTGCACAAATCAAAGCCCGTTTCGGAAACGACCGCTTCCGAAAGCGCGGACGAAAGCAAAGACAAGGAGCAATAAATATGTGCGGAATAATAGGCTATGCCGGCGATAAACAAGCCGCTCCCCTTCTTTTGGAAGGACTGACCAATCTCGAATACCGCGGATACGACTCGAGCGGAATCGCCGTTTTAAACGACGGCGATATTTCCATGAAAAAAGCCAAAGGTCGGCTGAAAAACCTGTTCGAGCTGACGGGCGGCGGCAATGCTCTTAAGGGCACGACCGGCATCGGACACACGCGTTGGGCGACCCACGGCGAACCGAACGACGTCAATTCTCACCCCCACCTTTCCGGTTCGGGACAGTTTGCCGTAGTGCACAACGGGATAATCGAGAATTATCTCGATATACGAGAGTTCCTAATACAAAAGGGCTATAAATTCCGCTCGCAAACCGACACCGAAACCGTAGTGCAACTGCTCGACTACTACTATAAAGGCGACATTTTCGAAGCAATAGGAAAGACAATAAACAAGCTTACCGGTTCGTACGCATTGGGCATTCTGTCCGTGCATGAAAACGGTAAGTTCTACGCCGTCAGAAAGGACTCCCCGCTCGTCATAGGACTCGGCGAGGGCGAAAACTTCATTGCTTCGGACATTCCCGCCGTACTTAAACACACGCGCCGCTTTATTCTTCCCGAGGACAAAGACGTAGTAGTCGTCACATCTTCGTCCGTCGATATTTTCGATATGAACCGCGAAAGCGTGACGCGCGAACCTTACACCGTAGATTGGGATATCGAAGCGGCGGCAAAAGACGGCTATCCGCACTATATGCTTAAAGAAATATTCGAGCAGCCCAAAGCTCTCGAACAGACTATGGGCACCAGACTATTCGGAGATACCGTAAGGCTCGAGGGCGAAAAATACGCCAAAGGCGAACCTAACCCTGCTCTAAAGGCAAAAGACGGCTTTCGCCTGACGGAACGCGACCTTGAAAATTTAAATAAAATATTCATTATAGCGTGCGGAAGTTCGTACCACGCGGGTATGATAGGCAAATACTTCATAGAAAGCACTTGCCGCGTTCCCGTAGAAATCGATCTTGCAAGCGAATTTCGCTACCGCCGCCCCATTCTCGACAAACATTCTCTCACCGTAGTCATAAGTCAGAGCGGAGAAACGGCGGACACGATCGCCGCGCTCCGCGAAGCAAAGCGACTCGGCTCGCGTACCCTCGGCATAGTCAACGTCATAGGAAGCACGATCGCACGCGAAGCGGACGATGTTCTGTATACTTTCGCCGGGCCGGAAATGGCGGTCGCGACGACCAAAGGCTATACGACGCAAGTCACTGTGCTTCAACTGCTCGGACTCTACATCGCCGAAAAAAAAGGCACGATCTCAGCCGAAAAGAACGCGCGCTATCTTGCCGAAATCGCCGCGCTTCCCGACGTGATTCGCGGCATACTCGGCAACCAAACACAGCTCCAGCAGCTTGCGTCCGAATACTTCGGCGGCGACAAAGCTTTCTTCATCGGGCGAGGCATGGACTACGCGCTGTCTCTCGAAGGAGCGCTTAAACTCAAAGAAATTTCATATGTTCACGCAGAATGTTATGCGGCAGGCGAACTCAAACACGGAACGATCTCGCTTATAG
This sequence comes from uncultured Christensenella sp., assembly GCA_910585955.1. Lineage (GTDB taxonomy): Bacteria > Bacillota > Clostridia > Christensenellales > Pumilibacteraceae > MGBC157735. The sequence goes on from CAJUGC010000011.1 coordinate 5,070, forward strand.
AAGAAAACTCGCTTGTCATTGCCTGCGCTACAGGAAGCGAGCTTTTCGACAAGACGCTTTCCAACGTCAAGGAAGTCGTCTCGCGCGGCGCGACAGTCATTGCTCTCGTAACAAAAAACAGCTCGGGCATGGAAAAAGAAGCCAAACACGTCATAACTATGCCCGCCATGTCGGACGAAACCGTACCTTGCGCCGCAGCCGTCGCGCTCCAGCTTTTCGCCTATTATGTCGCCGCACAGCGAGGTTGCGACATCGACAAGCCGAGAAACCTTGCAAAAGCCGTAACCGTGGAATAAAGCCTTTTGAAAAAAGGCTTTGCGAAAACCCTTAGGAGAGGGACACTTTCGACTGTGTCCCCCTCCTAAGAACCACCCCTCGCAACGACTTAAGGCTGCCGCCTTAAGAATTCGCTTTTAACGGTTGCAAATATTATATACACGGCTTTTCTGTTTTTTAATAATTTCTCCTGTTTATTCGGATTTTTTTAGCTTACTTTTTTCTCGAAAAAAAGTAAGGAAGGAATACAACATGAAAGAAAAAATCGTTGTTATACTCGGCGACGGCATGGCTGACCTTCCCGACGAAAACGGAGACACTCCCATGTCTCTCGCGAACAAACCTTATGCGGACGCTCTCGCAAAGACTTCGGAAATAGGTCTTTGCCGCACAGTGCCCGAAGGCATGAAGCCCGGCTCTGACACGGCCAATCTTTCCGTCATAGGCTACGACCCCGCCGATTGTTATACGGGGCGTTCTCCTCTCGAAGCGGTCAGCATGGGCATAACTTTGGGAAATACGGACGTCACTTTCCGAGCCAATCTCGTGACCCTCGAGGACGGTAAAATGATAGATTACTCGGCAGGAGAAATCACGACTGCGGAAGCCGAAAAGCTTATAGAATACCTTTCTCCCCGTCTCGGTTTCGACGGATTCGAACTATGCGCAGGCGTAAGTTATCGCCACTGCCTCGTTCGCAGAAACCACGCGAAAAGCGGCGCGACGCTGACTCCACCCCACGACATAACGGGCAAAGACTATGCGCCCTATCTTCCGAGCGGCTGCGACTGCGCAATATTGCGCGACATCATGGAGCGTTCGGAAAAGCTACTTAAAGATCACCCCGTAAACCTCGCGCGGCGAGCACGCGGCGAAAGAGAAGCAACCTCTCTATGGCTTTGGGGCGAAGGCACTAAACCGAAGCTCGACGATTTTAGAAAAAAATACGGTCTTAACGGCACTATGATTTCCGCAGTAGACCTTTTAAAAGGCATAGCGCTATGCGCGGGTATGCGTTCCGTAGACGTAGAAGGAGCAACGGGAACTCTCTCGACGAATTTCGAAGGAAAAGCTCGGGCGGCCGTCAAAGCGCTCGAGGAAGGCTCGGATTACGTTTACGTTCACCTCGAAGCTCCCGACGAATGCGGGCACCAGGGCGACAGAAGCGGCAAGACGCGTTCGATAGAACTTATAGACGAAAAGATCATCGCGCCTATCGACAGGTATCTGAAAAGCTCGGGGGCGCATTATCGTCTTGCCTTTCTTCCCGACCACCCTACTCCCACTTCGACGCGCACTCATTCTGGCGATCCCGTGCCCTACATGATATACGACAGTGAGGAAAAGAAAACGGGGGCGGAAAAGTTCGACGAATTTTCGGCGAAAAAGAGCGGAAACTTCATAGAGAAAGGCTGTCTGCTCACCCGAAAACTTTGCTTTGGAAAATAATATCCGCTGCTATAAAATAATCCGACTTACAAAAAACTGCGGACTTGTACCGCAGTTTTTTATTATGACTCGACACGTTAAGCAGCGCGAAGCGCGATAGCGCAGCGCCGACTCGCGTTTGGTCGAATAACGGAATGTTTTGCGGCTAAGCCGTAAAACATGACCTTTGAGAATTTTGCGACGGTGAGCGGAGCGGAGTCGAAAAATTCGGATAAGCTCGCTGAGCGAAAGCGAACGAGCCGAAAAACTCTAAGATACGAGCCGTGCAGGCGAGTCCTTAATAAGTTCGACCGAGTCGGGCTAAGCAAGCGAGCACGAAGTGCGATAGCGCAGCGCCGACTCGCGTTTGGTCGATATTTAATTTTCGCAGTCTATGCATTTTCGAGCAAGAGCGTCTATGTCGCCAGCCCCGAGGAAAAGCACAACGTCTCCTTTGCAGACCCTGCGCTTGAGATATGACAGCGCGCCGCAAAACGTATCGAGATAGACGGCTCGTACGTTTTTGCTTTGAAGGGCAAGGACTATATTGTGAGAAGTAACTCCCTCCATCGGGTCTTCTCGCGCAGGAAAAATAGGAAGAAGTCCCACTTCGTCCGCATTTCCCAAAGCTCTGACAAATTCGCCCTCGAGGCTTTTGGTGCGTGTAAACGTATGCGGCTGAAATATCGCATACACCTTTCCGCGAGTGCACTTCGACGCATTTAAAAGCGTCGCGCGAATTTCTCTCGGGTGGTGAGCGTAATCGCTTACCACCGTAGCTCCGCAGAGTGAACCTACGCGCTCGAAACGACGTTTGACGCCGCGAAACGAACAGAGATTTTCCGCCGCTTCTCTTGCCGGCACTCCGCCGAGCACTGCCGCCGAAACAGCGCAAAGCGCGTTGTAGACATTGTGAAAACCCGGCTGCGGACAGAGCACTCGGCAAGCCGTCGCTCCGCCGATTTTAAGGTCGAACGAATAAGCGTTCCCGTCCTCGACTTTGAGATTTTCTCCGCGAAAATACGCGAGTCCGTTAAGTCCGAAAGTATACTTTTGTCCGCCGTTGTTAAGATACATACTTCCGCGATCGTCGCTGTTTACGAGAATTACGGCGCACCGAGAAACGAATGCGGCATAAGCCGAGCGTATGTCGTCGAAATCGCGATAGTAATCGGTATGATCGAGATCGACGTTTAACACCGCGCCTATATCGGGCCTCAGATTCAAAAAAGCGCGACGATACTCGCACGCCTCGGTGATAAAACAGTCCTTTACACGCATCTTACATTCTCCCTCAAAGGGATTCATATCTCCGCCTATATGTACGGTGGGCATATACGAGCGCATTGCCGCCGCCGTCATGCCGGTGGCAGTCGTCTTACCGTGCGCGCCTGCTATGGCGACGACGCTCGAATACGTCGCGGCGAGCTGTCCGAGTAGCTCCGCCCGCTCGACAGTCGGTATGCCGAGCCTGCGCGCTTCCTTAAGCTCTATATTTTCTTCGCCCACCGCACAAGTATAAACGACAAGATCCGCTCCGTGCACATTTTCCGCGGCGTGACCGCCGAGCGCGCTGTCCGATCCCGTAACGAAATTACGTCTGTCCTTTTCGAGTTGCATAAGCTCGCGCATACTCACACCGTTGCAACCTACAAAATGAATCTTCATGCCTATTATATATGACTCTCGACACAATTTCGTGAAATTTAAGCCGGCGCTTAAATGACAAAATCAAACACCTTTTACCTTCGATTCCACATATCCCCCCTCCCAAAAAAAATCACGAAATAAAGACCGTTGTCGGCGGTTTATAAACAGATAAACAATTATTTCGTCGTACAGAAAAAGAGGCTGCATGAGCCATACAGCCTTGTTTTCTTTCGAGACTTGCCTAAAACAATTTTTTAAGCGGGGTTACTCTTCCGTGTCTCCTTGGGTCTCGGTTGCCGTAAGGGCTTCGTCCTGTGCCTTTCGGAAAGCTTCGAGCACTACCGTTTTGATTAACTCTCTTGTCTGAGAATTCAGCGGATGTACGATATCCTTGTATCCGCCATCGGGGGTTTTTTTGCTGGGCATAGATATAAAGTAGTTGTCTGTACCCTCGATAACCTTAACGTCGTGAACCACGAAGCAGTCGTCAATGGTGATAGAAGCTACGGCTTTCAGCTTCAGCTCGTCCTTTTTCACGAGCTTTACGCGTACGTCGGTAATGTTCATCACGCACCACCACCTTTAAGTTTATCGTGAGTATATTATACAATATAATTTGAGTATTTGCAATACATTTTTCGCAATTCATTGACTAAAATCACGGAAAAATCGAAAATTTCGCAAAAAATTTTCTTCTGAGGACGTTTTCGTCCGAATTCGCGGATAATTTATTCAATTATACAGCGTGAAATCTCCGTGACAGTCGCAAATGCCGCTTGTCTCTGCGCACACCGCGCAATAGTCTCGACCGCAATCGCCGCATCTATACGCCTCTTCCGGTATTATTTCCTTTCCGCACTTTGCACACTTCATACTCAAAGTGTGCCCATAGGAAAAGAAAAGTATACGAAACATAAATACGCCTTTTTTCGAAAAGGCGCACAAAAAAGACATTACACCGTTCGGAAAACCGAGGAGAATACCTTTGTCCTTTTTCAGAGATTACGATAAGCTGTTTTTATACAGATAGCACAAAAGTACATTTATATCCGCGGGAGTTACGCCTGCGATACGAGATGCCTGCCCGACAGTCGAGGGACAAATACGATTGAGCTTTTCGCGAGCTTCGAGACGCAAGCCGTCGATAGCTCCGTAGTCGGAAATTTCGAGCTTCATGTTTTCGTGCCGAGCGCTCTCGCCGCGAAGTCTCTCCTGACGCCTGAGATAGCCGTCGTAACGCGAAGTGACATAAACGTCGCTTACGGCGGACGGAGTAAGTTCCGACAGAAAATCGAAATGTCTCATGAATATATCGAGCGTCACGCCGCTGCGCTTAAAGAGCGCAAGTGCGTTCATGGACGTAGCGGACGGCTGTTCGCCCGCCTCTTTAAGCAGTGCGTTTATCTTTTCGAGCGGAAGAGTCTTTGAGCAAAGCGCCTGCGCCTTTTCCCTGTCGGCAAGCTTTTTTTTGTACTTTTTCCACCGCTTATCGCCCACAAGCCCCGCACGTCTCCCCTCTTCGGTAAGCCTGAGGTCGGCGTTGTCCTGGCGAAGCGAGAGGCGGAACTCGGCGCGCGAGGTCATCATGCGGTACGGCTCGTCCGCGCCGCGCGTCACGAGATCGTCTGCGAGCACGCCTATATACGAATTGTCGCGGCGAATGTCGAGCGGCTCCATTCCGCGCAAAGACAGCGATGCGTTGAGTCCCGCGAGTATGCCCTGCGCCGCCGCCTCCTCGTAGCCGCTCGTACCGTTTATCTGACCTGCAAAATAGAGTCCGCCGTAGGTTTTATGCTCGAGCGTGGATTTAAGCGTCAGAGGATCTATGCAATCATACTCGATCGCGTATGCGTCGCGCATTATTTCGACGTGTTCGAAACCTTCTATAGAGCGATACAGCTCGAGCTGAATGTCGGCGGGAAGCCCCGTCGACAGCCCTTGCACATACCCCTCGACAGTACCCGCGCCTTCCGGCTCGAGAAAGAATTGGTGACGGGATTTATCGGCAAAGCGCACTATCTTGTCCTCTATGGACGGACAGTATCGCGCCCCCACGCCGTGGATAAGACCCGAATATTTCGGACTTTTGGATAGGTTGCTTCGTATTATCTCGTGCGTGCGCTCGTTCGTATAGCCGAGATAGCAGACGTCCTTCGTCGCCTTGACGTTTTTGGAAAGCTCGGAGAACGAATATATATCCGTCTCGCCCTCCTGCACTTCGAGCTTGGAATAGTCTACGGTGCGAAGATCTATGCGCGCGGGCGTACCCGTCTTAAAGCGGCGAAGCTCTATGCCGAGTCTGTCAAGCGCGCCCGACAGTCCCTCGGCACGGGCAAAGCAGACGGGCCCCGTATGCTTAATGATGCTTCCCACAATGATGTCGGACTTTAGGTACACGCCGCACGCGAGCACGACGGCGCGTGCTCCATACGATAATCCCACCGAAGTTTTTACGCCGCGCACCCTACCGCTTTCGACGATTATCTCCTCGACTTCGCCTTGTCTAAGCGTGAGATTTTCGCAATTCTCGAGCGCCGATTTCATATATGCGTGATAGCGGTATTTATCCACCTGCGCACGCAGACTCTGCACTGCGGGACCTTTCGATCGGTTCAACATTCTCAGTTGCGTAAGCGTTGCGTCAGCTGCGACCCCCATTTCGCCGCCGAGAGCGTCCACCTCGCGCACGAGATGTCCTTTCGCCGTTCCGCCTATGCTCGGATTGCAGGCAAGATATCCGATATTGTCGAGCGTAATGGAAAGCACGAGCGTCTTTATGCCCGTGCGTGCAAGCGCAAGCGCCGCTTCTATGCCGGCGTGCCCCGCTCCTACAACTATTGCGTCATATTCGAAATCGAATTGCATATTGTCTCCTGTGGAGTGATTTGAAAAAAACTTTACAATCCCCTCGGTCTGCTTTCCTTGCTAAGAGGTGCCTTTTTTAACGGTTACAATCCCCTCAGTCACTCGTTCCTCGTGACAGCTCCCCTTGCTAAGGGGAGCCTTTTAATAGATTCGCTAAAGTGACAAACGAGAGATACGAGAGAACAGTCGCGCGAATTACTGACGGCTTAGATGCGCGCGAGACGGACAGCAGGCGTCGAGGCAAGTGGGTTGCTGTACATATTCGTACTGCGCCCGCTTGCCTCGTCGCACGCAGCCCGTATTCGCGCAGTATATAAGCCGTCAGGCGGTTTTGACGTCTATCCACATCCCGTCAAGCTCAAAATTAAACTTGCCGAAGTCCTTCATTATCGCGCAACGATCGAGAATATCGGAAGTCGGGAACATCATGTTCATGTACATATCGTAGAAATCGTCGCCCGTGTCGTAAAAGAAGCTCTCTTCGTCGTCGCGATTTTCCTGCTCCTCTTCGTAATATGCACGCATATTGTCCATAGCGGTTTTTACGGCAGTGCTCGCACCCAACCAATCGGTGTTCTTTTCGGCAACGGTCTCATAATCCTCATACTCCTCGTCGTCCTCTCCGTATTCGGCAGTGCAAAGGTATTTTAAGAAATAATTTGCCGCCTCGGGGTTACGCGAATACTTGGGTATTACAAATCCGTCTACCCATACGTTCGCGCCCTCTTTCGGCACGACATATCTAAGGTCTTTGTTTCCCGGGATAACCCTGCCTGCGCTACATCCCGTAGCCTCTATTTCCGTATCGTTCATGACATAACCCGCGTCGCACGACCAAAAAAAGCCGAGTTTTGCAGACGTGTTTCCCGACAGCATATCGTCCTTGCCGTCGTCGACTTCGTAGCGAATGAGAACTTTTTTCTGCTTAACGAGCGTTTCGCGCGCCTCGGCAATCATATCGTTGTCTATGGTCTCGAAAATAGACCTGAGGGCGGTTTTATATTCTTCGCCGTAATTCGTAAAGCCATTTGATTTTACGCTTAAAAGCTCCGTATTATCGTATATGCGAGCGACTGAATAAGCGTCGCGCACGGAATTTTTCATTAGGATCTCGCCCTTATACTTTTCCGAAAACATCGCATTCCAACTTGTCATGTCCTCCGGATCGTCGACCTTGGAAGAGTCGTACATGATACCGAAAGTGCCCCAGACGTAAGGGACGCAAAACTTGAGTTCGGGGTCGAAGCTCTCGCGAATGAGCGAAGCAAGCCCCTCGTAATATACGTCGTCGTCCACATCGAAAACAGTCTTGTCGAGTTCGAGTACAAGTCCCTCGTTTATCATGCGCTGGATCATATAGTCGGAGGGGCAGGCAAGATCGTAATCGCTTTTATTGACGGAAATTTCCGTGTACATCGATTCGTTCGTATCGAATTCCTTATACTGCACGCGTATGGTTTTTCCCGTTTCTTTATAATACCAATCCTCGAAGCCCTCGTAAACCTCGGGATCCATATATTCGCCCCAATTGTAGATCTTCAGTACCTCGTCGCGCGAATCGCACGCTCCGAACGTAAGCATAAAACAAAGCGCGGCAAATATGAGTGCGCAAATTTTACTTGTTATCCTTTTCATATCAAACGCTCCTCTTTCCAGAAATCAAAGCTTCGCCGACTTTTTGCGGCGGCGATATGCCGACACGTTCACGGCGACGAGCACTGCGAGTATCGCAACGAATATAAGCGTCGAAAGCGCGCGTAATTCGGGCATGACACCCTTTTTGGCTATCTTGTTATACAAGTATGTGGAAATGGTCGAAACGTCTCCGTTCACGAACTTGGTCACCACAAAGTCGTCGAGGCTGAGCGTAAACGCAAGCGCAAATCCCGAAATCATGGACGGTATGAGCTGAGGCAACAGTACGGTCAAAAACGTACGCACAGGTCCCGCGCCGAGATCGAGCCCCGCTTCGTACAGGTTCGGATTGAGCTGTGAAAGGCGCGGCATGACGTTCATTATGACATACGGCACGGTGATCATAGTGTGCGAGATTATTAACGTGAGATAGCCTTTCGGAATCATTCCGAAAACGAGAAAGAGCATCATGAACGACACGCCCGTGACTATGTCGGCGTTAACCATTGTGACCTGCGAAGTCACGTTCAGAAGCATTTTATACCACTTCGTGCGCGTATAATAGATACCCACCGCAGCAAGCGTGCCTATGACCGTAGCAAGCAAAGACGACGTAAGCGCCACAATGAGCGAGTTTCCGACCGCGCCCATCATTTCGGAATCGGAAAAGACCTGCGCGTACAGCGAGAAAGTAAAGCCGCTCCACTCTCCGCCTATTGTCTTTGTCGCCGTAAACGAATAGACGATAAGGACGAGTATCGGCAAATATATCAGCGCGAGCATCAAATATATGAAAGCTCTTCCGAGATACTTTTTCGTTCTCATAAAAGTCCTCCTCCTGCCTGAGCGCCGCCCGTCGCGCTCGCCTTACCGCCCGTCACCTTGTTTGCGATGAGCATGGTTATGCCTATAAGCGCGAGCAGTATAAGGGAATACGCGGAGCCTATGTTCCAGCCGCTTCCGCCCGAAGCCGTAAACCAGTCGTTTATTATATTTCCGAACATATAGGTCGAAGTATCTCCCAAAATTTCGCTTATCGCGAAAGTCGAAACCGTCGGCATGAATACCATCAAAACTCCGCTCATGATACCCGGAAGAGAGAGAGGCAACCGCACTCTGAAAAACGTGTGAACGCTCCCGCTCCCGAGGTCTTTCGCCGCTTCTATATACGACTTGTCCATATTGGACAATACCGAATACAATGGAAGCAACATAAACGGGAAAAAGTCGTATACAAGACCTATGATCACGGCTACATAAGCATTGTTCATACCTATGAGCTGGAACACGTTTTTGATCGCATATGTCCTTAAAAGCGAGTTTATCCACATGGGCATTATAAAAAGCATTACCATTATCGCCGACTTATTTACGGCGGAATCGGCAAGCAGCATGGCAAGCGGATAGGCAAGCATAAGACATATCGCCGTTACGAGCGCGGCAATTCCGAGAGAGAACGCGAGCACCTTTAAGGTGTTTGGCGTCGTAAAAAACTTTACGAAGTTCATGAAAGAGAATCCGCCGTCGCGCGTGAACGCATAAAAAGCCGTAATGAGAAGGGGCAATATTACAAACAGCGCAGCAAGCACGGCGTACGGAAAAGAGAAGTACGAGCGTTTAAGTTTGAATTTAGCTTTCAATTTCTTTCGCCTCCTCTTTATCGGAGTCTACGGTCGCCGCCGTTTCTTCCTCTGCGGACAAAACTCCGCCTTCGTCGGAAACGCTTTCGTCGTCCGTTTCTTCCTCGCGTCTTGCGACAAAAATATGTTCGGGCTTAATAAGTATGCCGACGCGATCGTTGAGATCCCACTCGTCCGCAGTATCCACATATATGTAGTCGTCGTCGTCCGTATAGACTTGCACCTGATAGTAACTGCCTTTGTAAAGCGTCTGCACGACGTTTCCGCCGACCGTGCCGTCGCTTTCGTCGTCGGTGAGTTCCACCTTATCGAAGTCTATCCTTGCCGTAACTTTATCGCCCTTTTCCAATCCTTCGGAATTTACGAACTCGAAACTGCCGCCGCCTATCTTTACGCTGTTTTCGCCGTCAAGCTCGGTCTTATACTCGTTCGCCGTAAGCAGTTTTTTCATTATATGTATGCCGTCCGGATTTACGGTAAGTCGCACCGAACTTCCCGCCTTGAACTCCGTCGTGTTCTGCACGGTGAATTCGTACTCGCCGGCGTCTACGTTCATCTCGTAATACGTCCCTTTGAAAATAGACTGCGTAACCGTACCCGCGAGTTGCCCTTTACCGCCTGCCGAAATACCTATGTCCTCCGGACGAATTACGAGGTCGACCTTCTCGTTCTTCTCGAAACCTTTGTCGAGACATTTGAAATCCGTACCGCAGAAGTTTACGTTGAAGTCCGATTTCATGACTCCGGAAAGTATATTGCTCTCCCCGATAAAGTCAGCGACGAAAGCGTTGCTCGGCTCGTCGTAGATCTTCTTCGGCGAACCGTATTGCTGAATGGCTCCCGAATTTATAACGACGACGTTGTCGCTCATCGTAAGCGCTTCTTCCTGATCGTGCGTGACGTATATAAAGGTTATGCCGAGATTTTTGTGCATATCCTTAAGTTCTATCTGCATATCTTTACGCATTTTCAGATCGAGAGCGCCTAAAGGTTCGTCGAGCAACAGCACTTTCGGCTCGCAAACGAGAGCGCGCGCGATCGCCACTCTCTGCTGTTGTCCGCCCGAAAGCGACGTTACGTCTCTGTGCCCGTACGCTTCGAGTCCGACAAGTTTCAGCGCGCGTTTCACCTTTTCTTCTATCTCGTCTTTAGTGAACTTGCGCGTCAGTTCTATTTTCTCGCCGCTGCGGTCGAGCACAAATTCTCCGCGCTTGTCGGTCTTGAATCCATTGGGAAGTTTTTTGAGTTTTAAACCGAACGCTATGTTTTTAAAGACATTCAAGTGCGGAAAAAGCGCATACTTTTGAAACACCGTATTTATACTGCGCTTATGCGGCGGAAGAGAAGTTACGTCCCTGTGCTCGAGAAATATCTTGCCGCTCGTCGGAGTCTCGAAGCCCGCTATCATGCGCAAAAGCGTCGTCTTGCCGCAACCAGACGGACCGAGCAGCGTTATGAACTCGCCGCGGCGAATGGAAAGATTGACGTCGTCTACGACGGTTATGCCGTCGAAAACTTTGGTGACGTTCTTTACCTCGACTATTTTGTCGCTCTTTGTGCGGACGATTTCGCCGCTTTGCTTTAATTCGTTGTTCATGGTATTTCTCCGATAAAAGTTTTTATTGGCGGATTTTCGAGGATAATTTTATGAGAACAATCCCCTCAGTCACTCGTTCCTCGTGACAGCTCCCCTTGCTAAAGGGAGCCTTTAAGTAGAGGCTGTTACGCTTTTGAGGCTTAGATACGAGCGAGACGGGTAGCAGGCTCCGAGGTGCATGGGTTGCTGTACACTAAACGTACTGCGCCCATGCGCCGAGGAGCTCGCAACCCGTATTCGCGAAGTTTATAAGCCTCAAAAGTTGGGGGGACAGGTTACCCAGAGCACTTCCGCGACTTCATCCGTGCGGTTCTCTATGTAGTGAGTGCGGTCGCTCCGAAAAGAAAAGCTCATACCTTTAGTGAGATTTGCGGATCGATTGCCGACGACGAGCTTTACGCTTCCTTTGAGGACATAGCCGAACTCCTCGCCCTCGTGCGGCAAATCTTTCGCCGTCGCTCCGCCCTTTTCGAGCGTCACTATGACAGGTTCCAACGCGTTTTTCTGCGACGTGGGCACAAGCCACTTCATGGCAGCCGACCCCATTTCCTTCGTGAAATAATCGTTTTCTCCGTAAGAGAGCGGCTCCTGCTCGTCAAAACCCGAAAAAAATTCGGAAAGCGAACAGCCGAGAGCCGTGAGAATGTCCTTAAGCGTCGTGATAGACGGACTCGTCAAATCGTTTTCGAGTTGGCTTATATATCCTTTCGTAAGCTCGCATCTGTCCGCAAGTTCCTCTTGCGTCAATGAATTTTTAAGTCGCAACTCTTTTATCCTTATTCCTATTTCCATTCCGCACCGTCCTCGATCGCGCTAAACTCAAAGTTTAGAAGGTAAGTTTTTAGTAAACATTATGTTTAGAAAGTATCGTAAAAATAAACTTAAAGTTTAAATTCACTAAACCACACGCGCATAAGTATATTATATGTCGAAAAAGGTGTCAAGCGTTTGAGATGTTTTTTCGGCATTTTTTTGAAAATCGTTTGCCAATCGGACTTTCGTATGTTATACTTTACTTACGTCTTACAAAAAGGAGCGTACATCATGACCGAAGAAGTAAAGAGGAACAGAAAAATTATTATGATAACGGTTTTTGCGGCGCTGTTTTTCGTGTTGATATTGACGGCTCTCGTAATAAATCTCGTGCGCCTGGCTTCGCTTTCGAGCAGAGAAAACGCGCTTAGAGAACAGCTTGCAGCCCTCGACAGGCAAATAGAAGCGAATCAATCGGAAATCGACTACCGTAAAACCGACGAATATGTCGACGCTTACGCACGCGAATATCTCGGCATGATCGGCGAAGGCGAAATAAGCTTTGTTACGGGCGGGCAATAATTCCCCGCCCTTTGTTATGGCAAAACCGTCGATAAGACAAGGCAAAACCGCCGTAATAAATATAGGAAGCAACTCGGTAAAGCTTCTTATACCCGACCTCGGACGTTTCGGATACAGAAACGTCATTACGAGCCGCCTTGCCGCAAACTCTACGAACGAAGGCAAGACGCTGGATTTAGGCTCTGTCGAAAGAACATTCGGCGCTTTAAAAAAGCTTAAAGAGGACGCTCGCTCAAAAGGAGCTTTGAATATCCATGTCTATGCGACGGAAGCTCTGCGAAAGGCGGACAACAAACGTCTTTTGACAGATCGGATACGCGACGAACTTATGCTCGAGACCGACATAATTTCGGGCGAGCAGGAAGCGAAAATCGCCGCGCTCGGCGCAAGTCTTTCGTTCCCGTCACACGACGCGTTTGCGGATATAGGCGGTGCGAGCACGGAAATAGCGCTTAAACGAAGCGGAGAACTCCTCTGTTCGAGTTTTTCCGTCGGCGCGGTAAGACTGAACGAAATCGGTACGGACATCTATCGGCTAAAACAACGAGCCGCCGCCGCAATCGAAACAAACGGCACGACGAAACATATCGTAGGAATCGGCGGCACGTTTTCCGCCCTTGCCTGCGTCTCGCTCGATTTATCGGTATTCGATGCATCCGCCGTACACGGCACTATCATTTCGGTCGAAGAACTCGACCGACTGCGTGAAATATTACAGCCTCTCGAAGCCGAAGAAACAGCGCGACGTTTTCCCGCGCTGAAACTCTCCCGCGCTCAAGTCATAAAAGCGGGGCTTGCAATTGCCCTTGCTGTCACGGAAAAACTAAACGCCGACGACATAACCGTTTCTATGGACGACGGTTTGAAAGGTTATGCCATGTTCATCGAAGAGAACGGACACATTTAAGCATATGATCCTTTGCCGTCGTTTCGATCATGCTTTGACGGTAAGCAAAATGCTCATTAAACAAACTCATACCAAAGGAGAAACATATATGGACAATTTTGCGATAAGATTAAAGGAGCTTAGACGAAGCTACAACTACACGCAAAAAGAACTTGCATACGAGATAGGCGCAAGCGAACATTCTATCTACGCATGGGAAAACGGACAACGCCTCCCGAACGTCTCGTTTTTACGAAAGCTTTGCATGGTATTCCGAGTATCGGTGGATTATATAATGGGATGGGACGAATAATATTTATTTTGCTTTGCCGACCGTCGTCTTTTTCCGCATGATTCTCATGCGGATTTTTCTTTTTTAGGACGTATAAATCAAACGCCTACGGGCAAATACTATTATTGCAAACCCACTATAAGACAGTTTGCAATAATATGATAAGGAGTGAAACAATGGCTGAAAGCAAAAAGACCGCAAGTGCAAAGACCGCAAGCTCCAAAGCTGCGAACGGCACGGCAAAGAATTGCAGTTCCAAGGCTGCAAGCACGTCGAAAAATTGCAGCTCGAAAGCAACAAATACGTCGAAAAATTGCAGCTCGAAAGCTTCGAACTCGAATACGAAGAGCGCAAACACTAAAAATTCGACCGGTTCGACGAAAAATTGCACCTCAAAGACGGCAAGCACGTCTAAGAACTGCAGCTCCAAAGCTACGAGCGGCTCGGCAAGAAATTGCAGCTCCAAAGCTTCCAACGCAAACGCAAAAAGCGCAAGCGCGAAGTCTTCGAGCGCAAAGAGCATGAGTGCAAAGAGCGCTACATCAAAAACCGCAAGCAAGAAGTGCTAACTTCTCGGCGGCAAAAAAACGACGGAACTTTTTGAGTTCCGTCGTTTTTGATTTATCGTCCACAACCCGTCCCGGAGATTTAAGCTTTCGCGGCAAAGCGGTTCTTACGACGCATACGCTTTCGAACCGGTCGAAGCAGTAACTTATAAAACTCTGTAAAAAGCACCACGGTGAGCGCCGCAAGAACTATCTTCAGCCAATCCGTCACGCCGAGCGGAACCGTATTGAAAACCGCGCCGCCGAGCTGAGTAATGATTATCTGCAATCCGAACGTGACCGCCATAACCGCGAGCATAAGTTTGTTAGAGCCTAACGTAGGGAAAATACTCTTAAGTCCCGGCTCACGCGCGTTGAACGCGTTAAACAGTTGCATAAGAACAAAGAGAGTAAAGAGCGCGGTCTTTTCCCTGCCCGCGCCGCCTCCTATGCCGAGGAAGTTGAAATAGGTCTGCGCTATCATGAGTGCAGCCATGTAAACGCCGCTCAGCACTATGCGCACAAGCATTTTTTTCGTAACTATAGGCGCGTTTCTTTTTACGGGAGCGCGCGTCATAAGGTCGGCGGAGATCTTTTCAAGCCCCAAAGTAAGCGCGGGAGGACCGTCCATTATGAGGTTTATCCACAAAAGTTCGAGCGAGTTGAACGGCGCTTCGAAGCCGAACAGCACGGACATGACGACAGTGAGAACTGCGGCGAGATTGACTGTAAGCTGGAACATTATGAAGCGTTGGAAGTTCTCGTATATTCCTCGTCCCCACCTCACGGCGTTTATTATCGTCGCAAACGAGTCGTCGAGTACGATTATGTCGCTCGCTTCCTTCGATACCTGCGTGCCCGTTATGCCCATGGCTATGCCGACATCCGCGCTTTTTATTGCGGGCGCGTCGTTTATGCCGTCTCCCGTCACGGCTACGATCGCTCCCGATGTTTTCAGCGCGGCCACTATCCTGAGCTTGGTCTGCGGCGTAGAACGCGCGACCACCCTTATGCTCGGAACACGTTTCAAAAGTTCCGGATCGCTCATCTCGTCCACCTGTCCGCCGAGCAAAACTTCGCCCTCTATGCCGAGCTCGGCGGCAATCGCCGCCGCCGTCACGGGATTATCGCCCGTAAGCATGACCACTTCTATGCCTGCTTCCTTCGCCTGACGAACCGCGCCGTAGACTTCTTTGCGTATAGGATCCGAAATTACTGCAAACCCGTCAAGTTTAAGTCCTTTTTCCGCCCGTTCGCGTTCTGTTCCGTGCGCCGTACCGTGTGCGAACGCAAGCACGCGCTTTGCCTGACGAGCGTATTTCTCCACGCTTTTAAGATATCTCGTTTTATCACGCTCGGACAATTCGCAAAGTGCGAGCACCGTTTCCGGCGCACCTTTAAGATACGCGACGTTTTCGGCGCCCTCCCGTAAAACCGTCGTCATACGTTTCAGTTCCGACGAAAACGAATGACGGACGACGACGGACACGGCGTCGCGTGCCTCAGTGTAGCTCGCCTGTTTTTCTTTAACATACGAAACAAGCAGCGCGCACTCCGTCGGACTTCCGAAAAACGCGGGAGAAGACGCCGTGAAATCCACATCCGCCGTAGAATTCACGGCAAAGTTTTTCAGCATGGCTTCCCTGTCCCCGACGCATATCATATCCGAAACGCTCATTTTGTTTTCGGTAAGCGTTCCCGTCTTGTCCGAACAGATGACGGAAACGCACCCGATAGTTTCGCAAGCCGACATCTTTTTTACGAGCGCGTTGTTCTTCGCCATTTTTATTACGTTTAGCGCAAGCGATACCGCAACCACCGTAGGAAGCCCCTCCGGCACGGAAGCGACTATGAGGACTATGCTCGTAATGAAGATGTCGGACACGCCCGCAAACGTCAGATTATCGGCAAGCAGAAGCTTCACGAACTGTACCGCGAAAACGGCAAAAGCGACTATGGCTCCGAGTATCGTGATTATTTTACCCAGCCTCGACAGACGGTGCTGAAGAGGAGTCCGGTCTCCTCCGTCGGATATGGAGCGCGCCACCTTGCCTATTTCCGTACCGTCGCCGACCTCGACGACTATCGCTCTCGCCGAACCTGCCGTCACGAAACAGCCCGAATATACCATATCCGTTCTTTCGGCAAGAGGCGTCAGATAATCAATCTGTTTTGCGCTTTTTTTTACGGGCTTGCTTTCGCCCGTAAGCGGAGACTCGTCTACGCTCAGTCCGTCGGCAGAAAGAATACGCATATCCGCCGCGGCTTTGTCTCCCGTCTCGAGCATGACAATATCGCCGGCGACGAGCTTGTCCGCAGACAGCATTACCGTTTTTCCGCCGCGCACCGTCTTTACGTTTACGGCTTTGGCTTCCTTTCTGAGAGCGTCGAAAGCTTTGGAGCTTTTGCCCTCCATGACAAGCGAAATGGAAACCGAAGCGACGATGGCGACCAGAATACCCACCACTTCGACAAAATCGAAATGTCCGCCTTTAGCCGCCGTAAATACGTTCACCGACACGGTTATGACAAGAGCCGCCATAAGTATCAGCATCATTGGTTCGGTAAGCTCTTCGATAACGCGCAAAGCTACGGGCTTACGCTTTTTCTCGGACAGCACGTTTTCGCCTTTTTCACGGCTCTTAAGCACCGCTCTTTCGTCGAGTCCTTTTTTTTCGTCCGACGAAAGAACGTCTGTTACGTCCCGAGCGGACATCGAATGCCAATTTTTCGGCGGAGCAGGCGCTTTTAACACCGTCTTTTTCTTTTTCATTCGGCTTCCTCCGAACACACGCTTATTTTCGAGGAAAGAAAACCCTCTCTACAAAATATATTTGCTAAGAGGGCTGTTTAATACCGTTATACCGTTTTAGACAAAAAACGCGTTTACCTTATATCCAAAACGAAAGTAAATTCCTTATATGCGGGTATGGCGATTCGCGTAAGTCCGAGCTTTTTGGCTTCGACGAGACTTTTATACGCCGTTCTGCTTATATTCAATTTTTTTGCCTTTCTGTCTATTTCGGTGCCTTCGTGTATTTTTGTCATTACCTCAGACCAATGCGCGGGATCGCCGATCGCTCCGCTCTCCACTTCGAGAACGAGATCCGCATCCTCGTCAAACGTATTGAGTTCGCCCGCATGAAACGAGTATTCTCCGCCGCATACGACCTCTATTGTCTGCTCTCCCTCGTAAGAAAAATATTCGGGGGGATTCGCTTTGCTTTTGCCCACATCGGTAAACGCAGCTTCCGCGACAAACGACCGTTTTACGTCTACGATCTCTTCGCGTATTCCGCTCTCGTCGAGGCTCGGCAAAAAAGTCGGTAATTTTTCGATAAATATGTCTGCCGCAAACCGGGCGGAGATCAGTTCGAACGACTTGTCGGCGGTAAGACATACGCTTATATTCGCTTTTTCAAACGAGGTTTCCGCATTCGAAGTAAAAAGCGACAACAGCGTCCCTTGCATAAAAGGAACTCTTTTAAGACTTTCCGAAAGCGCGCGTTCGGATACAATACTGATAAAATCTTCTCCGTCTTTTGCTCCGAGAAACTCTTTAAGCGTAATTTTGCCGTAGGAATTCATAAAATCCTCGAACGGCATAAGCTCGACGTATCCGCCGAGAGCTGCGCCGATCGCAAAATATGCCGCGCGAATATCGAACTCGAACATTTCGCCGCCTTCCGCCATAAGTTTTTCGAGCGTCATATTTCCATAGTGAATGACGATTGCCGCCGCCTCTTCATCGGTAAGTTCTCTGTTTTCAAACTCTTTGATAAGCTCGGCGGCGAGCCGCGCTATGGGCTTGTCCGTATTTCTCTTTAACGCCGCAAAAATCTTGTCTATCGTCGCTCCGTACGAAAGCGTACATTCGAGCTTTATTTCTTTTTCGCCTGCGACGAGAATAAGACCGTCTCCGAGCTTTTCGGCAATCGGCTCCAAAAATCTGTTTACGTCGTCTATGACCGCGGTAAGTTTGCCGAGAGTTCCGCTCTTTGCCGAATATGCGGACGCCGTTTTTTCTCCTTCGTCGTCCTTTATCTTTATCTCGCCGACACGCTCGAATAAGAGTCCGTCCGTACAGATAAACTCGTCCTGTCCGTCGGAAAACGATCCTCCCTCATTTTTGTCGTATATTACCGTCAACTTCTTTTCCGTAAGAGAATTGCCGTCGGTTTGCCTTATGACGACCGACGCCGAAAAATTCGGAGCAGTCGCGTCGTAGATCTTTTTGACGGCTTCCGCAGCCGTCGGTTCGGGATCGGGTTCGGGCTTCGGATCGGGTTTCGGTTCGGGCGAAGGCAGAGGCTTTTCGGGTTCGGAGGGAACTATAGGCGGCGTCTGAACAGGTTTATCTTTTAATTCGCAACCGACGGCAAAAAATACGCCGACTGCCGCCACCGCAAGCACGAAAATGATTGACAATATTCGTTTCATGAAGTTCATTGCCTACTCCCTTCTCCTAAAATACCCTTTATATGATTTTAACATATATGCGAAAAAAAGTAAACGATTTGCGCCGCAAAATAGCGTCGAAAAATTCGCATATCGTTAATAAACGCCAAAAAGTTAGGAGACACTTGTCGAAATCGGTTTATTTCTTTCCGCTCCGACGCATACTACGCAAAAAGGAGGAAATAAAAGTGGCAGACAACAAAAACATAAATTGCGGCGATTGCCTTGACGACAAGGACAAAGATCGGGAAAACGAACTCAAAAATATAACCGAACACGAATGCGGTCGCAGACTTTGCAAGTGCGGGGAAAAGGATTGCGAATTCGCAGCCGATTTCTTCGACGAGGACGGCACGCCTATTACGGATTTCGCGAACGACGAGGATCTATTGGAAAAACAGAACCTCGAAGCCGCCGAGGACTTTTCCGAATATGCGAGACGGTGCGGCATGATAAGCGCATACCGGTACGACGGAATCGCAGATAACGGCGAAGCGATCTATCACGATACGGCTACCTATAAGATGATCGACCCTTCCGACGACAGCGCGGACGCGGGAAAATCCTGAAAACATAATGCGCCTTTTTTCGAAAAGGCGCCCCAAAAAGATGAAGGGAGGGACACTTTAGATTGTGTCCCTCCCTTTCAAATTCCACCCCGAAACTACTCAGGACTTCGCCCTAAGAACCCTTTTTACAAGCGAGCCATTATATGGCGAAGCGAACGCCGCGAGCCTTGGCGAGTAAGTATATAAGCCCTTAAACGAAGCCGAGGGAGATGAGAATGGCTCTATCTACGCGCATCATAGTCGTGGCGTCGAGTTCGCCCACATGCTCTTTTAAGCGACGCTTGTCGAGCGTGCGGATCTGTTCGAGAAGAATTACCGAGTCTTTGGGAAGCCCGAACTGTCCTTGCTTAACTTCTATATGCGTGGGAAGTTTGGCTTTCGTAAGCTGAGACGTGACGGCGCAGGCTATGACGGTCGGCGAATACTTATTGCCGACGTTGTTTTGTATTATGAGAACGGGACGCGTGCCGCCCTGTTCAGAGCCTACAACGGGGCTTAAGTCCGCATAATATATCTGCCCCCGTTTGATCTGTTCCATATCGGCGCACACCGCTCCTTTTAGGTTTATTTCAGATTAGCCCACTCGAGATTGAGGTCGCCGCAGGATACATACCCGCTTTGCATATCCTCTACTTTCATGCTATGCGGGTCGAGTGCAAAACGGTGCAACAACAAGGTTATGAGTTTTTCCACGCTCATATTTTTCAGCGCTGCCGCCGATCCGAGAATTTTATCCAATTCTTCGTCCACCTCGATTAAGTAACTACGCATTATTTATTTCCCCTTTTCCTTAACTTATACTGTTAGTATACCTGATTTTTCGATTTTTAGTTTCTTAAACCAAATATTTATACACGAAAACGCCGCCCGAAACCTTTGCCCCGAGCGGCGCTTTGTTTTACCTTGTTATCGTTTAATTCTTTACATCCTATCGAGCGAGTATATCGCTTACGAGCACGGCGTTTTCGCCGAGAACTTTCGCAGCTCTCTCGCCGGCAATTCCCAAATCGTATGCCGCGCGGGCAGCTCCCGAAAGCGCGCCGAGTCTATGCGAGAGCGCGGCAATCGCACCGGCGAGCGCGTCTCCGCTACCGCCCTTGCCCATCGCGGGCGAACCCGCCGCGTTTATATACGTTTCGGTTCCGTCCGTTATTACCGTCGTATTCGACTTGCAAACTATGACTGCTTCGAGACGCTTTGCGTGCTTTTTCGCCGAAGCTACGATTTCGCTCTCTTTGCACTCTCCGAAAAGCCTTTGAAACTCTCCCCTATGCGGCGTAAGCACGAGACGGCACTTATGTCCGTTTAGGACGTCCAAGCGTCCTACGAGAGCGTTTAGACCGTCCGCGTCTACGACGAGCGTCCCGCCGAAGTTCTGCGCAAGATACTCTATTATGCGTATAAGCTCGGGATTTTTGCCCATGCCCATGCCGACGGCGATTGCGTCCGCGCCGCGCATAACGTCGCCGAGCGCGGTCTCGTCGAAAGCAATATATCCGTCCTTATCGGAAAGAGGCAAAAGCGTAGCTTCTTTTATTCGCTCCCTATACGCAGCCGCAAGAGACGCAGCGTGGCACAGCGTCGTAAGTCCCGCGCCCGCACGCATTGCGCTTTCGGCGGCGATAAGCGGCGCGCCGATCATGTTCGCGCTTCCGCCCAATATCCTCACTCTTCCGTACGTCCCCTTGTGGCTCGCCTTTTTTCTCGCGGGCAGACTCGGGACGTTCTTTTCGGTGAGGATTGCGCCGATATCCACTTTTATTCCCATGTCCGCCATGACGGTTTCGCCGCAGTAGTCCGAGCCGTCTCCGAGAAAATGTCCGTACTTATATGCGGCAAAAGTCACGGTTAGGTCGGCTTCCACCGCTTCACCCAAAGCTATGCCGTCGTCGCTTCCCAAACCCGACGGCAAATCGACAGAGATAACGTGTGCGCCGCAAGAATTCATAAGCCGCACGGCTTCGAGATATTCTCCACCTACGGGGCGGGCAAGACCTATGCCTAAAAGCGCGTCTACCGCAAAGTCGTAGAGATCGGCGCGGATTTCGGCGTCCGAAAGACCGACAACTTTACCGCCGAGCGCGGAATATGCATTTAGGCGCGCCGAGGCAAAGTCGTTGCGTTTTTCGCCTACGATTACGACTTCGATGCGATAGCCTTCTATATGCATTATTCGGGCAAGGCTGAGTCCGTCCGCGGCATTGTTTCCGCTTCCGACAAAAACCGCAGTAAAGTCGGTCTTTTTTATGAGCTTTTGGACTATGCGAAACATTGCCTCCGCCGCCGACTCTATCATCAAATCTTCGCTCATTCCGTACGCGCGCGCCCTTTCCTCGCACTCGCGCATCTCCTTTGCCGTAACTATGCGTTTCACGATTTTTGCCCCCGTACGACTACGGCGACCGCCGCGGCAAACGTCCTCTCGTGAGTAACGGAGATTTCGATTTCCGCGCCGCGCGCAAGCTCCTTCGCTCTGCCGTGAAGCTTTACATACGGTTTGCCGCGTCCGTCCCTTATCGTCTCTATATCGGTAAGCGGAAAAACTATTCCCGTCCCGAGAGCTTTACCTACGGCTTCCTTTACGCACCACATTCCCGCAATCGTTTCGGTTTTTCCCGTCTTTTCGTAATAAGCAAGCTCGCTCTCGGTAAACACGCGCATGAGAAAACGACGGCTTTGCGCCGCCCGCTCGATACGAGCGATCTCGACCATATCAAGCCCTATCACACTCTGACCGCGTCCATGATAGCGCGAGCTACGGCTTCTTCCGCCGCCACTCCGAGCATCATGAACTGCGCCTCCTTTTTGCCCGACGAGAGCGCAAAAAGCGTGTCTCCGTCCATATCGGTGTGCACGGGGCGAATGGCTCGCGCCATGCCGTCGTGCGCGAGCGTCGCGAGCTTGTTAGCCTCGAGCTTACTTAGCTTCGCGTCGGTGAGAACGCAACCTATAGTCGTATTGCCTCCCGTCATGAGCCGCATGAAATCTCCGCGCACTATGCAGCCCGCCGTGTCGAGAAAACTTCCGTCGCTCATCTTCGCGCCCGCAATGATCTTGCCGCTGTCTACGTCGTACACGTCGCCGCAAGCGTTTACGGCGACAATCGCCGTGACGAGCGCTTCGCCCGCGCGTACCGAAGCTATGCCGAGACCCGACTTCGAGGCAAACCCAAAGCCGCGTATCTTGCCCACCGTCGCGCCCTTGCCCGCGCCCACCGCGCCGCGTACGGCAGAAGCGCTCGCGTTTTCGCACGCCGCCGCGCCGAATGACATATCGGGATAGTGATATCCTTCGCCGTTTAAATCATACAGCACCGCGCCCGCTACGAGCGGCACTATCTTGTCGCCCATTGCATAACCGACGCCGTGCTCTCTGAGATAGTTCATAACTCCGCAGCAAGCCTCGAGTCCGTATGCCGAACCGCCGCAAAGAGCTACGGCATGAACGACGTCTATCGCCTTCTCCGCCCTCATGAGGTCGGTTTCGCGCGTTCCCGGCGCGCAACCTCGCACGTCGACGCCGCCGACCGCACCGCCGTCGCACAATACGACGCTGACTCCCGTATATTCGTCGTTGCAGTGTCCGAGTTTAAATCCCTCGGGAATAATCGGTTGTTGCATTATTTAGCCTCCCAAATAATTTTATTCGTCGCTGTCTTCGTTTTCTTCGAAGAACGCCTCGTCCTCGAGACTGTCCAAAGCCTCGTATATTTCGTCCGACATACAGCCCTTTCTGTAAAGCTTTTCCTTAAGCTTGCGCTTTTCTCCTCCGCAGGTTTTCCACAGCTTTTTGGCAAGCTCCTTTACTTCTTCGCTTCTGTCGTCCGCTTCGAGCGTCTCGTCTATTATGTCTCGGCTCACCCCTCGCTTCATGAGTTCCGTTTTGAGCCTAATCGTGCCGTAGACGCGTTTATTCTCCGCCACATAGGCGCGAGCGAACTCGCGATCGTTTAAATATCCAAGCTCGCGAAGCCGTTCCTTTACGCGCGAAACGGTCATGGGAAGGCAACCTTTCTTTTTCAGATAGTCGCTTATCTCCTTTTCGCTCCTCTGCCTGACGGAAAGATAACCGAGCGATTTGTCGAGGGCGCTTGCATACTCCGACTCTGCTTGAATCTTCGCAAGCTCGTCCTCGTCGGCTTCCGAACCTATCTCGAGCCTGTGTTTTAGTGCCGTAAGCGCGTCGAGACCGCAGAAAAATCTGCCGTCTATATAGACGCTGACGCGGGACTTGTTCCCTTTTTGAGTCTTTATGTCGGTTATTTTACCCATGTTTACCTCGCGTTCGAAGTTCGATGTATAAGACAAACCTCGACTTCGCATACTATGTTTACCGAAAAAAGGAGGAGCACATTATGCCCAACATAACCACTAAGAGTCTTTCCAAACTCGGCGAACTGCTGGATTCGGAAAACCTCGCGTACAAGAAATGCTGCAATTATGTCGGCGACATCGACGACGAACACCTCAAGGCAAACGTCGGAAGGTACGCCAACAACTGCAAACACCGCTTCGAGACGATACTCAACTATCTCGAAAATCAAGAGTAAGGAGGACAGGCATGAAAACCAAAACGGATTGCGCTCTTGAAAACTGCGCTCTTACAGACGACGACATCATCTCCGACATACTGAGCTGCCACAAGACGCTTGTGAAGCTCTATGCCGAAGCAATAATCGAATCCGCGGACGACAAGCTCCGCGAACTGCTCCGCACGCTCATGAACGAGTGCGCAGACGACCAGTTCGACGCGTTCAACTACATGAGCGCAAACGGACTTTACGAAACGACCTGCGCGGACTGCGAGCAAATTGCGTGCGCTTGCGAAAAGTTCTGCGACTGCTCGGCAAACGCATAACTTGCGACTGCGATATAAAAGCGGCTTTGCCACTATGGACAGCCGCTTTTTTTACAGTCCGAGTGCCGCCGCCGTCCTCTCGCTTATCTTCCTAGGCACGAAAGCGCTTCTGTCGGGGGCATGAAAATCACCGCCGTTAGTAACGAACAAATCGTATTTTTCGGCCATTTCGTAAAAAGGCGCGGTTATACTATTGTCGAACAGCTTATAACTTGCTTCTATCCCGCGAAGCCCGACGTCCTTAAGTCCCTTGACAAGCTTTTCTCCGCCTTCGAGCGACATCTTAAGCCGCATCGGATGTGCAAGCACCGGCACTCCGCCGCACTCGAGAATAAGCTCGACCGCCTCTGCGGGAGTGATCATGTCGTTGGGTACATAGCACGGCTCGCCTTCTTTGAGCCACTTTTCGAAACAGGTTTTTATATCGGGTTCATAGCCGAGGCTTACCATAGCGCGTGCGACGTGACCGCGAGAAGGACTGCGAACGGCAAACTCCGCTACGTCTTCGTAAGAGACGTTAATCCCCCGCGCGTTAAGTCTTTTGATCATTTCGCGTATACGCTCGTCTCTGAAATCGGCGATTTTCTTTTCAAACTCCGCAAAAACGGAATTTTTGCAATCTACGTTATAGCCGAGCACATGGACGTTGCAAGTCCCGTACGAGGATATCTCCACGCCGCCAATGAATGCTATTCCCTCTTTTTCCGCGGCTTTGCGCGCACGCTCCACCCCGCACATAGTGTCGTGATCGGTAAGAGCGAAAGCCTCCGCTCCCGCTTTTTTGGCAAGCGCCGCAAGAAGATGGGGCGGCAGTTTTCCGTCCGAACAATTGCTGTGACAGTGAAGATCGGCTATCATTCGCGCGTTTCCTCCTTGGCCGCTTTTTCCGCTCTCTTCGCCGCTCTCTCCATGAGCCAATCTCTGTTGTTGAGCTTGGGGTTCTGAAGACAGCTTTCGAGCATTTCCTCGAGAAAGACTCCTATGTTCTCTCCCTCGAGTCCGACAGAGAGACAGTCGTTCCCGTCTATTTCGAGATCGCTTACATACACAGGCGCTCCGCTCTCTATTATGTCCCATTTGGCTTTGGTGAAACGGCTTTCGGAAAGATCGTCCCGCGTCACCATGCCCGTAGCGAGACGGTCGGCGTTTATAAGATCGACGAGATCGTCTATTATGTCGAAATTAGTTGCTACGAAACGTCTGACCTTCGCTTCCGACGTAGCGCCCGACATATCGTACATATGGTTTAAAACGAGTCTTTTCACAAATGAGATTTCGTCGTTGCTGTAGCGCAGTCCGTAATAGCCCATTCTGTGGTCGACTATCTGCGCGCTGACGTGCTCGTGACCGTGCATATTTCCGTGCTTTTCCATACAGTAAGCTTTACCGAGGTCATGAAAAAGCGCCGCAAGCCTCACCTTGGGCGGAGCATAAGCTATCGTTCGGAACGTATGTTCCGCCACGTCGTACTTATGATAGTTCGGATTTTGAGCGACATTCATGCACTGTTCCACTTCCGGAACAAGATACTTGAATATACCCATTTTGGCAAGAAGCTTCATAGCCCTGTAATGAGCCTGATCTATTCCGTTGGCCTGATCGGCGACAAGCATCTTGTTAAGTTCGTCCCGCTTTCTCTCCTGCGAGATCTCTTTTAAAAGTTCGGCTTTCGCCATTGCCGTCTGAGCGGTCGTCCCGTCTATCTTGAATCCGAGCTGAGCCGCAAAACGGATAAGCCGCAAGATACGCAAGCCGTCCACCGACAGCGTGCGTTCGGGACGAAGCGAACGCAGTATTCCCTTTTCTATATCGTTTATGCCTCCGCATAGGTCAATGAGTTCGTCGTTTACCACGTCGTAATAGACGCTGTTGCAAGTAAAGTCGCGGCGAAGCGCGTCCTTGCTTATATCGGTCGTAAAACAGACTTCGCTGGGCGTGTGACCCTTGTCATAGCTCTCGACGCGAAAAGGAGTATATTCATACACTTCCTTACCGCATTTTATCTGTGCCGTTCCCAGTCGGAAGTTCACGGTCTTAACTCTGTACTTCGACGGAAGTTTCAACATACTTACGGGATAAGGTCCTGCCAGATCGATATCCGTAGGGCGCAGAGAGCGCAGAGAATTACGGACATACCCGCCTACGACATAGACGGGGACGCCGGCATTCCTTACGATGAATTCCAAGCTTTTAGGTATTTCTATCTTCATACGCAAATATTATACCATTAAAATGCCATTTCGGGCAAGCGTTTTTTACCCGAATTTAACGCTTGCTGTTGCCACAGCAATTTTTTATTTGTTTTCCCTTGATAATTCAGCCGAAAAATGATATACTTTAATCGACGGGTTACGACATTTTTCGCAGAAATTCGCCCCCGTCAAGGAGGAAAACGTGTATCTCGTAATAACCAACCCCGACAGCGGCGGAGGCGGCGGCAAAAAGACCGAAGCCGCAATAAAAGCATATCTCGACGCCAAAGGAGTCGAATACAAAATTGCCGAGACCAAAGCCAAGGGTCACGCAAGAGAGATTGCGGCAAGCTTTGAGGGAGGCACTATAATCGCCGTAGGCGGAGACGGAACTTTCCACGAAGTTTTAAACGGAATGAACACCGAAAAATGCCGCTTGGGGTTCGTCCCTAGCGGCAGAGGCAACGACTTTGCCGAAGCGTTCGGTCTATCCAAAAAAACCTCCGTCGCGCTCGAAACCATACTCGGCGGAAACGAAACGAACATCGACTATATAGCGGTGGGAGAAAACCTGCGCTGTCTGAACGTGGCGGGCACGGGGCTGGACGTATCCGTACTCGAAAGCGTAGAGAACAAAAAAGATACGAAGTTTACTTATTTAATGTCTCTCATTAACTGCATAAGGCATTTTACTCCGTACGAACTCGACGTAGAGATAGGCGGAGAAAGCACTCACTACTCCTGCGTTATGGCAGGAGTCTGCAACGGAAATCGGTTCGGAGGCGGCATAAAAATCTCGCCCGTATCGAAATTCGACGACGGAAAACTCGACGTGATAGCCATAGAGTATCCGAAAAAAAGACTTATGCGAGCGCTTTGGGGCTTTGTAGGCGGCAAGCACATGGACAAGCCGTACACGCACCACACGGAGTGCGAACGAGTCAAGATCTCGTCGCCATACGGTTATCCCATAGAACTCGACGGCGAAATATACCGCGGTCCCGTGCTTGACTGCCGCGTCGTAAAAGGCGGCTTAAAAACATTTAAACCGATAGCGGAAAAATGAACGCGCAAAAAATCCCGTTTCGTTTCCGAAGCGGGATTTTTCTTTTTTTTATTTTTGAGAATTCATCTGCAACAGATCGCGAATCTGCGTGAGAAGTTGCTCTGTGGTCTCGGGAGCGTTTGCCTTTTCCTCCGCCGCCTTTCTCTCCTTTTCGGCTTTGGCTGCGGCGGTAAGCTCGGCTTCCTTTGCAAGAATTGCGGCGTTTATTTCCGCCTTGCTCTTGCCCTGCGCCTTAAGCTCCTTTCTGAGCTGTTTATATTCGGCTTTGTTTAGCGTCTTATAACCTTCCTGAGCCTTTTCCATTCTCGTCTTTGCGCTCATGAATATTCTGAGCACGACGAAGATACAGAACGCTATGATGAGGAAATTCAATATACATTGCAAGAAGTGTCCCCAATGAAGCGCCGCTTCCGCTTTCGTGATCGCATTCGTTACAGGGTCGTATTGCGCTTCGGAGATCACCCATTTCCAATCGCTTATATCGAAGCCGCCCGTAGCCGCTGATATGAGCGGCATTATTATGTCGTTTACGAGGCTCGTAACTATAGCGCTGAACGCCGTGCCTATCACGACGCCGACCGCCATGTCGACTATGTTGCCTTTCGTTATGAAAGCTTTGAAGTCGACAAAAAACTTTTTCATTTCTGTTCCTCCTGAAAAATCCTTATCTTGACTCGAGTATAACATATATGTCTATCGATGTCAATCGCTTGGAAAAAATTATCTCCGACTCTCGCGTCGGATTTGTATACACTTGACTTCGACTATTCTTATGGAGTATACTTTGACCATGAGAATAGATAAATTGTTAAAGCATAAGCTAACGCTTTCGTTCGAGGTATTTCCTCCGAAAAAAGGAGACGGAAAAACCGACGAACTTTTCGATACGATAAAACGGCTCAAAGAACTTTCTCCCGACTTCATAAGCGTAACTTACGGAGGGGGCGGTTCGAATGCGCGCAACGCCGCCGAAATCGCGGGTTTTATAAAATCTTTGGGTATCGAGCCGCTCGCGCATATAACGGGCGGCCCCTCCTCTCCCGAAGACATAGACAATACTGCGAAAAAGCTGATTTCGCTCGGAGTGGAAAACGTGCTTGCTCTTCGCGGAGACAAGCCTAAAGACGAAAACGTCGAGTACTGCAAATACTTTAAGCACGCAAGCGAATTGGAAAACTATTTGGGGAAATACGGATTTACTTTGGGCGCGGCTTGCTATCCCGAGGGTCACTGCGAATGCCCGACTCTTTATGACGACCTCGTAAATTTAAAGAAAAAAGAGGAAGCGGGCGCGGCATTTTTTATCACGCAACTTTTTTACGATAATGCCTATTACTACCGTCTCGTAGGCGAAGCGAGACGTATGGGGATAGTCTCGCCAATTATCCCCGGCATAATGCCTATAACGAACATGAAGAATCTGCCTGCCGTCAAATCGATGTGCGGAAGTACGATACCGCTCGAATTACGGAACATGATAGAGGTGTATTCGAATGAGCCGGACGTACTGCGGGAAATAGGCATAAACTACGCCGTGTATCAGATTATCGACCTCATTGCCAAGGGCGCGCCCGGCGTGCACGTCTACATCATGAACCGCGCCGAAACCGCCGAAGCCATTTACGGGAGGCTGAAAAATGTGTTCTGCAAACTCTTCCGTGCTTAAAAACCGAATCTATGTCTATCTCGGGTATTACGCCGATCGCAGACGCGATATTTCGGACGAACTTATAGACGACGTTCTCGGCGAAGTCGAAAAGCTGTCGCGGTTTGTGTACCGTTACGAATATTTCGATTCTCCTCCCGACTTTCTGTCGAAAGAGCCGTATACTTCGTACTTTAGGGACAGCCGCGGCGTTATCGTCTCGGCGACGACGTTGGGACTGGACATAGACCGCCGAATAAAACTGCTATCCAAGACGGATCCGGCGCGTTCAGTAGTATTCGACGCTTGTGCAAGCGCTTACCTCGAAGAGCGGGCGGACAGGTTCGAAGTGTCGATCCCATACCCTCTCGCTCCTCGCTTTTGTCCCGGTTACGGCGGCAGCGACGTGTCGGACATAAGACATATTTTCGATATACTCAAACCCGAAAAATTCGGTATGACTCTCGGCGAAAACTTCTATATGATCCCGAGCAAGTCCATGGCGGGCGTACTCGCCGTAGGCGGTACGGCAAAAAGACAATGCGGAAACTGCGCGCTCAAATCGGACTGCCGCTACTTAAAGGAGGGCGAAAAATGCTTTTCGGAAAAAACGTGAAACTGTTCGACGGCGGCTTCGGCACCGAACTCGAAAGACTCGGCCTCGGCGGAATCCCCGAGGATCTGAACATAACCCACGCGGACGAAATCCGCGCCATACACCTGTCCTACGCTTCGGCAGACTTCATTACCACAAACACATTCGGACTCAACCGAATAAAGTATCGCGGAAAATACGGTATTGACAAGCTTGCCAATGCCGCAATCGAAAACGCCCGTGTCACGGGCGCAGCCGTGTTTTTCGACGTAGGACCTACGGGCATGATGCTCGCGCCCACGGGGACGCTGTCGTTCGACGAGGCGTACGAAGCCTACGCCGAAATCGCGAAAACAACGCGCGGCAAAGTCGACGGCTACATCGCCGAGACATTTTCCGACATTTACGAACTCAAAGCCTGCGTGCTTGCCTTAAAGGAGAACTCCGACGCGCCGGTGTTTGCGACGATGACTTTCGGCGCCGACGCAAGGACGCTGACGGGCTCGACGCCCGAAATTGCAGCTGCCGTACTCGAAGGCCTCGGAACAGACGCGCTCGGCGTAAACTGCTCTTTGGGTCCGAAAGAGCTTTTACCCATAGTCGAAAGACTGCTCGCGAGCACTTCGCTTCCCGTTATAGTCCAACCGAATCGAGGGATTCCCGTCCTCGAAAACGGACGTTCGCACTATACGCTTTCGGCGGACGAGTTCGCGCTTTACGCCGAAAAGTTTGCAGATATGGGAGCGGAGATTATCGGAGGTTGCTGCGGCACGACCCCCGAATTCATCGACCGCATAGCTTTCCTAAAGAAACGCGCCGTGCCAAAGAGAGAGGTCGAAAAAAAGACCGTCGTAACGTCGTGCACAAAAGCCGTGACAATAGACGGCGTGAAGATTTGCGGCGAGCGGCTCAATCCCACCGGAAAACCCAAACTCAAACAGGCGCTTAAAGACGGCGATTACGACTATCTCGCAGACGAAGCTATCGCACAAGCCGAAGCTGGCGCCGATATACTCGACTTGAACGTAGGCGTGCCCGGGATAGACGAAACAAGAGCCATGCTCGACTGCGTCGAAAAAGTGCAGGAATACGTCGAGTTGCCCATTCAGATCGACTCGTCGAATCCTGCGGCAATCGAGCGCGCGGCACGCTACTACAACGGTATTCCCCTGATAAACAGCGTAAACGGCGACGACGCGGTACTCGAAGCCGTTTTGCCGACTGTAAAAAAGTACGGCGCGGTCGTGCTCGGACTGTGTATGGACAGCCGCGGCGTACCCAAAACAGCCGAAGAACGCTTTGCGATCGCCGAAAAAATAGTGCGACGCGCCGAAGAGTTCGGCATACCTCGATATAAAGTCATGATAGACACGCTCGTGCTTACAGCCTCGGCGGAGCAGTCGCTTGTAAAAGAAACCGTACGGGCGCTTGAAAAGGTTAAAGCGCTCGGCGTAAAGACGGCTCTCGGAGTGTCTAACGTCTCGTTCGGGCTTCCCGCGCGCGGACTCCTCAATAAGACCTTCCTCGCCATGGCGCTCGAACGCGGACTCGATATGCCCATACTCAATCCCCTGGACGGCGAAATGACGGGCGTAGTCAAAGCTTTCGGCGTGCTCTCGGGCGCGGACAAAAGCAGCGAGGAATTTATAAAGCTTTACAGAGACTATTCGCCAGCAACCCAAGTAAGAACGGCTCGTACGCTTGAAACGGAAAAAACCGCAACATCGCTTTACGAATGTATAATCAAAGGCTTGAAAACGAAAGCTCGGGAACTGTGCGAATACGAGCTTTTAAGTCGCCCACCTATGGAAATCGTAGACGGAGTACTGCTCCCCGCTCTCGATGAAGTCGGCAGACTTTATGAGGCGGGCAGGCTGTTCTTGCCGCAACTCGTGTCAGCCGCCGAAGCCGCCAAAGAGAGCTTTTCCGCCGTTAGCGAAAAGCTTCCGAAAGGCGGAAGCGGCAAAGGCAAAGTCGTGCTCGCGACCGTAAAAGGCGACGTGCACGACATAGGCAAAAATATCGTGAAAGTAGTGCTCGAGTCGTACGGTTACGACACGGTGGACCTCGGTAAGGACACTCCGCCCGAAAAGGTTGTCGAGGCGGCAAAACGGCACAGACCCGTCGCCGTCGGTCTTTCCGCACTTATGACGACCACCGTCAAGGGCATGGAAGAGACTATAAGGGCGCTTAAAGAAACCGATTGCCTCTGTCCCGTATTCGTAGGCGGCGCGGTCTTAAACAAGGAGACGGCTAAAGCAATCGGCGCGGACTACTACACTAAAGACGCTCTCGAGTTCGTCAAGGTACTCGAAAAAGCGAAAAGAAAATAAACGAAAAAACAAGCTCGGAATGATCCGAGCTTGTTTTCGGAATCTATTTTTTCGACGAAATATACTCATCGATCGCCCTTGCGGCGGTCTTGCCCGCGCCCATTGCGAGAATGACAGTAGCCGCTCCCGTTACGGCGTCTCCGCCCGCATAAACGCCCTCGCGCGAAGTAAGTCCCGTCTTTTCGTCTACGACTATGCCGCCCCACTTATGTACTTCAAGACCGGCTGTCGTGTTCCTTATAAGCGGATTGGGAGAAGTTCCGAGCGACATTATTACGCAGTCGGCTTCCGTTTCAAACTCGCTTCCCTTAACGGAAACGGGACGGGCACGCCCCGACGAGTCCGGCGCGGACAGCTCCATTCTTTCGCAGATCATGCCCTTGACGCAACCGTTTTCGTCGCCGAGTATCTCCAAAGGATTTGTGAGGAACTCAAATTTTACCCCTTCTTCCTTTGCGTGTTCGACTTCTTCTTTTCTTGCGGGAAGCTCGTTTTCGGTGCGCCTATAGACGACGGTCACGTCGGCGCCCAGCCTCTTGGCGCTTCTCGCCGCGTCCATAGCCACGTTGCCCCCGCCTACGACCGCGACTTTTTTCGCTCTTTTTACAGGGGTCGCGCTGCCTTCTTTATACGCTTTCATGAGATTTATGCGGGTAAGAAATTCGTTTGCCGAAAGCACACCTTTAAGCGATTCGCCCTTTATATTCATGAATTTCGGAAGTCCCGCGCCCGAGCCGATGAACACGGCTTCGAACCCGTCATCAAATAGCTCGTCTATCGTAAGCGTCTTACCTATGACGACGTTCGTGATTATCTCGACTCCGAGCTTTTTAAGCGTATCGACTTCCTTTGCCACTATTGCCTTGGGAAGTCTGAACTCGGGAATTCCGTAGACAAGCACGCCGCCCGCCGTATGAAGAGCTTCGAACACACTGACGGCATAACCTTTTTTGGCGAGATCGCCCGCGCAGGCAAGTCCCGACGGTCCCGAACCGATAACAGCCACCTTGTGTCCGTTATATTCCGGCTTTTCGACGTTGCCGTCGTCATGCGAATTGTGGTAGTCGGCAACGAAGCGTTCGAGTCTTCCGATACCGACGGGTTCGAACTTTATGCCGAGCGTACATCTCTTTTCGCACTGGTTCTCCTGCGGACACACTCTTCCGCAAACTGCGGGAAGAGACGAAGATTTTGCTATTATTTTATATGCGTCCTCTAACTCGCCCGTCTTAATTTTGCTTATGAAGTCGGGGATCTGTATATTTACTGGACAGCCTTCGACACACGGGCGGTTTTTGCAATTGAGGCACCTGTTTGCCTCGGCGATTGCCGTGCCCTCGTCGTAGCCGAGCGCTACTTCTTCAAAGTTCTCGGAACGAAGAGAAGGATCTTGCGTAGGCATTTCATGTTTTTTCGGATCGATACTCATCTGTCTTCTCCTTTTGCCTTAAATAGGTTGCACGTCTCTTCGTGAGCCTTACGCTCGAATTCGAAATACATCCTGCCGCGCGACATCGCCTCGTCGAAATCCACCTCGTATCCGTCGAAATCGGGACCGTCTACGCAGGCAAATTTTGTTATTCGCTCGCCGCCGCGTTTCAGCGTCAACCGACAACCTCCGCACATTCCAGTGCCGTCTATCATAACGGGGTTCATGGATACGGTCACGGGCACGCCAAACGGTCTTGCCGTTTCGACGACGAACTTCATCATGACAAGCGGCCCTATGGTTATTATTTTGTCGAACTTTTCGCCGCGCTCGAGCCTTTCCTTCAAAGGAAGCGTGACGTTGCCCTTTCTGCCGTAAGTGCCGTCGT
Source organism: uncultured Christensenella sp. (assembly GCA_910585955.1). Classification (GTDB taxonomy): domain Bacteria; phylum Bacillota; class Clostridia; order Christensenellales; family Pumilibacteraceae; genus MGBC157735. Next base: position 38,751 of record CAJUGC010000011.1, read on the forward strand.
CGGTCACAATTTCGAAGTTGTCCGAATATGCTTTGAACTCGTCTTCGAGTATGACGAGGTCTTTGCTTCTAAAGCCGACTATGCTCGTCACATACGCGCCGAGCTTGTGGAACTCCTCGGCTATCGGCATTGCTATCGCGCAGCCCACGCCGCCACCCACTATACAGACGTTTTTTATGCCGTCCGTATGCGTTGCGACTCCCAAAGGTCCGACAAAATCCTCGATATATTCCCCCGCCTCTTTTCTTTTAAGCAGCTCCGTAGTCGCACCCACCGTCTGGAATATGATCTTGACCGTGCCGAGTTCGGGCTTGCACCCCGCAATCGTGAGAGGTATTCTTTCCCCTTCGCCGTCCACGCGCAGAATTACGAACTGCCCCGGCTTTGCCTTTCTCGCGACAAGAGGAGCTTCTATTTCCATTTGCGTAACGCTCGGATTTAAGACCTTTTTCGTGACTATTTTATACATTTTCGGATCTCCTCTGCTCGGACGAAAGCGACTTGGATACTTGACAAATAGATGATTAAACTTATCTATTATGTATTATATATCAAAACAATTCAAAAATCAAACATTTAAGCCTTTGTAAAAAGGATTTGCTTTTCGCAAATCCTTTTTTATGTCCGTTTCCGCTTTATCTTTCCGATCCGCTCATCGATCGAGCCTGAATTTAATGACTACGGGGTTGTGATCGCTGTAAGCGTACTGCGTGTCCAAAGTGCTTTCTTCGATGACCGTCACGTTGTCTGACACTATAAAGCCGTCTACGACAGTACTGTAGTTCACTCCCTTTTCATACGGAATGTCCGCACCGCGGCAAGTGGCCGCATTCGTACTTGCCGCAATCGTGAAGCCGTCCGTAAGCTCCGCTTCGTGCAATACCGAATTTTTGACCCAATCGGGCACTTTCTGTTTGCTTTCGAAATAGGAAAGAGCCTCTTCGTCCGTCTCGAACTTATCGGCAATCAGACAGTGATTGAAGTCTCCGCCCGCTATGACGTAGTTGCCTTTGTCCCGCTCGGACTTCAAGACTTCGTTCAGCATCTTAAGCTGCTCGGCACGGATAGTTCCTCCCTTGTCGTAAGCCGACATATGAAGGTTTATGAGCACGAGTTTTTTGTCGCTGCCTTCTACGGGCAGATAATTCACGGCAAAGCACCTGTCGAGGTCGAAAAGTTTGTCTATGAAGGACGTCGTCACGGGAAACGAGCGCCGAACGCTTGTTTCCGTCTTATACTTCGCAAGCGTAAGTATTCCGGCATTCGTCTTTCCTATCGGATCGCCGAAAGGATACAAAAGGTTGGCCGTGTGGAAATTCTCCGCATATACGAAACCGTAACCGTCGAATTCCTCCACAGCGCGCGCATACATATCTATGTCGTAGCTTCTATCGGCTTTTACGTCTACTTCCTGAAAGAAATAAAAGTCCGCCAAAGCTTCTTTTGCTGTTTTCATCTGTCCGTCTACGTTCTTTTGCACGTCGGCTTTGTTCATGCCCTTAGCGTACTTGCCCACAACTTCCCGTCCGTCGTCCATTACTCCCGTATCCATAAAAAACGAATACTCGGGCGAGTATGCGCCGAAACCGAGGTTATAGGACATTAGACTGTAGCTTTCTCCCGCCTTAACGCTCTCTTCTCTGCCGTTGATAATCTCAAGCGCGAGGTTGTCCTCTATGCGGTAATACTGAAGCGCCACATAAGCGACATAACCTCCAGCAATCGCAAGCAAGAGCAAGACAAACGCGGCAAGAGATATAAATATTATTTTTATCGGTTTCTTTGCTTTCATACAGTTATTCTTCTCCGTTTTCTCCAAGATTAAGCGTTTGACACGACTCGAAAAAAACGGCTTTACGTTCGTTTTTCGGAATCATGACGAATATGACAAGTCCGCACGCAATTGCAACAAGCATCATTAAAAACGACAGCGACGCATAAGGGAAGTTAAAGACATAATGAAGCGATATACTCGCTAAGACGCACAACCAGAACTTTATATTTATGAGCGGACGGCGGAATTTCGCAAACGCCCAACCGATAAAGCCCGTCCATACGAGATGTCCGGCAAACGATGTAAACGAACGCAATCCCGTAATGGCAAAAAGCGACGGCAAATCGACGCTTCCGTCCCAAGACGCTACGAAAATGTATCCTATATCTTCCGATATAGCCATGCCTACGCCGACGGCGGCTCCTATGACAAAGCCGAACATCGAATCTTTCTTTTTCAGAAGAAAGATCGCCAAAAGCGCAGGCAAAGCTTTGGAGAACTCCTCTACAAATACGGCCCAAAGTCCGCCGATCCATTCGTCTTCGGGAAAGAGCACACAATATCCGAGATTTACGGCAAGATCGGTGACGGCTACGCAGACTATCATCACGAAACACAACTTTACAAAAGCAAAGTCGCGCTTCGGATACAACTCGTAAACGAGAAACAGTAAAGGCAGATTCAAAAGTATGCCGCCTACAGTGACGAGCGAAGGATATCCGAAAAGTTTTATCGCTTCGTTTTCGACAAACATTCCCGTCATGAATACGACAAACGCAAAAAGTGCGAAAAGAGCGGCGCATATGCCGAACACTCGCAAATAAAGCCAAGGATACACTTTGTTTATTCCTTCTTTGCCGTCCAACCCACGAGAGAAAAATTCCCTGTATTCGTCTTTCGTGTGCCGTCGGAACATTTCTTTCCAAAAACCCGACTTATTCGCGACGAGCAAACTTTTTTCGTTCGAATTTTCCATTGCGCTCTCCTTCCGTTCGTGTCACTGCAATTATATCATAACGCCGCGCATATTGCAACAATCAAAAGGCATTTTCTCGCATCGCCTCACTTAAACGAAAAAATCGCTCGGATAGCGTTGCGATCACCTTACGAATATACGCTTGACAAAGCCATACGAAATTGATATAATTATGCCGACAACAGAATAAATCCTAAAAGGGAGTAGAAAGCATTGTTAATGTGCGCCACCCGTCAGTACAGTATCTTCGGACACTCGGTAACGCTTAAATTTCGAGACTTTTACCTATATTCAATATACGGTAGGGGTCTCTTTATTTTTTTCAATACGCTTTTTACAAAACATCGATTTACCTGTAATAGATAAAGCTTAAAGTAAGAAACTATCCTAAGGAGACACAAATGGACACCGTAACCGTAATCACCTCTATCCTGTCGCTTATCGCAGGAGTGGGCATATTCCTTATCGCCTGCTCGATGATGAGCTCGAATCTCGAGGCGCTCGGCAGCAAGAAACTTAAAGCGCTGTTTGCAAAGACGTCGAAAAGCAAACTTGTGGGCGTAGGCGTAGGCGCGGCGACAACCGCAGTCATTCAAAGCTCCAGCGCGACTTCGGTCATGGTAATCGGTTTCGTAAACGCAGGCATAATGACGCTCGCGCAAGCCGCGACAGTAATATTCGGAGCAAACATAGGAACGACCATCACGGGACAGCTCGTTGCGCTCGGTATGTTCGGCACGGGATCGGTTTCCACTTCCGTTATATTTGCCACCTTTGCGGGCATAGGCGCGTTTATACTCGCATTTGCGAAGAAAGACCGCACGCAAAAAGTCGGCGGCATCATGGCTGGCTTCGGTATGCTGTTCGTGGGGCTTTCGATGATGAGCGGAGCAATGGGCTATTTCTCGGAACTCGAGTCGGTGAAAAACTTTCTCGCTTTTTTCGAAAATCCCTTCCTGCTCGTTCTCATAGGCGCGGCATTCACCGCCATTGTGCAAAGCTCTTCCGTCATGACGTCGATGGCAATCACTATGGTCGTAACGGGACTCATTTCCCTTAATCAAGGTATTTATATCACAATGGGTTCTAATATCGGCACCTGTGTCACCGCCCTTATCGCCGGTCTTACGAGCACGAAAAACGCAAAGCGCACGGCGCTCATACACCTCATCTTCAACGTAAGCGGCGTAATCGTATTTATGCTTATAGGAATGTTCATGCGTTTCGGCGGCATTGATTACGGCTATTTGTTCGGCAAGATGTTTCCGCACGCACCGCAAATACAGCTTGCGATGTTCCATACGATTTTCAATGTCGCGACGGTAGCGATCGTTCTGCCGCTGACAAACCTGCTCGTAAAACTCGTAACGAAGATTGTGCCCGAAAGCAGAAAAAAAGACGAAGAGGACGGCTCTCCTCGCTTTGCGTTCGTCGAAGAACATATGCTGATGAACCCGCCTATTGCCGTCCAGCAAACTAAACGGGAAATTCTGCAAATGGCGAAAACAGCTCTCGAGAACTTCGACATTTCCGTCGACATAGTCTGCTCGCTCGATTACGCGAAAGTCGAGAACTTCCGAGCAAACGAAAAGCAACTTAACTTTCTCAATAAAGAACTGGCTAAATTCATAGTAAAACTTTTGAAAGCCGACCTCGGAGAAAAAGACCGAATATATCTTTCGACGGCATTCCGTTCCATAACCGATCTCGAACGCGTAGGCGACTATGCGGAAAATATAGTGGAATATGCGGACAGGCTCAAAGACGCGAACGAAACATTCTCCGCCGAAGCTCAGACAGAAATACGCGACTTGAAAAAGCTCGTTCACGAGCTATACGACAGCGCCATAAAGGCGTATACGGAAGGCGACAAAATCGCGTTGCGGAAGGCATACGCAACAGAGGAAGCCGTAGACGACTTCACCGCGCAAATGGCCGAAAACCACATAAAGCGGCTCGGTAAAGGCGACTGCACCCCCGAAGTGGGCGCACAGTATCTTTCTCTTTCGACCAACGTCGAGCGTATCGCGGATCACTATATAAACGTAGCCAAAACCATAAAAGCGCTGTGACAAATCTATCCGAACCCAAACTTTAATCAAATCGATAAGATGTTTTTCGCTTTTAATTATCTTGGAGCGAAAAAATATCGACGCTTTATAATTCAATCAAAAAAAGAACTCGCCCTTATTGGTTTGAGTTCTTTTTTATGTATCCGAAAAATCTTGAAATTACAAATCGGTTCTATCGACGTTTTCTTTTATTTCAGCCGATCAGTTTTCCGCGCCCGCCATAAGGAGCTGCTCTACTATCTCGGTAAAGCCGGCTTCGGACGCATAATAAAGCGCGCTGTGCTGCTCGTTGTCTACGGCGTTCACGTTTGCGCCCTTTTCTATGAGCATTGCCGTAAAGTCGTTTTTCCCTCGGTATGCCGCGCAAATAAGAGGTGTTTTACCGTCTCCCGTTTTGGCGTTTATATCCGCGCCCGCATCCAAAAGCGCTTTCCCGATAAACTGCTCGCCATCGTCGGCGGCAACGTGTATAGGAAGTATGCCGTCGATATTCGAAATATCCGGCTCGGCGCCGGCGGCAAGTAACTTTTCAACAATGACAAGATTGGCTCGGCGCACCGCAAGAAACAGCGGTGTCTCCCCGTCGTCGTTGATTTTATTGACATCGGCATCCTTTTCGATGAGCACTTTGACCACTTCGGTCTGCTCGTTCCAACAAGCATGGTGCAAAGTCGTATTTCCGTTCGCGTCCGTATGCTCTCCATCGTTTTGCGACAGCGCTTTGACAAGCTCCCGTAATCCGGCGGAAGTCGCGTAGTCAATTGCTTTATTGTTATTGTTATCTTTCAATGATATGTCTACGCCATCGAACGCAAGATATTTGAGCGCCGCGTCCGTCTTGCCGTTTCTTGCAAGCAACATCAGCGGAGTTACGCCTTCTTTATCCGTGCAGTTGACGTCGGCGCCTGCTCCTACCAACTGCGATATGATATCAGCATTGCCGGTTTCCGCCGCATAATGTATGGGGTAACGCGTAGCCACATTCGAAAGATTTGCGTCTGCGCCTGCTTCCAAAAGCATTTTCACAAGATCGCGCGCGTTTTTCATACAAGCGTAAATCAACGGCGTATTGCCCGATTCGTCGCGCTTATCCACATTGACTCCGCCGCGCTTCAAAAACATTTGAACCACGCTTTTCTGGTTGTTTTTGCAAGCTTGTAAAAGCATATTATCGAGTTGCATTTTCTACTCTCCTTAAAAATTCAATTGAATATTGTACTGTGATAAAAATCGTATGATCGGCGCAGCTTCACTCTCTCTCCCCAGCTTATGAAGGCATCGCGCCATCAGCCAACGAGTACGAATCAAATAATGCCGTCCACACTTTTCCGGCGCCGCAGGATCAAGCGGCATATATGATTCCGCCTCGCCTGCGGTTTCAAAGGCTTTTAAGTACAGCCTTCTGTCGGCAATATCGTATTCGGCACGATTGGCATACGCCTTTTCCGCGCGCTTAAGATATGTAAGCGACTTTTCCCATTCGTCGAGCAGCCACATACACAAACCGCAATTAAACGATGCTGCGGGATTGTTCGGTTGCTTTATATCCTTGCAAATGATATATGCGGCAGGCAAATCGCCGCACATAAGCGCACGATACAGCGGCTCGTCGGCAACGCCGTTATCCGGCGTGTTGTTTCTCCCCAAAAGTTCCATGCTGTTCCTCCGACAAACTACTCCATCATTTCCAAAACATCTTGCAAACGATTTTTAAGAGCAAAATCTTTTGCCGTTTCGCCTTTTTTGTTTTTGATCCGATAATTCGCTCCGCTCGACAGAAGCACGGTACAGTCGTATTCGTAACCGATTCTGCAAGCCGTGATCAGTGCGGTGTCGCCATCCCCGTCCTGCGCGTCGATATCCGCACCCATAGCGATCAACATTGGAAACAACGAAGGCAGATTTTCCGCCGCATAATGTATGGGGCGTTTGCCGGCCTTGTTTACTACATTTACGTTGACTCCGCGCATAATAAGCCCCGTAATCACATTCACATTTCGCACGGGATCGAAGTTTTTTCCGTCGGGATAAACACATTTTTGCAACGCTTTCATAAAAAGAGTATTTCCCTCGGTGTCTTGAGCTTCCACATTTTTAAGTACGGAAACGATGTCTTGTTTCCCCTGATAAACCTTATCGTAAACCGCCGCGCTTTTGTTTTCAAGTCCCGTAGGTTCAAGCAACAGATAAAACGACGGAAGCAAGCCGCATGCGTCGCAAACGGTTTCGTCGGCGGAGGCAATCAGCTTTTTCGCCGTCTGAAAATCGCCGTTCAGGCAAGCGAGCGCAAGCGGCGTCGATTCAAAGGAGACCTCCGAAGACCGAACGGGCGCTTTTGACGTCTTTTTCGTCAACTTATTATCCGACTTATTGTCCGATTTCTTGTACGGCTTGCTGTTCGACTTATTGTCAGTACGGTCACGTTCCGAATGTATAACAGTCGCGGCGGTCTTTGCGGGAGCGCGTTCCGCAGCGGTCTTTTTAACGGATACTTCCACCCTATTTACTTTTACCGTCCCATCTGCAACGGACATACAAAGCTCGATCATATCGGAAAATCTTTCTTTAACGGCTAAATCCATTGCCGTTTTACCGTCGTTATTGACAGCTTCGAAATCCGCACCGTAGCGTACAAGTAAACAAGCCGTCCTTTCGGCATTTGCCGAGCACGCCGCCATAAGCGGATTGTTGCCGTCGTTATCACGCTCGTTTATTTCCGCACCGGCCTCTATCAGCATTTTCACGATATCCTCTGCGCCGGCCTCCGCCGCTTTATATAAAGCCGTTTCTCCTTTGTTGTTAGCGGCGTTCACGTTCACATCATCGCGCGCCAACAGTTCGGCGATTATTTCACCGTTATTGCTCGGGCACACATTTTTGCCGGATCGACTGTATTCTTCGCTTATACACGCTTTTATTAAAAGCGTGTTGCCATCGGAATCGAGAAAATCAGGATTTTTCAGAAGCGATACTATTGCTTTTTTATCGGGCTTTACGTCGTGTTCGGTGCCGAACGGAGCAAATAAAACCGAGAACATTGCCGGTGTTCCTTCCGCATCGCAAAGCGTTTCGTCGGCGCCGGATTTTATCAGCATCTCGGCAAGTTCCGCATTGCCGTCGCGACAAGCGAGCGCAAACGGCGATACGCCGTAAGGATCGATATTATGTGTAGATAACTGCGCCTGTCCGCCCGCTTCGTCCACCTCAGCTCCGCATTTGAGCAAAGTTTCGACAAGTTTGCGCTTATTGGTCTCCACAGCGCACATCAAAGGCGTAAAACCGTAATTGTCGGAACGATTCAATTTATCGAAATCGAAATGCTCGGCTATATATATCGGCAGTCTTTCGCTCTTTTCATAATCGAGCACACCGTAATCTTTAATTATTCGATGAGAGGCAAGATTCAAAATATTCTCGCCTGTCGTCTTTGCCGCATAAGCGTTCGCGCCCAAATCCACAACCTTTTGGAAAATTTCAGGCAATACATCGCTTTCGGCAAGCCGCAGTAAAAGAGTTTCTCTGTATTCCATCTTGAAATTCACGTCGAACCCTTTGGATATAAGAAAAGAAAGCAATTGCACGCCTGCTTCGCCATACGGCTTGCCGTCTTTATCTCGTTGCGAATGTTCGCTGTCCGCCTTAGTCAAAGCCGATTCGAGAATATCGACTATTTCCTTTACGTCGTCATCGTCGTCAAAATCTATGCTTTTAATGTTGTCTTGTACTATTTTGCACGCTTTATTTACGTCGATGCCTTCGTCATCGTCCATACATCTGAATACACGGCTTAAATCGCTAACCCATTGCGCATCCATTTTGCAAACTCCTCCGTCTTGTTATATCATCAGTTCGAGAACGTCCGTCAACCCTTCTTCGACGGCTATATCCATCGCAGATTTTCCGTTGTTGTTCTTTATATTGAAATCTGCGCCCTTACGAACCAACAGACGCGCGCTCTTTTCAGCGGTGCTCATGCAAGCGAGCATAAGCGCGGTGTTGCCGGAATTATCCTGCGCATCGATATCCGCGCCTGCAGCTATGAGGTTTTTCAAGGCGGAATAGTCGGTAGCGGCAAAATGTATGGCGCATTGCCCCTTGTTGTTGACCGAATTTATGTTGACGCCGCGCTGAAGCAGCTCGTTTATTATATATTCGTTGTTTGCTCGGGAAATGTCCTTGTCGCTATTGTATCTGTATACGGTAAGCGCCTTCATCAACAGCGTATTACCGTCAGAATCGGCAAAATCAGGGTTTTTCAACAGTTTGACTATTTCGCCCTTACGCTTATCGACTTCGGCTTGAAATTCCGCTCCTATCTCTTTTTTGCCGCCCGCAAACAAGAGAGAAAAGAGCGCGGGCGTTCCTTCCGCGTCGCACAGCGTTTCGTCTGCGCCCGAATCCAAAAGCATTTTTGCGATTTCCGCATTACCGTATCGGAACGCCAGTGCAAGCGGCGAGACGCCATTCATTTTTATCCTGTTGTAACTTCCTTCTCCGCCTGTAGCGTCCACATTCGAACCGTTTTTCAAAAGCGTATCGATAAGCCGCGCCTTATTATTTATCACTGCATACATGAGCGGCGTCAAACCGCAACCGTCGGGACAGTCGAGACGCGACAAGTCGAAATTCTCGGCTATGTATATCGGCAACCTCTCGCTATTTTCGCAATCAATACAGTCCGGTTCCTCCGACACCGCAGCCGCAGCACAAGTAAGCGCATTTTTACCGTCATGGCGCTCTGCGTACGCGTCTGCGCCGAGATCTACAACCTTTTGGAAAATCTCGGGCATTATCTCGGACTCGGCAAGTTTTAATATCAGACAGTCGTTTTTGTTTATTTTGAAATTGACGTCAAAACCCTTGTCCATAAGAAACTTGAGAAAATCCAGTCCGTCCTCATACCTGGGCGTTTCGTTGCCGTCTATGTAAGTCAACGCTATTTTAATGATATCGATAAGCTCTTCTACGTCGTTTCTGTCGTCAAAATCTATTACTTCCAAGTTATTCTCGATTATTTGACAAGCGTTCTTCGGATCTCCCAAATTAGAAATGTAACAGAGCCTCAGTTCGTATCGAATATCATCATCCATATGTCTGCCTCCGATAGGAAATATATAGCTTAAATATTATATCACCGAAATAAAAATATGTCAAAGGAATTTACCTTGCGCCCGCATGGCTCGCATATACTGCAAAGCCGACATCTCGACTGATTATTATAGAATCGCTCTGCAACTTGTATAAATCTTCATTTTGCCCAATCAATTTTAAACGATTGATTTCTTAATAACAGATAGCAACGTAGCCCCCACTTTTCGCTTTTAATATTTCGTTGCGTGCGCAAATGAATTACAAGCTTGTCCGTCTGCCGACACCGCACCGTCGACATATGGCATCTTTGTATGAGACAACAGAGATGCCATACCGAATCTTGTCTCGGACGGCAAAGGAGATAACGCGTAATCAATGGAAACCCCACCGCGCAACACCGAATCGTTTTTGATTCTCTCATAAATCTCTTGTCTGATTTTTATACCGCAATCCGTCGGAAATAATTACAAACAATTTCTTATACTGTTGTCTTTGAATCTGCCGGAAAAATTGCGAACTTTTTTGAACGCCCGTAAACTCCCATTTTGTTTGTTCGCTTTTGGCAAGATAACTTTGTTCGTAGTGCGATTCCAAACGACAGCATAGTTGCTCCGCTTGTCAATCGGATTTTCTATTTGATCGTAGCTCGTGACGAGATGTCTATAATGCAAATCTACTTTGCAGAGAGATTTTGTATAAAGCTTGATGTACTCGAACGATAGCATCCGTATCATATACGAACTGCAAACGGTATGGCTTTTAAAAAACACAATTTCGCGCCCTTTGATTTATTCAAAATTGAAAATATGCAAAAGCGCTCGAATCCCGAGTTGCAATAAACGCAAGCCAAAAAAGCGCTATCGCCATAACGCAGTAAAACATAGTAGCGATATTTTCGGAATAAACGGTGCGCTCGTAGGTTTTACTTGTCTTAACTTTCGGCATAGTCTGCTTGCTTCTCGCAAAATCGTAGATGAATACCATACAGACGATACTTGCCGCTATTTGTATAAACCCGAGACCGTCAAGTTCCATGAACTTAAAAGCGTCAGTCAAGGAACCGAAAGCCGTAACAAGGCGTGCAAATGCCGTACCGAGAGACGCTGTATCTGGAGAACGGAAAATGATTGCCGCAGGCACAAAGACTATACAGAACATAAACGCGCGCCTGAGAAGAGTTACGAGAGCGTTATCTTTAAATCTTGCGTCAAGCTTTTTCAGCGGAGCGCTCAAAAGGCTTTCCATGCACACAAAGAACGCCGCATACAAGCCCCACAACACATATGTCCAATTCGCACCGTGCCAAAGTCCGCATAAGGCAAAAACGATTATCGTATTGAAAATCTTGCGAGCCTTGCCCTTCCTGTTTCCTCCGAGAGGGATATACAAATAGTCGGTAAACCATTTGTTCAGAGTTATGTGCCAGCGACGGAAAAACTCGGTATAGCTTTTTGCGAGATAGGGTCTGTCGAAATTCTCCGTCAGCTTTATTCCCATCATGCGCGCAACGCCGAGCGCTATTTCGGAATACCCCGCAAAGTCGCAGTACATCTGCACGCAGAACAGTACGGCACCGAGGTAAATCGACGCAGAACTCGCCGTCTGTAACGAAGCAAACACCCTGTCTACATAAATACCGCACATATCGGCGACAACGCACTTTCGAAAAAAGCCGCAAAGCGCCATTTTAAACCCTGCCGTCATATCCTCCGAACTAAAGTCATGCTTTTTCTTGAGCTGCGGAATGAGATCGCCGGGGCGCTCTATGGGTCCCGCGACGAGCTGCGGGAAGAACGACACGAAAAGAGCATAATAGCCAAAGTGTATTTCCGCCTTTACCGTTCCCCTGTACACGTCTATGACGTACGACAGCGTCTGGAACGTATAGAAAGAAATGCCCACGGGTAAGAGAAGTCCGAGCGCGAAACCGTCGAGCCCCAAAGAAAGCATATTGAGAAAGTCGACGACGCTCGCGCACAGAAAGTCGAAGTACTTAAAAAAGACGAGAACGCCGAGACATATGATTATCGTCAACGCGAGAAAAAGTTTTTTCAACCGCTTTCTCTTCGTCTTTTCCATGGCAAGCGCGAAGCCGTAGGAGACGACGGTCGTTCCCGCAATGAGAAAGACGAGCCACGCGTTCCAGCTCATATAAAAGTAGTACGATGCGGCAAGCAGCATTATCCAGCGGACTTTGTGCGGAAGCACGAAATACAGCACAAGCACGACCGCAAGGAACAGTAAAAAGCCGAGGGAATTGAAATTCATTTCTTTTCGTCTCCTTGCCTGTAAAACGCGGACAGGTAGACGACGAGAAACACGAGCGTGGCAGTACCGATCTCTTCGAGTCGCGCGCCCGACAGCAGCGCGTAAGCGGACGCCGCGCAAAATACCGCTGCCGACAGCGCCGTGAATATGTAGCCCGAAGCTTTCTTTACTCTGTCGAATACGATAAGCGCGAGCGCCGCCGCATACAGCAGAAGCAGAACGGGCGTTGTCAAGATTACGCTTTCCATTCCGTCAAAATCTGTTTTATCTTCATCTTATCGGGCTTTCCGCTCGACGCGAGAGGAAGCTCTTTTACCATAGCCGTTATTTTCGGATATTCCTTTTTCGTAAGGATTTTTTTAAGCTCGTTTTCAAATTCGGCGCGGTTTGTCTTTTCGAGCCCGTCGCCCAGCACCACCATGACGCACGGCACTTCGCCGTACTTTACGTCGCTTATTCCGACGGCGACCGCCGCTTTTACGCCGGACAGCGACATGACCGCTCTTTCGATTCTCGCGCACGAAATATTTTCGCCTCCGCGAATAATAATGTCTTTTTTTCTGCCCGTTATATGCAGATAACCATCGTCGTCCACATAGCCGAGATCGCCTGTCATAAGCCTGCCGTTTTCGTCAAACGGCTGTTTTTCCCTATCCGCTCCGAAATAGCCGAGCATAACCGAAGGACTCTGCACCCTTATTTCGCCCTCGATGCCGATAGAAAGCTCGTTCCCGTTTTCGTCGGTAACGACGCCTTCGTTTCGCGGATAGAACTTCCCCACGCAAGCACTTCTTTTATCCGCGCCGTCGCGATAGTCCCCGCAGCTTATGCCCATGCACTCGCTCATGCCGTAGACGGGAATGAGCGTCATATCGAGAGTTTTCTCGATTTTTTCGAACTGTTCGCGCGTGCTCACGCCGCCCCCGATGAGCCCCGCGCGAAGCGAACTCAAATCGAAGCGAGAGGCTCTTTCCGCAAGCGAAAGATACAGCGTCGGCACGCCGTTCATGCGCGTCACGCCGTAGCGGGAAATGCACTCCGCTATGTAGTCGGTTTCGGTGCGCGAAGGTATGAACACGGCGTGACGGTTTACGAGCGCGGTTATGACGAGCGAGAGTCCGAACACATGATGAAGCGGCAACAGCTCTATGGCGACGTCGTCCGCCGAATACATACCGAGATTCGCCGTGTCCTCGGACGTGTTTATACAGCCGAATTGCGTAAGGCAAACGGCTTTGGCGTCGCCCGTAGACCCCGTCGTGAAAATTATTACCGCCATATCGCCCGGCAAAGAGCGCTCGACATAATAGGCGTTTTTACACTTTGAAACGTCAATGTCGCATATGCCCGTCATGGCGCCGTCGAAGAGCGTCCATTTGCCGCCGTATTCGCTCGTAACGGCAAAATCCGTTTTGAGACAGTCGGGCAAATTTGTCTTCACTTCTTCGACGGGAAGATTCGGATCGGTCAAAACAGTTATCGCACCGAGCGCTTCCAGCGCGAAGAAAACGATTGCCGTATTGACCGCACGCATTGCGCGAAGCACGACAAAGTCGCCTCTTTTCACTCCCGCAGTTTCAAAAACCGAAGCTATCCCTCCGACTGCGGCTTTGGCTTCCGCAAAGGTAAAACGGTTCTTTTCGTCGAAAAGAAAAATCTTATCGGGTATTTGTTCCGCCGCCGTTTGAAACTGCTCGTAAAACGTAGTTTTTTTCATGTTGCTATTACCTTCTTTAGGTCGTCTATAAGCTGATTAGTCCTTATAATTGCGCCTTTGTCGTTAAGATGATAGTCTCTGTCGTAAAAATATTCGCCCGAATACAGATAGTCGCGCGCCGATGATATGACGGTATATCCGCGCTCCGAAAGCGCTTTATCGCACTTCTGTTCAAAATCCATCCAAACAAGTTCTTGTCGTTTGCGCTCCGAAATACCGTCGAGATTCACGGGCGAATACGAAAAATACACCTCTACGCCCTTTTCTCTCATTGCGTCGTATTCGTCGCACAGATTCCCCAGCGAGTCAGCGCACTCCGGGCTATAGCCATAGCTGTCCGAGCCGTCGCCGTACTTCTCTCCCGTGAACGGCCGCGGCTTTATTATATCGCCATAAATGTTGTACACTTCGGTGCAATCGGAATACTCACCTGCGGGTAAATTGCGCCTGCCTGCATTGAACTCGGCAAGCGTCGCAAAGGCGTTCGGAAGACAGCTCATATCGGCAAGCGCGAGCAAATCGAAATTTCCTTCCGCCATCATGAATATTCGTGGATCGGCGAATCTTACCCCCATGAATTGGAATACACTTCCGACCTCCGGCGCATGAACCAGTATATCGCCGTCCGAAAGATAGTTCGAAATACAATCGAATTGAAAGCCCGCGTCGACTCCGCCTATTACACCGAGATTCAGCACCGTGAACCTAGAACCGAACTGCTCGTCTATAAGCTCCGACGAGAGGCCGTATGACATACTGCATCCGCCGAAAAACACAAGCTTTCTTTTGTCCTCGAGCAGAATGAGCTTGTCGATGTTTTCTGCAAACTGTACATGCTCGCTTGAAGCGAGGTAGCGCGGCTTAAGCTTTGCGTTTAAGCGCCAGGTCTTGAACTTGCCGCCCAAAAACGCGCTGTCGCTTATTCGCTCCACCCCGTCCCAAAAGATTATTTCTTCGATGTCGCAATCTCTGAAAGCGCCGTTTTCCACCTCGACGATAGTGTCGGGCAACGCCAAAACCTTCGCTTTCAATCTTTGAGCAAAGCCTTTGGCAATGCCCGTAACTTTCAATCCGTCGATTTCGCGCGGAATAACTATTTCGTCCGCCTCCGCGCTACCCGTGTACTTTTCGAGTACCGCGGTATCGCTGCTTACGCGGTATATAAAATCCGACGCATCGTTTTGCTTTTTCCATGAGGCATAGAGCGTCACCGCCGTGCCCGAAGTTACGGTTATACGCGACCCCAGCCCTATGTGCTCTCCGCTTCCGTCGGGCTTCGTATTCCACCCGACATGTAAGTATCCGTCGCGCAAAAGTATAATCGTCTCCGTATTTGCTCTCAAATGACGGGACAAATCATACCCGACAAGCAAAGCGCTTTTTTCGTTTTCGAACAGTGCGCCGTTGCCGTCGTAACATATCGTAGCGGCAGAAAACAGCACCTCTATCTTGACCCTTGTGGGACGGATGACGTTCCTCAGCGTCAGAACCGTGCTTTCACCCTCTTGCCGTAAATCGTAACCGTCATAGGAACAGCCGCCGAATGCGCAATCGTCCTCAAAAGTGAGAGCTATGCTTACGCTTTCGCCGCTTTCGACGCGAAAGCTCGAGTTTTCGGCTGTATAATAAGGGCTGTCCTCGACAGTTACGGAGATTCTGCCATCCACACCAAGGGACGGCGAAGAACAGGCGCATATAAAAACTCCAGCAAGCATGATAAAAACCGCGACGAATATTTTAATATGTTTTAAAATGCGCGACATAGTACCCCCAATAATAATCGGTCGAATATGCCATGAGCGAGGCTTCGGGAACGTAAATCTTGACGTTCTCCGCCCCATCCAGCAACCTATAACCCACCCTTATATCTTCGGGATCGGCGTGCCTTAACACCAGCCTTTCGAGAGACGTGCAGCCTGCAAAACTTCCGTCCGACAAAACCGCGATATTTTCCTGCACGGTTATCTCCCGAACCCGAATATTGCCCGAAAAGACGTCTTTTTCAAGCGACGTCACTCTCTGCCCGTTGTACGATGACGGCAAAACGAGACTTTGCGCTTCTTTGCCTTTTTGAGTAAGCCCGACGATTTTGACTCCTGAAGCGTTCTCCTCGAAAACGAATGCGTCCGCCTGCGAATTGTCGCCTTCGATAGGCTCATCGGGCATTTTAAGCGGCGGCTTTTCCGGCACGGGCGTAATGTTTGCCGAAGTTATGCCTAGCTCGTTTTTGATTTCATTCGAGAGCCGCAGCGTGTTCATCGTCATTCCGCTCGCGTTCAAGTGCACGTTGGAATCATAAAACCATTCGCATTCGTAAGCACAGGTTTTCGGATCGCTTATGACCCTGAACTCGAACTTTTCGGCGGCGTCCTCGTACAGAGAGTCGAGCGAGCCGCAGTCCACCGAAAGCTCGTTCATCGGCGCAAACGAATAGTAGACCGTCGCGCCTTTTTTATTTACCTTTTCGCTCCACTCGTTCACATACTCAACAAACTTTTCGTCGCCGAACGCGTTTTCGACCTCTATTGGATTGTTCGAATCGTATCCGTTCGGCATAATATTACTTTTGCGCTCCGCCCTTGTCATGTCGCAGTTTTCGTCGAAGGACGACGCGCTGTAGACTCCGCCTTTGTCCCCCGTATCGTCGAGCTTGAGCTTTTCGGCTACGAAAGACACATAGTTTCCGACGATTGCGCCGCGGTTTTCCTTTGCCGTTTTAAAAAGCATACTGCGCTTCGAATCCGCCGCGCGAAGGAACTCGCTGCCCGAAAAATAGAGGCTAAGAGACTGCGGGTTTATTTCGGGCGTAAATATGATTATATCGCCGTCCGAAATTTCTCCGATAGCAAGATCCAGCATGGCTTTCGTACCTATCGCGCCGTAAAGACCGAAATTACAGACCGTAAAATCCAGCCCCGACGCTTCTAGTTCCGATTGCAAAAGCGCCGAATTCACGCCGAAAGCGACGGCGGAGTTGCCTATGACGACGACTTTTTTATCACTCGAAGCGAGTTTTTCGTACATGGGCGCAAGAACTCCGTAATAAGTAGAAGAAAACCGCGCAGACGCCGACATATCCGCACAAAAAACTACTGTGGGAATAATCATGAGGTATGCGATAATACAAACGGCGATAAGCACGGTTTTCTTTACTTTCTTCATTCTACTGTTTTCGCGACTCTACGCGCCGCGCTCTCTAAACTCAAAACGAATTACTCTTGTTTTTCCTCCGAAGTGTCATCGGACGGTTCTATGCTGACAGTGGGTTCCGAAGCCGCTTTAAGCGCGCCGCGCACGGCGAATACGCCCCAAACCGCAAGCCCTGCAGCCATTACCGCGTCTACTACAAACATAATCACCTGCCAAATCGGGAGCTTATAGCCGATTATCTCGCCGTTCATGGCATTTGAGTTTGCAATGCTGTAGAGAATATTCTTTGCCGCCTTGCGAAGCGCAGTCACGTCGCTCGCGCTCGATGAATCGACATTCGTCCAATACTTGGTAGTAGTGAGATTTAAGTCACCGCCCGCATAGCACATCTGCTTGGGGTTCATGTATGCATTCGTGATGAAGTCGCTTATGACGCACCCCTCGAAGCCCCATTCGTTGCGAAGCACCTTAGTTATGAGGCGGTAGTCGCCGCCCGTCCAGACGGTGCCTATACGGTTGAAAGAACTCATCATGCCGCGCGCCTTGCCGACTTTTACGGCGAGCTCGAACGGCTTGAAGTACACCTCGCGCATGGACTGCTCGGTCGCCCATGTACAGACGCCGTTGGCGTTTCTGTGCGTCTCCTGCTCGTTGAGCGCGAAGTGCTTCATGTACATAGTGACGCCGCCCGACTGCGCGCCGAGGATTTCGTGAGCCGCCATGATGCCAGAAAGGTAGCCGTCCTCCGAGAAGTACTCGATGTTTCTGCCGCCGAACGGCGAGCGGTGGATATTGGCGCCCGGTGCGTAAAGCCCCGAGTACGGAAGCCCCGACCCTCTTTGGTCGCCCCAATAGCCTTCCTCGGCTATGCTCTTGCCGAAGTCCTCGGCGCGCTTTATGTCCCAGGTGCTCGAGAGAATGACTTCGGAAAAGTACGCGCAAGTGTCGTAGATTGTGCCTTTGTCCATGAAGTTGCAAAAGCCCACCGGTCCGTCGCTCTCTATCGTCTCGGGGATGCCGAGTCTGAGTACGCCTGCCGTCTTAAACGCGCCCTCGTTGAAAAGGTCGGTCATTTCGGAGACCGTAAGCTGATCGAGGAATGCGTCCCACTTCTCAGTGTCGTCGTAGGGTACGCCGACCAGGTCTTTCAAGAGCACGGGGGAAGCGATTTTCTCTCCCGTCTCTTCGTCGACTTTCGTGTACTCGACGCCCGTCTTAGGCATTGCAGGGTTCTTGTCGGGGTTGTTGCTCGTCTTGTCATTGAGCTTATTTATGAACTCGTTGTCGCGCGCGCGCTCGTCGTCGGAGGGAGTCGTCGGCATGGTCTCGTCCCATGCGCTTCTCGAGAGCACGGTCGAGAGTTCGTCGTCGGCGTCGTCGAAGAGGTTTTCTACTTTTGTCCCCGTAGTGGGGTCGCTGCCGTACTTTATGCCGCCGTCCGCCACTTTGAACGGTATGGCGCGGCTCGAGTCGTGCGCGTCGTTTGCCACATACAGCGTATAGTTTCCGCCGTCGAGCTCGTAGCCCTTGAAAGTATTCTTATTCGCGTCGGTGTAGTCGTAGGACGCTATGTCGTACGGCGTGAAAGTCAGTTCGACTTCCCCCGAGCGACCCGGCTCTATAAGCTCGGTTTTGGCAAAGCCGCAGAGCACCTTGTGCGCCTTTTCTATGCCGCCTGCGGTGTAGGGCGCACTCGCGTAGAGCTGAACTACGTCCCGTCCCGCACGCGCGCCCGTGTTCTTTACCGTGACTTTGACGGTATAGCTTGCGTCTGCCGTTACGGTTTTATTTTTGAGCGCGGAGTCGTCGACCGTCCACTCGAACGTCGTATAGGACAAGCCGTGCCCCAAAGGATAGACGACGTGCTCGTCATACCACTTTTCGCCGTCCGTATAGCCGCGCGTCTCGTAGTAGCGATAGCCGACGTAAATGCCCTCTTCGTAGTCGACAAAGAAGTAGTTTTTGGCTTTGCCGTCAACCGTGTACGCGTCGCCGCCCTGCTTGCGGTTGTTGCCGAAGTTGTGCCAGGTGGGGTCGGCGGTGAAGTCCGCCGCATATGTGTCGGCGGTGTGACCCGAGGGGTTTACTTTGCCCGATAGGATCTCGCCTATCGCCATGGCTCCGTTCATGCCCGGCGCGCCGATCCACAGACAGGCGTCTATCTTGCCGTAAGCGTCGTCCTTTACGAAGCCGAGTTCCATGGTTGCCGCGCTGTTTACGAGCACGACTGTCTTTTCGAAGCCGGCTTTGGTTACTTCCTCTATGAGACGGATTTCGTTGGCGTCGAGCTCGAGATAGTGTTTGCCCTCTTCTTCGGACGTTCTCGGCAAATCGAAGTCCTCGCCGCCGATGCGCGAGAGCACGACAATTGCCGCATTTTTGTAGTCCTTAAAGCTCGCTTTCAAGGCATCCGAGTAGTTTGCCCACGGCGTTTCGCCCGTCTTAAGCGTCTCACTGCCGCCCGCGTCGAGCGACGGATTGGCGCTACGCTCGCCGCCCGAGAGCGAGTTGTTCTCGTAGAAAGCCTTGAGGTCGGGATTGTAGCTTATGCCGGCGGCAGTTAGGCTGTCGAACAGTGTCTTTGCCTTCGAATAGTCGACGCCGCCGCTACCCGATGCGCCGTAGACGAGGTTTACGGAGTTCTTGCCGAACACCGAAACTTTCGCGCCCTCTGCAAGCGGAAGCGCACCGCCGTCGTTCTTGAGAAGGGTCATGCCCTCCTTGCAGATGTCGACGGCAAGGGCGTTGCCTTTTTCGAGCGCCTCGGCTTTACTCTCGGTCTTTGCGACGTAGACTGCCTGCGAGCCCTCGGCAAACACCGGACGCTTGCGCGAAGACAGCACCGTGCATACGAGCGTATACAGATAGGTGGACGCGACGATGTTTGCGACAAGCAGCACTGCTACGAGCGACACCGTCACTATGAACCATATCCGCGAATGGAGATTTTTGAAAATCGCTTTTATTTTTTCCATGATCCTCTCCTTGCGGCGGGCTTAGTAGTTGCCGTTCGCCTTATAGCCTTCCGTCCAGGTGAGAGCGGTCTTTTCGGTCGCTATTTTGACGCAGTCGACGAGCGGAGCCGTGCTGTTCATAGTGCCGCCCGTGCCCTGCTTTATGCTGTTTGCCGTGCGAAGGGTTATGACGTTGTCGCCCGCCTTGAGATTTACGGCGGCGCTTATGACGAAATCTTCGAAGGGAAGCACTTTTTCGTTGCTCGTCGCCGCTTGCGCTCCCTCGAACTTTATGCCCTCGTAGCCGAGCTTGCCGCCGTTTACGAGCACTTCGTACATATCGCCGTCAAGCTCGATGTCCGCGTACTCCGCCGACAGGCGCAAAATGAGCGCGGCGCCCTGCACGGCTTCGGAAGCGGTTATGTGGAACTCGAGCGTCGTATTCCAGGTGGGGCTGTCGTAGCGTGCATATAGGTAAGACAGATAGTAACCGTTGCTTGCAGCCGCGTTCTTCGTGTCGGTTATTATGGCGCTCGTGCCGTATGTGCCGCCGCTGTAACCGGGTCCCGAAAAGTCGTCGAGAATGAGGTCTTCCGCCTCGAAAGTGTAGAGCCCGAACCACTTCGCATAGATGTCGGTGTCGGCGTTTATGCGCGTCGAGAACTTGAATTCCGACGTGCACCCCTCGTCCGTATACCAACCCGCAAAGTACTTGCCGTCCGCTTTGGGATCGGCGGGTTTTGCCGCGCGGGAATTTTCCTTTACTTTTATGACGCTCGTATCGGTTTCGCTCTTGTGAAGAGTCAGTTTGTAGTACGTTACGCCGCTTTCGAGCCAATTGGCATAGACGGTCGTGTCCGCCGTTATTTCGACCGTAAAGTCGAAAAGCTCGGTGCACTCGGCGTCCTTATACCAATTTTCGAAGTCGAAGCCCGTGCGCGTGGGCGCTGCGGGTTTTTCTGCCGCCTTGCCGTCCTCTACGGTCACCGTCGTATTTGCTCCGCCCTCGTAGTTCGCATTAAACGTCACCGTATGGGTGTTGCCGGGCGGCGTAGGCGTCGGAGTGCCGCCGCAAGCCGCGAAAAGCGACAAGCAGCACAGCGCGAGCGCGACTATGAGAGCCGCAATAAACTTGCTCTTTTTCATTTCTTTTTCTCCTTAAGATATGTTTTCGAATATATAAGCGCACATATTAGTGCGGTCGTTTACTAAATTATATGATAAAGTTTTGTATCGAAATAATAAGGCGAGCGTCCCGACGGGTCCGGCTATGAACCCGTCGGCGCTGCCGAATTGGAGTAATGCGCATAATTTGCGCATGGCTTAGGGAGCTATGTTACTTTGCCGATTTCTCTTTACGCAGAGATTTCACGGCTATGAACGCACCGAAGGAAAGCAGCATTGCGAGTGCGCCTACAAGTGCGCCGTCTGCGAGCGACGATCCGCAGCCGCTTTCCTCGACGGCAATTTGCGTCCAGCCCGCATAAAGAGTAATGTTTTCGGTCACGGCGTTCTTTACGTCAGCCGCAAGCGTGCAAGCCTCGTCGTAGTACCAACCCGTGAAAGTGTAGCCCTCGCGCATCGGTGCCGCGGGTGCCGTTATCTTACCGCCCTCGGCTACGTCCTGAGCGGCTACCGCCGAGCCCTCGCGCGTGTCGAATGTTACCTTATAAGTAGTCGCGGGAGGAGGCGTTATCGCCTTTTCGCTTATAACAAGCGTGAACTTCTCGTTGTAAGTGTCGGTCTTGCCGCCGCTTTCGGAAACTTGACCGTTACTTTCCTGAAGTGTGCCCTTGACGGTTGCCGTGACGCGGACAGCCAATTCGTAGCTGCCTGCCTTTGCCGGCGTACCGTAGATAGTGCCGTCGCTCTCGATGGAGAGTCCCTCGGGAAGGTTCGTGCAAGCATAAACTATGGAATCGTATTCGCCGCCGTCTGCCTTGAGCTTGACGGTGTCGGAGGATATAACGGTCTCGAAGTCCTCGTCGCCCACCGTGCCCGTAAGAGCCGATGCCTTGAAGAGCTTGCTTACCGTAATCTTGAAGTCGGCGGTCGCCGAATAGACTCTGTCGACTATTACTTTTGCCTTGAACTCGAACTCGCCCGATTCCGTCGGAGTGCCCGAAAGAGCGCCGTCGTCCTTGAGCGTTACGCCCGCGGGAAGCGCGCCGCCCGCAAGCTCGTAGCTCACATAAGTTGCGCCGAGAGCCGCCTTATCCACAGCTACGGATACCTTGTCGAGAGCTCTGCCGTTGGCACCCGTAAGATCGGTCTTGCCCTTGAACACGGTGAGATCGGTGTGGTTGTTCATTGCGTTGCTGTTTGCCCAGCCGTAGAGCGAGCGCTGAGCCGAAGTACGCATCGAGTAGTACTGCGTCGAGCTTACGGCTTTGCTTTCGCCGACTACGATATTCTTCTTGTCCTTATCCCACGTTCCGCTTATCTTCGAGCCGTACTGCATAAGCGGCCAATCGTTCCCGGCAAGCATACAAGCGTCGCCGGAATCGCCGCCGCCCGCGTCGGTGCAGATGTCGCCCTTAAAGCCCCATTCCTCGCGGCAAAGCTTGGTCATGAGGTTGTAGTTGTTGTCGGCGGAAATGGCGCCCGTACGCATGAACGACATCATGAAGCCGTTGCAGTTGCCTACCTTTACGGCAATCTCGTAAGGCTTCAGATAGATCTGGCGGTATGCCTGCTCGTTTACGAACGTAGCGCAGCCGTCTGCAGTGTTCCTGTAGGAGTCCTGATCGTTGAGCGCGATGTGCTTGTTGTAGACGACTACGCCCATGTCTACGCAGCCCTTCGTCACATATGCCGCGATGTAGCCCGCGAGCACGCCGTCCTCGCTGTAGTACTCGAACTCACGCGAGCCCCAAGGTCCGCGGTGCGTGTTTAGACCGAAGCCCCACTGACCCGTGACGTCTATCCACAGCGATTCGTTGCCCATCATAAGCCCCTGACGGTATGCAAGTTCGATGTTCCAAGTCGAAGCAATGTTGGGCTCCGAGCACCACCAGGTACCCGTTATGCCGCCCGACGTTCTCGTCTGGAACTTCGAAGGTCCGTCGTTGCAGGAAGTTGCGGGCTTGCCTATTCTGTCCATTGCCGCGGAGTTGCCGTGGTCGGTGGAGACTATCTTATACAGCTCATCGAAAGTGAGCTGGTTGAGGAAGTTTTCCCACTTCTTTGAGCCCTCGTCCGTGCCTATTACGACTTTGCCGTTTGCGTCTATATACGGATCGGCATATTCCACTCCCGTCATATCGCCGAGCTGAATAGCCGTATTTTCCTTCGTGCCTTCGGCTGCCTGATTCCATGTAGAAGGAATGCCGTCGTCGGCAACGTAAGCGGTATCGTACTTGTCGTGCATTTCCTTGGCTTTCTCTATCGTATAGCCGTCGTAAGCGTGAAGTTTTTCCACCCACTCGTCGCTGTATGTATTGTTGAGATTTGCCGTGGGAAGAGCAAGAGTGCCGCTTGCGCGCGATATATACTCTATGACGTTCGTATCGCCCGCCGTGTCGAACAGCTCGTCGGACTTCGTCGCGCTCGAGAAGATACCCGTAGCGTTCTTGCCGAAGCCTGCGTTGAAGTTGTGCGCCTCGTCGCTTCCGTCATAGACGTAGTCGTCTGCTATCGTATACTGGTACAAGCAGTCGTCTACAGTCGTATGCGAGTCGGTGCGAAGTGTGATTTCATATGTGCCGTCGTCGAGGCGATAGAACTTGCCGTTGCCCTCTCTGTTGTCCCAGTCGAACGAAGCCATTTCCTTTATTTCGAACGTGATTTCGACGGTCTGCTTTTCTCCCGGCTGAAGAAGATCGGTCTTTGCGAACTGAATGAGGTTTGCCGAAGCCTTTTCGACTTTGCCATCGTGATACGGGTCCTTATAGTAGACCTGAACTACGTCCTTACCTGCAACTTTGCCCGTATTGGTAACGTCTACCTTGACGGTAATCGTGCGATCCGAATTGATCTTGCCCGAGAAATTCGTCCAGGTAAAGTCTGTGTAGGACAAACCGAAGCCGAACGGATAGACGACGCCGTTTGCTCTGTTGTAGTAAGCGTCGTCTACGTCGTAAGTTGCGTCGTCGTTGTTGGGCTTGTTTACATCGTCGGTATTAAAGTAGTTTCCGAGCTCGGCTTGCGTCTCGTACCAGCGGTAGCCCATGTAGATTCCCTCTTCGTAAGCTACTGTCTGGATGTCGGTCGTGCCCATTTTGACTATGTTGCCGTTCTTGTCGCGAGCCTTGGAAGCATCGCCCGCAACGGCTTTTTTCGTGCCCGTCATTGCTGCGTCGCCGAGCTTTGCTATAGCGCCGCTCTGATCGCCGTAGTTGTAGTAGACGGGATCCTCCGTAAAGTCAGCCGCCCAAACGTCGACGGTGTGACCCGAAGGGTTGACTTCGCCGACGAGCGCCTTGCCTACCGCGCCGAAGCCCGTGGTTCCGCCCGTGCCTATCCACATTACCGCGTCGACGTCATCGTTGTCCTCAAGCTCGCCCACTTCCATTGCGTTCGTCGTGTTGATGAGAACGAGCACCTTACCGAATACGCCCGCTTCTTTCTGCGCGATTACATACTCGACGAGCGCGCGCTCCTCGGGGTTGAGCATGAGCGCGTGCTTGGTCTCCGCAGGCGCGGGGTCGTCCGACTGCGCTGCGGGCGCGCCGCCCGGGGCTCCTCCCGGGGCTCCGCCGGGTGCGCCGCCCGAAGAGTCGTCGCTTGGCGAAGCATGGTTGTAGTACTCGGTTCTCGAGAACTCTCTCTCTTCGCCCTCGCCGCCCTCGCGCGAAACGACTATGATTGCCGCGTCGCCATAGAGAGGATAGGACGATTCGAGATCCTTGAGCGCCGTATCGGGATCCTCGTCGTTCAAACCGCCTGCGGTGCTCGTTGCATAGCCCGCGCTTGTACCGCTACCTGCCGCTTTGCTTAACTCCTTATAGTGCGCAACCACTGCCGGGTTAACTTTGATACCTGCGTTCTCCAAACTGTCGATAATCGTTATCGGAGTTTGGTTGGGCGAGTGCGTGTTGGAACCCGAGCCCTGTGCGCCGTGACTCGGATTGGCGCCGCCTATGCCGAACAGGCTGACGCGCTTCGTGCTCGCGTTGAACGGCAGCGCGTTGTGCCTGTTCTTCATGAGCACCATGCTCTCCGCCATTATCTCCTCGTTGAGCTCCGCCGCAGCGTCCTGCTCGTCTTGGTAAGTCTCGTAAGCAGTGTGATACTTCTTTACGGACTTTGTCGCCGCAACGTCGGCCGATTCGGCATTTGCCGTTATCGCACCGTAGCTGCCGCAAAGAGCGGTTCCGCCGAGCGCCGCGCACATTGCGAGCGCGGCAATCACGCGAGAGCTTTTGCGCTTCTTCGTTTTTTCCATGTATCTTCCTCCTGGAAATTTTTATTTGCGGTTTGATTTCTTCGGGCAGTAGCCGTCCGCTCGAAGAAAACCTGCCCGCTTCATTCGACATTTTAAATTCAAAATATACCAAAGTCAATGCCCGATATATTTTCGGCGGTTTTGAGAAGAACTTCGGTTGGCACTCACAAGATTTTCGGTAGCAAAACATAGATATTCGGTTTTGCGGTATATAAAGAAAAAATGTAAACGTACATAAAAATCCCGACCTTTTTTCGGATCGGGAAAGAAATGTTTGCATATTCTACTATTCGTCGCTTTCCTGTGCGTTTTTCGGCGCAAGCATTATGCTTTCGCTCGCGCGCGAAAGGCGCATATAAGCAAACAATACTTCTTGCTTTTTTCGGCGACTTATCGGTACTTCGACTCCGTTAGACAGTTCAACCGCCTCGTTTTTTATTTTCATTATGTATCTGTAATTCACAAGATAACCCTGGTGCACCCTTATAAAGCCGAAGTCCGCAAGTTTTTCCTCCATAATGTTCATACGGAGCTTCACCTTTTGGGTTTCTCCGTCCGATATGTGGAAGTATTGATAGTCGCGAATACACTCTATATACGTCACGTTATCGATTTTGACGCGAACCAGTCCGTCGCTCGTCTTAAGCTCGAGCGAGCCGACCCCGACGCTTTCGGTCGCCGAATCGAGAAACCGCTTTATCACTCTCGACAGATCACCGAGGAACTTGTCCTTGCGCACAAAGGCAAACGGACGACCCTCGAAAGTGTCGAACACCTTGTCCTCTCTGCCAGAAATATAGATTATAGTCGCTTTGTCGTCGAGACTTCTAAGCTTTTTGCCTGCCGCAATGCCGTTCATTTTACCGGACATCTCTATATCGAGAAACAGAACGTCATAGCTCTTTGCTTTATAGGCGGCTATAAGCTCCTCACAAGTCTCGTATTTATCTATGAGTATTTCGGCGTCGTTACTTTTAAAACAGCTAACAAGCGTGCTCGCCGTCATATCGAGAATTACTCTGTCGTCGTCGCATACTGCCGCTTTAAATATTTTCACACGCGTTCCCCCCCCCGAAAATCGGTATCGAGCAGTACTTCCACTATAAATTCGTCGTTTTGGATGTCGAACACCGCACAGCCGCCGTATTTCTCGGCAAGCTCCTGCACTATTTTCGTCCCTATTCCGTGCTCGGCGTCGTCGGTTTTCGTGGTCTTTAAGGCACGCAGTCTTTCGGTATCAGCGCCCTCGGGCAACTTGTTCTTGACGCATATATAAAGATAGGAATTGCGCGGCACTATCTTGACGCCTATTTCCTTAATGTTTCCCTTTATGTTCGAGTCTATCGCGTTGTCGATAAGATTTGCTATTATCGAACATAAATCTACGTTATCGAACGGCAATATCTTGGGACAAACTATCTCGCAATCGAGATGTATGCCCTCGTCGTACGCTTTCGCTGCTTCCATGGTAAGAATAGCGCTCATGTCGTCATTTCCGCAATCGATGTAGAATTCGGGCTTAAGCTTCTTGCTCGAAAACGAGGAAAGAATGTCGTCGAGCTTTGCATACTCTTTTTTTTCGAGAAGCGCGCGCATATAGCTGTAGTTGTTCTTCATGTCGTGACGAATCTTTCTTAAGTCCTCCATGTTGCGGACTGTGAGTCGAAACTGTTCGCTCGTCGCTTCTGCCATGCGATTCTTCGCCTCGAGTCGTATGCGCCTATCTCGTTCGAGATATATTATATAAAACGAGAAATAGCTGACGACCGTCAAAATATAGAGAAGCATATATACCATAGAGCTATAGACAGACGCGAGACCGAGCGCAGTGTCGAGAAGCATTGTCACAAAAGTCGCCGCCACGCCGATTGTATTGATTATGAGAATCAGTACAAGTCCGCCCGTAGGGAAATCGTCGAACTTCGCCATGGAAAAGCGAGACTCGAACACTGCAAGCACGGCTATAAACGCATATACGAGAACGAGCATGGGAATGGTTAGACCGCTGACGGTCGCATCTATAAGTCTGCCCGTTATATAGCTGAAATTCACCATTTCCACCGAGGCGGCAAGTATCGTACTCGTCATTATGAGCTTGTTCTTAAGCGGATATCTACAAATAAACAGCGCATACAAAACATAAATAATTATGTCGCGTATATGTTCGCACATCAATCTGACCGCGAATGTCGCAGAGAGAGCCGTGCCTATTCCCTCATATATAAGCGCGACGATGTTGAATACCGCCGTAAGCGACAGCACCTCAACGAAAAAAAGCCACGGCTTTTTCTTCTGCGGCGGAGTGAGCACCATAGCGCAAGCAAAAGACAGCACCGCCGTTCTAAACACAACGGTGTCGGTGTACATGGATTTTAAATACTCAAGCACTCCCTGTAACATTGCTCTATCCCTAAACTTACCTATTGCAACCGGAAAATACGCCTTTTTTACCGACTATGATTTCCATTTATTATTCTACATCAAAACCACCGATTTGTCAATGTGCGTCTTTTGCCGATTGTCGACATTTTATCACCGATAATCTTATAATCGGGATTTTGTAAGAAATCTATTCCATAGCCGTTGCGAGCCGTTTTGTTGTTTGAGTCGAGAAAGATTTGCGTTGCGATAGTTTAAACACTGTATAAATAGAAAAACACCATTGTACAGCGTGCTACACAAAAGAAAACGCCCAATTCGAACTTTATGGATTCGACCGGGCATTACGGGAAGCATTTAACCGACGTTATAGGTTATACGAAGAAAGGCAAGAAAATAACAATACGAATAGCTTGCGTCAAAAAGATGATGAAGCTCATAAACAGAAAGACAAGCGATATTACAGCAGTGTAAGCATAGAAGATTTAACACCGAGTGACGAGCCGTGGATAAAGCTTAAAGAAGAAGCGCAACAAGACTACACTTTGGTAGATAACATTATGGAAAATCTTAACCTATCTGTTTAAGACCTTTTACCGTGCCGACTTCGATTTCGTTTATAATTCCCGACTCAAAAAGTTCATACGCCTTTTGCTTGCTTTTTTCATAGATCGACGTACCCATGCCTTTGAGCCATTTCTCAAAGACTACGGATTTTTTATTCGGGATAAGCGCGATATTTGGAAGTTTAATCATCCCAAACGGCTCGCACAGGTATTTCTTCGAAAAATCCGATAGAAGTTTTTAACATTGCGTTTCCTCGTTTAATCTTTTCTCAAACTCTTATAAAGCTCTCGAGCCATAGCTTCCATTACTTTTTGATAAAACTCGGTATCGCTGAACAGCTTTTTATAGGAATCGGCGTTTTCGAGATAACATTGCGTAGCGATCTCTTTGAACTTATCGGGGAATAGCGAAGAAACAAACATTTCGGGCGTCGTATCGCGGGCATAACGCTTGAATTTTTTCACTTCTTTATCGGACATAAACATTTGATAAATGCTTTCGATAATCACTCGATCGCCCTCGCTGAAATCGCCGTCAAAACGCTCGTTTACTTTGTCGATAATGTTTTGCAATGTGTCTCTCTTCGGCGTTTTGGCTTTACTTTTATCGGAAGAAGGAACCAAATCCGTATCTTTTTTATCAAGAAGAATTGCACCAGCGAAAGACTCTTTCAAAGAAGTGTATTCCAATTTTATTTTATCCAAAATATCCGGTTGGTAATGAACGTCAACGGGAAGAAGCGGTAAAAGGTTTGACAAAAAAACATATTCCTTAAACAGTTCTTCGTCGTGCAGCCGAACAAGCTGCGTAATATAAGCATAGCATTTGACGAATTTTCTTATATCGAGCCGACAATTAAACCGTTCTTCTTCGGTGGAAATATCCGAATACCGATCGACAATCGGTTTAATAATGCTGCTGAGCCTGCCTAAATCCACGGAATTTTGCTTGGACGCTTTGTGCTTTGCCATAAAGTTATAGTAAGTTTCCACGTCGTCGAAATTGTACAGCATATACGGGCGAATTTTCGTTCGTAAATCGTAAAGCTTGTTATAATCCGTTCTGCCGTCCAATAAAGTTGCCTCGTAATACGGCTGAAAGCTTTCCTTTATTTGTTCGTCGGTATTCTCGAAATCCAAAACGAAAGTGTCCGTTTTATCCTTGCACGTTCTGTTCAGGCGCGAAAGCGTTTGCACAGCGTTGACGTCTTTTAACTTTTTATCTACATACATCGAATGTAGTAGCGGCTCGTCAAACCCCGTTTGATATTTATTGGCAACAACGAGAATATTGGATCTATCGCTACGGAATGCTTTACGGAATTTTTTATCCGACGTAATGGCTTGTCCGTTTTCGTCAACGTTCAATCCCGCTTCCGTATATTCCGTATCGTCGATTTTTACCGTTCCCGAAAACGCGACCATCACGCCGCAACCTTTACTTTCGTTAGGGTGCTCTTTCAAATATCTCTTAATAGCAAAGTAATATCTTACGGCATTGGCTCGGCTGTTCGCAATAACCATAGCCTTGCCCTTACCGCCTATTTTGAAACGCCCACTCTCCAAAAAGTTGGACATAATCATTTCCGTTTTGTCGGCAATAGTATAGCCATGTTCTTTGTAATACTTAATTAAAGTCCGAATTGCAGGTCCTTCGATAAGTTCGGGATTGTCGGCGGAAATTTTTACAAGCTTAAACGCTTCCTTTATCGTGGTATAACTTTGCAACACGTCCAATATAAATTTTTCTTCAATGGCTTGACGCATGGAATAGATATGGAACGGACGCTTCTTTTTGATTTGCGGATCGTAAGTCCCGAAAAGCTCAATCGTTTTATTTTTCGGCGTTGCGGTAAACGCGAAAAACGACTGATTCGCGTGTTGCCCTTGCGCAAGAATAGAGCAAACGATATCCGACGATAAATCGACTTCGGATTCGTCTATGCCTTCTTCTTCGGCATACGCTTTAATCGCTTTATCCAAATCGAGCAAAGACTTACGCAAAGTTTTGGCGCTTTCGCCCGATTGCCCTTGATGCGCCTCATCGATAATAATGGCAAACTTTCTGCCGACAAGACTGTCGAAATCTTTATAAGCAAACAAAAACTTTTGCACGGTGCAAATGATAATACGCTTTTTGTCGTTGATCGCGTCCACCAAACCGCGCGAACGCTTTTTATCGTCGATAGCCTCTACCAAGCCGGGTGTATGGTCGAAGCTGTTGATCGTGTCTTGCAACTGACTGTCCAAAACGACACGGTTTGTTACAACGATTACGGTATCGAAAATCGAATCATTGTCATCATTATGTAAAGACGCAAGCCTATACGCTATCCAAGCGATAGAGTTGGATTTTCCGCTTCCCGCGGAATGTTCGATAAGGTAACTTTTACCCACACCGCTTTGCTTTACATCGGCAATTACTTTTTTAACGACGTCGTATTGATGATAGCGAGGGAAAATCAATTTTTCTTTTTCGACGATACGCGTTGCGCCGTTTCTTTCTACTTCTTCTTTTTCTTTAACGTAAGTTATAAAGCGGTGAATGAGATCAAGCAGGCTGTCGCGTTGCAAAACTTCTTCCCAAAGGTAGGAAGTGGCGTATCCGTTCGGATTGGCAGGATTGCCTTTGCCGCCCGTATTGCCCGCGCCGTTGGAACCTTGATTGAACGGCATAAAATATGTGTCGCCGCCCTTTAACCAAGTCGTCATATATGCTTCGTAAAGGTCAACCGCAAAATAAACCAAAAAACGATGATTGAATCTAAAACAAAATTCTTTCGGATCTCTGTCGTTTTTGAATTGTTCGACAGCGCACTGTACGTTTTGACCTTTGTATTGATTTTTGAGCTCCAACGCAACGACGGGAATACCGTTGAGCGATAAAACCATATCGATCGTGTTAGCATTTTGTTTGGAATATGCAAACTGACGGGTAACGCCTAAAACATTGCTTTTATAAAGCACATTTTGATTTTCGTTCAATTCCGATTCGGGCTTGAAATAGCAAACTTTGATATTGACGCCCATATCGTCCACGCCGTGTTTCAAAACGTAGATAAGCCCGTGTTCGTTAATACTGCTCTCTAAACGAAGATAAAATTTCTCTTGAGCGTCATCTCCGTAATATCTTTCATAACGCGCCCATTGTTTAGGCTGCGTTTGCATAATAAAGTTGAAAAGCACCTCGGGATAGAGCGCTTTTTCTTTATCGTAAACGTATTTATGTATTCTATGCCCGTCGAGGTTGAGATAGGAAAACTGCTCATAACCGCCGTCTGCGCTTATAAGAAAACTTTCTATATCCTGTTCAAACCGTTTTTCGGATGTATCCATTATGCCACTTCCTTTTTGCCCGTAACATACTCGTAAATCAAGGACTTTTTATATTCCTGCAATTTCTCGATTTTTTGTTGCTTGATTTTAATAAGATTATCTATGTCGGCACACTTTTTATCGAGATAATCGGCAATTTGATGCTGCTCATCAAGTGGCGGCAGTATTGCTGTTGTTTTACTTATTAAAGAGCGTGTAATACTAAATACTTTAATACCGTAAACTTCGCGCCATAGTTGTCTTTTCCATAATGATGACATAAACAAATATGCCAAATATTTATTATCAGAACTCGACAACGACTTTAATACAAGACTATGATAGCCTGCAAAAATCAAATCATCAATATCAATATAAACAAAATCGCCTGAGCCTTCAATATCTTCGGATGTATCTGCAAATATGAAGTCGCCTTTTTTAACTAATGAATCTGCATTTGTTTGTAAATATCTACTTTCCACAAATCTATATAATTGTTCGTCAATGAAAGCAGATTTGTTATACTTTGCATGAACTTGTCCATAGCTTATAGTTTTGATTCCTGACGGACGCAAATCGGCTTTCGTTATAGGTAAGCCTTTTCCAAAAGAGAATAGCGATTTTATAGGTTTAACACTCCAATTCTCGGGAATGTTGCCTATCCATTCCACGGCGCTGTCTTTCATTGGCGCGGTTTTATCAAGACCTTTTGTAACCGCTTCGGTAATAACCGCTTGCTTATATTCCTTTAATTTTTCTATCTGCACCTGTTGATTTGCGATTAAATCTTCGATTTTTGTAAGTTTGTTTTCAATAAAATTTACAATTTGTCGCTGAATATCGATTGACGGATATGGAATTACAAATTGCCCCATATCAGTGGCGTTCAATGCACTACGAACGCCATTCCCAGCCAAATTGTTGTAAACGCAATTATAATACATTGACATCAAGAAATAATAAACGAATTTATTATATTGATTATCTATGCGAGGAGAAAATCTTATATAAGCCGGTGAAACTAAACCGACATAGGGTGATAATCCCACACGGCTTGTGCTTATATTTTGCAGGTCGATCATTTTAAAAATGAAGTCGTTCTCATGAATAACTTGATAGCCATCAAATTCCTTCGGCTGTAAACCTTCCGAATCGTCTTTTGCCCGCTTAATTACGCCGTTAAGCGTTAATGCCAAGCGTTCATAATCGACAGATTTTTGACCCGCAATTTCCTTTTGGTTAACATATTTGTCCTTAAACCTAATCGTACTCCAACTATCAGGAATTTGTCCGATCCATTTAACGCCGCTGTCTTTCATTTGCTTTGTCCTAATAAATTGTTTTCAGCTTTAATTATATAATCACGATGTTTAATATACATATTTAATGCATGGCAAGTTTGGTAAATATCGCCGACATTGATAGGTTTAAGGCTAATTGAAACTCTATCGTAAAACACCCCGATTTTATTTATAATCTGCTCGGTAACTTGAAACACTTTCATTAATTGATCTAATGAAATAGAAAATCCCTTATTATTTATATCGGCAAAATGCGCAGCAACATTGTTTCGCAATTTACGCAAATTATCTATATCGGTTTTGTTTTGTACAATAATATTTTCACATTTCGCTATGGTATCAAATATTTCTTTTTGTGTGAAACTTATTTGCCGTGTTTCTATACTATTGCCAAAATGCATTTCTTCAAAAAACTCTTTTGTAAAAATCAAGTTCCAATTCGACTTAATATAATTAAAAAACTTATTGAATGATAAATCATTATTTACATAATAAAAAGCATCTAATTCAATAATCGCTTGCATCCAAAAATTACTTATAACAGCCGCCATAAATGCTGGAGAAATAGTGGCAATATTGTTATAATCTTGTTCGTGCGTGGTTAAATAATCGAGCACTTCTAACGTAACGGCAATTCGTTTTCCGCGTTCAACATAGTAATTATAGAACATTAAATATTTTTCTTTTTGTTCATTCATCAGAGAAGTTTCAACAGTATTATATTTAATAGTCCCAAGACCTTTCCCTGCCGTCATTATCCCAAAATCTCCTTCATTAGTTCGGCTTCTTCCTCGGATAACACCTTAAACTCGGCAAAAATCTCATCGCTACTGCGAGGGGGTACGAATTTATAGAAAATGCGGGTAAACGGCACTTCGTAACCAATTTTATCTTTGCTTCTATCCATATAGGCAAGTGGGTTATAGGGCAAAACATTCTTTTTGAAGTATTCGTCTATATCTTCCTGCAAGGGGATAATCTCGTTGTCGGTTTTTCCTTTCACGGGTTGTTTTTTACCGTGTTTAAAAATAGGACTTCCGCTTTCGTCCGCAAGCGCAGTTTCGACGGTTACTTTGGTGTAGCCAAAATAATCGTTATCGAAAGTTTTGCTTTCCACAACGAGCGAACCGTCGCAGTATTCTTTGTTATCGAACTCGTTATAAGCCTGCATTATCAGGTCGATACAAGCATTGTCTAAATCGACGCGCTTGTTACCGATATTTTTGCGGCGCTTTACAAAGCATTTGCTCGCGTCTATAAGTTGGACCTTACCGAGACGGCGTTTAGACTTATCTTTTGTAATGACCCAAATATACGTTGCAATACCTGTATTGTAAAACAAGTCGGTAGGCAACTGTATAATTGCTTCGACTAAATCTTGTCCGATAAGATAGCGGCGTATTTCGGACGGACCGCTGCCGGCGTCGCCCGTGAACAGCGACGAGCCGTTCTGAATGATCGCCATACGCCCCGCGCCTTCTTTGAGCTTTTTTACGCCATTGAGCATAAACAGCATTTGTCCGTCGGAAATAGACGGCAAGCCCGGTCCGAATCTGCCGTCATAACCCAAACGCGCTTCTTTTTCCACAGCTTCTTTTTCGCGCTTCCAATCGATACCGAAAGGCGGATTGGAAATGATGTAATCGAACTCATAGCCCGAATATGCGTCGTCGGAAAGCGTATCGCCGAACTTCATGCCGCTTGCGTTGCCGCCCTTAATAAGCATATCGGCTTTTGCGATAGCGTATGTTTCGGGGTTAAACTCCTGCCCGAAACAAGTCAGGTCGGCTTCGGGATTGATTTCTTTTACGCGCTCCGTAAGACAGCCGAGCATTTGGCTTGTCCCCATAGTCATATCGTAAGCCGTCTTATAGCAACCGTTTTGTTTGATTTCGTCTTTTTCGGGCGAGATAAGTAGTTCGGTCATAAGATAGATAATATCTCGGCTTGTAAAGTGCGCTCCCGCTTCTTCGTTGTAGCTTTCGGAGAATTTGCGGATAAGCTCTTCGAATATGTAACCCATATCCATAGACGTAATTTTATCGGGCGACATATCCGCTTTTTTGGAATTAAATTCTTGAATAACAACGTAAAGGACGTTGCCTTTCACCATATTCTTCACTTCGTCGGCAAATTTGAAATTGGCGAGAATATCTTTTACGTTATCCGAAAAGCCTTGCAAGTAGTCGTCGAAATTAACTTGAATATTGTCGGGATCGGCAAGAAGCCGAGCAAAGTTAAAATTGCTTGTGTTATAAAAGGAATATCCCGAAGCACGGCAAAGCGCGCCGTCGCGGACTGCGCCTTCGTAGCCTTGCTCGTTAAGGGTTTTATAAGTAGCCAAAACTTTATCTTTCGTTGCCGCCAAAGCGTCGTCAAACCGTTTTAGCACCGTCATTGGTAAAATAACTTTGCCATACTCGTGCGGTTTATAGAACCCGACCAAGTGGGTTGCGATTTCCCAAATAAGGTTAGCCTTTTCCTGAATGTTTATATTAGTCTGCTTTTGTAAGTCGTTGATTGTCATCGTTGTTATCCTCGAATTTAATATCGTTACGTTCGCAAAAAGCATAGAACTTGCGTTGAAGCGTAACTATTATAACACTTTATGATTAAAAAATCAATGTGAACGATAAGATAATACGAATCTTTATAAATCAGATTTTATTTGTTGGCACTTTTGCGGGTGCTTGTATAAACAAGTGCGCCGCTACGCGGCGCAACAAGCACCCGCAATCAATCGACCAAACGCAACAAAAAAAACGATCCGCTGCGACAGCCTAAAAAGCAAAACGGCGTCTAAAATCGGGAGGCACGGTCCTTGTGCCCTCACGATTTTTTTACGCCGCCGCGCCCTCTGCTTTTGGCAATTTATTTTCGCCGTTTATGTCCGCTTCGGCACTGCGTCGCGGTTTAATGTCAAAAGTGTGACAGTGTTACATAGTGGCGTATAAAGTAATACTATTATTATTTATTATCAACGGTTGCTTTTTGCACGGTAACTTTCCCGTCTTTTACGGCGATTAGCATTTTGCCCTTACATTTCGGGCAATAGATTTCTATCGTAGAACCGTCGCCCACTTTTAATAATTTATACCCACATTCGGGACATACAACGTAGTAGGTCATTGATTTGCTCCTTGCGCTTTTAATCTCGTTGTAACTAACCCGTGGCGTATAACGATATGTACATACTCGCCGCATTTCGCGCATTTTGTATAGCCATCCAATCCGTTTTGCGCTTGTATCAATACCGCTTTACATTTAGGACAGCAAGCATAATAATATTGAATTTTAAGTGTTTCCATTTCTTCCATAAATTACCGCTTGACTTTTAATTTTAACAGTAAAGCAATAACGCCGCAAAGCAAAATAAATATACCGAACAATACGGGTAAATGCCAAACTTGAAAACTCGTCATTGCCTTAAATGCTATTGTAGCGGGGAAAGCATAGGCAATATATTGCATAAATTGTGGCAACATATCTGCGGGAAACATAATGCCCGACAGCATAGTGGACGGCAAAAATATTGCCATTGCTACCATTGTCAACTTTGCTTGCTGTTTAATCAAAAGCCCGAAAATACAACTGATAGCAAGAGTTATCGCAAGCAACGCTATAAGCGATAAAAAATACCATATTAAATTAGACGGCAGTTCCGCTTTGAAAATTAACGGCGAAAGGGCGAATACAATAAGACAACAAATAAGCGTATGTATAAATGACGAAATAAACTGCGATATAACGCCAAACCATATAGGCGCGCCGTTTGCCTTATAGACCTTTTTAACGTCTGTTCCGTAGATTTCCGCAACTGCGGGTGGCACACCGAATAATGCGCTCATTATTATTGTGAATACCGTCATTGACGAGATAAGCGTTTTTGTAGCGTTTGGGTCAATAGACGTGAAAATTCCGCCCATAAATAGGAAAAATACAAGAGGCACGATATAGCAAGTGATAAGCATACCTTTACTGCGTATATCAAACTTGAATTGCAAACCAATTCCATACAATAATGCTTTCATTATTCCGCACCTCTCACAATGTTTATAAAATTTTGTTCAAGCGACACTCTGTCGGTCTGAATTTCGGAAATCGGTATTCCTTTTTGCTTGTATTCCGATAATAGCGTAAACAAAGTTTCTGTTATATTTTCCGTTTCATATTCATTTTGCCCGTCGGCAGTTTTAATGCGTATAATATGCCTTTTGCCGCCCATAGCGGTAAATTCGTCAACCGTTCCAATAAAAGCAATATGCCCGTCCCGTAAAACTGCTACTCTGTCGCATAATTCTTCAACTTCCGCCATATCGTGGCTTGCAAGAATTATTGTTTTGCCCTGCGTTTTTAATGCTCGTATTTGTTCGTGTAGCGATACGCGCCCTTCAACGTCAAGCCCCGCCGTCGGTTCGTCAAGAAAAATAATATCGGGGTTGCCTATAAGGGCAAGTGCAAGGTGTAAGCGGCGTTTTTGCCCCGTAGATAAATCTGCATATTTCTTTTTGGACAATTCGGGTATTCCAAAAGCATTTAACATTTCTTTATCGGGTACGGTTTTATGCCAATTCGCAAACAGTTTAACGGCTTCCATAGGTTTAATATAGGCTTGTAAAGCGGACGATTGTAATTGGATACCGATTTTCCCGTTTACGGTTATATTTCCGCTATCGTAAGTGCGTAAACCCTCGATACATTCCAAAGCCGTAGTTTTTCCCGCACCGTTTACACCGAGCAAAGCAAATATTTCGCCTTTTTGCACGGTTAAATTTATACTTTTCAATACGGTATTAGTGCCGTAACTCTTTTTTAATTCATTGACCGCGATTATATTATTCATTTTTTGCCTCGAAAGGGTTAATACCCAAGTTATTAAAATAAACGCCCAATGCAGGCTCGATAAAACTGTTTATATAGCCATATTCACTTGCTTGTAGGTTTATAGTATTCATTAGTTGCGGCAGCATACTCATATCGCCGTCCAAAAACTCCGTGATAAGTTCCCAAAATTCTTTTGCTATAATTTGTCCTTGTTCGCTGTCGGGTGCTATGCCGTTTTCAACGCATTTTTCTATTTTACTGACAATTAAGTTAAACTTATTTATAAACGCGACACCCGTATCTTTATCGAATTTCTTATGACAGTAATCAAGCATACTATCGTCAAAATGTTTAATTAAACCGTAATATTTATTTCCCATTTGCAAGTTGACAATTATATCGGCATACTTTGAAAAATCAACTGTTTGCATTTGTTCTATTTCGTTTTTCAATAGTTCGATTGCTTGTAAAGATTGTGTAAGCGTATTTATTTGTGTTTGTATTGAATTACTTTGTTCAGTCAACGCGATTATTGCCTTTTGCGGCGTATCAATAGAAGTCAAACAGTTCTTTATTTCATCAAATGAAAACCCTAACGATTTAAGAGTAAGTATCTGATGCAACTTAACAATATCTTTATTACTATATAAACGCCGTCCGCCTTCGCTGATACAAGACGGACTGAAAAGCCCTTCGCGGTCATAATATTGTAATGCCCTAATTGTTAGTCCCATTTTCTTTGCGACTTCTCCGACTGTCATATACCCTTGCGGAATTGCTTTATACTTTGCCATAAAAAACTCCTTGCGTATATTATAATTCATTACGCGGCGTAACAAGCAAGCATTTTTAAGTAATTTTTATAAAAATTTTTATTTATAATATTCGACATAATTCACAACTCTTTGATAAATTTTCTTGTTATATTCGTTATAAAATCAACGTGAGATTTTATATTTTTTACATAAGAATTTAGTAGATTTGTTTTCGCTTGTGCTTACCGTCTGGGGACGGAATACGCCGCCTTGACAAATTGTAAAGGGCGACGATTTATCTCCCGTTAGGCATAAAACCGTCGTCGCCTACGGCGCAAACCCTTGACATTTGCCTGCGGCGGCATTTTTTGCTGGTTAAGACGGTAAGCACCAAAGCGAACAACAAAATTTTTAAGCCGCAGTCCGTACACAAGCAGACCGCGCAAAGGAGCAAACACTATGAAGAACGCAGTTATTTACGCTCGTTTCAGTTCACACGCACAGAACGAGCAAAGCATTGAGGGGCAACTTGCCGAGTGCTATAATTTCGCACAGCGCAACGATTTACGCATTACGCACGAATACATAGACCGCGCATTGACGGGTACGACGGACAAACGCCCCGAATTTTTGCAAATGATTGAGGACAGCAAGCGCAAAGGCTTTCAATTTGTGCTTGTCTATCAATTAGACCGTTTCGCGCGGAATAGGTATGACAGCGCAACATACAAAGCCAAGTTAAAGAAAAACGGCGTGCGCGTTCTCTCGGCAAAAGAGAATATCACGGACGACGCGAGCGGAATACTCATTGAGGGCGTTTTGGAAAGTATGGCGGAATATTACTCTGCCGAACTGTCGCAAAAGGTTAAGCGCGGTATTGCTATGTCGGCGGCAAAGTGTAAATATTTCGGCGGCGTTATTCCGTTGGGCTACAAAGTAAACAGCGAAAAGAGTTTTGTGCTTGACGAGGCACTTGCGCCCGTTGTCAGGACTGTATTTGAAATGTTTGTTTCGGGGAGCAACTATGCAGAACTTATTCGCTATCTGAACGGGCGGGGCGTTAAAACGACCAAAGGCGGCGAGTTTAACAAAAACAGTTTTCAACGCATTTTGAGCAACCGCAGATATTTAGGCAAGTACATTTATCAAGGCAACGAGATAGACGGCGGTATGCCGCGCATTATCGACGACGACCTATTCGAGCAAGCGCAACAAAAACTTGCTTTATATGCCGCCGCACCTGCAAGGGGCAAGGCAAAAGTCGAGTACATATTAAGCGACAAATTGATATGCGGCAAGTGCGGCAACAAAATGACGGGTGTTAGCGCAATGAGCAAAAACAAAACGCTACACAACTATTACAAGTGTGTAGGCGTTA
>CAJUGC010000012.1:0-28922 GCA_910585955.1 uncultured Christensenella sp.
TGCGGAAGTGGCTCAGTGGTAGAGCGTTGCCTTGCCAAGGCAAATGTCGCGAGTTCGAATCTCGTCTTCCGCTCCATATAAGGCACCATAGCCAAGCGGTAAGGCAGAGGCCTGCAAAGCCTTTATCCCCGGTCCGATTCCGGGTGGTGCCTCCAAAATCGAATTGCCCAAGTGGCGGAATGGCAGACGCAAAGGACTTAAAATCCTTCGGGGGAA
This sequence comes from uncultured Christensenella sp., assembly GCA_910585955.1. GTDB lineage: Bacteria > Bacillota > Clostridia > Christensenellales > Pumilibacteraceae > MGBC157735. Next base: position 217 of record CAJUGC010000012.1, read on the forward strand.
ACTCCGTACCGGTTCGAGTCCGGTCTTGGGCACCATTTCGCCTGATAAGGCAGAATAAAGAACGCGCAAGCGTTCTTTTTCGTTTGCTTATAATGTCGAGACGATTTTGTTTTTTTTGATAGCGCTGAAAAATTATTATTCGGTACAAGCATTTTAACGGTTGCAATCTCATAACATAAATAGGTACGTTATCGTCAGTCGCTGAGTTTCCGTGTAAAAAGAGAAACCGAGACACAAAATATATAACGGGGATTGCCATGTATCAAATCAACATTAAAGTCAACCAAGAAAGAGCATTTTGGATCTATGCGCTTAACAAGCTGATATGCGGTCGCGTCCGCGCCGCAGGCGGGGTAGCCGTTGTAGCCGAAATGGACGGACAAGTGAATTTGGCGTTGGCGTGCGAGACGCCTACAAGGGAGCTTCTCGACGAAACAGTGTCTGACGGAATTGTCGAACTTTTGGAGACGATAGGCAAGATGTGTTATATAGACGGTAAACTTGCTCATCTCAAGATAAATAAGTCGACATACAGATTGCTGCTTCACACTCTTGTTGCATTCGACAGAGAATGCGAGCGAGAGCTTTTAAACGGTATCGTGAAAATTTCGCCTTCCGTGAGTCTCGACGGCATTTACGATTTCAGACTTGAGGAGCTTAAAGCTCGGTGGGATGAAATATGCCTTCTCATTACGGGCAACGCTTCGTTTTTATACGACGAAATGACGCTTAACGAATTGTTACGTTTTCTCGTAAGCGCGATAAATCCTAAAATTATGAAGCTTGAGCTGTTTCGCACGGGTGACGAATTTCTGCTTAAAGGCGTGCATAACAATTCGGAATTCAAACTTACCACAAAAGGCGGAGAGAACCTTATGCTGTATCTTATAGATCTTGCGCCCATAGAACTCGAGATTTGCGGCGAACTTCCCGACAGCAAACTTTACTGTCGTTTGGTGGAGGTTTTTGACGCTAAGGTGAAAAACGAATCCAAAAACACTGTGACAAGCAGATGAAAAAAAATCTTTTCGCTTGTATTTGCTTGCTAATCACCCGCGATTATGTTAGAATAAAAGCAATCAAATCAAACGGAGAATAAATAATGAATTTTTCAAATTTCTTATCGGCAATCACCGGTGACACTATATTCATGATAGTGCTCGTTGTTGTCGTATTGTTGTTCCTGATAGTTTTTCCGATGTTTACCAATAAACGTCGCCAAAAGCAAGTGGAAAAGTTGCAGGAAGGCGTAGTCGTAGGCGCGGAAATAAAGACTGTCGGCGGTATAGTCGGCACTATCATAGCTATTCGCGAAAAGTCTCCCGTCGACAAGGAAATAGTCATCGAAACCGGTGTGGGCGACAATAAGTCTACTATGGTGCTCGATATGCAAGCCGTTTATCAAGTGCTCACTCCTGTTTTAAAATCCGAGACTTCCGAATCCGAAGAGGCAAAGGTTGTTGAAGAGAACGAGAATGTAGCGGAAGCAGAAAGCCATGCGAACGACGCGGAGCTTTTTGCGCCCGTGGCAGAAGTCAAAAAAGAGGCGGTAGAGCCGTCAGAAACGACAGCAGAAGAAAAGGCGGAAGATACGGCGTCCGACGAGCTCAAAGAACCGGAAACCGCAGTCGAAACGGAAAAAGCGGCGGTTACGCCGTCTGCCAATTCGTCCAAGAAAAGGTCGGGTACGTCTTCGAAAAAGAAATCTTAATACTATCATAACGAAACAAATCTCCGCATATCATATAGCAAGATATGCGGAGGTTTTTTGTATGGAAAACGAAATAAAGGTAAAAAAGAAAAGCGCCGTTTTGGAAGTGGTTAAAGCAGTCATAATAGCGATCATAATTTCGCTTGTCGGCGTACTTTTGGCGGCGCTTATAATCAAGCTGTTCAATCTTTCTTCCACGGCGATACCTATCATAAATCAGGTAATTAAAAGCATAAGCGTACTCGTATCTTGTCTTATTGCCTTTAAGACGCCGCACGGTAGTTGGGTGAAGGGCATACTTGCGGGTTTGGTTTATACGGCTCTCGCTTATGTGATTTTTTCGCTTTTAAACGGAAAGTTCACCATAGATATAGGCATTTTAAACGATGTTGCCGTAGGAGTAGTGAGCGGCTTTTTAAGCGGAATAATAGCGTCTAATATCAGAAAGTAAACGGCGGCGGCAAAAACGTCCGTAAATCACTTGATTTTTCACGATTTCTATTGTATAATCGTATAAAGTGATTAACATTTACGGAGGTCAACTGAAATGAAACATATCAAGACAATAGTGAAATCCACTCTCGACAGAAGCTGCGGTACGGGTTGCGGAGAGTGTCAGACGAGTTGCCAGTCGGCTTGTAAGACGAGTTGCACGGTAGGCAATCAGTCGTGCGAACGCAAGACCGTAAAGGTCAATAAGCCCGAAAAAGAACAGATATAGGGATAACGTAAATCGTTTGAGATTTGCACGGTAAACAAATGGTACATACTTTCGGATGTATCGGGCGCAATTTCATGCTTGACGTGGAAAGCGGCTCCCTGTACGAAATAGACGAACTCACAAGACTTGCAGTCGAAAAAAGAACAGCTCCCGAAACAATTTCGGCGGGAGCTTTTTTGCGTTATTCGGACGAAGAAATAGCTGCGGTGGAAAGCGAAATAGAAGACCTTGTTAAAGAGGGAGTGCTTTTCACGCCCGCGCATAAGTACGGCAAGCCGGTCTATAGCGGTGTAATCAAAGCGATGTGTCTCAACGTCTCGCACAATTGCAACTTGAATTGCAAATATTGTTTCGCCGACGGCGGCACTTATACGAAAGAGCGCAAGAATATGCCGCTCGATGTTGCCGTCAAAGCCATAGACTTTTTAGTGTCGCACAGCGGTAAGCGGCGCAATCTCGAAGTCGATTTCTTCGGCGGAGAGCCGCTACTCAATTTCGACGTCGTAAAGAAGACTGTGGCTTACGCGCGGTCGCTCGAAAAGACGACGGGCAAGAATTTCCGTTTTACGATCACGACGAATGCAGTGCTTTTAAGCGACGAAGTGACGGAGTTTTGCAACAAGGAGATGTACAATGTCGTTGTCAGTATAGACGGGCGAAAAGATGTGCATAATTGCGTGAGAAAGACCGTGGGCGGCAAGGATTCGTTCGACGTCGTCTTGAAAAACGCTTTGCGCTTCCGCGAAAAACGCGGGGACAAGCAGTACTATATCCGAGGAACGTATACGGCGCTGAATACCGATTTTGCGTCGGACGTCCTGTTTTTGAACGACGCGGGATTCGATTGTATTTCGGTCGAACCGGTTGTTCTTCCCGAAAGCAACAGTCTTGCGCTTCGTCCGGAACATACGGAAAAGCTTATAAAGCAATACGACATCCTTGCGGACGAATATATGCGTAGGCGCGGTACGGAAAAGGAATTTTTGTTTTTCCACTTTATGCTGAACTTGAACGAGGGGCCGTGCGAGGCTAAGCGTCTCACGGGTTGCGGAGCGGGTTGCGAATACGTTGCGGTCAGTCCCGACGGCAACATTTATCCGTGCCACCAGTTCGACGGCAACGACGATTTTATAATAGGTAATGTGGTAAGCGGGAGTTTCGATCCCTCGATTCCCGAAAGGTTCGCCGCGTGCAACGTAACTACGAAAGAGGATTGCGCGAATTGTTGGGCTAAGTACTATTGCAGCGGCGGTTGCAATGCAAACGCCTACAATTTCAACGGCGATATAAACAAGCCGTACAAGGGCGCGTGCGAACTCATGCGTAAACGCATCGAATGCGCGCTTGCCGTAAATGCGGCGGTAAAGTCGGAACAATAGGTTGAAAAAATACGAAAGACAAGCGATAAGAAACGTGTCGAGTCACGGTTGCGCCGTAACTTTCGACAAAACTCGGAATGTTTCGTCTGTAGGATGTAAATTTGCTCGCAAAGCAAACTTTCCGAAATTTACTGCCGATATTCGTTTGACGAAATCGTTTCTTTGATATATAATAAACAAGTAATGCTTACAGGAGGCTTTCAGATGAAGAAAAAATCGTCAATAGTCAAATTGTCTATCATTGGCGTTGTTCTTATTATCGGCATCGTTTTGTCCTTCTGTTCTTTCGATATCGGTCTTACGACTTACAAATCTTTTGCAAGTTCGATCAGTTTGGGACTCGATCTTAAAGGCGGTGTTTACGCCGTTTACGAGGCGGTTGACGACAACACCGCTAATCTTGACGAGAGAATGGAAGGCACGAGAACCATGCTTCTCAATCTGTTGGTTCAAAAGGGATATACGGAGGCTACGATTGTCAAGGAGGGAACTACGCGTCTGCGCGTCGAAGTTCCAGACGTCGACAATCCGAGCGAGATATTCGACATAATCGGCAAGCCTGCGTCTATACGCTTTGTGCTCGATTCGTCGAACGAGCAGGTTATCACGGGCGAACATATAGTCAGTGCGGAAGCGGGATACACTACGCAGGACGGCTATGTCGTTCAGCTTTCGCTTAATTCCGAGGGAGCGGACAAGTTCTACGAAGCCACGTCTAACCATGTAAACGAATATATGTCGATTTATGTGCAGGTGCAAGGCGAAGAGGAACAGCGCATATCGCAGGCGACTATATCTACGGCAATAGCGGGCGGTAGAGCGGTGATAAACGGTATGGGCAGTTACGAGGCGGCAAAGAACCTCGCCGATCAGATAATGAGCGGTACGTTTGAAGTGCGCCTTGCTCTTATGGACAGTTCCACGGTATCTCCTACGCTCGGCGAGCAGGCGCTTTTCTATGGCTTGCTTGCGGGTATAATAGGTCTCGCGCTCGTAATTGTTTTCTTGTGTGTGATTTATCGTATGCTCGGCGTAGCGGCGTCCGTAAGCCTTATGGTATATGCGGTTTTGATGTTGTTTTTCCTTGCGGTGCTTCCCGGCGTACAGCTTACGCTTCCGGGCATTGCGGGCATAATCCTCAGCCTCGGTATGGCTGTCGACGCGAATGTAATAATCTATGAGAGAATGAAGTTCGAGTACAGGAACGGCAAATCGATTATGGCGTCGTCGTACGCAGGTTTCCGCAGAGCTACAATGGCAATCATAGACAGTAATGTCACTACCATAATTGCGGGCATAATGTTGTTTATCTTCGGCACGGGTTCTATAAAAGGCTTTGCCATAACGCTTTTGCTCGGCATAGTGCTTTCGCTGTTCACTTCCATGCTCGTATCCCGTCTGCTTGTAAGATGCTTTGTAAACATCAACAGCACCAATCCGAAGCTTTACGGGTTCAAGCGCGGCAAAGGTTTCGAAAACGTAGACGCAGATAAGACCGACGTTACCGTTCAGCGTAAGATGGACGAGGAAGAAGCTCTCAAAGAAGAAAAAAGACGCGCTAAGAAAAACAAAGACAAGAACGCAGGAGGATTAGCACATGAAAATATCTAATCTTCTCGAAAAAGATTTTCACCTTGTCGAGAAGAAAAAAATATTCTTCTTGATACCTGTTGCGATCGTCGTCGTCACTGCCGTTTTCATGCTTATATACGGACTCGTGCTCGGTTCGCCGGTAAATCTCGGAATGGATTTCACGGGCGGTTATTCGATAGATATTACGCTCGGTACTAAGCTTACAGACGAAAACAGGGCGGTTTACGAAAAGCAGATAAACGAAATTTTCGCAGATCTCTCCGACGAAAACGGCGAGAGCTACGGACTTAAGGTTTCGTCTATTCAGCGTCAGGGCGAGGCGGAGAAGACATCGCTTCATGTCCTCTATAATGCTGCAGGCGACGAGCGTCTTATGGACGAAGTGATAAATCCCGCGCTTCAAGAGAAAATTCAGTCGGCTATATTCAAGATAGTTCCTTCGGCATCCAAGGAAACCTCGGGAAGCGGAAGCAAAATCGTACTTTCTTACAATTTCTCACTTGCCGTTGATTCTACTTTCACCGAAGTTAGGAAAGCGATTCGCGCTTCTCTCGGGGAAGAAAACGTCGATTCGATTGAGCGTTCCGAAGATTCGCGTACGTTGACGGTTATCACAAATTCGGCAGTGTCAGACGAAACGCTTACCGCGCTTGTGGAAGCGGCGACAATAGACGACAGATTTTCGGGTCTTGTTTCGCCGGGTAACACGACAAGCGCATCTTTCTCCGCAGAGCTTTTGTGGAGCGCGCTTGCGGCGATCCTCGCGTCCGTAGTTCTTATGCTTGTCTATATTGCGTTCCGTTTCGAGCTTACGAGCGGTTTGTCCGCAATAATCGCGTTGTTCCACGACATACTTATCATGTTCTGTTTTATGGTCATCTTCCGCATAGAGATTAACAGTACGTTTATAGCGGCTATGATAACCATTCTCGGTTATTCGATTAACAATACGATTATCATATTCGACAGAGTGCGCGAGAACAACAAATCGCTGTACGCTTCGGGTTCTACGGCGACGTTTATCGCCAACAAGTCCGTTTCCGAAACGCTCTTGCGTTCGATAAACACGTCGATTACTACTCTTCTTACGATTGGTATGGTCGCTATACTGGGCGTGCATGACATCAAGATATTCGCGTTGCCAATCATAATAGGACTTCTTGCGGGCACTTATTCCTCGATTTGCATATCGCCTGCGATATGGGCAAGTTGGAAGGACAGAAAGAAAAAGAATAAGACCTCCGAACCTAAAAAGGAACTTGAGAAGGCTACGGCGGTTTAACCGAAAATAAACGAAATCAAAATAAGCCTTCGGCAATATGAAGGCTTATTTTTATAGATAAATTTCAAGAGGAACGAGTAATGAACGTCACGCTTAAAAGACGCAGTAGCAGAGAAATCGTTGCAACGGAGATAAGTACGCTTGCGGACAAACTGTCTTTGCACCCGAAAATCGTCGAGGTGCTGATTTCTCGCGGTATAGACAGCGAAGACGAGATCAGAAAGTTTCTCGAACCCGACATAAATAATTTTTGCGATCCGTTTTCCATGAAGGGAATGAAAGCCGCGGTCAAGCGTCTGGAAGCGGCAATCGACGGAGACGAAACCGTAGTAGTTTACGGCGATTATGATGCGGATGGGATATGTGCCGCCGCAATACTTTCGCTTTATTTGCGTTCGCGTGGCTTAAACGTCTATACGCATATTCCGAATAGAATAGGCGACGGATACGGACTGAGCGTCTCTTCACTCGAAAAGATTATAGAATCTGTCTGTCCCGATTTGATTCTCACTTGCGATTGCGGCATTTCGGGCTATGCGGAAGTGGAGTATGCGTTCGATCTCGGCGTAGATATGATAGTTACCGATCATCATGAAGTGTCCGACAAAATTCCCGAATGTATCGTGGTAAATCCGAAGCAAGGCGACTGCGATTACCCGTGCAAGTTTCTTTGCGGTGCGGGGGTTGCACTGAAGCTTGTCGAAGCTATGGGCGGGAGAGAGACGATGGGCGAATATCTCGACCTTGCTTGCGTGGCGACTATTGCCGATCTTGTGCCGCTTCTCGGGGAAAACAGACTTATAGTTCAGCTGGGACTAAAGACTTTGTCGGAAGGTAAGAATGTAGGTCTTATGCGACTTTTGCGAAATCAAAGTCTCGGCAGAGGAATAACGAGTTCGGATATTGCTTTTAAAATAGCTCCGCGTATAAATGCCGCGGGACGTATAGGCGACGCCTATCGCGCTTTTGAAATGCTTATAAGCGACGATGTGGACGAAATAGAAAAAATAATAGATGAAATTAACGAAGCCAACGGAAAGCGGAAACTTGCCTGTGATAAATTCTATGACGAGGCAGTCGAAGATTTAAAGTATGAAGATCTTGTTAATTCCCGTTGTATCGTGTTGAGCCACCCGGAATGGGAGAAAGGCATAACGGGGATAGTTGCCGCGCGTCTTACGGGAGACTTTAAGCGCCCTTCTTTCATTATGGTTCCTTCCGGCGACGGTTATTTTAAAGGCACTTGCCGTAGTATAGAGGGGATAAACATTTACGAAGCGCTTTCTGCCGTTTCGGATATTCTCGTCGAATTCGGCGGACACAGTCAAGCCGCGGGATTTTCCATAGAAGAAAAAAACGTGCCGGAATTCAAACGAAGAATAAGCGAATATCTTTTGTCGTTTGATATAGATCTTTTTCTTCCGAATTGTGTGTACGATGTCGAAATGGCGCCGGAAGGCATAGATCTTTCGTTCATAAAGGAGCTTGACAAGCTTGAGCCTACGGGTAACAGTTTTACACGTCCGCTTTTCAAGATAACGGCTTCCGATCTTTCTGTCGCGTTGTGCAAAAGCAACATAAATCATACGACGATCACTACAAAAAGCGGATTGCAAATTTTCGCATTTAATTTCTATAACCGTCTTCATTACGCTATGGGCGAAGGCAATAAGGAGATGATAGTCGAGTTGCAGGTAAACTCGTTCGGCGGAAGAGAATATCCTCGAGGTATTCTGCGCGAGATCGCTCCCGACAACTTGTATATAAACAATGAGACCGCAAGAGCCGTTTATGTAAATTATTCCGAGTTTTGTATGGAAGAAGATGGCGCGGTTTACTCTGAATACGCTAAAGCCGATTTGGCTTCGCTTGTCGGAAGTTCTCCATTCGGTACGCTTGTAGTCGCCTTCGACCGTCTCAATTACGACGAGTTTGTTTCTCAATGCGGCTCTTGCGGTGTCGTGATTTTCGATTATATGTTTCCTTCGGTGAAAAATAATTATTCCCGTCTTATCGTCGCGCCCGATTTTAAATCGGATATTATGCTTTCGTCTTACGACAGAATAATATTCATGGATAAGCCCATTACCGACGGACTGATCGCCTTTCTCAACAAAAATACGAAAGCGGAAATTTTTGTCCCGAAAGAAGATGGCAGAGCGCGTTTTATCGGCGGTCTCGACGTTTCTCGACTTACTCTCGGTAAGTATTACGATTACATTCGAAAGAATTCCGACATTTACGCGTCAAATATGTTTTCATATATGAAGAGCATGAAAAACAGAATATCGGAAATCGATTTGTCCGAACTTACGCTTGCTATAAGGACATTTTCCGAACTCGGACTAATACGAGAGGAAAGCGGAAAATATCGCCTTTCGATAGTCAAAGGAGAAAAGCGCGAGCTTTCGCAGTCGAAAATTTTGCAACAAGTCGAGCGGATTGGTAGTTTGGTATGAACAATCTTAGGGAAAAGTATAAAAATATATTTTCCGCGGAGCAGACCGAGCTTCTTGATAGAGTCTACGAGTATGCGGAGCGTATGCACGCCGGGCAAAAGCGCGACAGCGGCGAACCGTATATAGTGCATCCTACTTCCGTGGCGGATATTTTGCTTGATTTGGGACTCGATTGTTCTACCGTCGCCGCGGCGCTTCTGCACGACTGTATCGAAGATACTGCTGCTACCGAGGGCGAAGTGCGCGAATTGTTCGGGGAAAAGATAGCGGAGCTTGTGCTCGGCGTAACTAAGCTCGATAAAATAACATTTAAGTCCAAAGAAGAAGAACAGGCGGAAAATTTTCGCAGAATGTTTTTTGCTATGGCAAAGGACATACGCGTTATTCTCATAAAGCTCGCAGACAGACTGCACAATATGCGTACAATTGAAAGTATATCTCACGAGCGGCAACAGGCAATCGCTAAAGAAACGCTCGAAATCTATGCGCCGCTTGCTTCACGTCTCGGTCTTAGCTACTTCAAGTGCGAACTCGAGGATCTGTGTCTCAAGGTGTTGCATCCGGAAGTATACGATACGCTTGTAAGCGAAGTTTCTTTGAAGCGTGCCGAACGCACCGAGCTTGTAGCTCATCTTTGCACCGAGCTTTCGCAAATGCTCGAGGATCTTCACATCAAAGGCGAGGTCAGCGGCAGACCAAAGCATTTTTACAGCATATTCAGAAAGATGATGAAGGACAACAAGACATTCGATCAGATCTTCGATCTTACGGCTGTCCGCGTGATTGTCGAGTCCGTTCGGGACTGTTACGAGGTCCTCGGAATGATACACACTAAGTGGAAGCCGCTTCCGGGGCGCTTTAAGGACTATATCGCAGTTCCGAAACCGAACAACTATCGTTCGCTTCATACGACGGTCATTACCTCTCTCGGTATGCCTTTTGAGATTCAGATACGCACTTACGAAATGCATCGAATTGCCGAGTACGGTATAGCAGCTCATTGGAAGTATAAGGAAAACCGCTCGTCGAACAGCGATCTTGACGATAAGCTTCAGTGGCTGCGTGGAGTAATGGACGTTCAGAGCGAGGCGGCGACTCCGCAAGAGTTTTATGAGTCGTTGAAGCTCGATTTGTACAGCGAACAGGTATTCATTTTTACACCCAAGGGAGACGTTCTTGCGCTTCCCGAGGGAGCTACGCCCGTGGATTTTGCCTACTGCGTGCACAGCGCCGTCGGTAATAAATGCGTAGGGGCTAAGATAAATGGCAAAATTGTGCCGCTTGAAACCAAATTGCAAATGGGCGACTATGTGGAGATAATAACATCCAATACGTCCAAAGGTCCCAGCAGAGATTGGTTGCGCTTTGTCAAAACCGCACAGGCAAAGACGAAGATAAAGGCGTTCTTTAAAAAAGAACTTAAAGAAGACAATATAAAGCGCGGTAAAGAAATGCTTGAACGCGAGGCGAAAAACCGCGGTTACTCGCTGTCTGCCCTCATGGTTCCGAAGTGGCTCGACATAATCATGCAGAGATATTCTATTTCTTCGTTGGACGATCTGTATGCGTCTGTAGGCTACGGCGGCTTTACCGTCAATCAGATACTTTTAAAGCTCATCGACTTTTATAAAAAGGAAGAGGAGTCCGTAAAGGACTTCACTAAGGTGAGCACGCAGACGCATAAAGCGGACGGACAGGGCATAGTCGTGAACGGTCACAGCGATCTGCTCGTCAGACTTGCAAGGTGTTGTAATCCGGTTCCGGGAGATGACATCGTCGGTTTTATTTCGAGAGGCAGAGGCGTCGCTATCCATAGAAAGAGCTGTCCAAACCTAAAAAATACCGAGCAGTTTCGTCTCATAGAAGCGCATTGGAAAAACGCGTCTGCGTCTGCGTTCGTTGTAACGCTTCAAATTCACGCGACTAATACAAGCGGGCTGCTTGCAAAACTTACGTCTATGATGTCCGAGATGAAATTGTCAATAGACAGTTTGAATGCGCGTATCGATAAAAGTCATAAAGCGGTTATCGACATGGGGGTAAAAGTATATCGAATAAGCGACATAGATACGATAATACGAAAAGTACAAACCATGCCGGAAGTAGAAAGCGTTTTCAGGAGTACGGGAGCATGAAAGACATATACAGGATTACGGGCGGAGCGTACTCGGCAAACACATATATTTTGACTGACGGCGGCGAAGATTGCTTTGTCGTAGATTGTTGCGATTACGCATTGATAAGTGACTTTTTGAAGACGCACGGATTGAAGTGTAAAGCTGTTTTGCTTACGCACGCGCACTTCGATCATTGCGGAGAAGCTGAGCTTCTGCAGCGCGACGGAGCCGAAATATACATTCACGAAGCGGATGTTCCGCTCGTTAAAGGCGAAGGCAATCTCGGGGCGGCGATGGGTCAGCCGTTCATTCCGTTCGAGCCGGATATAATCGTAAAGGACGGAGACCGCTTTGAAATTTGCGGTCACAAAATAGCGATTGTGCATACTCCCGGACATACTCCCGGAGGAGTGTGCTATATAGTCGACGCCGAAATTTTATTCAGCGGAGATACTCTTTTCAAGTTATGCATCGGGCGTACCGATTTTCCGTGCGGCAACGGAGCCGAACTTCGCCGAAGCATAAAAGAGAAACTTTTTACGCTCGGCAAGGACTATAAAGTCTATCCGGGACACGATATGCCTACGTCGATTTTTTTCGACAAGGAAAACAATCCCTATGTATGAACTTCGAGCGGACAATCCTAAAATCGCCGCCGAACTTGACGATGTAATAAAGTTGTTTTTTTCAGACGGCGACGGCGCGCCCGAAACTATAATCCAAACTTGCACCTGCGGGACGATCATGCGCGTGAACATTTCACTCGATGCGCGAAACTATGTTTTTGAAAAAATTGCGGAAAATAGAGAAGGAGAGGCGTGCAACAGAGAATACAAGCGCTTCAATAAGCGTTGTCTTTATGACGCTTTGTCAGATTATACCGGCGTAAAATTGCCCTGGGGCAGTCTTACGGGAGTTCGCCCGACCAAACTTGCGTACGAGCTTGTAAAGGAAGGCGGGCACATTTCTGAAGCCGTTCGTAAACTTCAAGAAGTTTATCGCGTGGAAAAAAACAAAGCCGAACTTATAGGTGAAATTTTAAGAGCGCAACGCGGTATATATACGGAGAGCGAGGAGTTGTACAATTTGTACGTTCATATACCTTTTTGCGTTTCTCGGTGTAAATATTGTTCGTTCGTGACCGAAGTTCCGAAAGGCAAAAATTCTATGGTCGAACCTTATGTCGAAGCTCTTTTGGAAGAAATAAAGCAAACAAAAGCAGCGCTGAAAAGCAGCGGTAAAAAAGTGCTTTCGGTTTATATCGGCGGCGGTACGCCTACAGCTCTCGATGCGGCGCAACTTCGACGCGTGCTCGAGGCTGCAAATTGCGGCGATGCAGAGTATACTTGCGAAGCAGGCAGACCCGACACCGTTGATGACGAAAAGTTGCGGTCAATGGCGGATTGCGGAGTGACGAGAGTTTGCGTCAACCCTCAAACACTTTGCGATGAAACGCTTAAAAGGGTAGGGCGCAGTCACGACAGCGCCGCATTTTACGAAGCTTTCCGTGCCGCTCGAAAATATCCGTTTATCATAAACACGGATCTTATTGCCGGACTCGAGGGCGAAACGGCGGGAATTTTCGAGAATACGATCGACAAAATAGCCGGTCTCGCTCCCGAAAATATAACGGTACATACGCTATCGAGAAAAAACGGTGCGGAACTTCGTTTCCGAAAATACGATAACGGAACGGAAGTCGAATCGATGGTGAGCATGGCGCGGGAAAAGCTGGAAGCTCTCGGATATATTCCTTATTATGTATACAGGCAAAAGCGAATGCTCGGCAACCTCGAGAACACGGGGTATTGCAAGCCGGGCACTCAATGCGTGAACAATATAACAACAATGGAGGAATGTGTCGGGGTGGCGGCTTGCGGTGCAGGAGCGATAGGGAAGCGAATATTTGCGAGTGAAAATCGTATAGAACGGTTTGCCAACGTGCGCGACGTAAGGCTTTATCTCGAGCAATTCGACGACAGGCTCGATAAAAAACTGAAATTCTTGTTATAATCGGTTTACAAATAAAAAACATTGTGTTATACTTACAATGTACCTCAATGCTCGAGGTTGCGCGAGACTCCAACGCGCGTACTTAAGGTTGAGGCGAATTTATATTTCACGGAGGTATTAGACATGGAAAAGGACGTTAAGGCTGAAATCATAGCCAAATACGCGACTCACGAGGGAGATACGGGTAGCCCCGAAGTGCAGATAGCGCTTCTCACATACCGTATCAATCACTTGACAGAACATTTAAAAGTTCATGCCAAGGACAACCATTCGAGACGCGGTCTGTTCCAGATGGTTGGCTCGAGAAGAAGTCTTTTGAACTATCTCAAGAGCGTAGACATCGAAAGATACAGAACCATAGTTTCCAAATTGGAAATCAGAAAGTAATATTCGGAAAAAGTAAGGGCGAGTTTTTCTCCCCCTTGCTTTTTTATTCGAGGAGCATTTATTCGATTGCAAGGGTAAATGCAGCTGAAAAAAATAAGACGATGTTTTGGCGCGAGCACAGAATATGCGCTTTTGCGCGTACTTGGATCTTGCCTTAAAACGTCTGATTTATAGAAATGCAAATTTGCTACAGGAATTGTTCTACGTCTACGCTCGGTGTGTGCGTCGACCGACAAAGCTTGACTATTCGGAAAGATAATTAGGAGATAGATAAATGGATAACAGAGTTTTCGAGACTGAAATCGGCGGCAGAAAAGTTACCGTCGAAACGGGCAAATACGCTCAACAGGCAAACGGTTCGTGTATCATAAGATGCGGCGACACCGTAGTAATGACAAACGTAACTATGGCAAAACAGCCGCGTCCCGGCATGGACTTTTTTCCGCTCGGCGTAGACTTCGAAGAAAAGATGTACTCGGTGGGAAAGATTCCCGGCGGCTTCAAAAAGCGTGAGGGCAGAGCAAGCGACAAAGCGATACTTACGTCCCGTCTTATCGATCGTCCCATTCGTCCGCTTTTCCCGAAAGGACTCTTCAACGACGTTTCCGTTGTTGCGACCGCTCTTTCGGTGGACACGAACATACCTCCCGAAGTATTCGGTATGCTCGGTTCGTCCATAGCGCTTTCAATTTCGGACATACCTTTCTTCGGACCTACGGGTTCGGTGGTGGTCGGCTATGTCGACGGAGAGTATGTCATAAATCCCGATAACGAGCAGAGAGCAAAAAGTCTAATGCACGTTACCGTTTCGGGCACTAAAGACGCTATCATGATGGTCGAAGCCGGCGCGCAGGAGGTTTCCGAAGACGTTATGCTCGGCGGTATAATGTTCGCTCACGAGGCTATCAAAAAGCAGGTCGAGTTTATAAACGGCATAGTGAAAGAAGTCGGAAAGCAAAAACTCGAAATGGAGCTTTACAAAGTTCCCGAAGATATAGATAAAGACGTTAGGAAATTTGCGGATAAGCTTCTCGACAAAGCTCTCGAAGAGATCGACAGAGATATCCGTCAGAAAAAGCAGGATGAAGTAGACGAGGAGACAATAGAGCACTTTGCGGAGAAGTATCCGGAGTGCGAGCGCCAGATAAAAGACACTCTCTATGTCATGACCAAAGAAAAGGTGCGCGCGAAGATTTTGGACAAGGGCTTCCGTCCCGACGGCAGAAAACTCACGGACATCCGCGACATATGGTGCGAAGTAGGCGTTCTTCCCAGAGTTCACGGCAGCGCGGTGTTCACGCGCGGTCAGTCGCAGGCGCTTTCAAGTTGCACTCTCGGTACGATTTCCGACGCGCAAAAGCTTGAAAATCTCGACGACGAGACTTATAAGCGCTATATGCACCAATACAACTTCCCGCCTTACAGTACGGGCGAGGCAAGACCTCTCCGTGCTCCGGGCAGAAGAGAGATAGGTCACGGCGCGCTTGCGGAGCGCGCTCTCGAGCCGGTTATACCGAGCGAAGAGGATTTCCCTTACGCTATAAGAACGGTAAGCGAGATATTGAGTTCCAACGGTTCGACCTCTCAGGCGAGCGTTTGCGGTTCTTGTCTTGCTCTTATGGATGCGGGCGTGCCCATTAAAGCGCCGGTTGCCGGTATAGCAATGGGACTTATAAAGGACGAGCCTACCGGTCGTATCGCCATTCTTTCCGATATACAGGGTCTCGAAGATTTCCTCGGCGATATGGACTTCAAAGTTGCCGGTACGGAAAAGGGCATAACCGCCATTCAGATGGACATCAAAATCAAGGGTATAGACGAGGGTATACTTCGTACGGCTCTTGCTCAGGCTCGCGACGGCAGAATGCATATCCTCGGCAAAATGCTCGACGTGCTCGGCGCACCCCGTCCCGAGCTTTCCAAGTGGGCTCCGAAGATCATTTCCTTCAACATCGACCCCGACAAGATCGGCGACGTCATAGGAAAGAGCGGAAAGACCATAAATAAGATTATAGAGATTACTGGCGTCAAGATAGACATAAACGACGACGGTGTAGTATTCATCGCAACCAACGACACCGAAATGGCGGATAAAGCAAAGAAGATTGTGCTTACCATTGCCGAGAACGTCAAAGTGGGCGAAGTTTACGAGGGCGAAGTCGTAAAGGTCATCGAAAGCGGCGCATTTGTAGAACTTGTGCCCGGAAAAGACGGAAGAATCCATATTTCGAAGCTTTCCAAACAGCGTGTCGAAAAAGTAACCGATGTCGTAGACGTCGGCGATAAGGTCGCAGTGGAAGTTATCAAGATACTCGATAACGGCAAGATCGATCTCAAACTTAAAAAGAAACTGTCATAAACAACAAAACAGTTCGTTCCAAAGCATAAGGCGGCAACTCTTGCGAATATGATATAATATCGTCATATCCGAGAGGTGCCGTTTTGGTTAAAGAAAGAACTTTCAGACACATAGTCGTAAATGCCGTAATAGCCGCGCTTGTAGTATCTGTAGCGGTGGCGGGTATAGTGCTCAACAATAAAGCCGTAAGCGTGAACGAACCCGCTCCGCTTTATCGCGGCACGTCCGATACCAAAGTATCGCTTATGATAAACGTGTATTGGGGTACGGAATACATCGAACCTATGCTCGATATTTTAAAGCGAAAAGGGGTTAAGACTACTTTCTTCGTAGGCGGTATGTGGGTTGCGGAAAACGACGCGCTGTTAAAAAAAATATACGATGAGGGACATGAAATAGGCAATCACGGTTATTATCACAAGGACAGTAAAAAGCTTTCGGACGAGCGTTGCGCACAGGAAATAAGCGTGACGCACAAACTGGTCAGCGAAATCGTCGGAGTGGAAATGGATCTCTTTGCTCCTCCGTCGGGATCATACGGGAGCAGTACCGTGAATGTGGCGGAAAAGCTCGGCTATCGCACGATACTTTGGTCGCTCGATACCATCGATTGGCGAGATAAAGACGCGGAACTCATATACAGCCGCGCAACGAAAAAGATTCGCGGCGGCGATTTGGTGCTAATGCATCCTACAGAAAAGACTGTAGACGCGCTCGAACGCATAATAGACGAGATAAGCGCCAAGGGGCTTACCGTGTCTACTGTCAGTGAAGTTCTCGGGGATTAGATAAATAGAAGCAAGTTTGAAAATACTATCAGAACAGGCGTTTTAACGGCGCAAAGGAGCGGCAGATGAGCGAAATACTGAGATACGACAACGGACTCAGAGTGGGCGTGGAGAATATCCCGTCGCTCAGATCGGTGTCGATAGGCTATTGGGCGGGCGTGGGATCGAGCAAAGAATTGCCCGAAATAAACGGACTTTCGCATTTTACAGAACACATGATGTTCAAAGGCACGAGTAAATTGTCGCCTTTTCAAATAGCTCGTCGCTTCGATGAGATGGGCACGATATCCAATGCTTTTACGGGCAAGGAAATGACCTGTTATTATATCAAAACGATCGACGACTATGTCGAGCCGAGCTTCGAACTTTTGTCCGATCTTGTTTTCGATTCGATCTTTGCCGAAGAAGAACTCGACAAGGAGCGTAAAGTCATCGTTGAAGAAATAAACATGGTCGAGGACGCTCCAGAGGATATATGCTATGATGTAATAGCATCTGCCGTATACAAGGACAAAAAGTTGGGGCAGACCATTCTCGGATCTATAGAGAACGTCAAGCGATTTAACGGAGATGACATAAGAAAATTCATGGAGAATTTTTATGTTCCTTCAAACATGGCTGTGACCATGGCGGGAGGAATAACAGTCGAAGAGGCGGACGCGCTTATTCGCAAGTATTGTCTCGATAGATTCAAGGGCGATAGGTGCGCTTTGGGATACGAGCAAAAGCACGACGTAGTTTCAGATTGTAAGTATAAGTTCAAAGATTTCGAGCAGACGAATATTGCCGTCGCTTATCCGACCATATCGGTCGACAGCGACAGATTCATGCAGCAGGCATATCTTAGTCTCATTCTCGGAGGAGGTATGTCGTCACGACTTTTTCAGACTGTCAGAGAGCAGATGGGACTTGCTTACAGTGTTTATTCGGTCCCGTCTGTATACAGAAATAACGGATCGTTTAATATTTTCGTAAATATCACGCCTAAGAATACCGAACGCGTGGTGCGTTGCTTGAAAAAAGAGATAGACGAAGTTGCGGTAAAAGGCGTTACCGACGAGGAGTTCGAGCGTGCGCGCATACAGCTCAAAACTTCTTGCGTGTTCGGATTTGAAAATCCGCAAAGCATTATGAATTCAATAGCAAAACCTCTTTTAATGCTCGACAAAAATTACAGTCTCGACGGCAAAATTGCGGAAATAGAGGCGGTCACCAAACAACAGGTAAATGAGTTCGCGCAAAGATATTTGACGTCAAGCAGAGTATGCGCGGCTTATGTAGGCAAAAAAACCGATGTCGATATACTCGGTATTTTAAAAGGTGAATAAAATGGACAAGCTCGATAGGCTATTGGAAAAGCAAAAGGAACTCGACGGTTTTATTGCCGAGCGAAGACATCTCGAATTTTCCAAAGAGGAATGGATACGGCGCAAGTGCATGGCTTTGATGTGTGAGCTTACCGAGGTTTTGGAAGAGGTCAACTATAAGTGGTGGAAGAATCCGAAATCGGAAAACGAAAAGCGCGTTAAGGAGGAAATAGTGGACGTGCTCCACTTTTTTCTCGGAATATGCAACGATGCCGGCTTTACCGCCGACGAACTGTACGAAGCATATATGGAAAAGCACGAAGAAAATATAAACAGACAGACGGGAAAATCCGATAAAAAGGGCTATGAATCATAGTCTTTTTCTTTTATAGTCAACAAACAGAACTAAAAAAAATTTCCAAATATTCTTGGCAAAAGATATTAAATCAGTTGAAAAAGCCTGTATTCTGTGGTATAATGTTAAGTAGAATTGATAGAATGAGAGTTCTGTCTGCTGCTTGCGAAAATCCAAAAACAAGGGTTTTGCCGTTTTGTGAAAGCAGCCGTACAAAGTCCGAATCGGAAGGTACTTATATTGGCTAAGAAGTATATCGACAACGGAAAAAAAGATAAGAAAAGCGGCGGAGACCTTTTAGGCATAGCGCTTATAATAGTTTCCGCGTTTTTTCTGTTGTGTATTGTTGTACCCATAATGTTGGGTGCGATAAGTCAAGCGGTAAAAGGCGTTGTTTTGGGAATATTCGGCATTTTTGCTTATCCCATGTTTTCCGCATTGTTGGTTCTCGGTATAGCGCTCGTGCGCGACTTCGGGATCGAAATGGGGCTTAAAAACCGTGTTTGTATAGGAATAACGGTGTTTTGTCTGTTTATGATATTGCAGCTTGCCACGTCGTTTATGTACATCGGCGAGGGGTTTTCGCATTATATTTCCGCAGTGTTTGACGCCAAATATACGGGAGGCGGCGTACTTTTCGGCGTGCTCGTATACGGTTTGCAAGCCGCTGTAGGGCAGGTATTTACTTACATTTTCATGAGTATTGCCGTAGTCGTGTGCGTGCTTTTGATGTTTGACGTCTTTGCAAGGATAGGTTTGGGTAAGAAGAGAAAGGAGACTAAAGGCGAAACAGAGCAACAGCCCAAGGTTATGACATTCGAAAAGAGCGACAGACAGGCCAAAGCTGTGAAGCCTATAGTCGATAACGGACTGTTTGTCGGCACGATAGTGAATAATCGCACGCCCGTAAGCGCTGCGAGCGGTACGGCAATGGATATGCCGGAAACCTCGCGCATGGAAGATGTGCGTTCGCAGAATAACTATTACGATTACGACAACGGCTACGAAGGATATAGACCTAAGGAAACATATTCTTCCGCAAAGCAAAGCGGCGGCTTGTTTTCCAACGGCGGCGTGCAATTCGAGAAATACCATAATGACGAGAAGCGTCCGTCGGCACGCGATATTCTATACGGACAGGGAAATATCGGCTACAATTCGGGTTCGTCGATGTTCGGCGGCTTTTCTTCGTCGGTGTCGCCGTCTCCGTCCGTAAATACGGGAATGCCGTATCCTTTGGCTTTTCCCGACGATACGCCGCCTGTTACGCCTACTCCCGCTGTGAGTGCTCCCGAAGTGAAGAACGAGCAAAAGCGTCCGCCTAAGTTTTTACATTCGGTTGTTTTTCCGGCGCCTAAGGATATTTCCGACAAGATTGTAGACGGGGAAATTTTCGACGGCGAAGAGATTTCACGCAAAATGGAAGAGGATGCAGCCAAGACTTTAAAGTCCGAAACCGGCGATTACGTTAAGTTCGATTTCGACGGAAAAAAAGTTCAACCCACTACTTTCAGTCCTATCGGGAAGTCGGAGTCGATTAGACAAATCGAACAGGCGGAAACGAAGAAACCGGAGATTATAAACGGTGATTTCTATTCCGACAGGAGAGAAAACGGCGGAAAGGTAGGCGGAGTACCTCCTTTTGTAGATGAAACGCCCAAAAACGCGCAAGCATCCGTTCCCGTGCGGTCTACAGGGCTTACGCTTGAGATTCCCGAAGTTATTTCCGACGAGTCTGCGGAAAAGGACGAGCCTATTGCGCCTATAATAAACGGAGACGACTTTAAAAGAAGCGAAGGTTTCGATACTCTGCTTGCAAACGAACGCAAAATCAGGGATAATAAATATTCTGCTTCCGATAACTACGACAAAAAAAGCGAGTTTGAAATATCGAATACTCGCAATGGCGATTTCGGTGAAAATGTAAAAGAAACTCCCGTTTCTCCCATAGCTTCGCTTTCGCAGATAGATTTCGGAGATTTGGATAGCGTGGAAGAGAAAGATGCTGCGGATATTGAAACGACAGTCGAGTTGCCGCCCATAATAACCGGCGACAATATGCTTACGTTTTCCGAAGATGTGGAGGATCTCTCCGAAAAGAAAAATCTTATCGGCAGAGACAACACGGGCTATTACGACAAGGGTGATTCTCCCGAGTTGATTTCTGCTGACATTCGCAAGCAAGACGCTTCAGAGGCGGTAACTATCGATATGGGAGCTAACGAGCCTATAATTTTTTCTCCGCCTGAGAAGCCTCGCACGCAGATCAGTATAGACGATGCGATGAAAGTAAAGCCGGAAGATCTTCCGAAGCCAAAACCGAAGAAAAAGCATACGAGATATGTTCCGCCTCCCATTGATTTGCTTGTCTGCAAGTCTACAGATCCTTCGGTTTTCAGCGGAAATGCGGAAGAAAATGCTAAAATTCTCGAAGCTACCCTTGAAAGTTTGAAATTCCCCGCAAAAGTCACGGGGATCACAAGCGGACCTGCGGTCACTCGTTACGAACTCGAAGTTCCTCCCGGAAACTCGGTTCGGAGGATCGATGCTTTTGCGGACGACATAGCATACAATCTTGCAAGCAGCAGTTCCATTCGTATCGAAACGCCTATTCCAGGTAAGCGTGCCGTAGGTATAGAAGTCCCGAATGCTGAAATAGCTACGGTTGCTCTTCACGATATAATCGATTGCAAAGAATTTCAAAACGCGACTTCGCCGCTTACTTTTGCCATAGGAAAGGATATAGCCGGCGCAAACATAATTTGCAATCTCGAAAAAATGCCCCATCTTCTCATAGCGGGCGCTACGGGCAGCGGCAAAAGTGCGTGTCTCAATTCGATAATTATAAGCCTTTTGTATAAGACGTCGCCGGACGATGTGCGTTTGATACTCATAGATCCCAAAGAGGTCGAATTCAGAGTATATCAGGATATGCCGCACCTTCTCATTAAGAGTATCATAAACGATACCGAGCAGGCAATACGCGCTTTTAAGTGGGCAAAGACCGAAATGGATAGGCGTTATAAACTGCTCAGCAAATATTGCGTGCGCAATATTCAGGAATTCAATAACAGTAATTATGTCAAAGACGGGATAGAAGAAAAGCTTCCGAGAATCGTTATAGTCGTCGACGAGCTTTGCGAACTTATGCTTTCCGTGAACAGAAAGGATCTCGAAGAGAAAATCATGAGTATGGCTCAGAAGGCACGCGCGGCGGGATTGCATTTGATTTTGGCGACGCAGCGGCCGTCCGTCGACGTCATAACGGGAACTATTAAAGCCAACCTTCCCAGCCGCATAGCGTTTGCTGTTTCGAGCTTCAACGATTCGCGCACAATCCTCGATCAAGGGGGTGCCGAGTCGCTGCTCGGAAGAGGCGATATGTTATATGCGCCTGCCGATATGCCTCAGCCCAAACGTGTGCAAGGTGCGTTCATAACTACGGATGAAGTGACCTCTGTCGTCGAATATGTAAAAAGCCACAACCAGGTGGATTACGATGATTCGGTAGAAGAGCTTATTATGACGGCTGAAGCCCCTCAAGGCGAAAGCGGGGTTTCGGACGGGGACGAGGACGACGAATTCGATCCGCTCATCAAAGATGTTTGCCGTCGCGTGATAGAAACCGGACAAGCTTCTACGTCAATGATACAGCGCCGCTTTTCTGTAGGTTATGCCAGAGCTTCCCGCATAATCGATCAGATGGAAACTCGCAAATTTATAGGACCGCTTGAAGGGTCTAATAAGCCGCGTGAAGTATATATCACGGCGGAGCAATTCAGAGAAACATTCGGAGAGGACGTTTGACGCGTGCCATTATCGCGTCTATATCGCGGGACAAACATTAATGAGTAAAAAGGTTGCCGTCGTATCTCTCGGGTGCGACAAGAACAGAATAGATACCGAACATATGCTCGCAAATCTTATATCGAGCGGCTATGAGATTATTGACGATTTCGATGATGCGTCGGTAATAATAATAAACACTTGTGCGTTTATAGAATCGGCGCGTTCCGAGGCTGTTGATACAATACTCGACATGGCTCGAAAAAAAAGGCGTAAGTGCGAAAAACTTATAGTTACGGGTTGCCTGTCGCAGAAATATTCGGAAGAACTTATAAAGGAGCTTCCGGAAGTGGACGCTTTTTTGGGAGTAAACGATTACGATAAAATTGCGGATGTTTTAAACGAAACGTGCGAAAAGCGACCGGTTTTTATAGACGGACGGGAGCGAGTTTTCGATCAAGAACGAGTAGTTACGACGCCCGCTCACTATGCTTATCTGTCTATTGCCGACGGTTGTGATAATTTTTGCACATTCTGTACCATTCCGTCGATACGGGGAAAGTATCGTAGCCGAACGCTCGAGAGTATAAGTGCGGAAGCAAAGCGTCTTGTCGACGAAGGAGTGCGAGAGATTATTCTCGTTGCGCAGGACGTTACGCGTTACGGAATCGACATTTACGGCAGATATGCGCTTATCGATCTGATAAAGGAACTTACAAAACTCGACATTTTGTGGATTCGTCTCATGTACTGTTATCCGGAACTTGTAAGCGACAAGCTTCTTGACGAAATTGCGACGAACGACAAAGTCGCCAAGTACATAGACATACCGATGCAACATTACGACGACGGTATACTGAAGCTCATGAACAGGCGCAGCGGCTCCGATATGCTTGAAGGACTTATAGAAAAGACAAAGCAACGCAAAATTGCCGTGCGCACTACCTTTATGGTGGGATTTCCTACGGAGACCGAAAGCGAGTTTGAAAAGCTTTGCGATTTTGTTCGTCGAGCGGATATCGAAAATGTCGGTATATTTGCTTACAGTACGGAAGAAGATACGCCGTCAGCAAAACTAAAGCCGCGTGTGTCTAAAATGGTTAAGATTAAAAGAGTTAAAGCGCTTGGCAAAATACATCTCGAAAATGTTCGAAAAAGAAATTCGTTGTTGATAGGGGAAATTATCGACGTGCTTTACGAAGATATCGACTATGACAGAAATATGTTTGTAGGACGCACGCAGAAAAACGCTCCCGTCGTAGATTCCGTAGTGTATTTTAAAGCAAACTTTGTCGATGTAGGAAGCGTTTACAAGGTCAAGGTTACGGGTTATGAGGATTATGATCTTATAGGAGAGGTTGTCAGTGAATACTCCAACTAAAATAACATTAGTCAGAATATGTCTTATTCCCGTGTTTGTAGCGGTCTTTCTCATAGACGCCATTCCGTATGGTAAGTTTATATCCCTCGGTATATTCGCAATAGCCTCGCTTACCGATTGGTTGGACGGCTATCTTGCCAGAAAAAACAATCTTGTTACCGATCTCGGAAAATTTTTGGATCCGATTGCCGATAAGTTGTTGGTGACGGCTGCGCTCATATTAGTGCTTTTGGATCCTCTCGATGGCTTTCTCATACCTCTTGCTGTCTTTGCGATAACCATAATCGCGCGTGAACTGATCATAAGCGGTTTTCGTATTGTGGCAAGTTCTAAAAACATAGTTATCGCAGCAGATAAGCTCGGAAAGATAAAGACCGTTCTGCAAATGTCGGCATTGCTTTTGCTTATACCTTACGGCGATATTTCCGCATTGCATGAAACGGCTGCTGCAATAATCTTCTATGTGGGTTTTGGACTGCTTTGCGCGGCAACTCTTATGACTGTCGTATCGGTAATAAATTATATAGTTAAAAACAGGGAAGTATTAAGATAATGCAGATAGGGTTTCTCGCAACGGAAAACGGCATACGGTTTATGTCGGCGCTTGAAAAAATGCTGTCTCAAAAGGGACACGAACTTGTCAGTTCGCTGTATGTCGGCGACGGCTCGGATTTCGTGGGCGCGCTGAATTACGTCGCAATGCAAAGCCAAGCGGTGATATATTACGGCGACAGAAATAAGTTGTTCGATACGTTAAAGAACGACTATCGTGTCGATCCGGAACTTTCTGTATTCGAGCTGAACGATACGCTGTATGCAGTCATGGAGGAGTTCAGCGAGAGCTTTGTGCTCGACAGTATAATTCCGCTTTTGAACAGCCGTTGCAAGACGTTCTATACTACGGTGGCATTTAAGACTTTCGGAAAAACAGAAGAAGAGTTGCGCGAACTGCTAAAAAATTACATCAAAAACAGAAGTCGCATCGCGTTCTCGTTTTATCCCTCATGTTGCGAGTGCGAAGTCGACGTGCGCTATTCGAGTAAGATGTCGAGAGAGACCGTCGACGCTCTTGTCTCCAATGTCGCGCGTGTTTTGAAAGACTGCACTTATGCCGTCGGAAACGTAACTCTTGCGGAGCAAATAAACGAATTGCTTAAGTCGTGCGGCAAGCGAGTTTGTGTCGCCGAGTCTTTCACTGGCGGCGCGATTTCGTCCGCCATAACGCGTGTGGCGGGCGCAAGCGGAGTTTTTACCGAAGGCGTTGTCTGTTACGGTAATGATTCCAAGATAAAAAGATTAGGTGTGGACGAACAAATCATAAAAGAATTCGGCGCGGTAAGCGCAGACACCGTTTACGAAATGGCGGCAAATATTCTTCAGCAAAGCGGTTGCGATATTTGTCTTGCAACAAGCGGTAATGCGGGGCCCACATCGGAAAAAGACGGAGAAGTCGGACGGTGTTTTATAGCTGTGGGAGATCTTGGCGGAATACATATTTTCGAGCATAATTTCAAAGGCAACCGTGAAAATGTTACGGAATGCGGAGTGAAATATGCTATGTACTATCTGTATAAAAAACTAAAGGCGTGCGAATCCGAAGCGGATCGTAGAAAAGAAAATAAGGAATAAGGAGTAATATAAATGGCTACGAACAAGGAAAAACAATTTCGTGTGTATAACACGTCTATGACGCAGGAGGAAAAAGCAAAAGCTCTCGAGGACGCCATTCACGACATAGAAAAGACTTTCGGCAAAGGCGCTATAATGAAGCTTACCGATACGAAAGCGGAAAACGTCGAAGTCGTTTCCACCGGTTGCCTTTCTTTGGATCTCGCGCTCGGTATCGGCGGTTTGCCCAGAGGCAGAATAATCGAAATATACGGACCCGAGTCAAGCGGTAAAACCACTCTTTCTCTTCATGTCATTGCCGAGGCGCAGAAAGCGAACGGAAATGTCGCATTCATAGACGCCGAGCACGCCCTCGATCCGGTTTATGCGAACGCACTCGGAATAAATCTCGACAAGCTGTATATATCCCAACCCGATAACGGAGAGCAAGCGCTCGATATAACGGAACGATTGGTCGAAAGCTGCGCTTTTGACGTTGTGGTTGTCGATTCGGTTGCGGCGCTGACGCCAAAGGCAGAAATAGATGGCGAAATGGGGCAAAGTCATGTGGGACTTCAGGCAAGACTCATGTCGCAGGCTCTTCGTAAACTTACGGCGGTTTCCAACAGGACAAAGACGTGTATAATATTTATTAACCAATTGCGTGAAAAGGTCGGCGTTATGTTCGGAAGTCCCGAAGTCACGCCGGGCGGTAAGGCGCTTAAGTTCTATGCAAGCGTGCGTCTCGATGTGAGAAAGAAAGAGGCGTTCAAAAACGGAACGGAAATAGCGGGTAACAAGACGACTGTCAAAGTTGTCAAGAATAAAATGGCGCCGCCGTTTAAGGTCGCCGAGTTCGACATAGTTTTCGGCAAGGGTATAAGCAAGTCGAGCTGTCTTGTCGATCTTGCGCTCAAATTCGGTCTCATGACCAAAAGCGGATCGTGGTTCAGTTATAAGGGCGAACGGTTTGCGCAAGGCAGAGAGGGCGCCAAAAAGGTTTTTGAGAGCAATGCCGAGCTTTCGGCAGAGGTCGAAGCGGAGATACGCAAATTGGCAAGCGAGAAATCGGACCTTTTAATGACTGCGGACGACGGAGAAGAAGATGGCGGATCTTCCGAAGAATAAGCCATTTTGTCAAAAAGAAATCTTCCCGCGGCGGGTGGTTTGCTTGACATTTTAACGACGTTATTGTATTATAATAGGCAGAGCAGTATAAGCTCTGCCTATTGTTTTTGAAATTAGATTTTCTATATAGAAATTCAAATTGATTTAACAACTAAAAATTTCAAGGAGGTTATTCAGACTGTGTTTAACTATTTAGTCCCGAACCTGTTTTCCAACACAGCTCTATATATCGTATTGCCCATAATCGGCCTTGCCGTCGGCGCGGCTGCGGCTTTGCTTTTATATATGCTGGTTACGAAAAACAAGATCGGTAATGTAAGAAAATCGGCAAATAAGTTGGTCGAAGATGCAGTAGAAGAAGCAAAATTAAAAAGAAAAGAAGTATTCAGAGAGACGGAATCGGAGATAGAGAAAAAGAAATCCGAGTTTGAAAGGCAACGTGCGGATTTTGAGCGTGAAATGAAGGACAAGCGTTCCGAACTTCAGCGTTCCGAACAACGCGTTTATTCCAAGGAAGATCTCTTGAATAAGAAAGAAGAAGCTCTCGATAAGAAGATAGAAGGCATAGAACAGACAAAAGCTCGCCTGTCTGAAAGAGAGGAGGAAATAAAGAAGATTAAGGCCGAAGCCGAAGCCGTGCATTCTCAAATGATTGTTGAGGTGGAAAAAGCCGCAGCTATGACGAGAGAGGAAGCTAAGGCCAAACTCATGGAGGCTATTGAGGAAGAAGCCAAGATAGACGCGGCTAAATTCGTTCGCGAAGCCGAAGCGACGGCAAAGGAAGAAGCCGATAAAAAAGCGCGCGAAATCGTGGCGCAAGCCGTACAGCGTTGCGCGGTGGATCACAGCTCGGAGATTACCGTATCGGTTGTCAGCTTACCGAGCGAAGAGATGAAGGGTAGGATAATAGGAAGAGAGGGACGAAACATTCGCGCTCTCGAAACAGCGACGGGAGTGGATCTTATAATCGATGATACGCCGGAAGCGGTGGTTCTGTCTGCATTCGATCCCATAAGAAGAGAAATTGCACGCATAACGCTTGAAAAGCTTATTTCCGACGGACGTATCCACCCGGCTCGCATTGAAGAAATGGTGGAGAAAACGCGTAAGGAGCTCGACGTCAAAGTGAAAGAACTCGGAGAATCGGCAATGTTCGATGCCGGTGTTTTCGGTCTTCATGCGGATCTCATAAAACTGTTGGGCAGACTTCAGTATAGGACGAGCTACGGTCAGAATGTTTTGAAGCATTCTCTCGAAGTCTCTCATCTCGCAGGGTTGATGGCTACGGAGCTCGGAGCGGATGTGAACATCTGTAAACGTGCCGGACTTTTGCACGATATAGGAAAAGCGATAGACCACGAAGTAGAAGGCACTCACGTCAGTATAGGTGCGGATCTTGCGAAAAAGTATAAAGAAAATAAAGAAATCGTCCATTGTATAGCCGCTCACCATAACGATGTCGATCCGGAAACCGTCGAAGCGGTTATAGTGCAATGCGCAGACGCAATCAGCGGTGCGAGACCGGGGGCAAGAAGAGAATCTTTGGACAACTATGTCAAGCGTCTCGAAAAACTCGAGAGTATTGCAAACGGTTTTAAAGGCGTGGAAAAATCGTATGCTATACAGGCAGGTCGCGAGGTGAGAATACTCGTAAAGCCGGAAATTATCAAAGACGAAGCTACTCTGTTTCTTGCAAAGGATATTGCAGCGAAGATAGAACAGGAAATGGAATATCCCGGTCAGATAAAAGTCAACGTCATCAGAGAAACTCGCAGTGTAGAGTATGCAAAATAATTTTTGATGAAAGAATAAAAACACAGTCTGCCGTTCGGCAGACTGTGTTTTGCGTTAGAGCATAATGTTTGAATTGTATAAACTTCTGAATTGCGCTATTGTTGAAGTATGCCTGCGGCTCTCATATTTGCAAGAAGCGCATTGAATTGAGTTACTACATCGGTTTCGTTTGTTGCATTGCTTACAGGGGCGATTGCATTTAATGTCGCATCTATTCCGGCGGGACCTGTCGCGCCTGTGGGACCCGTAGGGCCTGTGGCTCCGTCAGCGCCTGTTGCACCCGTAGCGCCTGTAGGACCGGTGGGGCCTGTAACTCCGTCGGCGCCCGTTGCACCCGTAGCGCCTGTAGGACCTGTAGCGCCGTCTGCACCGGTGGGACCAGTCGGGCCTATAGGACCTGCTATACCGTTAGCGCCGGTTGCGCCTGTCGGACCGGTGGGGCCTGTAACTCCGTCTGCACCCGTTGCGCCCGTTGCGCCTGTGGGACCTGTAGCGCCGTCTGCACCGGTGGGACCAGTCGGGCCTATAGGACCTGCTA
>CAJUGC010000012.1:29022-60918 GCA_910585955.1 uncultured Christensenella sp.
TACCGTTAGCGCCGGTTGCGCCTGTCGGACCGGTGGGGCCTGTAGCGCCGTCGGCGCCCGTTGCACCCGTCGAACCTGCTGCTCCGTTTGCACCTGTGGGACCCGTCGGACCTATAGGACCTGCTATGCCGTCAGCGCCCGTCGGACCCGTCGGACCGGTGGGACCCGCAATACCTGTTGCGCCCGCAGAACCAGTAGCGCCTGTTGCACCCGTCGGACCGGTGGAACCCGTCGCTCCGTTAGCGCCCGTCGCGCCTCTGGCGCCTGTGGGACCCGTAGCGCCTGTCGCACCTGTCACGCCGGTCGGTCCGGTAATGCCGTTTGCGCCTGTGGGGCCCGTAGCGCCCATCGGACCCGTTGCTCCGGGAATTCCGTTAGCGCCCGTTGGACCCATGGGACCGGTCGGTCCGGTAGCACCGGTCATGCCGGTCGCTCCCATAGGACCCATAGGACCGCTTGCGCCTGTAGGACCCGTAGGCCCAGTAGGCCCCGTTATTCCGCCCGTTGGCGGTACGGGAGGGCAAGGGCAAGGACGGTCGGGTTTCGGCGGGCAACAATTGCCCGGACGGCAACAGGAAGGACGACAGCAATTGTTTTGTCTGTTAAAAAAATATGCCATATCTTTATCCTCACTTTGTGGTTTGAAAATAATTTTTGTTGTATAGATAAGCGGGAGAGTCGGGCTTGTAACTTCCCGCAATCTCGTTGTAGTGGATTGCTTTTTCCTTATCGCCGAGCTTGTCGTAGATCACGCATAGCTGAAGGGCGGGAATATAGCCGTCATAATCTGCTTCGCAAAATCCGAGATTGCGTATCCGAGGCGAGTTTATGGCTGCCTTATACCAGTATTCGGCTTCGTTGTAACGCGCGGATTTAAGGAAAAGCTCGCCGATGCGGCAAAGCGTTTTACTGCGTGGCAAGTCGTATTGCAGGCCTTTAATCGCCGTTTCGAGAGCTTTGCTCGAATTACCGAGAGCTTCGTAACATGACGAAAGATCGTTGCAGGCGCAAATCTTGTTTTCGGACCAACCGCCGATGTCATCAATAAATTGTTCGAAAACATTTGCGGCTTTTTCGACTTCTCCGCCGAACATCAATTCGCGAGCATAATAAAACAGTAGTCTCGGCGACAAGTCTTTACCGTTTGCGATTTGTTTTTCCATAATTTTAAGATTTCGCCCGCTCGGATTTTGCTTTACTTTTCTGTGTTCTACGGCAATATCGCTGTATATGGCTTTTCCTCGTATATCGATAACTTCGTGCACAGGTTCGATCCAATGCGGTTTTGCCGAAGCTCGGACCAAACGCTCTCTGTAATACGAGAAAGTGGGTATTCCGCGTTTATCGAACGAAATATTGTAAGGCATATAAACTATCGATACGTCTTTCGGAAAATTGCGTTTAAGTTTGATAAGTTTTTTATTGCCTCCGCAGGATAGCACGTCGTCGGCGTCGAGCCACATGAGCAATTCTTTTGTTGCCAATGAGAAGGCGAAGTTTCTTGCCGCGGAAAAATCGTCTATCCATTCGAAGTCGTATACCTTGTCTGTGAATTTTCGAGCTATTTCTTTGGACGAATCGGTCGAACCGGTATCGACGACTATGATTTCGTCGACTGCGTCTGAAATCGATGCAAGACACTTTTCGAGAGTGGCTTCTTCGTTTTTTACTATCATGCAGAGACTTATTTCCATGGCGTGACCTCTATTTCATAATATGACGCAGAGATTTTTATGTGAGTGCACTATAAAGAAATTCGATCATACAAAAAAGCTCTTTTATGGTAAAACGGCATTAAAATCGTTGACTTTGCCGTTGGTATTTAGTATAATATCAACAGTTTAGGGGAGTGGCTCAACGGTAGAGTAGCGGTCTCCAAAACCGTAGGTTGCGTGTTCGAATCGCGTCTCCCCTGCCACAGCACGAACATCGGGTTTATCGGTGTTCGTGTTTTTTAAAAGAAAAAACAGCGAAGGTGTATTATGAAAAAATGTGTTCTCGGAATCATAGGTTGCGGCAATATGTCGAAGGCTATCATTCGCTCGGTAACGTCCGATGCATTTAAACAAGCTATGAGGACAAACGGTATTAAATTTTCCGTGGCTGTTTCCGATTGCGAAATAAGTAAGCTTGACGAAATCAGAGAATATGCATCGGATACGTTTACCGACAATTCCGACCTCGTAGCTTGTTCGGACTATATTATTTCCGCTGTAAAACCGCAAGCGGCGGAAAGTGCGCTTAAAGGACTTAACTTTGAAAATAAAGTAGCTATGTCCGTCATGGCGGGAATCACTCTCGAGCGCTTCAAAGATTTTATAGGTAATACGACTGAAAAAGTTGTCAGAATCATGCCCAATCTAAATGCAAAAATAGGCTATTCGGTGAATTGCTATTGCCATGAGGGGCTGGAAGATGAGGAGGAACGAACGGTAGAATATATTTTGAGTGCGTTTGGCGAATACTACAAAATTCGCGAAAGCATGATGAATTCCGTTACAGGGCTTTGCGGAAGCGGTCCCGCATTCGTATTTATGTTTGCAGACGCTTTTGTAAAGAAAGGTGTGGAATGCGGATTTTCAATAGAAGCGGCAAGAGAGCTTGCTTTTGCGACGATTCTCGGCAGTGTAGAAAATGTCAGGGCATTCGACGGGCATATTACGGATTTAGTCGCATCGGTTTGCAGTAAGGCGGGAACTACTATCGAGGGAGTGGAATACCTTAAAACAAGCAAGTTTGAAGATATTGTAAAAGAAGCGATCGATAGAGCTATTAAACGCTCCGAAGTTTTGGAGAGAAGCTTATGAAAAAAGTAGATATTTACACCGACGGAGCCTGCAGCGGTAATCCGGGAATGGGCGGTTGGGGTGTCGTTTTGATATACAACGGTCATATAAAAGAATTGAGCGGCTACAACAACTATACTACGAACAATAGAATGGAGCTGTTTTCGATAATTCAGGGACTTAAATGCTTGAAAGAAAAGTGCTCCGTGACAGTTTACAGCGATTCGGCGTATGCTGTGGACGCGATAAATAAAGGTTGGGTAACCAAATGGGAAAACAGCGGTTGGAAAACAGCCGATAAAGGCGAAGTGAAAAACCGCGATCTTTGGACCGATTTGCTGCTTACGATTTCCGGTCATGAAGTGGAATTTGTTAAAGTCAAGGGACATAGCGACAATTTTTACAACAACAGGTGCGATGAAATGGCGCGTGCGGAAATTAAAAAATGTCGCTCATTATATTAAGCACGATCTCTGCATAGACTAAAATTGTGGACAAAAAGCGTATAAAAAGATTGATATTAAAAATCGTTATGGTGGCTTTGTGTGTAGCCATGTCCGTAATATCATATATCTTTTTATTTCATTTGCCAAAGTATATACTTGTAATTATTGTTGCTTTGCTTGCAACCATGGGCGTTTCCATAGCCTGCGTGAACGATATCAAACATGAAGCGGCTTTTAAGGCTCTCCTTACGGCTATAATCGGTTCGGCGATTATTCTTGCGATTTATATTGTTCTAGACCTCACCGGAGTTCTCGATAAAATTACAAGCTTCGAAGTGCTCAAGCAGTTTGTTCTCGACACTAAGCAATGGGGAATAATAGTCTTTTTGCTACTGACGGTATTTCAAGTGGTGGTTTTGCCCATACCCTCTATGGTAACGGTTTTGATCGGCGTAGCGATTTACGGAGCTTTGCCTGCATTTATCCTGTCAACGATAGGGACGATAGCAGGATCTTTAATAGCGTTTATGCTCGGCAAAATTTTCGGTAAAAAATTGGTTGCCTGGATGGTGGGCAAAGAAAAAACAGAAAAGTATGCGGAACTCTTAAATGAAAAAGGGCGGTTTGCGTTTATTCTTATGATGTTGTTTCCGTGTTTTCCCGACGATATGTTATGTCTTGTCGCAGGCATTTCGTCGATGTCGTATAAGTATTTCATAACAGTGATATCTCTTACTCGTCCGGTTATGATCGCATTCTACAGCTTTTTCGGAAGCGGATCGATTATTCCTTTCAGCGGTTGGGGAATACCGGTTTGGATAGCTTTGTTCTGTTTTGCATTTATTGCGTTTTTACTTTTGAATAAATTGAAAAATTATCTTTTTTCCAAGCGTCAACGAAAGATGTCGGTTTGCAGAGCCGATATGGAAGCAGCCGAAATGCAACCTGCCGAGGAAGGGAAAAATTTAGCGGATGATAAAAAAATGACTAAAACGGATAAAATCGATTGACAGCTATATATTTTTTGCATATAATAAAACATATGTTTTAAAACAAGCGTTTTAATTATTTGCTTAATTTTTATCGACGCATTGTGCCATAAGACAAAACACAGCGAAATACAGCATTTAAGCGAATCGCTCGCAAAATATCGGAGAGTTGCTATCAAGGAGGAATTATGCCGCCCAGAGCAAAATTCACGAAAGAAGAAGTGATAGATGCAGCAATGAAAATAGTAGAAACAAACGGTTCTGAAAATCTTACGGCCCGCATGTTGGGTGCTGAACTCAACAGTTCCACGCGTCCCATATTTACTGTATTCGACGGAATGGACGACGTACTCGAGGAAGTTTATAAGCGTGCTAATGCGGTTTACGGTAGATATATAAACGACGGATTAAAAGAAAGGCTTGCTTTCCGCGGCGTGGGTCTTTCATATATACGTTTTGCGTCGGAGCATCCTCAACTGTTTCGATTGCTGTTCATGAAAGAGAGGTCGCGGCGACCAGACGCAAAAAATATTCTGCGCGGTATTGAAGAGCATTACGAACAAATAATGTCATCAATCGTAAATGAGTACGGCATTAGCGATCCCGTTGCCGAGGAACTGTATTTCGATCTTTGGGTATTCTCCCACGGAATAGCCGTGATGACGGTAACGGGGGTCTGTAAGTTTAGCGAAAATCGTATAGAGCAGATGCTTACAGATGTTTTTACGGCATTGCTCGCAAAAATAAAAACGGAGAGTATAAATGATTAAAGCTGTTAATATAAAAAAAACATACGGCGGTAACGAGGTCTTGAAGGGAGTTTCTCTCGAAATCGAAAAAAATGATTTTGCCGTTATACTCGGTGCTTCGGGTTCCGGTAAATCCACGCTGTTAAGTATATTGTCGGGACTCGAAAAATCGGATGACGGTAAAGTCGAATATGACGGAGCTAATCTTAATGAATTATGCGACAGAGAGCTCACGCAGTTCCGTAAAAAACACGTCGGTTTTGTTTTTCAGCAATATTATCTGTTGTCGCATCTAAACGTGGAGAGCAATGTAAAACTCGGAGCAGATCTCATAGGAAATAAGGATTTCAAAGACATAATCGCGGCTGTGGGGCTATCGGACAAATTGAAACGCAAACCGTTTGAACTTTCGGGAGGCGAGCAGCAACGAGTGTGTATCGCGCGTGCGCTTGCAAAAAAGCCGGATATACTTTTTCTTGACGAGCCTACCGGAGCATTGGACGAAGCGACGGGACGCGAAATATTGGACTACATAACTAAGTTGCAAGCGGAAATCGGTTTTACTATGGTCATGGTCACGCATAACGTCAATATTGCGGATATGGCTGAAACTGTCATAAAAATGAACAGCGGAGTCATTGTCGAAGCGATTAATAATTCGGTAAGCAAATCCGCTTACGAAATAGGTTGGTAATATGGTAGTAGGTTTTAAGGACGGGATAAAGCTCGTCGGTATTTCCATTGTGTGTTTTTGTGCTGTTTATGTTTGCACGTTCATGCTTAATTACTATTTGGATGTTGTACCTCTCGGAGAACTTTTTGATGGTGAGCCGACTCTTGCGCTGTACGAAGCTCAACTCGCGATCGCACGGTTTACGTCGCTTATTACCGGCGGAGTGCTCGGAGCCACAGCCCTCGTCATGCTGATTTTCTATGTGAAGTTATACATAGATAAGTCGTCGGTTGTTCTCGGTGTGATAAAAGCGCTCGGTTATTCGCGGGTTCGGATAGCTCTGAAATTCTGGGTGTTCGGTTTAAGCGTTTTTATAGGTTGCTTTCTAGGATTCGGTGTGGGATGGGCGTCCATGCAGTATATTTACAACGGTCTGACGATAGAGGGTATGGGGGAAATAACTCCGACTTTTCATGCAATAATTCCGATCGTTCTTGTCCTTGCTCCGACATTGGCGTTCACTTTACTTGCGTGCGTATATTCATATTTCTATCTCAAGAAGCCGGCTATAGAGCTTTTGCGCGGAAAGGGTGTTGAAAAGGTAAGAAAAATAAGATCTGGGTCGAGCAGTAAATCATTTCTCGGCGATATGATTGTGT
Source organism: uncultured Christensenella sp. (assembly GCA_910585955.1). Taxonomy (GTDB): domain Bacteria; phylum Bacillota; class Clostridia; order Christensenellales; family Pumilibacteraceae; genus MGBC157735. The sequence goes on from CAJUGC010000012.1 coordinate 35,325, forward strand.
GTACGTTGAAAAGCAGGAAGTCTCTTGTTTTCTTTGTTGCTTTTTCATGTTTTTGTTTTTCGTCGATGGTGCAAATGGGGCTGTCTATGGAAAACTTGGTTACTACGTCAATGGGCTACATGATTTTGATGATAGGGTTGGTTTTGGCATCTGTAAGTATGTTTATGGCGATAACATCTCTTGTTTCTTCGAATGCAAAAAATCTCTCAATCATGAAAGCTTTCGGTTATTCATTGCGCGAGCGTATGTTTGCTGTTTTCGGCGGTTATGCTCCTTTCGCCGCTTTGGGATTTGCATTGGGGACTGTTTATCAATTTGCTCTCTTGAAAGTGATGATTAATATCATTTTCTCGGGAGTGGAAAACATACCCGAATATAATTTTGATATCCCCGTATTTTTTATTACGCTGGCAGTATTTACACTTGCCTGTATGCTGTTTATGGGCTATTATACTTACAGAGTGAATAAGATATCGGCCAAAGAAATAATGACTGAAAATCGTTAGCTTTCTTAAACAAAACCCCTGTACGATCTTGTATCATACCGGGGTTTTGTTTTTCAGCCTTGTACGTTGTACTTATTCGTTTTGTATAGAGCTTGGAATATCATTGCGCTTAAGGGAATATTTGTGCACAGTATACCGGGAACAAGCAATGTCACAAGATATTCCGAACTGAATGTCAGAGGCATTCCGAGCATAAGATTGATTGTATAGACAAGCACCAAAGCTTCGATCATCACTATAAATCTGAATATCATGGAAATTTTGAAACTGAACTTGATCCGTTTCTTTTGATTGGGATTCAGCATATTCAAGATAAACGCAACTGCGGGGAATATTAAAGCGCAAATTACCGAAAGCACGAGAAAAAGAATAGAGTGTTTTTGCGCTGTCGAGCTTCCGAGCGTTACGGCGAGGAATGTAATCGCTATTTCCGGAATCATCACAAGAAACAAAACAAGGTAATGCGATAACATCAATTTATTGGAATAATAGTAGAAAGTATTTGTATACTCTTTAGACGACGTGTTGCTGTGTTTACGAATTTTAACGCCGTCGCCGAGCTCTTTCAATTCGTTTTCTATTTGCCTTATTTTATAATCCTGTATTTTATCTTCCGACATTTCCGAAAGCGTAAGTTCGGTACTTTCGGGAAGAGTCGTTTCTTCGCTCGGTTCAATGCGTGTGTCTTCGATTTGGGGAGCGAGATTTAAGTCGGCTTGCGAACGAGCGCTCATATTGTCGACTATATTTTTATCTCTGAGTTGCATGAGCATATTTTTATACTCGCGCTTTATGACAAGCGAATTTTCGTCGGTGTCACTCGGGATAGTAGTATCGTATCTGTAAAAATCGGGAGCCTTCGGCGGCTCGGGTGCGGGCGGTTGGGATTCGCTGTCGGAAACCGCAAGCATTTGATCTTCGTCTCGGGTAGAACTTATGGGTGAGGGCGTATACATCGAATTCGATCGAGAGGCGTCGACTCGTTTGATTATTTCGTCTGTGTCGTCGTAATCGGTTTCTTCGTCTCCGACGACGGCGCGTGCCGCGGACGATTCCATAAAGCTGTCGTTGAAATATGTATTTGCGTTAAAACTTTCGGTAGGGACGTATTCCTCGTTTTTGAGTTTGTCGGTATAACTTCCGTCACGGAGCTGACGCTCGAACATCTCGTTCATTATAGCGGTAGTGTCGAGATACGGACGATCGGGGATATAGGGTGTTTCCGATTCGGGTTGAACATCCTCTTCGCTATTTTCGATTGGGTCTGCGGAAGAAAAATTCGATTCTTCGTTTTCAAACTCGTGTGCACTATCCGATTCTTCGCTTGCGTCGTCGGCGGGTTCGTTAGTTTCCGCCGAAATAAATTCCGCGTTGTCCGTAGCATTTTCATTACCCGCATTTACGTTTTCTTGGTTTTGCGCTACGGCAGCTACCGAGGCAAAATCAAAATCTTTGTCGGAAATGAGCTTGTCTATTACGGAACGCGAATAAACCCACTCGCTTTGATTTTTTATAAAAAGGTCGCGTCCCATATCGGTAAGCGTAAAGTACTTTCTTCTGCCGCCGCTTGATTTGGCGCCCCAATAAGATTTTATAAATCCTTGTACCTCGAGGCGTTTGAGGCAACTATATAAAGTGGGCTGTTTGATGATATATTGCCCACTGCTTTTTTGCTCGATTTCCTTTATGATATCGAAGCCGTATCTGTCGCCGTCGTACAGAGCTTTTAAAATTATGGTATCGATATGACCTCTTATCAGATCGCTATGTATGGTATTGTCCATAGACACCGCCTTTACTCTATGCTTATATTGTATACTTTAATTTGAGATTTGTCAATAAATTAAACCTTTCGGTTATTAAAAAAACGCAGACTAAAGTTTGTATTTTGTTATCTATCTGGCGGAAAACAATTGATTGTTGTCGAAAAAAGTTGTATAATTCAGGTATGATAGAATTTGCTAAAAAATATTTGTCTCACAGTTCCGAAATTACCGTTGCTCTCGACGAACTCGACTTTCTGGAGAGGCTCAAGCCCGCCGCGGCTCTGCAATATTTTCAAGATCTTGCGACCGTTCATGCCGATGAGATCGGAATCGGTTTCGAAGAGATGTCTGCACGAAATATGTTATGGGTTCTCAGTAAATTGAGCGTAAAATATTATCGTTCCCCCAAAGTCGGCGAGAAAATAACGGTTACGACTTTTCCGCGTAAGCCGAGCATGGCGTACGCTCTTCGAGATTATTACGTTACGGATAAAGACGAAAATGTGATTATGAGCGGTTCTTCAAAGTGGCTTGTGATCGATAAAGACAATCATATGATAAGACGATGCAGTCCGCTTTTTTCATATTCGGACGAGGTTTATTTTCCGAACGATCCGTTTGAAAATGCGAACAAAACCGTTTCGGACGCGAGAGATACCGAAATGCGATTGGCTATGTCGGATATGGTTCGTTTGACCGATATTGACAGAAACAGGCATATGAACAATGCGAGATACGGAGATATGCTACTGAATGTTTTTACGCCGGAATATCTGAAAACACATGAAATAGAAAGGTTTGATTTGAATTTCTTGAACGAATTGAAATTCGGCGATAAGTACGACGTCTATTGCGTTACAGACGATTCTTTTGCCGAAATTCGTGCCGAACGCGGCGGAGAGTCTATGTTTCGAGCCGAAATCAAGTGGAAAACAAATGCTTGAGTATGAGCTTGTAAGGTCGTCGAGAAAGACTATAGGTATTTCCGTTGCGGACGGTAAAGTCGTAGTTAAAGCGCCGAAAAATGTTTCCAAACGAAACATCGACTTGTTTGTTTTTAAAAGTTTGGATTGGATAGAAAAAAAGCTTGCGATAAGCGAGCAAAACAAAAAACGATTTGCGGACTTTATCGAATACAAAAAGTTCTTATACAGAGGAAGATCTCTTGAAAAGTGTGAGGCAAAAACGAATCGAATAGTAATTTCCAATGAAGCGATTTTTATTCCTTCGGGCAATGATATGGAAAGTTTCAAGCCGAAAATCATTAAGGAGTATAGGCGACAGGCTGCGGAGTTTTTATCCGAACGGCTTGAAGTATTGTCAAAATTTACAGGCATGACTTACGAAAAATTCGCCCTTACGAATGCACGGTCGAAATGGGGAAGCTGTTCGTCGTCTCGGCAAATACGGCTGAATTGGAGACTCATTATGTTGCCCGACGGTTTAAGCGACTATGTCGTTATTCACGAATTATGTCACACAAAGCATATGAATCACTCGGCAGAATTTTGGACTTGTGTCGAATACTTTGTGCCCGATTATAAAAAAAGAAGAAAATTGTTAAAAGAATACTCTGCGATTATGGACGTACTGAGATGAGACGATTGGGTTATATCTGTTTATTGATAATATTGTCTCTATGCTTTGCCGGATGCAATGCGTATTTTTCATTGTATGCGGAAATCCCCGACTATGAAAAAGTGATAGAAGGAGTTTCTTCTTTGCCTGAGAAAGGAGAGAGCAAACCGCCAGAAGCAGATGACCCTAATGTCGGAGAAGAGCCTGGTGATCCCATGATTCCCGTTGATTTGCCTGTTATAGATGGATACAAACTCATAACGGAACAAGGCTTTGAAACAGTGTCAAGCTTCGGAAACAATTCATATTCTTCTGTCGAAATAGACGGTGAAAGATTTTTAGTCGATAAAGCGGGAAAAGTTTGTCCTTCTCCAAGCGACCTGACAAGACTTATTTATGACAAATATATTTTCGAAGAGCACGGATATAAGGGCGTCAAGAACTTATACGGAAAAGTTTTGATAGAAGCAAGCTATGGAAAAATAGATATTTGCGGAAAAACCGTACTTGCATCGAACTCCGAAATAGCGCGAGTATTCGATACGTCAATGACTGACGCCGCAGGAAACGTAATGCTTGTTTGCGAAACGTCGCGTTCGCGTTTTTCGTCTTTGTCGCTGTATGCAGAAGATCTCGTTGCTATGGACGGAATTATTTGCGGACTGAATTTGCGTCCGAGAACGTACGATAATTTTGAAGTTATCGGCGAAATCGACGGATTTGCCGTAGTTGTGGATAAAACGGGGCTGTTCGGTTATTACGATACCGTTAAAAGAAGATTGAACGTGCGCCCCAAATACGTTTCTGCTTCTTTGTTTTTAAACGGATATGCTACGGTAGCCGAAACCTTCGGCGGTGAAACGATGGTCATAGATACGGAAGGTAAGGAGGTTCTTCGCGTCGATGGAAGGACCTATGGATTTTACGACGGTTATATGTGTATTGAAGATGAGACGGGCTTCCTTAAAGTGTTTGATTCGGAGTTCAATGATACTCGACTAAGATTTACCGATGTGCAAGGTAAGCGTGTATATAACGGTTATATAATCGATTCGGAAAAAGGAAAGCTTTATTCCGTATTGAAACGCGAATATGTGAGTTCGACTTTTTCTGATATAATTCCGTCAAAAGGCGGATTTATACTTAAAACCGGCGGGCGTGCCGAACTTATTGATTTCGATATGAATTTATTATGCGAAGCCGATGATATACTTGCCGACGGAGATATGCTTTGTATACAAAAGAACGGGCGATACTATTTTTACTCCGATAAAGAAATAGTTATTTAATATATGTAATTTGCTTGACAACGCTCTTAAAACAAGATAAAATAATATCGATACTTGTGTATCGATTGGCGAGGTGCTATGATAGAATGCAATGAGGACGTCAAGGCGTCTAAAGCAACAATATCACGATTACCGATTTATCTTCGTTGTTTGAGAAAAAGTCTCGAAGCAGGCGAGGAGAATGTTTCGTCTACCCGTCTTGCCGAATATTTGAAGCTTAATCCCGTGCAAGTGCGCAAAGATCTTGCATTGGTGAGTCCAAAGTCTGGGAAGCCTAAGTTGGGCTTCGCAACGCGCGAGCTGATCGAAGCCATAGAGGATGTACTCGGTTGCAATAACACAAACGATGCGCTTTTGGTCGGAGCGGGCGGACTGGGAAGCACGCTTCTTGCTTACGACGGATTTAAGAATTACGGCCTCAATATCGTTGCGGCATTCGACGTCAATCCCGAACTTGCGGGAAGCGAGATAAACGGCATAAAAGTTTTTCCTATAGAAAAACTTGCAGGCATTGCCGAGCGTTTGAATGTCAAAATGGGTATCATAACCGTCCCCGCATCTTCTGCGCAAGATATTGCGGACAAACTTGTGGAAAGCGGAATACTCGCTATATGGAGTTTTGCTCCCACGCGTCTTGATTTACCGGAAAATATTGCCGTTAAGTATGAGGATTTGGCGGCGTCGTTGGCTGTTCTGTCGAGCAAGCTGAAAGACGCAGTCAATCCGAGCTGTACTTAGCGGCTTATTTTAAATCGTATTAAATTTTTTAAGGAGATATTTACATGGACAACAAAACTGCAACGACGTTTGTGGACACTGTCGAAGCCCTCGAAGAAAGGCTTAAGCAGATCAGAATTGCGCAGCAGAAATTCGCTACTTACACGCAAGAGCAAGTAGACAAGATTTTCTTCGCTGCGGCTGTCGCCGCAAATAAGCAAAGAGTGTCTCTTGCAAAGATGGCGGTCGCAGAGACCGGCATGGGTGTAGTCGAGGATAAAGTGATTAAAAACCACTATGCCGCAGAGTATATCTATAATTGCTATAAAGACACTAAGACTTGCGGCGTCATAGAAGAGGACGCTGCGTTCGGTATCAAAAAGATAGCCGAGCCCATAGGCGTTATCGCGGCTGTCATACCTACGACAAATCCTACTTCTACGGCTATTTTCAAGACGCTTATAGCATTAAAAACGCGTAATGCTATAATCATAAGCCCTCATCCGAGAGCGAAGAATTGCACCATAGAAGCGGCAAAAATAGTGCTGGAGGCGGCGGTCGCCGCAGGCGCTCCGGAAGGAATTATAGGGTGGATAGACGTGCCTGCGCTCGATCTTACAAATACGCTTATGAAAAGCGCGGATATAATCCTTGCTACGGGCGGTCCCGGTATGGTCAAAGCTGCGTATTCGTCTGGTAAGCCGGCTCTCGGCGTCGGTGCAGGCAATACGCCCGCAATAATCGACGACAGCGCGGATTTAAAGGTTGCGGTAAACTCCGTAATTCATTCCAAGACGTTCGACAACGGTATGATCTGTGCGAGCGAACAGTCGGTTATCGTACTCGAAAAAGTTTATAATCAGGTCAAAAAAGAATTTAAGGAAAGAGGATGTTATATCCTTAATCCCGAAGAGCTTGATAAGGTCAGAAGCACGATTATAATCAACGGCGCATTGAACGCAAAGATAGTCGGACAAAGCGCGTACAGAATAGCCGAGCTTTCCGGTGTAAAAGTTCCCGAGTCGGCAAAGATTCTTATCGGAGAAGTGACAAGCGTAAGTCTCGAAGAAGAATTTGCGCACGAGAAACTTTCTCCCGTTCTTGCGATGTATAAGGCGACGAATTTCGAAGATGCGGTATGCAAAGCCGAACAGCTTGTTGCGGACGGCGGATACGGACATACGTCTTCATTATATATAAATCTACTGACGGGAAAAGAAAAGATTGCGGAATTCCAAAGCAGAATGAAGACTTGCCGCGTGCTTCTTAATACTCCTTCGTCGCAGGGCGGCATAGGCGACTTGTACAATTTCAAACTTACGCCTTCGCTTACGCTCGGTTGCGGCTCTTGGGGCGGAAATTCGGTTTCCGAAAATGTTGGCGTAAAACATCTTATAAACATAAAAACTGTTGCCGAGAGGAGAGAAAATATGTTGTGGCTCAGATTGCCTCAAAAAGTATATCACAAGAAGGGATGCTTGCCTGTTGCTCTTGACGAACTCAAGAATGTTATGGGTAAGAAAAAGGTGTTTATCGTAACAGACGATTTCCTTTATAAGAACGGCTATACGAAGCCGATTACCGACAAGCTCGACGAAATGGGAATAATGCATACGACATTCTACAACGTGGCGCCCGATCCCACGCTTGCCTGCGCTAAAGAGGGAACGGCTGCAATGAATGCTTTCGGTCCGGATTGCATAATCGCACTCGGCGGCGGTTCGGCGATGGATGCCGCGAAGATAATGTGGGTGCTTTACGAACATCCCGAGGCGGATTTCCTCGATATGGCAATGCGCTTTATAGATATTCGCAAACGCGTCTATACATTCCCGAAAATGGGCGAAAAGGCTTATTTTATCGCTGTTCCGACTTCCGCCGGCACGGGTAGCGAAGTTACGCCATTTGCCGTTATTACGGACGAGAGTACCGGTATAAAGTACCCTCTTGCGGATTACGAGCTGTTGCCTAATATGGCTATAATCGACGCGGATCTCATGATGAATATGCCCAAAGGACTTACGAGCGCTACGGGTATCGACGCTATGACGCACGCTCTCGAAGCATATGTTTCCATGCTTGCAACGCCGTATACCGACGGTCAGGCTCTTGTCGCTCTGAAAAATATATTTACCTATCTTCCGAGAGCATACGACAACGGTCCTAACGACGCGGAGGCAAGGGAGCGTATGGCGGACGCTTCCACTATGGCGGGTATTGCGTTTGCAAATGCTTTCCTCGGTGTATGTCACTCTATGGCTCATAAGCTCGGTGCATTCCATCATTTGCCTCATGGTGTGGCAAATGCGCTTTTGATAAGCGAAGTAATCAAGTTCAACTCTTCCGAAGCGCCTGCAAAGATGGGCACGTTCCCGCAGTACGCTTATCCGAGCACCATGCACAGATATGCCGAGATAGCCGATTTCCTCGGGCTTACGGGCAAGAACGATAAAGAGAAGGTCGAAAATCTTGTAAAAGCCATAGAAGATCTCAAGTCGAAAGTCGGTATCAAAAAGACTATCAAGGATTACGGTGTGGACGAAAAAGTATTCCTCGATAAACTCGACGAGATGACCGAGCAGGCGTTCGACGACCAGTGTACCGGTGCAAACCCCAGATACCCGCTTATGAAAGAAATCAAGCAAATGTATCTTAACGCTTATTACGGAAAATAAGGAGGATTTCGATATGAAATTAGATAAGGTTATAGCAACTCGTTCCGACAAGACCATTTATCGCGACGGCGACGTGATTATCAAAGTTTTCGAAAAGGACAAGAAAAAGTCCGATGTCTTAAACGAAGCGCTCAATCAAGCGCGTGTAGAAGAAAGCGGCGTGCAAATTCCGAGGATTCTTGACGTGACTTGTCTCGAGGACGGTCGTTGGGCGATATCAATGGACTATATTCCCGGCAAAACTCTTGCGGAACTTATTGCGGAAAATCCAGATAGGCAGGAAGAGTACCTCGAAAAGTTTGTTGACTTGCAGCTTGAAATGCACACTCACAAAGTGCCCCTTCTCAATAAACTCAAAGACAAAATGTCTCGTAAGATTTCCGAAACCAAGCTCAGCGCTACCGTAAGGTACGAGCTAAACGTCAGGCTTGAAAGTATGCCTAAGCATACGAAGCTTTGCCACGGGGATTTTAACCCGAGTAACGTAATAATTCGTGACGACGGAAAGGCGTTCATAATCGACTGGGCTCATGCGACGCAAGGCAACGCGAGTGCGGACGCCGCAAGAACTTATCTCATGTTCAGCCTCAACAACGGCAAGGAAATTGCGGATAAATATCTTTCGATTTTCTGTGCAAAAAGCGACACCGCAAAGCAGTATGTCACGAAGTGGTTGCCTATTGTTGCGGCTTCGCAATCCGTCAAGGGCAAGACGGAAGAGCAAGAATTCCTTGCTAAGTGGATCGACGTCGTAGAATACGAGTAAGATACGATTTTCGGTATAATTAATCAAAAGACCTGCCTTGGCGGCGGGTCTTTTTATATATAACGCTTGCAAAATGTGGTAGCCGTATGCTATAATACATACAGGCGAAACAAATTTGTTTCGATGTGATTTGCGTACTTCCGCGCTTAAGGCACGGACTATTCATTGCAATACTTCGCAAAAAAGTTCTTGCGAGCAAATTTTGTTTGTTCTGTGGCAGAATATAACGCAGACGGAGGAACTATGGCAGAATACAAAATACTTATAGTCGACGATGACGATAATATTTGTCAGCTTTTAAAGCTCTACCTTGTGAAAGAAGGATTTTCCACGGAAATTTGCAATAACGGATTAGACGCCGTTAAGGCCGTCGGAAAGGAAACGTACGATATGATTTTGCTTGATATCATGATGCCCGGTATGGACGGTTATGATACGCTTTCCGCAATAAGAAAAGTGTCGAGCGTTCCCGTGATCATGGTTTCGGCTAAAGGCGAACCTATGGATAAAATAGGCGGACTCGATACGGGAGCGGACGATTACGTCACTAAGCCTTTCGAACCGCAGGAGTTGATTTCGCGTATACGGGCCGTTTTGAGGAGAATAAAGCCTGCGCGCGAAGAAGCGAAAAAAGATGTTTCTATCGGAAATTTATATATCGATATATCCAATTATATAGTAAAAGTCGACGATAGAAAAATAGATATGCCGCCAAAGGAAATAGAGCTTTTGTATTATCTTGCTACGCATCCTATGCGAGTTTTTACGCGCGAGCAATTGCTTAAAGGAGTATGGGACAGTGATTATAAAGGTGATACGAGAACGGTTGACGTGCATATAAAGCGAATACGCGAGAAGCTCGGAGAAGGAAAAAATTGGAGTTTGGAAACGGTTTGGCGCGTCGGATATAAATTCGAGGTTACTCAGTAGATGAAAATTTTTTCGAGCTTCGTATTTCGATTGATTCTTTTTTTTGTGTTGTTTTTTTCGTCGGTGTTTTTTCCGCTGTTTTTTCTTTTGCCTCTTATGACAAACAGAAATTATGTGCTACTCGGCGTCCTGATAGCAATAATTGCTATTCTCGAAATAATACTCTTTGTTTTTATTTGTATCGAAACGTATACGAAGCCCATATCTCGCATAAACGATGCTGCCAAAAAGCTCACCATGGGCGAATACGATACGAGTGTGAATTTGAAACATGTCGACAAGGACTTAAAGAACCTCTCCATAAACATAAATAACATTGCAAACGAATTTGAAAATATGGAGCAAGTGCGTAAGTCGTTCGTGTCGAATGCGTCTCACGAACTTCGCTCGCCGCTCACTTCTATGCAGGGATTTTTGCGAGCGATGCTCGACGGAACGATAGAAGATAAGGATAGGAATAAATATCTCGAAATCGTTTTAAGCGAAACGAGACGGCTCAGTTCTCTTATAAATTCCATGCTTGATTTATCGCGCCTCGAATCCGGAGCGAACCCGCTTACTTTAAGCGCATTCGACATAAACGCGCTAATTGAACAAGTGATAGAAAAGATCACTCCAAATCTCATCACAAAGAATATAAGTTGTCGTGTGGATTTCGTGAGAAATGAAAGTATGGTTTATGCGGACAAGGAAAAGATTACGCAAGTTCTCGTAAACATCATAGACAATGCCGTCAAATATTCGCCGGACAGATCGGAAATATATATAACCACTCATATACACGGACGAAAAATATATGTAGCGGTAAAAGACAGAGGCGTAGGGATAAGCAAAAAAGAGCAAATGCTTATTTGGGACAGGTTCTATATGGCAGACAAGGCGAGAACTCCCGTCAAAAGCAAAGGTACCGGTCTCGGATTGTCGATTGTCAAAAAAATCATAGACGACCATAAAGAAGCGATATGGGTGGAAAGCGCTAAAGGGACAGGCGCGACATTCATATTTACTTTGACAATGTTCGATACGGTGAAGAATAAGGTCAGGAATGTGCCGACAGAGGATTTGACATGATATATTTGGATAATGCCGCCACGACAAAACCGTCATTGGGAACTTTGGAAATGGCGAAAAGAATACTCGAAAAGGATTTTTACAATCCCTCCGCACTGTACTATCGCGCGCTCGAGATAAAGAAAGAAATCGACCTTTCTCGGGCGCGTATAGCGGAAAAACTCGTATGCAAGCCGAGCGAAATAGTGTTTACGTCCGGTGCGTCCGAGTCGAATAATTGGGCTGTCGCAAGCGGTTTCAAAAACAAACGCGGTAATATTGTCATATCTTACGGGGAACATCCGTCGGTTTACGAACCTGTAATGCTTTTAAAAGGTAAAGGCGTCGATGTTCGAGTAATTCCGCTTTTAAGCGACGGAAGAATCGATGTGGGACGATTGGAGCAAAGCGTAGACAAGAATACGTCCTTTGTGTCCGTCATTCATGCGAGCAATGAGACGGGCGTAGTGAACGATGTGAATGCGTTGGCGAGGTTGGTCAAACAAAAAAATCCGAAAGTTGTATTTCATTCGGACGGTGTGCAAGCGTTTTGCAAGATCCCCGTTTGTTTGGAGGATAGCGGTATAGACTTATACAGCATAAGCGCGCACAAGATAGGCGGATTAAAAGGGGCGGGAGCGCTGTATATCGGAAGCGGTCTTAATATTTCGCCTCTTATCGTTGGCGGAGGGCAGGAGAGAAATTTACGTTCGGGAACGGAAAACGTGATTAGTATTTTGTCGTTTAAAACGGCAATCGACGACTTTGATGAGAAAGCCGTTTCTGAGCTGTATGATTATGCGATTTGTCGTCTGTCGGCAATAGACGATGTTAAAGTAAACGGAAACAACGAGTATTCGAGCAGGTTCGTAATTTCGGTGGGGGTAGCTGGAGTAAAATCGGAGGTCTTACAGCATATTCTCAGCGATGCGGGCGTTCTTGTAGGGACGGGATCTGCTTGTTCGTCGAAAGCTAAGAAAAACCGTACGCTTGAGTCTATGGGTATTGACAAACATTATATCGACGGGAATATCAGAATAAGTTTATCGCCGAGTAATACGATGGAAGAAATGAAAACGGCAATGGATATTTTATCCGATTCGATATGTGAATTGAGGAGAAAGATAAATGGATAACATAATTGTGCTTCGTTATGGGGAACTCTATTTGAAAGGCAAAAACAGGGGCTTTTTCGAGCGTCTGCTTATCGGCAATATAAAAAGTAAGCTTGAAAAGTTCAAGTGCGAGCTTATTTGTCACAGAGGCAGATATGAAGTCGTCGGTTACAAAAAAGAAGATGAGCCAAGGATAGTAAGCGCGTTAAAGACTGTATTCGGACTTAAGTCTTTAAGTGTTGCGCAAAAAGTTCCTTCGGATCTTGGTGTTATGTCAGACATGATATCAAAGAGGCTGCCTGAAAAAGGGAGTTTTAAGATAGAGACGCATAGAGCCGATAAGACTTTTCCTCTTACATCTCCGCAAGTTTCCGCAGCTATAGGCGAGAAAATTATCGAAGAAAATTCCGATCTTAACGTGGATCTTCATGATCCCGATATTATCGTAAACGTGGATATACGCGAAGATAAGAGCACTTATATTTACACGAAAAAAGAAGAATGTGTCGGAGGTATGCCGGTCGGTTGCGCGGGAAAAGGATTGTTGATGCTTTCGGGCGGGATAGACAGTCCGGTAAGCGGTTATATGCTTGCAAAGCGTGGTCTTTCGCTTGACGCAATACATTTTCATTCCTATCCTTATACGAGCGAGCAAGCAAAGGATAAAGTTATAGAGCTTGCAAAGATTATGTCTGATTATTGCGGGCACATGAATCTCATTATTGTGCCTTTTACAAAAATTCAGGAGGCTATTCACGAAAAATGCAATTCCGAATTTATGATCACCATAGTTCGCCGTTTTATGATGCGAATTGCGGAAAAAGTGGCATTTTTCAGAGATTGCGGTTGCATTGTGAACGGAGAAAGTCTCGGACAAGTTGCAAGTCAGACTTTACAAAGTATTACGGTAACAAACGACGTCGTCAAATCGATGCCCGTTTTTCGTCCTCTTATCGGTATGGATAAGCAGGAGATAATCGATATATCGCTTAAAATCGGAACGTACGAAACGTCCATTTTGCCGTATGAGGATTGTTGTACGGTCTTTATGCCGGAAAGTCCCGTTACGAAGCCTACTATAGTTAGAGCGGAAAATGAAGAGCGGAAAATGGGGAATTTCGAAAAACTAATCGAAGAAGCCCTCGATAATCTCGAAATTATCAAAGTCTAAGTTAAGCAGTTCGTCGTAGTACGAATAATCTCCGTATTGAGGAGTGGAGTATTCCGTCGGCAAATTTCTTTCTGCAAACCATTCGCAAATCTTGTCTTTGATAGGCACGTCTTTTCCGGCCAACAATACGACGTGATTTTCTTTTAAAGCTACGCTGTCGATATATCGGCACTTTACGCTGTCCGGTTTAACGAAATCGGTCTTGTCTCCGAGTAAATTCAGGACTTTTTTTGCAATAGGGCAAGCGGTGTTGCTTGCGGTAATATCGTTCGACATTTTGCTGTCGCCGACCCAAACTCCTATTGTGTATTTCGGAGTGTAAGCAATGCAGTATATATCGGTGTTACCATCTGAATTGCCGACCGTACCTGTTTTGGCGCACACGTTTCCGAAGTTGGAAAGCGCGCTTGCCGTGCCTTTTGAAGCGCAATCTTTCAGCATGGTATTTACGAGAAATGCGGTATCGTCGCCCATTGCAGTATTGCTGTGTCGGCTGTCCGAATATATGAGATTGCCTTCTTCGTCGGCAATATACCGTATGGAATTTCCTTCGAGGTATCTGCCGTTTCTTGCAAGTGTTCCGTATGCGTCTACAAGCTGTTGAAGAGTTGTGCCTTCTGTCATTCCGCCGAGAGCCAAAGCAAGATTGTTATCCGATTTTGCAAATTCGATTCCCATCTGCGAACACAATTTCTTGGAATATTCGATTCCGCTTGTCTTTAAAAGTTTTATGGCGGGAATGTTTAGCGAACGCGCAAGAGCTTCTCTTGCATCCACCCATCCGTAATATCTGTTTCTGTAATTCGACGGTTTGTAATCGCCGAATTCTTCCGGCGCGTCATATATCGGGGAGCAGACGTATATGTCGCCTTTTTCGATTGCTGGCGCGTATGAAATCAACGGTTTTATGGTGGAACCGGGTTGTCTTTTCATATATGCGAGATTGTTGTCCTTGAAACTTGCGTCTCCTATAATTCGTCCGTTTTCATTTCGAATTACAGCGATGTGGGCGTCGCTATCTTTTGGGATATTTGATTGAAGGATTATATTTTTCAGAGATTCGTTCAGTTCTTTATCATAGTATGTGGCGATGGTAAGACGTTTTGAAAGCAATTGTTTTTTACTTAAATTCAGAATCTTTCTTGCGTCTCTTATTACGCTGTTTAAATACTGGCAGACCCGAGAATTTTCCGTTTCGATTTCGAGAGGTTCCGCAATCGCTTTATCGTATGTTGTTTTGTCGATCTTATTATTGTCCAACATGGCTTTTAAAACGAGATTTCGTCTTTTGACGGAGTTTTCGGGGTTGATATAAGGATTGTATCTTGACGGATTGTTGATAATGCCTGCTATAAGCGCGCTTTGCGTGAGAGAAAGCTCGCAAGGTTTTTTGTCGAAAAAAATGCGGGCGGCCGTCGTAATGCCGTATAGATTGTCGCCGAAATAAAGCATATTCAAATACATTTCAAGTATTTCGTTTTTGCTGTACTTTCGTTCGAGTTCTTTGGCTATTCTTATCTCTTTAATTTTGCGGCTGATTTTCTTGTCGGAACTTAGGTGAGTGTTTTTAATGAGCTGTTGGCTGATAGTGGACGCACCTTCTTTAAATGAAAAAGACTTAATGTTATCTATTATTGCGCCGCCGATACGAACGTAGTCTACGCCGCGGTGTTTATAAAAGCGTTTGTCTTCAATGGAGACGAATGCGTCTATCGTGTGTTGTGGAATTTCCGTTATCGGAGTATAGCTTCTGTTTGCGTCATAAACGGTGTCCGAAATGTAATTGCCGTCGGAATCGAGAAAATTAAGCGCTTTTTCGGTTTTGATAAGTCTTGTTTCGTCAAGGCTTTCCCAACCGTGAATTTTAAAATTGGGTTCGAGTAGCACAACGGAAAATATAATCGCCGCAACAAGAGCGATACCAAAAGCAAGTGATATTTTAAACCATACGCCGTGCCGTTTTTTCATAACTATAGTATAATATACCGCTATTGATTTCATACAAAGACACAAATTTGCTGTACAATTTTATAATTATCATGTATAATGTTTTCGGAGGATTTATGCCTACATATTACATTAAGACATACGGTTGCCAGATGAACGCGCACGAATCCGAAAAGCTTGCGGGGCTTTTGGAAAGCGGAGGATATTCGGCTGTTTCGGATATGGCTGACGCAGACGTGATTGTATTTAATACTTGTTGCGTCCGCGAGAGCGCGGAAACTCATATATTGGGCAATCTCGGTATTGTGAAAAAACTTAAAGAAAAAAGACCTTCGCTTAAAGTCGCAGTCTGCGGTTGCATGACTCAGGCAAATGGAGCAGCCGAAAGGCTTAAGAAGAGGTGTCCGTTTTTAGATATAATAATCGGAACGCACAATGTTTATAGATTGCTCGACTATCTCGAGTATGTAAAGACCGGCGGTAAGGTTGTAGATATAACGGATGACAACGGAGAGGTTACGGAAGGAATACCCGTGAAAAGGTTGAATCCCTCGTCGGCGCTCGTTAACATAATGTATGGTTGCGACAACTTTTGTTCCTATTGTATAGTGCCTTACGTCCGCGGCAGAGAGCGTAGCCGAGCGCCGTCGGCTGTGTTAAACGACGTAAAGTCGCTTGTGGAAAGAGGATATAAAGAAATAATGTTATTGGGACAAAACGTCAATTCTTACAGAAGCGGCGACGTCGATTTTGCAAAACTTCTCGATATGCTTTCCGATATCGATGGGGAATTTTGGATAAAGTTTATGACTTCTCACCCGAAAGATATATCCGAATCGGTTGTTAAAATCATATCCGAAAAACCGCGGCTTGCGCACTTTATTCATTTGCCCGTTCAGTCGGGGAGCGACAGAATACTCGGACTTATGAATCGCAAATACACGAAATCCGATTATCTTGATAAGATCGACATGATTAAACGCTATTTGCCGGACGTATCGCTGTCTTGCGACGTCATGGTCGGATTTCCGACCGAGACCGAAGAAGACTTCGCGGAAACTCTCGACGTTGTAAATCGCGTCGGTTATTCCAATCTTTTCTCTTTTATTTATTCGGTCCGAAGCGGTACTCCCGCGGCGGACATGGAGCAAGTGCCGCTTGAGATCAAGAAAGATAGGATAGATAGGCTTATAAAAGCACAGTTTGAAATTGCAAGCAGATTGGCGAAAGAGAATTTGGGCAAAATATACAGAGTTTTATGCGACGGGGAAGAAAACGGTAAATATGTAGGTAAAACGCAAACGGATAAAAAAGTGCTTTTTGTTGCCGAAAACCATCCCGTAGGTAAGTTTGTCGATGTGAAAATCACGGAGACGGCAAACAGCAAGCTGTACGGAATAGAAATACGATAACGGAGTAAACATGAAAAAGAAACACGAACCTTCTAATATGATGAAACATTATCTCAAGACGAAAGAAGAGTATAATGAATGTCTGTTGTTCTATCGTCTTGGGGATTTTTACGAACTTTTTTATGATGACGCCGTCACTGTCAGTCGGGAGCTTGATCTTACGCTTACGGGCAAGGATTGCGGGCTTGAGGTACGCGCTCCGATGTGCGGCATACCGTATCATGCCATAGATTCTTATTTACCGCGTCTTATAGAAAAAGGATATAAAGTTGCTATATGCGAACAATTGTCCGATCCGAAGGCGTCTAAAGGACTTGTGGAGCGCGATGTCGTGAGAATAGTCACGCCTGGTACGCTTATTGATGAAGCGCTTTTGAAAGAGGATAAAAATAATTTTATAGCAAGCGTCTGTCTTGACGAAGGCGTTGTCGGCGTAGCTTGGTCGGATATTTCGACGGGTGAGTGTAATTTTACATATTGCGACGGAGCGATAAATATCGCTCTCAATGATTTGTTGTCGCGTATAGAGCCGAAAGAGATTATATGCAATGCGGCAATGGCTATGGAAAGCATAAATCTTTCTGTGGTAAAGTATGCGAAAGTCTGCGCGTTTACGGCTTACGACGAAACGGCGTTCGAATATGATACTGCGGAAAAGCTTGTAAAGGCAAGGCTTCCGAAAACGGTTTTCGAAAAGATACTGCGGGCGCCTCATTGTATTCGTGCGGTGGGCGCGCTTCTCGATTATATAGAACACACGCAAAAGCGTTCGCTGATACACCTGAACAGCGCCACTTACGATAAAGAGACGGTGCATATGACGCTCGAATCTTCCGTTAGGCGGACTCTGGAACTCACGGAAACTTCGGACGGTAAGCGTTATGGGTCGTTATTGTGGCTCATGGATAATACGACTACGGGCATGGGAAAACGTCTGCTTCGCAGATGGATCGAAGAGCCGGATCTCGATACGGTTTTGATAAATGCGAAGTTGGACGCTGTCGAAGAGCTTAAAAGCGATAAGATGGTTTGTGACGAAATAGCTTCGCAATTAAAGTATATTCATGACATAGAAAGACTTACGGGGCGTATTTCTTACGGGAATATGACTTCGAAAGATTGTGTGTCTTTAAGGCAATCTCTCGAAGCGTTGCCGCGGCTTAAAAAATTGTTGAAACAACTCAGATCCAAATATTTTAAAGGATTGGACAGCAAGCTTGACGAGTTGTCGGACGAATACGATTTGCTTGTGCGCGGAATTGCCGAGTCTCCCGCTCCAATACTTAAAGACGGTAATGTCATAAACGACGGTTACGACGAGGAACTTGATTTGCTTCGTTCCATGGGGAAGAACTCTAAGGGACTTCTTGCCGAACTCGGAGTGCGTGAGCGCGAAGCTACGGGGATTAAAAATCTGAAAATAGGATTTAATAAGGTGTTCGGCTATTACATAGAAGTGTCGAATTCTCAAAAAAACTTGGTGCCTTACCGCTATATTCGCAAGCAAACCATTGCAGGAGGAGAGCGGTATGTTACGGAAGAACTTAAAGTCCTCGAAGACAAAATACTTCATGCGGAGGAGCAATCCATAGCGCTCGAAGCGCGACTTTACGGCGAGATCTTAAAGAAATTGCTTTTAAGCGTAGACAAACTTATGACTACGGCACAAAGCGTTGCGCGTCTTGACTGTATTGTTTCTCATGCGATAACGTCGTATAAAAACAATTACGCTCGTCCTGTTGTAGGAGACGGCGTCCAACATATAAAAATTGTAGACGGTAGACACCCCGTAGTGGAAAAGATTCTTAAAGACGATTCTTTCGTGCCTAACGATACGCTTCTTGACGGAGAGGAAAATCGCATCGCTCTCATAACGGGACCCAATATGGCGGGAAAAAGTATTTATATGCGTCAGGTCGCACTCATAGTAATAATGGCTCACTGCGGATGTTTTGTTCCCGCAAAATCCGCGGAGATTGCTATTACGGACAAGATATTTACACGCGTCGGAGCGAGCGACGATTTATCTACCGGCAGAAGCACGTTTATGGTGGAGATGTCGGAAGTCAGTTCCATATTGCGCAATGTTACCGACAGAAGTCTTTTGTTGCTTGACGAAATAGGTAGGGGGACTTCCACATACGACGGACTCAGCATAGCGTGGGCAATTCTCGAGTTTATTTCCGCGTCGTCGAAAGCAAAGACACTGTTCTCGACCCACTATCATGAATTGACCGAACTCGAAGGTTCCGTAGCCGGTTTGAAAAATTATAAACTGACTGTCAAGGAGCTTGGCGGCTCAATTGTATTTTTGCGCAAACTTTTGCGAGGAAGCGCAAATCGGAGCTTTGGAATAGAAGTGGCGTCTATTGCGGGTCTTCCGGACAACGTGGTGGTGAGAGCAAAGGAGCTTTTGAAAAGACTTGAAAAGAATGACATTACACGCAAATCCAATATGGCTACCAATCAGCAGCTTTCAATATTCGGCGAGAGTAAACTTACCGAGATAAAAAATATTTTAAAGGAACTCGATTTGGATAATGTTACGCCTCGTGCGGCGTTTGACATTTTGTCGGATTTGAAAGATAAGGTGGTAATTGATGAGTAGAATAAATTTGCTCGACAGCGCCGTGTTTAACCGTATAGCGGCGGGCGAAGTGGTGGAAAGACCGCGTTCGATTGTCAAAGAGCTTATGGAAAACAGTATAGATGCGGGTGCGACTTTTATTTCCGTCGAGATAATAAACGGCGGGCTGTCTCAGATTAGAGTGGTGGACAACGGTTGCGGCATAGAATCCGAGGATATTGAAAAGGCATTTTTGCCCCATGCTACAAGCAAGATCAAAAATTTGAATGATTTAAATTCCATAGCTACTCTCGGTTTTAGGGGAGAAGCGCTGACGAGTATCGCGTCTGTGGCAAAAGTGACTCTTACGTCGCGCGCCGTGGGCAGCGCTATCGGAAATTATGTCGTGATCGAGAACGGCGTGATTATTGACAGAGGCGAAAAGGGATGTTCGCAGGGGACTACGATAGTGGTCGAAGATCTTTTCAAGAATATTCCCGCGAGAGCAAAATTTTTGTCAAAGCCGTCGGTCGAAGAGTCGGTGATCACGGATACGGTGTCTAGGCTCATAATGACTAATCCGAATATCGGCATAAAATACAGCGCAGGCGGGAAAGTGGTCTATCATTCTTCGGGCGACAATCTCAAAAATGCGATTTATACGGTTTATGGCAAGACATTTGTGGACAACATGGTGCCAATAGAGTATGTTATGTCTAACATAACACTTAAAGGCTATATAAACAAACCGTATTATACTAAGCCGAACCGAACATATCAAACGCTTATTGTCAATGGTCGGTATGTGGAGAATGCCGATATTTCGTATTGCATTTACAATTGCTATCGCGATTTTTTGATGAAAAGACAATTTCCGGCATTTGTGTTGACTCTCGATTTGCCATACGATATGGTCGATGTCAATGTTCATCCGAATAAGCTTGAGGTGAAGTTTGCGGGAGCGGATGAGTTGAAACGTGTGATTTATTCTACCGTAAAAGACAAGCTTGATGAGTTGACGCAGGCGCCTAAGGAAATAATAAAGAATTACAATGAAAATGAGACGAACCAACCTGTGATTTTTAAGTATGCGGTCGACGAATCTGTCGATGGCGCAAAAGTTTGCAAAGACGTGCATAAAGATGTGCTCGGAGTATTTTTAAATGTCGAGGGTGAAATTGGGAAATCGAACAGCTCGGCTGTTATACGCAGTGCCGTTCCGGAACTATCCGAGCACCGTGAAACAGAATATTTGTCGGCAAGTAAATATTTTGGGAAAACGAATATTGAAGATGTGTTTGCGTCGGAAGAGATCTGCACGACGTTGGATAAAAACTGCGGTTTAGGCAATGACGCGGATTGTATTGATTCAAGTTGCGGAAGCGAAAATGGACAAATAAATACAGAAGATGATTTGAGAATAATTTGCGAAAAAGATCGCGTGATGAAAAGAAAATTCAAGACAGTGCTTTTCGACACTTATATAGTTGTTGAAGACGGAACCGATGTGTTATTGATTGACCAACACGCGGCGCACGAGCGGTTGCTTTACGATAAGTTGGCGGAACAGATCGAGCGCAGAAAAGTTGAGATGCAAGATATGCTTGTTCCGTACACATTCGATGTTACGCCCGTTGAGACGGAATTATTGAAGGAGCGTCTTAACGAAATAAATGCTTGCGGTTTTGTGCTTTCGTCGCTCGGAGGTAATACATTTTCTTTATCTGCCGTTCCTCTTGCGTGTTCGGAAATGCGATTCGATGGGTTTATGGAACTTGTTTTGGGTGAGTTAAACGGCGGCAAGATTAGGAAAGTGGATTTTGTCAAGGATATTATAATGCAATCGGCGTGTAAGGCTGCTGTTAAGGGCGAAGATAAGTTGTCGGATTCCGAAATTGATCGATTGCTTGCGGCGTTTGCCGATGGAGATAAAGTTCTTATGTGTCCGCATGGCAGACCGCTTGTGGTGAAAATAAGCAAGTCGGAAATTGAAAAATGGTTCAAACGAGTGGTTTAAATAAAATAATAATAATTGCAGGACCTACGGCGTCCGGAAAAACCGATTTATCTTTGCGTTGCGCGAGGGAACTCGGCGGAGAAATCATTGGCTGTGATTCGATGCAGATATATAAAGGGCTGAATATAGGCACCGGTAAAGTGAGTGCGGAGGAAAGCTTTGGTATTCCGCATTTTATGATAGACATAATGCATCCAAACGCAGAATTTTCGGTTAACGAATATGTAAAAAGATGTGACAAAACGGTTTTGGAAATATCTGATCGAGGAAATATCCCGATTGTGGTGGGCGGTACGGGGCTTTATATAAGTGCGTTGCTGTACGGTCTTGATTATGCCGGAGCGGCGAAGTCTGAAGAGGTCAGAAATAAATATTCGGAAATTTTAAATAAGCAAGGCAAAGAATTTTTGTTCGAACTTCTCAAAAGGGTTGATTTCGATTCGAGTTTAAAAATCAATATGAATGATACCAAGCGTGTAATAAGGGCGCTGGAAATCTATGAATTGACGGGACGACCCAAAAGTTCGGCGGCTTCGGGGTGTGAGACTGCGAGATATGATTATCTGTTTATAGTGTTGTCTCCGTCGAGGGATGTTCTTTACGCTAATATAAACGCCCGTGTTGATAAAATGATTGACAGGGGGCTTATCGACGAGGTGAAATCATTATGTTCATATAGAGATTGTCAATCTATGCAGGCGATAGGCTATAAGGAAATTATAGCATATCTTGACGGCGAAATGTCATTGGATGATGCTATAGAGCGGATTAAAATCAATACTCGACATTATGCAAAAAGGCAAATGACGTACTTTAAAAACATAAGGGCGAAAACTTATCTGTATGAGAATTACGATAAAACAATGGATGATGCGATTATCGCCGAATGTAGAAAATTTTTAAAAACTAAAAGGGTTTAATGGTAATATGTCTGACATAAATATCGAAAAATTAATAGACCGATCTGAAATGGAATCTAAAAAGCTGTTTGAATGTATAGATGCCGTTGCGCTTTATAATCAGCAAAAAGTTTTGAACGCTTTTCAAAAAAATCGTATAGCGCTTAGACATTTTGCCGGCACGTCGGGATATGGATATGATGATGTGGGCAGGGATACATTGTCTATGGTTTTTGCCGATGTTTTCGGGGGCGAGGCGGCGATAGCAACTCCTCTGTTGACATCGGGCACTCATGCCATAGCTACGGTATTGTACGGATTGTTGCGTCCCGGCGATTGTTTTCTTTCGATTTCCGGAATGCCTTACGATACGCTCGAGACTGTTATAAGCGGTGACGGTGTGGGGTCGTTAAAAGATTTCGGCGTAAATTTCGAGAGTGTAGAGCTTACCGAATCCGGAGATTTTAATAAATCCGAAATAGAAAAACGCCTTAAGCAAAAAAAATATAAGCTGTTGTTTATCCAGCGTTCTCGAGGTTATAATTGGCGAAACGCCTTCGGTGTTGAACAAATCGGCGATATTATAGCATTTGTACGCAAATTTACCGACGTGCCTGTGGTTATAGATAATTGTTACGGTGAATTCGTCGAGCGGAAAGAGCCGACCGAGGTCGGCGCAGATATAATAGTCGGGTCTCTGATAAAAAATCCGGGCGGAGGAATTGCGCCTACGGGAGGTTATATTGTCGGCAAAAAAGATTTGGTCGAGCAAATCGGTTATCGTCTTACCGCACCTGGGGTCGGTATGGAAGTCGGTTCGTATGCGTACGGTTACAGAGAGTTTTATCAGGGGCTTTTTTTTGCGCCGCACGTTACGGCGCAAGCGCTTAAAGGTTCTGTTTTGTTCGGCTCGGTTTTCGATAAGCTCGGTTATGAAACATTGCCTTTGCCGAGCGAAAATTGTAACGATATAATACGATCTATCAAATTTAACGGAAAAGAAGAACTTATAAGGTTTTGTCAAGCAATCCAAGCCTGTTCGCCGATAGACAGCTTTGCTATGCCCGAACCGTGGGATATGCCGGGCTATACCGACCAGGTAATAATGGCTGCTGGTACGTTTGTTCAGGGTGCATCCATAGAACTGAGTGCCGATTCGCCGATACGCGAGCCGTATATAGCGTACTTGCAGGGCGGACTGACTTATGAGCACGTTAAAATCGCCGTTAAAAAATGCGTTGAGTATATTCGAAAGATTTCATAAAAGATTTTGTATTGAATTTTCCAGCGGGCATTACTATGGCAGACATAATAATATAAATACGGCAAAACAACGATTAAAAATATATTTTCGGTTTAATCTTCGTCGTCGCGAAGTTTGATTTTTTTTGCCGCTTGCTTTCTTATGTCTTCGCTCATTGCTGCATAGTGCTTTTTTGTGGTGTTTATGTCCTTGTGCCCGAGCACGTCTGCCACCATATAGATGTCTTGTGTTTCATGATAAAGTTGAGTGCCGAAAGTACTGCGTAGTTTATGCGGCGTTATTTTTTTCAGAGGGTTGATTATTCGGCTGTATTTTTTTACAAGAAGTTCGACAGAGCGCACGGAAATTCGCTTTCCCTGAAGAGATAAAAACAGGGCGGGGTTATCCTGCATCTTAACGCCGACTTCGGAGCTCAAATTTATTTCATTCTCACGCCAAGTGAGATACGATTGGAGTGAGCTTGCAACTTCGTCCGAAAAATACAGAGTTTGGCGGTTTCCGCCTTTGCGTGTGACGGTAAAGGCATTGGAGTCGAAATCTACGTCTTTGATGTCGATTCCGACAAGCTCGCTTATACGGATGCCTGTGCCCAGAAATAATGTAAGAATGGCTACATCTCGCTTCGAAGTGATTTTATTGAACTGACGTTGTTTGTCGGACATATTCAAACCGTCTTCGGCTGTGTCCAAAATTTTAACTATTTCGTCGACGTCAAGTCTGATTATTGCTTGATCGTGCAGCTTCGGCATATCGACTTTTGCTGCGACATCGGAACTTAATTCATTTTTGCGAAAGAAGAATTTGAAAAATGTTCGTAGGGTGGAGAGCTTTCGGCTTTTGGCTTTTTCACCGCACGAATAGTTTTTGCCCTCGAACTCATAACTCGAAATATAGTCCAAAAACAGCTCTATATCGGTCGAAGTCAATAGATTTATGTCAGACATAGTAATTTCATTGACGTTAATTTTATTTCTAAATTTGATTTTCGATAGATAATCGAAGAAAATATGTAAGTCGTAAGCATAGTTTAAGCGCGTAAGAGGCGTAGTCCTAAGTTGGATTCCCAGAAAAAAACGTGTTACAAAGTCGGGCAGTTCGTTGCAAATTTCTCTGATTTTTGTAATGTTTTTTTCATTTCGCTCGTCAAAATAAGTTTTCATTCAAATATGTCCTTATGTAAATGTGTTGCTCAAATTTGTTTTGTGATTCACTAAGCGGTTTTTAATCAATTGAAGAGTTCAAGTATTTATGCGACATACAAAAATTTCTCAAAGCATTTTAAATTCAATAATTTGATAAATTCGAATGCGTGACGATAAATATGATATTGACTCTCTGCTAATGATTATTCCTCAATTACTATTCGTAAAAGCTGTGTTTTGCGAATAGTTGTGCATATACTTTGCCTATCAAATCAAATTATACTACTTTTTCGACTTCTTAGCAAGCATTTCCGCCGCTTGCGCTGTTTCCCATGATAGGCGCTGTTGTTCATATTCTAAAGATTTCATATCGAGATAGTCGGCAACAGCTTGACTGTCTCGAAAGCTCGCATATTCACAATTTCCGAAAGGAATATTGCAAGAACTCACCCGCCAGCACAATTTACTTGTGCGCGTAACTATAAACACGTCGGATATTCTTAATTTCGTCATGGAAAAGCCATTATAATTACGCAAAAAAAAGTAACTGTGTTTTAAATAGTCATAACTTCTATAATATTTATGCCGAAAGTCTACCGACAACCGATATAATAACCAATGCACCCTGCCGCCCTTTGGCGCGCCTCGCTTGTTCATATTTTTTTCTCCTTACTTAAAAATGAAACAATATCCCCTATCAATCAAAAAAGGAAAGACAGTTGACGTTTACCGCCAACAGTGAAAGAAGAACCGTTATTCGAGATTTTGACATTTTCGCCGCGCC
>CAJUGC010000013.1 GCA_910585955.1 uncultured Christensenella sp.
TTCAGATGCCCTGGTTTTGTTTAACGACAGGATGGCGCAAACGAACTGTCCGTTTTATTGATTATATAATACCACGCTACAACGCGTATGTCAACTCAATCAAAGCGCTTACACGCTGCTTAGTTTCAAAATAGCGGCTAATTAGGTTCAATCCCTGTGTCTGTCTGCTACCCTTTTCGGCGGTTCAGAACGCTACTTATCATTCATCATTGACAAATAAGGCAACCTATACGGGTGCCTTATTATGTATCGGAAATCCGACGCCGAGGACGCAATCACTTCCTTGAATCGGTTATAATAAAAATCGAAATCTCAATACCAATCGTGTTTTTCGTTCCTGTCAAGCGCGGCGATCGCGCTCATTTCTTCGTCCGTAAGCGAAAAGTGGAATACGGATATGTTTTCGCGGATATGGTCGGGATTGGACGAGCCGGGAATTGCCACAACGCCGCGCTGTAAATGCCAACGTAAAACAACCTGTGCGGCGCTCACATTATGCGCCTTTGCAATACCTGCAATCGTTTCGTTGTTGAATATTTCGCCCGTATGCCCTCTGCCGCCGAACGGATACCATGCTTGCATAACGATACCGAGTTCGTGCATATACGGCACTACCGCTTGCTCCTGATAGTAAGGATGTATTTCGTTTTGTATAAGAGCGGGCATTATATTTACTTGCGAGATAAAATCGTCGATTTCTTCTATGTACCAATTCGACAGCCCGATAGAGCGTATCTTGCCTTGCTCCACAAACTTTTCGATTGCCTTATAAGCCTTTACGTCGTCCGCGCCGGGATGGTGCAAAAGCATCATATCTATATACTCTATATCGAGTGCGTCGAGCGCGTCCCCAATCGCCTTTTCGGGATCGGAAAATTGACTGCCGGGATATATCTTCGTTATAACGAAAATTTCTTCTCTCGGTATGCCGCTTTCTCTTACAGCCTGACCGACTTCTTTTTCGTTGCCGTACATATACGCCGTGTCTATCAAGCGAACGCCGCTTTCGAGCGCGGAACGTACCGTATTCACACACGTTTCGCCGTGCAAAGAATAAGTGCCTATTCCGAGAACGGGCATTTTATAGCCGCTGCTTAGCATAACGGTAGGTGCGCGACCGTTTTCGCCGCTTTCCAAATCAAATACGGCTACGTCGGGCGTAAGTTTAATATCAAGACTTCCTATCCATTCGGCAACTGTATTTCGAGAAGTTCCCGACGAAAAGCGTCTGCCCGATACCCATTCCGCATTAGGGGCGAGAGAGTAAAGATTCCTGTCGCTGCTACCTATGCCGCTGCTATGCGAGGTGCAGAACGGAACTATTGTCTTTCCAGAAAAATCGTAACTTTCCAAAAACGTAGAGATAATGCGCGGCGCTTCCCCATGCCATATAGGATAGCCTATAAAAACAACGTCGTATTTATCCATATTTTCGACGCTGCCGTTTATCGCGGGACGGGCGGAAGGGTCGGCTTGCTCCTTATCGGCTCTGCAATCGGTATAGTATTTCAAGTCGTCTTCGGTATAAGGAATTTGCGGTAGTATTTCGTAAAGAGCGCCTTTTGTTTCCGCTTCGATATGCTTTGCTATCGCTTCGGTTGTGTTCGTGCAAGAAAAGTAGGCTACCAAAATATTGCTCGAACTTGCCGGCGGCGAATTATTATTTCCGCCGTTATTCCCCGTATTTCCGTTATTGTTTCCGCAAGCGGTCAATCCGAATAGCGCCATAACGATCAACAGTACTCCTAAAATTCTTTTCATGGTCTTTACTCCGTATAAAATCAGAAGCTTGCTTTCAGTACGGCGCGTATGTCTTTGGCATTCATAACCTTATATCCGCCGTCCATAATCAGCGTACTTTTTACCATTCCGTCCAGCATAGCTTCGGTTGCGCCGAGTTCTGATATGTTCATAACAAGTCCGATTTTCTTCATCCACGCTTCCATAACTTCCAAGCCTTCATAGGCGATTTCCGTTTCGGTTCTGCCTTCGGGATTTACGTTCCATACGTTTACGGCATAACGAGCAAACTTCGCCGTGCCGAAAGGCAGAATATAACGGTAGTACGGAATAGACACGGCGGCAAGAGTCATACCGTGCGTTGCGTCCGTGTGCGCCGCTATTGCCTGCCCGAGCATATGAACCATCCAATCGGTTGATTTACCTTTTGCGACAAGAGTATTGAGCGCCCAAGTTGCCGTCCACATAATGTTACTGCGCGCTTCGTAGTCGGTAGGATTTTCTACGGCGATATTTGAGCTGTGGATAAGCGAGCGCAAAAGACCTTCCATAATGTAGTCGCTCGTATTGTCGTCCGTTCCCGAGAAATACTGTTCGAGAATATGCGACATAATGTCGTAAATGCCCGATACCATTTGATACTTCGGCAAAGTGAATGTAAATTCGGGATTAAGTACAGAGAATTTCGGAAAAACTTTTTCGCCGAAAACGTGTCCAATTTTTAGTTTCTGTTTATGATTGGTAATAACAGAGCCGCCGTTCATTTCGCTGCCAGTACCGACCATGGTAAGGACGCAACCTACGGGAATAATATCGCAGGTCGGTTCTTCGAAACGGATAAAATATTTATCCCAAGCGTCGTCGTTGCAATTTACCGAAACCGATACGGCTTTCGCATAGTCGCAAACCGAACCGCCGCCGACCGCAAGTATCAAATCTGCTTTCGCCGCTCTTGCGCGCTCTATTCCCTCGTTGAGTTTTTCGCTTGTGGGGTTGGGCATAACGCCCGCGTCCTCGAAAATTTCTTTGCCGTTGGCTTTAAGAACGGCTACAACTTTGTCGTAGATTCCGTTTTTCTTAATCGAGCCGCCGCCGTAAACAAGCAATACGTTTTTGCCGTACTTGGGCAGTTCTTCGTTTAAGCCGTCAAGCGCGTCCTTGCCGAAGTAGAGTTTTGTGGGATTGCAGTAAGTAAAATTTCCTAACATATTTTTATCTCCTTAAATTCAATTTTAAGTATTCTTTTTACCTCGAAACCATACTTGTATTTTAATTGCCGATTCGACATATGTCAAATGCTTATATTTTATAGCAAAGCCATAATTGACACGCATACTTACAATATGATATACTACATAAAAAGGACGGCGCAAATATGGAACTTAGAGAACTCAAATATTTTTTGGCGGTCACGCGCGAACAAAATATATCCAAAGCGGCGGAAGCGCTTTTTATTACGCAACCGAATTTATCTCGCCAAATGCAAAATCTCGAAAAGGAAATAGGACAGCAACTGTTCATTCGGGGTACGAAAAAAATCACGCTTACCGAAGCGGGAAAATTGCTTCGCAAGCGCGCGGAAGAAATTATAGAGCTTTATACTCAAACGGAAGCCGAACTGCATACGCCTATAACGGGTATAAGCGGCGATATTTATATCGGCGGCGGCGAAAGCTACGTTATGGGTCTTATAGCGAAAGCCGCATATTCCGTCAGGTGCGATTATCCGAACGTCAAATTCCATTTATTCAGCGGCGACAGCGGCACGATTTCCGAAAGGCTTGATAAAGGACTTATAGATTTCGGTATTTTTATCGAGCCGTTCGATTTATCCAAATACGATCATATGCGCTTACCTCAATACGACACTTGGGGCGTGATTATGCGCAAAGACAGTCCGCTTGCCGAAAAAGAATATATTACGCCCGAAGATTTATGGGATAAACCGATTATTCGTTCCCGTCAGTCGATAGGCAAAAACAAAATAGGCGAATGGTTCAAAAAAACCGACGAAGAATTGAATATAGTCGCTACGGGCAATCTCTTGTACAATATGTCCCTGCTTGTGAAAGAAGGTCTCGGATATGCGATAACATTGGATAAAATCTTAAACACTTCGGGAGATTCCGATTTGTGTTTCCGTCCGCTCTACCCCGAACTTATATCTCATCTCGATATTGCGTGGAAGAAGTATCAGGTGTTTCCCAAATGCACCGAGATCTTTTTGAAACGGCTGCAGGAAAATATATATTAAAAACAGGATCCGAACTCCAAATCCTGTTTTTCGATGTTTTACCTTATTGTAACTTGAAAAAGCTATAGCATCGGAAAAAGCGCGCGGTGCATTTTACCGAGGCGCAACCCGCCACACTTGCAGACAGTTATACGATGAAAATCAGTCGTTTGCGAGTTTTTGCATTTCGGAATCGGTGCATACGAAAACTATGAGCCGCTTTTTGCACCACTCGCCCGGACGCTCGGGAAACTGACGTATGACGTTCACGGGAATCGACTTATTTTTCTTTTCCGCGCAATCTCCGCCTATAATGCCGATACTGCTGAATTTCTTAGTGTTTTCCATGATACCACCTCTCACATTATTTTTGCCTTAAGGCTTTCGTTTCATAACAATTCGCATTTCCCCGTCCGCCCTCGACACTGTTATTATATACCGACCGACCCGAAATTCCTATCTACTGTTACACGTTTTGCCCCAAAGCGACTATACTCCTTAATCACGCGAAATTCTACCTGCTCTACCGATAGTAGAACGGCCTTTTTTCGTCTCTACTCAAAGTAGAATGTTTGATAGAACAGTTGATTTTTGCGGCATTTTATGCTAAAATATCATTGTAGGAACTTTCGGGAGCAAAAATCGGGACATTTTCCGCCATGAAAGAGTTAAGAGAAGCAATAGCCGAAAAAATAGCGTCTCTCAGACGCGCAAATAAAATGACGCAAGCCGAGCTTGCCGAAAAGCTCAACTACTCGGATAAATCCGTGTCGAAATGGGAGCGCGGCGAAGCCCTGCCGGACATCGAAGTGCTCGTAGCTTTAAGCGAGCTTTTCAACGTATCTCTCGACTATCTCGTAAGCGACAAGGAATTCAAACCGCAACCGCTTTCCAAAAGTCAGAAACAGAATCGCGCCATAATCTCGGGGCTTGCCGTATTGACGGTGTGGGTAATCGCAACGCTCATTTTCGTTTTCTGCCAAATGTTCGCGCATATCGCCCCGTGGATAGTCTTTATATGGGCGATACCCGCCTCGAGTATCGTCGCAATAGTTTTTAACGGTATCTGGGGCAAACATTGGGTGACGTTTCTGCTTTGCAGCGTGCTCGTCTGGTCGGTCATAGCTTCGTTCTATTTTCAATTTCTGTTTTTCTTCGAGCCGTCGTTCAACCTCTGGCAGATGTTCATTGCGGGGTTGCCCGTTCAGGTCGTCATAATACTTTGGTCGAGACTGCGTCGCGCGACAAGCGCAAAAAAATAATACGAGGAACTTTATGCCATACTGCGACAGCCACACTCACACGAGATATTCGGACGATTCAAACGAAGATCCGCGCGCATCCGTCGAAGCCGCTATCGAAAAAGGACTGCGATACATCGCGATTACCGACCACGCAGATCCCTCGCATCCCGAAGGGATTTTCGGCGTTACGACAAAGACGCTTCCCTCTTACCTGAATGAAATCGAAGCGCTTAAAGACGAATACAAAAACCGCATAAACGTGACGGTAGGACTCGAAGTCGGCTACCTCGAGGAAGGCGCGGAAACCGCAAAAATTCTGCTGAAAGACGAATATCCCGAGTATGTAATAAGTTCCGTACATTGCGTAAACGGGAAGGACTGTTATTCGAAAGGTTTTTTCGACGATTCGACTCGAAGTCACGCCATAGAAAACTATCTGAAAGCCGTTCTCGAAAGCATACTCGTCCCCTATCGTATAGACGCAGTCGGTCATCTCGGATATATCGAAAGGATAATGCCTTACGAAGATAAACGAATACGCTTCGACGAATTCGAGCCGTTGCTGTCCGAAATATTCAAAGAAACCATAAAGCGCGAGCTGATATTGGAAGTCAACACTTCGACAGGCAACTCCGGCGCACTCTCCCTTCCGTCTTCGCTTCTCTTGAAAGCTTACTACGATCTCGGCGGACGGCTCGTCACTACAAGTTCGGATGCACACCGCTCTTCGAGCATAGCTCGCGGCTTCGACGATGCGCAAAGAGAACTTAAAAAAATAGGATTCAAACATCTTTATGTGAAGCAAAAGGGCAAGCTTATCGAACTCGGTATATAATAAAAAAGTTTAAAGGCATGGACTATTCGATCCATGCCTTACTTTTACGGTTTTATTTTGCTTCATCGCAAAAGCTCTTTCAGCTCGTCGAGAGTCATGAGCTTCACCTTGCGGGACGGCGCTATACGATTGAACATCACAACTTTGTGATCGCTCGAGTCCTTAAGCCTTTCCTTGCAGTCCACCACGAAAGTAACTCGGTTTTCCGGCATAAAACAGATCCTCGCGCCCATGCCGAAAAGCTTTAAAGCAAGTTCCTCGAACTCGTAGCGGCGCTCTATCTCGCGTGCGAAGCAATAAGTCGCGCGCACGCCGCGCACAGCGGGCTTTTTGCTCTTGCTTTTCAGATACTGCATATACGACACGATCTCTCCGCTTTCATCAGTTACTTTATTCGGGAAGAAATCAAGCTTTTCGCGCACGCTCTCGGGCACGCCGAAACGATCGACAAACATACGCAGCGACATCGTGCGATCATTTGAAAAATCGAGTTCGGAAGACAGCGTAAAGTCGGCTTTTCGCGGCTCGCCGAGTACTCTCGCCCCCTCGAGCGTCGCCCATTTTATAAGCGAATACAGATCGCGACTCGTGCGAAGTTTCGGGTCGATCGTCATTTTAACGCCGCGCATTGCGCCGTCGCGATTCACACCCTCTTCGCAAGCTTCCATTACCGCGTCGAAAACGGCGTTGTAATTGTCGTTATGCAAACGGGCATTCGCGCTCATGCAGTTTAACTCGCAACGTCTCGTAAGACCGTTTCTCACTTTACCGACCTTTATACCGAGGCTTTCCGCTTCGTCTATGCCTATGCCCTTTTCTTCGAGCATTCTTTTCAAAACATAGAGCGTCGCCGCAGCGTCCTCCGCGGGGTTGTGCGCCTCGAACTCGAAGCCGTAACTTGCGGCAAGCGTCTTAAGTCCTATCTGAGAATACTCGCCCATAATAGCCGAGCGTACCGCGTTCGTATCGAGGTAGTCGAAATCCGGACACTCTATCCCGTAGTAATCGCAAGCCGTCGTCAGCATTTTTACGTCGTTGTCGATCGCGTGTCCGACGACCAACGTATCTTCGTCCATGAGATCGAAAAGACTTTTCGCGCAGCCGTCGAACTTAGGCAGAGGCTTTAGATCCGAATACTTGAACGGAAACTTCAGCTCGTGACCTATGAGCTTATGACGCGTGCCCGGATTGACCTTTATATCGAGCCGACTTTTTTCGTCGAGACTCTTGTCGGAACAGACCGCTCCTATCCAGCATATCGACCAATAACGCATGGAATTGTACATCTCGAAATCGAGAGAAAGTATTTTAGCGTAGCTTTTCATTTTCTCTCCCCGAGCCTTACCTCTATGCCCACGCCGGCAAGATAGCGTTTTAAGTCGCCTATATCCAACTCTCGATAGTGAAAGAGTGACGCGGCAAGCGCTGCGTCTGCCCCCGCCTCGAACGCTTGCTTGAAATGAACGGGCTTTCCCGCTCCGCCCGACGCTATGACGGGCACGTTCACGCGTTGGCAGACCTTTCTCAAAAGCTCCGTCCCGTAACCCGATTTCGTACCGTCGTTGTCTATGCCTGTGAGTAGTATCTCGCCCGCCCCGAGCCTTACCCCCTCTTCTATCCACTCTTCTGCGTCAATGCCCGTGTCGTTGCGGCCGCCGTGAGTATAGACGGTGTATGCGCCGTCCTCCCTGCGCTTAGCGTCCACGGCAAGCACAACGCACTGCGAACCGAATATCTCCGAAAGCTTGCGGATAAGCATCGGTTCTTTTACCGCCGCGCTGTTCACGGAAATCTTGTCCGCCCCCGCGCGAAGCAAACGCCTCGCGTCTTGCGCGCTCCTTATACCTCCGCCCACGGTGAGCGGTATAAACACTCTGCGAGCAACCCGCTCGACCATGTCCGCGACTGTCGCCGCGCTCTCCACCGTTGCCGCTATGTCGAGAAATACTATTTCGTCCGCACCGAGCTTTTCGTATGCGACGGCGTTGTCCACGGGATCGCCCGCATCGACGAGCGAGACGAAGTTGACGCCCTTGACCACTCTTCCGTCTTTCACGTCGAGGCAGGGAATTATGCGCTTTGCGTTCATCTTCCGTCCTCCGCGAGCAGTTTTGCGAGAAGCTCGAGTCCTCTCGCCGAGCTTTTTTCGGGGTGGAACTGGCAAGCGCGAACTCTCCCCTTTTCCACCGCAGCCGCAAATCTTCCGTCGTAATCGGCATAAGCCGAAACGTCGTTTTCGTCTTTACATTCTGCGGCGAAACCGTGTACGAAATACATATACTCTTTTTCGAATTCTTTAAACGCCCCTTTGCACTTTTCAAGCGTAGTCCACCCTATGTGCGGAAGCTTCTTTGTCTTTACAGGCAAACGCCTTACATTCCCTTTTAGAAAACACAGTCCCCGTTCTCCTTCGCTCTCTTCGCTGCTCTCGAATAACAACTGCAGTCCGAGACATATCCCGAGCGTCGGCATATCTTTTGCCATTCGGTTTTCGAGCGCGACGTCCATGCCCTTTTCTTTGAGAGATCGCATTGCCGCTCCGAACGCCCCGACGCCCGGCAAAATCACAAACTCCGCCCGTTCTATTTCGTGCGGATCGCCCGAAAGACGCGCCTCCTTTCCGAGAGCGGCGAGCGCGTTCATGATCGAATGTATATTGCCTGCGTCATAGTCAACAACCGAAATCATATGGTTATTGTACCACACGAGCCGATCCGCCGTCAATCGGTTGACAAGGTCGAGCACTGTGAAATTTATCCAAAGCTTTTTCAAAGCATTGACTTTTCTTCGTCGTAGGTGTATTATATAGGTATGTTTTCCGCAATGATAATTCATAACAGCTATAACGAACTTTTCAAGATAGGCGGTCTGACCGTCTACACTTACGGACTTCTTATCGCGGTAGGTCTTATAGCGGCGTTCGCGCTGTTCTTCTTCCTATCGAAAAAGTTTAAGCTTGCAGACAAGTCGTTCGACTTCTACTCGCTCACGGTAATAATATCGATCGTCGTAGGCTTTTTATTCGGATGTCTGTTTCAATCTATATACGAGTGGATCGACAGCGGATTCAAACGCTTTTCGTTCGGCGGAATGTCTTTCATGGGCGGTCTTATCGGCGGCGTAGCTCTGTATATAATAATCTCCGCGATATTTGCCAAAGGGCAAGCTCGCAAGGACTTTTGGAAAGTCGCGAACATGATAGCTCCGTGCATCACGATCGCTCACGGTTTCGGAAGAATAGGCTGCCTTTTCGGAAGATGCTGCTACGGCGTACCCAACGACTCTTTTCTTTCCGTAAAATACGATAATTTCTCGCATCCCGTACTTGCGACACAGTTGCTCGAAGCGCTGTTTTTATTCATACTGACGGGCGTGATCGTTTTCATGCTTTTGAAATATAAGCGACTCGACCTTTCTCTGCTCGTATATCTTTACGGTTATGCGGTCTGGCGCTTCATAATAGAGTTCTGGCGCGACGACATACGCGGCGCGTTCTTGATACCCGGGCTATCCCCTTCGCAGTTTCAATCGTTGGTTATGGCGCTTATTGCGGGAGCGCTCACGCTTTACATTTACTATTTCGATCGAATACCATTCCGAGGCAAAGAACTTATAGGAAGAAGTTTTCAAAGCGTCGCTCTCGCCGAAATAGCCGAGGCGGAGATAGAATCGGCTCGCGCGGAAACATATAACGGCGAAAAGTCCGAAGCGAAAACTTCGGACAGCGAATACAGCCAAACCGAAGCCGATAAAGAGGAAACGTAATAATTTTATAAAGACGGGGAATCAAAATGAAAATCGCATACAACGACGGCGTCAAACTTTCGCTTTCCGAAGGAGAACCCAATCTCAGGGAAAGCGATTACATAACGAATTATTATACGGTCACGCAGAAGAGCAACGACTCGCTCGAGTGGAAAACGAGCGGTTACGGTGCGGCTTTTCGCGGCGAAACTCAAGGTCCGCGCGGCGAAGAGAAAGTCGAAGCGTACATAAATTCCGTCGCCTGTCTGTCGGAATCCGAAATTTTATACAGCTTCAGCGTGAATAATATGTCGGGACTGTACAAAAAGAATTTTGCGCTCGAAAAGGACTCCGAGTCGCACGTCATTCACTCGAACACAACGGAGTTTTTAGGCGTAGACTACAACGAAAAGACCGAAAGCGCGATCGCTTCCATAAAGACGGACGCCGTGTGCGCGAATCTTGCGCTCATAGACATAAACAGCGGCGACTACCGCGCGGTCACGGGCGGCGACAGCAAGGACTCGAACCCGTCCTTTTCGGTCTTTAAACCGAACACCGTTTTGTACGACACGAGCGGAGTCGGACGCGATTACGGCGGTAGATTTGTAAAGTACGCGCCCGCAAAGCTTGCCGCGCTTGACCTCGACGGCATGAAAATAACCGAGCTTTACGGCGACGACAAGTATTCGTACGTTTGCCCGAAAGACGATAAAAACGGCAATTTGTATTGCATACGCCGTCCTATAAAGGAAAAGAAAAAACGCAATCTGTTTATCGATATCCTTCTCATTCCCTGGCGGATACTGCAAGCGATATATTACTTTCTCGAAAGCTTCGTCATGCTGTTTACGGGTAAGACCTTTACAGAAAAGACAGAGAATCCGACAAAGGGACGGTCGCGCACTTCGAGACAGATTTTAATCGACGGAAACCTCATCGAAGCCGACAAGGAATATAGGCGCAACCAGCGCAACAAGGATAAACTTGCGGGCTTCGTTCCCCTCTCTTGGCAACTCGTCAAAATCTCGAACGGCGCAGTCGAAGTCATTAAAAAGGGAATTTCGGCGTTCGACGTCGAAAACGACGGCTCCGTTATCTGCGCAAACGGCAGACACGTTTTGCGCATTAAAGACGGCAAGACCGAAAAGACCGCGGACGGTTCGGCTATACTGAAAGTAGCCGCGTCGAAGTCTCACCCCGACGCTCTCTCGGGCGGCATATTCGGGTAAGATTGCAGAATAAGAAAAACCTACCGATCGGATTTCGGTAGGTTTTGTTTTATTGCCGTTTTGCTTATTTATGCCGCAGGTGCGCGTTCGTCCCAAATTTCGACAAGGCTCGTATCTTCCGTGCATTGCGTGACGAGCTCGCCGTCTCTGTTGTCTTTTCCGAGCGTCTTGAGCGCAGTAAGCGCATCGAACGTCAGCGTCTTGAGCTCCGCTCCCGCCGCCTCCTCGTCGCTGTGCATACATACATAGACATTGTTTTTGCTCCTAAGCGTTACGTTGCGGAGGGTCACGTCGGTCTCGGCGTGGAACAGATAGCTGCCCGTCTCGCCCGTGTGATAGGTGCCTATTACGACTGCGGCGCCGGGAACATTGTAACCCTTGCCCCATGCCTCGTGAGCGCTTGTCGATGCGGCATACTTGTCGAGATCGGAATTTGTGCCGAGCGCTTCGACGGTGGAGTTCTCTATTATCGCAATGCCGTTTCTGAGAATTATGCCCTGCGTCTGCCCCGCTATGTACGACGCTTTTTCGACCTTGAGCGTCGCAGGCACGTTTATGAGCACGCCTACTCCGTACTTGTTGTCTGCGTCTTGCGGGTTTGCTGTCGCAAACTCATTGCCGACGCCCGCGATTATCTTCGAATACTTAATAGTTATGATGACGCCGAAGTCGGTCGAGCCGCTTACGTTCGTACCTATGCCGTAGAAGCCGCCCGCGTTTATTTCGGAATCGGCGGCGACATTCAAAGTTGCCGCTTTGCCGTCCATAAATATCGCGCTGCGGTTCGTGTACATCTTGACGGCCTCTAGCGAGAGCGTGCAGAACTCGCCGACGCTCATTGCATAGTCGCCGTAGATCATGTCCGCAGTCGGTTTTTCGGTCTTGTTCATGATAATTCTGCCGTTTTGGAACAGAACGTCGGCGTTGTTCGTCACCTTTATGCCCTTGGAATCTATCGTAAGCGTATGTCCGTTGAGCCCGAATTGCAAGTCTCTGTCTATTACCGTATAGCCCGCGTTCTCGCCCTCCGTTACGTTTGCCTCGAGCAGCAGATCCGTCGTAAGACGAATATTTTTTGCACCGTAGTCCATAAGGTCGCTAATCTTGCGCTGGCTTTCCGCTTCGTACCATTCGTTTGCATTCAGCAGCATTTCGGGACGGTATACTCTGCCCGTCGTCTTATCCTTATTCTCGACATGGAAGTTCACGTCTCCCGAGCGGGCAAAAGTCATTGCGTCGTAGGTAAACGCCGCGCCTATCCATTCGCCGTCGGCATTATATCCCGTATTGTTCACGCCGCTGTTTCCGTTTACCCAAACGGTTTCCCAATTCAACTTAAACAACCCGTTGGGGAAAGTGTTTGCCTTCAATTCGCAGTTTGTCAACGTGCAGTCGGAAAAGTATTGATAACCGTTTCCCTTATTGCCTACGACAACCGTTGCGCTCGGCACATCGTTAGACGAGCCCCAACTATTATCATATCTGTTTTCCTGATAAGGGAATACACCGAGCGAAGAAAGCCGCGAGTTGCGCGCCACAAAGTGGCCTCCGCGAACTATGATCGACTGCGACGTACCTATAAGATCGCTGTTCTCTACGATAACCGAACCGGGTACGTTTATCATAAGAGCCGTAGCGGGTACGAAGGTGCCCGGTATGGTGTTGCGACGTTCATTGACCGAAGACGCGTTTATTACAGAATTTCTGACCTGTATGACAACATTCCAGCGCTCTGCGCTCAAAGCGTTTGTTGCTATGCCGTAAGTGCCCTCGGCATCGACGGTCGAGTTGTTTATTACCTCGACAGACGATGAAAGTCCGTCGACAAGTACACCCGTAAAGAACGTGAAAAAGTCGATTGTATCGAGCTTGAGCGAGCAGTAGTTGGCTATATGAACGGTTGCGTTCGACGCCGCGCCGCTTGTTCCGTCCGTAGCGACTACTTTCGCTTCACCCTCGGTATTCGCAAGCCTTGCATATTCTTGCGTGCGCTTAAGCTCCTTATCGCTTGCCACAGGTTTACCGTCGGGATAAGTATCGGAAACATATACCGTTCTGCCCGCGTGCTCTACCCCGTTAAGCGTCTGATCTTCAACCGTGCCTACCTTTGCGGAATCGCTCGTTACGGCGCGGTTTATTCTCTTCAAACTGCCGTTTTTAAGCGTAACGCTCGCATTGCCCGAAATGTTTAATGCGTCCGCTTCGAGAATCACTTCATGTCCCGCGAAGTCGATTTCCACGTCCTCGGTAAGCTCTATGACGGAAGTGTATTTCGCTACCGGTGTTTTATCCGAAGAGTGATCGACAAATCTGTTGCCTGCCCAAAGGACATCGGCTACAAGCCGAATACGTCTGACGTGAAGCTCCATGAGCTGCCAAAGCTCGTCACTGTCGGCGGCTTCGTAGAACACGTTCTGATCCACGATGTCTACGCTCTGCTCGGTGGTTATCGTGCCGGGCTCGTCGTTCGCGTCTATGTAGGACAATTGCAATTTGTGACGAATGCCCCACTTGTCGGCGGTTACATACTGCGCGGACGTTATGCTGAGCACGCCGTCCGTTCCGTCGGCGCCCGTTTCGCCGACTTCGCCTTTGAGGCTTTCGAGCCACTCGGCTTCGGTACCAGTGAAGCCGTTTTCCTTGGCTATCTCATACGCCGACTTGCCTGCGACGCCGGGCTTGCCCGTTACGCCCTTGAGCGACGCTATCCACTCGGCTTCGGTTCCCTTGTAACCGCCCTCGACTGCTATCTCGTAAGCCGACTTGCCCGCCGCGCCGGAAGTTCCCGCGCTGCCGTTTGTTCCGGGCTTGCCTTTTTCGCCTTTAAGCGAGTCGAGCCACTCGGCTTCGGTGCCCGTAAAGCCGTTCTTGACCGCCAATTCGTAAGCGGACAGTCCGTCGGTCGGCGTTTCGCCGCAACCGACGACGGCGATTGCCGCCGTCGCCGCGAGCGCAACTGCAAGCAACATTACCAAGAACCTTTTCATTTTCATAATACCATTCTCCTTTTTTTTGTAGAATTTCCACTTTTTAACAAAGGTATGAAGATATTATAACATAGTCCCCCCCCCCGAGAGTCAAGTAAATCAGTACTCTTTTTTATACTTTTTCTGCAATTTTTTATATTGCCGACAGCGTAAGGTGAAAGGCAGTTTTTTTGTTTGATTTGTATACTACTCTTTCGACACCGTGTAACCAAGCTTCGCTTCGTGGCGTTCGCTTCGTCGTACAGACGACTCGTTCGGCTGAGCGCTCGTTCCTTGTTACGGCGCCGCTTTTCCCTGTCAAGGGAAAGCGTTATAGAGGATTGTGCGGCGTTTATAGCAACTTTCGATGTCCATGAACACGACGTCGTAAATCTTGTTGTATTTTGCAAACAACTTCTACGACATTATTTGCGATTAAAGACAAAAAAAATCGAACCGAAAAAGTTTTCTCGATCCGATTTCGAAGTTGTTTTTGTGGACTCTTCTACAATATTGTCCTGTTTTTTTGCGGTAAATAATCTAATTTTTCGTCTCTATGACCGTGGCGGGAGCGGCACCCGAAAGAATGTCGGAAATGTCGTACTTTGCGGAAGCGATTATTACTTTCGTTCCGTGTGTGACGCACGGCTTTATGTATTCGAGTTTCGCCGCCGCGCCGTTGGAGCCGGCTCGCGACCTGCCTACGCAACGCGATTTCGCCTCGTCTACGAGTCTCAAAGTCTCCTCTTTCGTCTTGCCGCGAATGGTCGTTATAAGCGAATTTTTGTCCGCCACGTCATAGAAAATACCGTCGAGCGTCGAAAGGATCAGAAGAGTCTCGGCTTCTACCATAAAGGCTATCTGCGCCGCCGTTTCGTCGTTGTCTACGAGTTCGCAAACATCGTCTTTTTCCGCCCTGAGTCGCTCGATCTCCATTTTGCGGTTCTCTTCGACAGAGACCGCATCGTTATAGTTAACTATGGGAATCGCGCCCTGCTCCGCCGAACGCACGAGCATTTCGCCAATGTGTCGACGCTTTACGGGGTCGTTGAAGTGGCGATGTTCGACAAGGAGCTGACGCACCGAATATTTTTCGTCAATAAACATTCTGTATGTCTGCATGAGAACGCTCTGACCCTGCGCGGCATAATCGGTCTTTATTTCGTCCCTGTCGCCCGTAAGTTCGACGCCGTTACGCTTCATGTAATCGAGCCGACCTATTTCGGTAGCGCCCGACGTGACCCAGACCATACCGGGACGAAGCTGTCTGCCGATACGCGCGAATTTGTTATAGTCGATGTCTCCGCGCTCTATGAGCGCCATCGAGCCTATTTTCCCGACAAGTTCAATTCCCGCCATTTAATCCTCCTGCCAAATATCGTTGTCGCTCGCGGTCATTTGCCTGCGTTCGAGCTCCTTGACTATATCGAAGCCCATACCTTTGATTCTGTGATTGCGCGCCGCTACCTCGAGAATAACCGCAAGATTGCGACCCGACTTGACGGGAATCGTATAACTCGGGATCTCTATTCCGAGAATGTCTTTCGTAGCCGTGCTTCCGCCGAGACGGTCGTACTCCTTTTCTTCGTCCCATGTTTCGAGATTGACGACCATATCTATGACTTTCGTGAGCTTGACCGCGCCCGCTCCGTAAAGCCTGCGTATATCGACTATTCCAATGCCGCGCACCTCCATCATATAGCGAATAAGCTCCGGCGACGATCCCACGAGCCTGTCGGACACACGCTTTATACAAACGGCGTCGTCGGCTACAAGTCTGTGCCCGCGCTGAATAAGCTCGATCGCCGTCTCGCTTTTTCCGACGGACGACTTGCCCGTCATCAAGACGCCCACGCCGTACAGATCGAGAAGCACTCCGTGCGTGACAATGCGAGGCGCAAGCAGTTCGTTCAGATAAATCGACAGCCCGTTTATTATCATAGTCGAACGCTGTTTGCTGCGCAGGACGGTTTTGTCGTACTTTTCGGCGCACGCGATTATTTCCGCGCACGGCTCTAGCCCGCTTGAGATGACGAGACACGGAAAGCCGAATGAGAACAGCTTTTCGAGCGCATTAAGTCTGTCCGAGCCGTTCAGTTGCTTTAAATACGCCGTTTCCATTTCGCCTATTACCTGCACTCTGTCCTTGCCGAAATGCTCGTAATAGCCCGAAAGCTGCAGTCCCGGGCGGTTAATGTTGAGCGTCGCCATATGCATTGAGCCGCTTTTACATGTATGCAAGATCTCAAGCCCGAGATGCGCCGCAAACTCCTTTACTTTAACGTCGGTTTCGTTCTCTTCCAATTCGTTGTCTATGTCCATAATTTCACCTCGAACATACATTTAAAAACAGTACTTTTCTATGATCTTCGCAACTCCGTCCTCATCGTTTGCCTGCGCGACCGTGTCCGCATAGGCTTCGAGTCCCTTACGGGCATTGCTCATCGCAACACCGAGACCCGCCGCTTTCAGAGCGGACGCGTCGTTCATCTCGTCGCCGAATGCCATCGTCTCGGAAATATCGACGTTTAAAAGTTTCGCGACTTTTTTGAGACCGTTGCCTTTTCCCGCAAGCGAGCTTATACACTCGAAGAAAAACGGACCCGACGTAAACAGTTCCACGCCGCTCGGCGCGGCGGTTTTAAGCTCCCTCGCAAGCGTCACGTTCCTTCCCTTTTCCGCTACGGCGAATAACTTTACGAAGTCGAGATCGTTTCCCTCGATAAACTCCTTTACGTTACCGACGAATTTCATGTCTACGCCGGTCATACGCGTATAATAGTCGCTGTACTCGTTGGGCACGGAGCTGTAAATCTCGGTCGGCGTGTAGACGTGGTAATAGAGTCCGAGCCTTTCGCACTCGCCGGCAAACCACAGCACATTCTCCTTTTCGAGCGTCGTCGTCTCCAATACTCTTTTCGTCAGATTATCCTCTATTACGGAGCCTTGAAGTCCGAGAATAGGTATATTTCTCTTTTCGAGACCCGCATGAACAAGGCGCGACCGAAGCGAAACGGTGTTGCGCCCCGACGAAAGCGTAAAAATTCCTCCGCGTTCGAAATACTCGTCTATGACTTTGCGGCTATACTCCGACACGGTATTATCGGAACGGCAAAGCGTGCCGTCGAAATCCGAAACTATGAGTTTATATTTCATAATCCAATTATAATATAAAAATATGCCAAAAGCAAGCCGCCGAACACCATTGAAAACAGGTTTTCGATTTTTATTATTCTTCGTCTCCGTCTTGCGCATGGAAGTGCTCGTACACGCAACGGGCGGCGCGTGCGTCCATACCCTCGAGCGCGGCGAGCTGCTCCTCGCTAGCCGCGGCAATCGCCTCGAGCGAGCCGAATGTCTTCAGAAGGGCGGCGCGGCGAACATTTCCGATGTTCGGAATGTCCTCGAGTCCGCTTCTATAGCGTTTGGAACGAAGATTTCTGTGGTAAGTTATGGCGAAGCGGTGGGCTTCGTCGCGGATACGCTGTAAAAGCTTTAGAGGATAACTCGACTTAGACAGAATTATCGGCTGCTCGTCGAACACAGTATACACTTCTTCTTCCCGCTTTGCAAGTCCTATCATCGGCACGTCGTAGCCCTCGCTCGCCGCCGCGCTGTACGCCGCCGAAAGCTGTCCCTTGCCGCCGTCGATGACGACGAGATCGGGCAAAGAATCGAACTTTCCGTCACCCGAAGAGGCGCGGGCAAAGCGGCGGCGAATGGTCTCGTTCATGCTCATGAAGTCGTTCGCGCCCTCGACGGTGCGAATCTTAAAACGGCGATATTCGCTTGCCGCCTTGCGTCCGTCTATGAAAACGACCATAGACGCGACTTTATCCACGCCGCTGATGTTGGATATGTCATAGCACTCCATGCGCCGTGCGCTTTTGATCCCGAGAATCTCGGCAAGCCGCTTCGCCGCTCCTTCGGTCATATCCTGTTCGCGACGGCTTTTTTCCGACGACTTCACGAGATAGTCTTCCGCGTTTTCTCTTGCCGTTTCCGAAAGCTTGTGCTTCATACCTATCTTCGGCGTTACTATCTGAGTCTTTACTCCTTTTAATGAGGACAAGTATTCTTTCAGCGCGTCGTCGCTCTCCGTTTCGCGCTCGAACGGAACGCAAATTTGCGGGGGCAGATCGGCGTTTGTTCCCGAATAGTATTGCGGCATAAAGCCCTCGATTGCCTCTCTCTCGGAAAGAGACACATCGGGAATGACGAAATTTTTTACGCCCATCATCTTGCCGCCGCGCACGATACAGACCGACACGCAACCGTATTCTCCGTTGCTCGCATATGCAAACGCGTCGAGATCGAAAACATCGGTAAGATCGCCGACCGTTCTTTCCTTCATTTTTTTCAGCATTTCAAGCTTATCACGGTAAAAGATCGCCTGTTCGAACTGTTCGTTTTCGGCCGAGCGACGCATTTTCTCTTCTATAAGCTTTTCCGCCGTATCGTCGCGTCCGGAAAGAAACGCCGTTACGTTTTTGACTATTTTGTCGTATTCGTCTTTATCTATACGTCCCGTACACGGCGCACGGCAAAGTCCTATATGATAGTTAAGACATTCGCGCGCGTTTTTTTTGAGCTTTTTCGGACAGGTGCGCATTCCGTAAGCCGAGCGGATAACGGCGACTATGTCCCATACGCTTACGCCCGTCATGAACGGGCCGAAATATTTTGCGCCGTCTTTTTTTACCTTGCGCGTCACTTCGACAGTCGGAAATTCCTCGCGTAAATCGATCTTGATAAACGGGCTGGTCTTATCGTCTTTTAAAAGAATATTATATTTGGGCTTATACTTTTTTATGAGATTGTTTTCGAGCGAAAGAGCGTCTTTTTCGTTTAAAGTGATGATGTAGTCGAAGTCGGCGATATTATCGACCATGGCTTGAACTTTAGGGTGCTTTTTGGAATTGCGAAAATACTGCCGCACCCTGTTCTTGAGTACGACCGCCTTACCGACGTAAATAACTTCGCCGTCCTTTCCGCGCATTATGTATACGCCGCTTTGCTCCGGCAGATTTTTTATCTTTTCCTCAAGAAGAGTCACTTATCGAAGTTCTCCCGTAATCCGTGCTTAAATTCCTCTTTCGCGCTTAGA
Organism: uncultured Christensenella sp.; assembly: GCA_910585955.1. Lineage (GTDB taxonomy): Bacteria > Bacillota > Clostridia > Christensenellales > Pumilibacteraceae > MGBC157735. The sequence goes on from CAJUGC010000013.1 coordinate 19,102, forward strand.
GAACGCGCAACCGCAATAGTTTTGGCGATATATCCCGAACTGTCGGCAAAGCTCTCCGCCGCGCGCGAAGCCGCCGCCCTTTTTGAAATCCGACGGCAAAAAAGTCACGTCCGCACCCACAGCGGCTTCTTTGCCTATTTCGTACAGCAAAGCCGCGTCCTTGTGCGGCGACACTGAAAGCGTCGTCATAACGTATTTTTTGCCGAGTTCCGCCGCCTTATTCACCGCGGCATTAAGGCGAAGGGCAAAACATTTTTCACACCGCTTGCCGCCCTCGCCCGTATTTTCCAATCCCTTCACCGCTTCGTAAAACTTTTGAGGCTCGTACTTTTCGATATAAAGCGCGTAGTCGTAACCCGCCTCGCCGTTGTAGCGAGCAAGTTCGTTTGCCCGAAGTTCATACTCCTCTTTCGTGTCGATATTCGGATTGAAGTAGTATAGCGAAACGTCGTCCGTTTTTCCGTGCAGATATTCGAGACAGGACGTAGAACACGCCGCACAGCAACAATGCAAAAGAATGCCGCCCCGAATATCGGGCAGCATTTTTTCCAGTTCTTTTTGAAGATTTTTTTTATTCGTCAAAGTCTCGCCCATAACGTATCGTAGTCCTTGGAAAAGTCGATGTATTCGATATTCAAAAAGGACGGCGGAGATAACTTTCCGCGCACAAGCGTGGGAATATATACGGTTTCGTTCGCGTCGTTGATATGAGAGTATACATAGCTTTCCCGAGTCAGATATTCCATTTCGGACGGCTTGTTTCCGTCGAAACGAAGTGCGAATTTGCGCTTTTTTCCGTTTTCGTCGGAATATGCGCAAATAGAATGATTTTCCTTCTCGTGACGATAGATCTCGCCGCCGTCGTAACCTTTGCCCGTGCGGGCTTTCAGAAAATTGGAAAAATCTCTGTCGAGGAAGTCTACATACGGATAGCTCGGCTCGTACTTGACGTACTCGTGCTTCTTTTTCGAGACCTTTCCCCGATCGAAAACGAGCTCGTTCTCCACGGTATTGAAAATAAACAAGCCGCGCTTGGAATAGATATATTCTTGCACTTTTCCGTCTGCAATCACGCATATCGCCTTATGCGTTATGGCGCTTCTGAGAGAGAAGAACCACATTGCGCCGACAAAAAGCAGAATCGCTCCGAAGATTATGGAAGCCACGAGCATCACGTTGTCCCCGGAAATCGCACCGCCCGTAATTACTCCTACTCCGGCAAACACAGTCACTCCCGCGCCTACCATCATGCGGGCGCGTTTTACTATGCGGGTCACGCGGACGATCTTGATCGCGTCGTTTACCGTCTTTAAGTCGGCTTTCGCGTCGTCCGAAAATTCAAACGTATCGAGCGTCTCATTCGCTTTTTCGCAGGACGCTTTGAACTCCGCCTTATTCATTTATCTCGAAACAATCGAGGCCATATTGTAAAGCTCGAGGTCGAACGGCTTTTTCATTTTGCAACCTTCGACTATATCCATATCGTAGATTTTGTTGTCGCGTATGCCGCAAATACGGTTGCCTATGCCCTTTTCGAGAAGCTTTACCGCGTGCACTCCCCAGCTTGTTCCGAGGAAGCGATCCTTCATGCTCGGAGAGCCGCCGCGCTGAAGATGTCCGAGCACGGTCGAGCGCACGGAAAGGTCGGTCGCGTTCTTTATCTGCGCCGCGATATCGTCCGCGTGTCCCGCACCCTCTGCGAGCATTACTATCGCCGACGCTTTTCCTCTCGCCTTCGAAGCAAGCAACCGCTCCGCGATTCTGTTTATGTCTACGGTATGCTCGGGAACTATTATGACTTCCGCGCCGCCGCCGAGACCTGCGTAAAGAGCAAGATCGCCGCAATTTCTGCCCATGACTTCGATTATGCTGACGCGTTCGTGCGAGCTCATCGTATCGCGGATCTTATTTATCGCGTCGAGTATCGTATTGCACGCCGTATCGAAACCAAGCGTATAATCGGTGTAGGCAAGGTCGTTGTCGATAGTTCCCGGAATGCCTATCGCGGGGAAACCCTGTTCGCTCAAAGCCTTAGCTCCCATAAACGAGCCGTCGCCGCCGATGACGATAAGCCCCTCGACGCCGTGTTTTTTGAGATTCTCTATGCCCTTCGCCTGACCTTCTTTCGTCTTGAACTCGGGACAACGGGCTGTTTTGAGTATCGTACCGCCGCGCTGGATTATATCGGAAACGCTGCGCATACTCATGGGGATAAACTTATCCTCCAAAAGTCCCGTATAGCCGCGCTCTATTCCGAACACTTCCATGCCCGCATAGATGCCGTAACGTACCGCCGCGCGAATCGCCGCGTTCATGCCGGGCGCGTCGCCGCCGCTTGTCAAAATGCCTATTCTTTTCATGTTGTCCACCTCACTGCAAATCCACAGTATTTAATGTATATCTTACGCTCGTATATTTTAGCATATTTTATTGAAAAAATCTACTGTTTAAACGTGCTTTTTACTCTTCGGCGATCTTAATATTCTCGGCTCCCAAAAGTCCAGAAAGCTCGGCGAGCATGGCGCGCGAGCAGTCCACCTCTATTCCGAGCGGGTAGATCTTGCCGTCGTCGGTGTTTTTGACGTAGGTCTTGTCCTCGCCGGGATAAACTAAAAGTATGTCCTGTATGTCCTCCAAGAGCTTCGGAGGATTGCCCTTAAACGAATAGTACATACACATCTTTTTGCGGCGTACCGTTTCGGCTTTGACGTTCCACTCCTCTATTTTGTCCACCCAAATCGACGCTCCGAGGTCGGTCACGCGCAATCTTCCCGTAACGGTGACGAGTTTGTCGCGCTCGAAAACCGAGCGATATTGCTGATATTTATATCCGGCGAGCACGAGATCTATCGTTCCGTACAGATCCTCGAGCTTGCCTATCCCCATTTCCTTATTGTCCTTAGTAAACTTTTTTCCCGCCTCTATAAGCATACCGCCCAGAGTCACCGTGCTGCCGTCGAACGCAGCTTTTTCTTCGACCTCATCGTCTTCATCCGAAGATGGCGCAAACATAGACGTGTTGTATTCGTAATCTTTCAGATGGTTTTTATACTCCTCGAGCGGATGTCCCGTAAGATATATGCTTGCGACTTCCTTCTCCCTGCGCAGTTTTTCGGCGAGCGGATATTCGCGCATTTTCGGGTACTCGAACTTGTTGACTTCTTCCGACACACCGAGTCCGTCGAACATGGAAAGCTGACCGGTAAGTTTGACCTTTCTGTCGCGCGCCGCCCTGTCGAGAACCTGCTCGTACACCGCGATAAGCTGTGAGCGGGCGAGATCGAAACAATCGAACGTACCGGCAAAGATAAGGCTTTCGAGCATTTTTTTATTGAGCGTGACAGAACTCATACGATTTACGAACTCAACGAAATCTTTGAAGTCTCCGCCCTTTTCCCTCTCCGCGACGATTGCGTCTATTATAGGCATACCGACGTTTTTTATGGCGGCCATGCCTATGCGAACGCTTCCGTTTTCTACCGTAAAGTACCCCTTGGAACGGTTTATGTCCGGCGGCAGCACCTTTATATCCTTTTCGCGCAAGTATGTAAGATAGTTGCGTATTTCCTCTATGTTGGTTATGCGGTTATTGAGCACCGCCGTCACGAACTCGACGGTGTGATAGCGCTTTAAATAAGCGGTTTGATACGCGAGATAAGCGTAGGCGGCGGCATGAGACTTGTTGAACGCGTAAGAAGCAAACTGCGTCATGTCGTCGAATATCTTGTTTCCGACCTCTTCGGGCACGCCTCTTGCTATACAGCCGTCTACATGCACTCCGCCCTCATCCGAGCCGCGCAAAAATACAACGCGCTCCTTTGCCATCGCGTCGTGCTTTTTCTTACTCATCATGCGGCGCACGTTGTCGGCGCGTCCCATGGAGTAACCGGCAAGATCCTGCACCATTTTCATGACCTGTTCCTGATAGACCATTACGCCGTACGAGACCGAAAGTATCGGTTCCAACAGCGGATGATCGTAAACGATCTTATCGGGGCGCCGCTTATTTTCGACGTACTTGTCGATGTACTGCATGGGTCCGGGGCGATAGAGCGAAATTCCCGCTATAATATCTTCCAGCGAAGTCGGCTTCAAGTCGCGCATAAACTTTTTCATGCCTTCGCTTTCGAGCTGGAACACGGCGTGGGTGTCGCCGCTCGAGATAAGTTCGAATACGCCCTGATCGTCGTACGTCGCGTTCGGACCGTAGAAATCGACGTCTATGCCTTTCGTCTCCTTTACGAGGTCTATGGCTTTCTTGATGTCGGTGAGCGTGCGCAGTCCCAAAAAGTCCATTTTAAGAAGTCCGAGCTCTTCGCACTCTATCATGTTGAACTGCGTGGTGATAACGCCGTCTTTCGTGCGAGTAAGCGGCACATGATCCGAAATCTTATCGCGACAGATGATTACTCCCGCCGCGTGCATTCCCGTCTGACGCGGCATACCCTCTATCTCCATTGCCATATCGAGGATGTGCTTGTTCATTACGTCCGCTTCATACATGGCTTTGAGATCGGGGTTCGAAACGTCGTTTCCGTCCTTGTCCGGCTTGCCGAGAAGGTTGGAGAGCTTAAGTTTACCCATTATATTCGGTATGGGCTTCGTGAGCTTCTGCGTCTCGGAAAACGGTTGGGAATACACTCTTCCGACGTCTTTAACGGCGGCTTTAGCTTTTAGCGTACCGAATGTAACTATTTGGGAGACATTCTCCGCCCCGTACTTTCGCGTGACGTACTCTATTACTTCCTCTCGCCTGTCGACGCAAAAGTCAATATCGAAGTCGGGGTTGCTTACGCGCTCGGGGTTTAAAAAGCGTTCGAAGATGAGCGCGTACTTTAAGGGATTTACCTTGGTTATGCCTATGGCGTACGCCACTATACTGCCTACGCCGCTGCCTCGTCCCGGTCCTACGGGAATACCCTGCGTCTCCGCCCAATGTATGAAATCCCACACTATGAGAAAGTACTCGACGAAATGGAGCTGGTTGACTATGCCGAGCTCGTACTCGGCGCGTTCGACTATTTCGTCCGTGAGCGTTCCGTACTTTTTATTAAGCCCGTCGAAAGTGAGTTTTCTCAAAAATTCGTATGCGTCGCTCCCGTCCTCGGGGATATAGCGCGGCATTAAAGGCTCTTTGCGGTAGAAATTACACGAGCATTTCGACGCGACCTCGAGAGTATTGGTTATCGCGTCGGGAACGGACGGGAAGAGACGAGCCATTTCGTCTCCGCTCTTCATATAAAATTCCTTCGTGGGGAAATAGCCGTCGTCGTTTACCCCCTCTCCCGCAAGCGAAAGCGGCATATCCGAATCCTCGTCTGTCGGCTCTTCGTACGTCATGTTATTTTGGAAATATATACACTGCAACATCTTCTGCATTGTGCTGTCTCGCTTCCGAAGATAGTGAACGTCGTTGGTCGCGACTATTTTTATATCGTTCTTTCTCGCAAGAGCGACGAGACGCGGCAAAACCGTCTTTTGGTCGCGTATATTATGGTCTTGTATTTCGATATAGAAATCATCTCCGAACAGCGAAACGAACTTTTCGACGAGAGCTTGCGCCTTCTCCTCATCTCCCTTTAAAAGCGCCTGCGGAATTGCCCCTGCGATGCAAGCGGACAGGCATATCAGCCCTTCGGAGCGCCCCTCGAGCACGGAAAAGTCTATTCTCGGTTTGTGATAGAAACCGTCTACATAGCCTATCGACACAAGCTTTACAAGATTTTTATAACCCGTTTCGTTTTTCGCAAGCAACACGAGGTGATTGAGTTTAGGCGCTTTGCCTCCCACGCTCTCCTTTACGTTCATGTTATCGCACATATACATTTCGCAACCGATTACGGGCTTGACCTTAAACTCCCTGCCTTCCTCGAGGAACTTAAACGGGTCGGCTTTGGGATCCGTAAAGCGCACGGCTGCTTTCACGAACTCGAGCGCGCCGTACATATTTCCGTGATCGGTTATCGCGACGGCAGGCATATTCATTTCATAAGCGCGCTGAAAAATATTCTCTATACGGGCAGCCCCGTCGAGAAGCGAATATTGCGTATGAACATGAAGATGTACGAAAGGTTCCATTGTAAAGTCAAGACCTCCTTAGTTCGCCTTTTTTAAAGATACTATTTTTTACGACGGCTTAGATAAGAAGTAAGACGGGCAACGGGCGACCGATCCCTCGCGTTGCCTTACCAAATCGTACTGCGCCCGTAGCCGAGCGAGCCGTCTCTTAGCCGAGCGCATAGCGCGAACGCCAACGAAGTTATACGGCGACGCGAACGCCACGGAGCGTAGCGAGTATGCGGCAAGGAGCACGCAGTCCGTATTACGACGTATATAAGCCGTCTACAAGCTAAGAAGAATTTTTCAAAGACTCCGCTATGGACATGAGTTTTTTGAGCCTATACTTGACGCTGCCCTTGGAAATACCGAGCTTTGCCGCAATATCGTCGTACGACAGCTCAGCGTCGCCGAGCCTGAGACGAGCGACCTCGTAAAGCTTGTCACCGAGAAAGGACAGCCCTTTTTTTTCTTCTATAAGCTTGATCGCCTCTATCTGCTCTACGCTTACGTCTATCGTGCGCATGAGATTCGACACTTCGAGATTGGTCGTTCCCGACGAACTTTTTTTCGTCTTATTGCGGTTTAAAGTCTCCAAAAGTTCGAGCATTACTCCCGTTGCGCCGAGATAGCCGAAGAAACTGCAAATGTCCTCGCGGCGCTTGATATATACGATATACTTGTCCTTTCTGCCGAAGACGTGCGCGCTCATATCGAAACCGGATATGAGCTTTTCCACAGCCGCGGCGTAGCTAAAGTCGCTCACGCCTATTTCGAGATGCCATGCGGACGGAGAAAAGCTGCCCGCGCCGAGAAATACGCCTTTAAGATAGGCAACGCGTTTCGACTCGGTATCGACAAGTTCCTTCGCTATACCGCGCACGAAAGACAGGTTGCCTTTGGAATCGACGTCTATGATACGCACGCACCGCAAAAGCTCCATTGCGCCGGAAACAACGACCGTATCCCTGCCGCTGCGTTCCAAGGACAAGTCCGCTCCGAGTTCGAGCGAACTCAAGAGTCCGAATACGAACTCATGAAGCGCCTCGTTCGACGAAGTGAGCGTAAGACGAGTGCCGCCGTTAGAACGCGAAAGCGTCGAACAGGTATGCACTATGGCAGACAGCAAAGAAAGCTCGCAACCTTTTTCGGGCTTTGTTTCGCAAATCGTTAGTTTTGTCCTGCCTGTATAGCTCAATTCACCTCTCCGATAGTCTTTTCGCCGACGCGCAAGATCTCTTCCTTCGCCTTATGACTGCGAAACACGGGAGTTCGCTCCCAATTTGCAATTCGCTCGCGCGGGATACCCACTCTGTCTATAAGCTTGTCCGCCTTCTCGAAGTCTCCGACAGCCGAAGGCTTATGCGCGTCCGAATCGACTATAAATTCCACATCCGTCTTTAATATCTTTTCCCATTCCTCGTCCGTACAAGAAGAACAAAGCGTTGAGGAGCGAATATTCTTGTTGTTTATCTCTATGAGCGTACCGTAATGCGCGGCGGCTTTCGCCACTTCGCAAACGTCTACGGGCGCGGTGTTGCAGATGTGGGAAATAGTATCCACGTCGTACTTTTCGAGCATTTTTATATATGCATCCGTATTTTTGACGACGAGTTTTTTGCTCTTTCTACCTATAGTGGACAGAACGAAGTTGGGCAAATAGAAACCGAGCTGATCCCGCAGCCTGTCCGAGCGGATAAATTTATGATAGCCGCACACGAGAATATCGAGAACATCCATATCCGCCGACGTGATGTCCACTCCGCCGCTTGTCGAAACAAGATTGCTTTCGAGTCCCAAAAGTATCTTGATCATCGGATACTTCTTGCGCATAAGCTCCACGTCCCGTCTTATATACGGCCAGTCCATTCTGCGGACGTTGTACGTCATATGATGAAAACCGTGGTCGGTTATGGCTATCTCCTTAAAACCGCATTTAAGCGCGGCAAGCACGTTGTCTTCCACCGTGCCTTTGCCGTGAGAATATGTCGTATGGGTATGATAGTCGCCGAAATACGCCATTAAAACGCTCCCAATAATTTAACTTCTCTTTCCAGCTTTATTCCGTATCTTTCGTATACGCGCGTCTCCGCTTCTTCCATAAGCGCAAGAACGTCGCTTGACCTCGCCGTGCCGTCGTTTATGATGAAGTTCGCGTGCTTTTCCGAAAAGAACGCTCCGCCTCTTCTCTTACCTTGCAGTCCCGCGCCTATTATGTAGCGATAGGCAGGGACGCCGCCGTAAGCCTTGAAGATACAACCGGCGCTTTTTCCCGAGGGCTGAGCGGCTCTCCGCTTTTCCGAAAACCTTGCGACTTCCGCTTCGACGTCCTTTCTCTCGCGGCGGCGAAGCCTTATCGCCGCGCCGAGCACAATTCCCTCAAACAAAGACGAACGATAGGAAAACCCGAATTCGGACGAAGAAAATCTCTTAGTCTCGCCGTTTGAAATCACGTCCGCATACTCGAGCACCGAAGATATGTCCCCGCCGTACGCGCCCGCATTCTGTCTTACGGCGCCGCCGAGAGTGCCGGGGATCCCGCAAGCGAACTCTATGCCGCCGAGCGAAAGTTCGCACGCGCGTCTTACGAGACGAGGAAGATATGCGGCTCCGCTCGCGTAGTAAACTCCGTCTCCGATCTCCTCAAACTCGGCTTTCGCCGCCGCAAAGCGCACAACGCTGTTTTCCACTCCGCCGTCGCCTATAAGCAAATTGCTTCCGCCGCCTATTATTACGGCGTCCTTCTCTCCGCCGAGGACGCTCGCAAGAGCTTTGCCGTCAGATACGAGCAACAGCCGTTTTGCTTTTCCGCCCAAGCCGAAAGTCGTATAGGGCTTTAAGCTTGCGTCGCTTACGATACGCACACTCTCACACATAATATTCTAACTCATTCCTTTCGATTTTTCAAGCGCTTTGGCACGGTTTTAAAGAATTTTTCCGCAATATAAAAAACGCTCCGCAATATAATTTTATGCGGCGGCGAAAAGAAAGTGCGAAGATGTTGCAAACTGCGATGTTTTATGTTATACTGTAGATATGCCGATAAGAAAATTCGACAGCTTAATAAGCAATGCGACGGCAATAATGTCCATGCTCCCGAGCGTTCCGTCTCCTAAAGCGTTGCGGGAAGCGCCCCTGTATCTCGGCGGCAAAAAGGATCTGCGCACGGCGTGTCGGACGGGCACGGATTCCGACAAGATTTTCTTTCGTCTTTTAGTCTCGCTTTCCCACCCGACGGACGATTTCGACACGTCGGCACTCGTTAAACTTCACGGTTTTATATTCGACGGCATTCGACCCGACGCGGGTAAACTCCGCACGACTCCCGCCGAAATGGGCGGCTCGAGTTTTGCGGACGCTTCGCTTATCGCAGGCTCTTTAAAACGTCTGCTCGGAAAGCTTATCGATACCACTTCCGCGCCCGACATAAAGCGAGAAGATTTTGCAATGAATCTCACCTACTTTTTCGGCGAAATATTCTTGCTATGTCCTTTCCGTTCCGCTTCGACATTTATCGAAGCGCTGTTTTTCGCAATTTTCGCTCCTTCTCGCGGATTTAAAATCGACTACGCCAGAGTAGGCGGAGCGCGACTGTTCGAAGCGGCGAAAAAAGCTTTCGTCTTCGACGAATCGGGCGATTTGTTCGTCTGTCTCAACGAAGCCGTCGTCTATGCGAGCATAGAGAGCAACGGAAAAGAAATTCCCGTCGTAGACGCTCAGCAAGTTAAACGCGAGCTGAAAGTCAAAGGCAAGCCCAAAACGCTCGTAAAACGCGGCGATCCACGAAAGGAGAAACCGAAAAAAGAGGAAAAGCCCAAAAAACCGCGCCCCGAAAAGACAATTCGCACCGTGAAAAAAGCGGTTTCGGAAAAACAGGTAAAAAAGATCAAACAGGAGATCACCTTAAAAAACGAGCAGAAAGCGGTCGGTAAAGTCTCGGTTGAAGCCGAAATGACCGCCGCACGCGCCGCGATAGAGGCGGAAATGCTCGCGGCTAAAGCAGCTATAGCCGCAGAAGCAGAGGCGGCTCGCGCCGCGATAGAAGCCGAAAAAGCAGCGGCTCGCGCGGAAATGGAAATCAAGGTCAAGGAAGCAGCGACCGCAAAGAAAGCCGCTGCGAAAAAAAACAATTACGATAAATCTTCTCGCGGCAAAAACAGTCTCAAAAAAGCGCTTGCGCGCACGGTGCTTCTGTTCGAAGATATACCCGAGTTTGCCAAAGACGACGACAAATTCGCACCTTTGCCGCCGGAGAAGGAAAATCCTCTGTTGCTCCCCTCGCACATGAGCGAGCCCGAAAAAGAAACCGCCGCTACGGAAGAAATAACGGTTGAAAAAACCGAACCCGCTCCTCTTCCCAAGCTCGCGCCCATTAAAAAAATCGAGCGCACGGTCGAAGAAAAGCCCGCGCCGCTTGCGGACAAGACCGAAAAAACCGCGCCCACCGAAAAAACCGAGCGCGAGGAAAGAGAGGAGAAAACGTCGAAAGCAAGCGAACCCGCCGCCACAGAGCGCACAACGAAGGCGACTGCAAAAGAAAGCCGAACGACGACGGACTCCGAAAGCGAAGAAGACGCGCTCGCTCGCAAAGTTGCGGATATGAGCGAGCTGCCCTCGACGGTACTCAAAAAAGCGGCGCATATAAAGGAGAAAATAGAGCAGTTGCAAAAGGAACTCAAAGACGTGCTGCAGGAAAAATCAAAAGAAGAGTAAAAGAAAACTGCGACGAACGCCGCAGTTTTTCATTTTGTCACAGTATGCTCTTTCTCAGACGCTCGAAGAGAATATCCTCTTCGGTAGGCATATCTTCCGCTTCTTCTATCCTGCGGCGAAGGGCAAGCATACGTTCGTCCGTCGCGGCGATGATTTCCGCACAGGCGGAAAGCTCCTCGTTTATCTGTTTTTGATTCTCCGCTTCGCGCTTATACTTGAGTTGATGCTCGAGGCTCGCCCAAAAGTCCATGGCTATCGTCCTTATTTGCACCTCTATTTTTATCTCTTCCCTGCGGGCGGCAAAGAATACGGGTATACTGACTATAAGATGCAAGCTCCTGTACCCATTGCCTTTGGGGTCTTTAATATAGTCTTTTTTCGTGATGAGAGTAACGTCGTCTTGCTTGAGCAGAGAATCCGCTATGCGATAGATATCGTCTATGTAAGAACATACGACGCGGATACCCGCAAAATCGTTCACATAATTTATCATATTCTCGAGCGTCACTTGCTTTTTGTAGCGCTCGAGTTTATCGACGATACTCTCCGTACTCTTTAGGCGCGTCGAAATCGTCTTTATCGGATTGCGCTTGTAACGGGCTTCGAATTCGCTGTCGAGCACCTCGAACTTGGTCTTTATCGTTTTGAGCGCACAATCGTACATCATCTGAAGCTCGCGATAGCGCACCATGGACCACATCATTTTTTTGGTACTGCGCAAAAGCAGCTCGGGAGTGACGGCTTTTGCGATCGCCTTTCCCATATCGCTATCCCTGAGGACGTTCATGAGTTCGCCGCCGAACATATCTTCGCCTTCGATAAGCTCGCTTCCGAGTATTTCGGCAAGTTCGCCGCCTCTGTTGTTTTCTTCGTTATTCATTCGAATCTTCTCCTTTTTATTGTTTAAAAATATTTCGTCGGGACAACGTCTTAATCCGCTATGCGCTTAGGGCTTAATACTACATTAAAGGAGCGAATATGCGCAACACTCCCGCAAGTATTCGCTTTATGAGCTTATACTTTCCGCCGCCGTCGAGAAGCGTACAGTCCCCGAAAGTAAGAACGAAATCGCTTTCCACCTGTCCCACGACTTTGCCGTCGTTTGTAAAGACCGCACATTCGAATTGCTGATAAAAACTGCGCAGATCCATATTTATCGAGCCGACTGCGACGTTGCTTTCCGTCAGAAGAAGCTTACTGTGAACAAAGCTATTGTCCATAGTGTATATTTTTACTCCCGCAGGGATAAGCCTTTCGGCATTGTCGCGCGAGACGACGTACACATAGGGTTTGTCGGCGATTTCGGGAAGGATAAGCCTTACGTCCACGCCCGATCGAGCCTTTTCCGCAAGCATATCCGTGATCGTATCGTCGGGCACGAAATACGGAGTCATTATCCAAATGCGTTCTCGCGCGGAAGCTATCATCGTTTCGTAGACGCCCTTGCCTATCGGCTCCTTATAGTCGAGACCGTCCGCATACGGGACGACGGCGCTCCTGTTTTCCGTAGGCAAATACATTCTCAGGTGAGCCTCGTAATCCTGTTTTTCTTTCGTGATGTACTCCCACTGCCTCAGGAACATCAAAGTAAATGCGTCGACAGCCTTTCCGTCCAGCCTAATACCCGTATCTTTCCAATATCCGTACATTCTCTTTTCGTTCACATATTCGTCGGCAAGATTGCTTCCGCCCGTATACGCCGTCTCTCCGTCCACGACCACTATTTTGCGGTGATCGCGAAAATTCATGGCGACGGTAAAACGCGGAGTAATGCGGTTGAACGCCGTGAGTTTTATACCTGCGCCTACTATGCGCTTTTTCGTTTTGCGACGAAGCGTGCGATTGCTTCCGAGATCGTCGTAGATCATTCTCACGTCTATGCCCGCCGCAGCCTTTCTTTCGAGCGCTTCGAGAAACCTGTTTAGCAACACTCCGTCGGCAATTATGAAATACTCTATAAAGACAAATTTCTTTGCTTGCTCTATGCGATCGAGCACGTCGTCGAAGAACCCCGCGCCCGAAGGAAAATAATTCAGATCGGTTCCGTCACAGACTCCGAAACCTCCTGCGGATTCGAGATAATTGGATATAAGCTCGGTTGACTTATCACATTCCGCCTGCGATTTTTCCGCCTTGTATTTTTCGGTTTCGGAATAAATCCTCGCATATCTTTTCTTGGCGCGCCCGAAAAACACACGCACATCGGACAGATAGTAAATGATATAACCGACTGTAAAACCGACGAGCAGAAAGAGTATCCACACCGCTTTCGACTGTCCGTTTCTGCGACTCGACAGAACGTGCAGACAGGAAATAAGACTCAGGGCGAGCGATACTATCATATACCACCTGAACGCCATAAGGAAGCGGATATACAAAAAGGCAAGAAAAGCAAGCTGTACGGCTATTGCGAGAAAGACTATGAGCGTCTTGAATATCCCGAGACCGTGACTTTCCGTCCTTATCCGAACCATGCGCGCGTCGTTAGACGCATACTTGCCCGAACGCCTGACTTTTTTGGTTATTTTTTTACGTTCGGTCATTTCTCACCTCGCGTAAGCTCTTTCGCGCTTGCACAAACTTCGTCTATACCTTTTAAAACCGCCGCCATTTTTTCCGAATAGTCGCGAGCTTCGGTCTCTGCTACGCGCCTCATAAACACGCCGACGACGGTAAGCATGGCAAGACCTATGACGATAGCGATCGCTCCAGTAACGACCGCCGCAAGTTCTGCAATCTCGGTGACGAGAAGCGCTATGCCTGCGGCAAGAGCTATACAACCGAAAATACCGCCGACAAGTCCGAACGTAGCGGACTTTGCCTTCCTCTTATGTCTCAGCACTCCGTACTTATTTAAAAGGGTCTCGAGTTTGACCTGAAGCAGTTGGAGCCTGTCCTTGTTTTCGATCTTATGCGGGCGGCGAAATTCGATGACGTCGAGGTCGAAAAATTTTTTGTCCTCGGAAACGCTCACCGTCTCCCAACCGAGCGTCGCATAAGAAGCAATGATTTCCGCTTCGCGCTCTACCTTTGCCGTTATAGTCAAATAGTCGTAGTTTTTATGATCGCGAACTTGCCGCTGTTTTTGTTTTTTACCGCTCATAATCGTCCGCCGTTCGTTCTTCGAGCGTCAAAGACCCGCAGTCCGCGCTCGCCTTCTTTATTTTGAAATGAGAATTGACTATCATATAAATTCCGAGCGCCGCCGCCACCGCGCAGACCGACATACCCACGACGCCGTTCATCAAAGAATGATCCGTTCCGTCTCCGAATTCGAAAAACATTGCGGTCTGAAGGGCAAGTATGGAGACAAGCGCGTCCACAAAATTTATCGTACGCAAAGCACGAACCGTCATATCGTCGTTACGATGCGCTTTAACCGTGTTGATGACAGCCATGGTCACCTTGTACACGGTGTATACCGCCGAAACGTAAATGACGAGACCAGTGCGCTCAAAAGCCCTGTTCGACCTAACGACCTGCACTATAGCCACCGAAAACGCAAACTGCAATATAAGAAGCAATATGCCGCAAGTGCGATACCGTTTAAGTTCTCCTATCTTGAGTTCGGCGGGCGTCTCCCTCTTTTCCAGTCTGCGCTTTTTTCCGTGCCAAAATACAAGCACCGCGCGCATGGTCATTAGAACTAAATAATAGGCGGCAAGAGCGCCGTTCCAAATAGAACGGTCGGTAATGCCGATAACAGCATTGAACGCTGCGAACGAGAAACTCACAAACAGCGATCCTATAGCAAACACGACCGTGCGAAAACCGTATTGAGTAGCCATTCGCTCGGTGAAAGTATACTTTGCCGCCCACGCCTTAAACTTCGTCTTTATGTCCTCTTTGAGCCGAACCGTCGCAATTACGGTATACAGCAAGATAAAAAACGAAACTCCTAAAACGGCGTAAGCGACGGTACGGCAATACCCGGGAAGTCCCGGCAAAAGGCAAAGCAAACTGCCGGCGACGACACCGCACATAACAAGAAAATACAGAAGAAACAACGCCCATACGGGCGGCTTAAATAATCGGATCGCTTTCGACTGCCTTTTTTCCTTCAATTCCTTTAGTCCCTTTGCATACGGTGTATAAGAAGGAAACCTCCGGCTCCCATTCTACGACAATAGTATAACATAGATTTGTTATAATGTCACTATAGAATTGTTAAAATTGGGTTAAAATTTTTGACGAAAACCGCTTTTCACTAAAAAGCAAAAGGCGGTTTTGCTTTACTCTATGGCTTTTAGCGAATTATTCATATCTATTTTTACTATCTTTCTGCGAAGCAAAAGCGTAACGAGGAAGGTAAAGAGCAGCGTTACAAACGGCGCGATCAGCCAAACATACCACCCCACCGCAGCGAGAGCGCCGAAATCGATTATTTTAAATACCGCCCATATAAATACCAGTCCGAACGGATAACCGAACGCAATTCCGACCGCAGTGTTGATATAGATCTCGCGATAGATATAGCCCGCGACTTCTCTATCGTGATATCCGAGAACCATAAGCGTTGCTATTTCCCTTTCGCGTTCGCTTATGTTTATGTTAGTAAGCGTATAGATGACTACGGCCGTCAGAAGCCCCGCAAACACAACTATCACGGCGGCAAGAAACATTATCGAAGTCGATCCGAAGTTGCCGAACAGGCACATATCGAGCAGAGCGAGACCCGCAAGCACGAGACCCATAGCTCCCGCAACGGCTACGAGCGTCATTATAAACCTACTGCGATAGCGCAGTACGTTACGAAGAGACGACTTATACTTGAAAGAAAAACGATTCCAAATCAGCGGCATACGCTCGAGTATTACTTTTCGCCCCGACTTAGGCGCTTTCGGTCGCAACAAATTCGCAGGCTTTTCGTGCATCATGCGCGCACCGGAAAGGAATGTGGAAAGCAGAGCCGTAACGACGATCACCGCAAAAGCCACAAGATAGAACCATATTCGCATACTCGCAGCCATGGGCGGCATGACGAAACTGTAGCCGAATACTCCGTAGATAAGCTGAGAAAGTCCTATGCCTACGAAATATGCGCCGACGCCCCCTATGCCCGTCGCAAGCATGACGAACAAAACATACTTAAATACTATTTTAAACGCATTGTAGCCGAGAGTGCGCAAGCAGGCGATTTGCGAGCGTTCCTCCTCCATTAAGCGGGAAATGTTCGATTGCACCACAAGTCCCGTAATGAACAGAAACACGATAAGCAAAAATGCCGTCAGTCCCATTATCTTTTCGCCGTATGACTTGAGCGAAAAGAAGCTGTAATTTTTATAGAGCGTAATCGTTTCGAACTCGCTTTCAAGCTCGTTTTTCAAAACTTTCTCTTGCTCGGCAATATAATTTTCATAACCGCTCGAAAAGGCGTTGAAACTGTTTCTGTCGGGCAAAGCGATATACATATCTCCCGTCTTAGGCAAAAGACTGTTGCCGAACACTACGGGAATCGTGTCTACAGACATATAGATTATGCCGTCGAGAGTAATCAGTTTATTCGCTTCGTTGATCGTCTCGGGCGTGGGCGTATCCGCCGGATTTCTGTAGCTCGGCTCGCCGTCCAAACCGAATGTAAGCGGCGAGAGCGCCGTCTCCGTCACCGTCACCGTACGCTTGAACATCCCCGCCATCGAGGGCGGCACCATGGAAAAATCGGGGGCTTCTTCTCCTTCTTGCTCGGCAAGCTGAGCGAGTATATCTTTAAAGTCAAGTTCTATTTCCGTACCGAGCGGAATGTCTTTAAGCTTATTATCGCTCTCCTCCGCACACGCCGCATACTTTACGTCGCCCTCCGAACCGTCCTTTTTCTCTCGCAGGTTGACCGTCTGTTTATCGTCGAGAAAATAAAGCCTTAAAAGCCGCTTTTCTCCCGCAATATCAACGTCTACATCAACGGACATACCCGTATTGACGGAATCTTCGCCGTAGAGAGCGCGAACTTTATCTATGTCGGCTTCCGAAAAGCCGCCGGACGACGTGCTCTTCAAAATAAAGTCGCTTACATTCCTCGCCTTATAATAGTCGGTCATGGAAGCGTCTATCTTGTTGACCGCGCCGCCGATACCCGATATAAAACCGACGGATATCAGCACCATAAAGATGACCGACAAAAAACGGGCATAGTGTTTCTTGAATACGCGTATAAGCGTTTTAAGATAGGTTTTCACCACTCTATCTCCTCTATGGGCGTCGGATTGTCGTTGATTTCTATTTTTTCTATTTCTCCGCTCTTTATGTGCAAAACTTTATCTGCCATAGCGGCAAGCGCGGCATTGTGCGTGACGACTATAACGGGCTTTTTCCGAAGCTTCGTAACATCGTACAAAAGTTTGAGTATCTTTTTACCCGTGTTGTAATCCAGCGCGCCAGTAGGTTCGTCGCATAACAGCAGTTTCGGATTTTTCGCCATGGCTCTGGCGATCGACACGCGCTGCTGCTCGCCGCCGGAAAGCTGAGCGGGAAAATTACCGAGCCGCTCGCCCAGTCCGACCTCCTCGAGAATTTCTTTGGGGCTTAGCGCGTCCTTGCAAATCTCAACGGCAATCTCGACGTTTTCGAGAGCGGTAAGATTGGGCATGAGATTGTAGAATTGAAAAACAAACCCGACGTCGTTGCGACGGTATTCCGTGAGTCCGTAGCGATTGAGTTTGGTAACATCCTTGCCGTCGAGAATAATGCTTCCCGAGCTTGCCGTATCCATGCCGCCGAGAAGGTTTAAAAGCGTCGTTTTTCCCGCACCCGACGAGCCGAGTACGACTGCAAACTCATCTTCATTCAAAGAAAACGACACGTCTTTCAACGCTTCCACCGAAATGGCTCCCGTCGTATAACGCTTGCCTACGCCGTTAAGTTCGAGATAGTGCTCGCACTCCACCCTCTGCACTTTTTGGTTTTTCTTCAATCTCTTTTCCTTCATCAAACTGCCCTCCCGCTCTGCGCGAAGCCGAAAACGGCATATCGAAACATTTATCTTCGTCCGTATGTATTATACCACATTTTCATATATACTGTCAACATTAGACTTGTGAACATAAGATGAAAAAAAAGCCGCTTTCCGTAAACGAAAGCGACTTGATTATTCGAAATCCGACTGCTAACCGTAAATATTGTCGTACTCGGGCGCCCATGAGAGAACGGCGTCGCCCGTATTTTCGAGCTTTATAAAGTCGACTACGGGAGCGTGAGCCATCGCCGTTCCGCCAAAAGGATTGCTGTTGTCGACGACTATTTCGATTATGTTCTCGCCTTCTGTAAGGGCTATACTTCCTATCGTTACCTCTTCGAAATCAATGCTGTCCGACTCGCCGTGTCTCAAAGATATTGCCGAATAATCGACGGACTGTCCGTTTACCTTGAACTTCAAAGCGTTTTCTCCGTTCGGCGTAAACTCCGTGTCCTCGCTCAGACAGCCGAGTCTCGCCTTGAGCGTAGCGCTTTCTACTGCAACCGAACTATGAATTACGAATCTAAGCGTCGCGCCTTTTTTATACAGATAGTCTACATAGTATCCTTTTACGTCCGTAGATCCGAATAAGTGCTGCGTAGTCGCATCCGAACCACTGCAAATAATGTTCTTCCCTGTTGCGCTTCCGTTGAATCCCGGGAAGGTCTCATTCGAGTCGATATATGTAAACTCCGCGTCGAAAATGCCGTTCGACACGACTACGGGCGCGACCAAAGCCCAAACCGCATAATAAGTAACGTCGCTCGATACAATGTCAGATTGGAAATCCACGAAATTTTTGCCTGCTTCGGTTTTTGACCAACCGACAAAACGATACCCTTTTCTTTCGGGTTTGCTCATGGGTTCGACCGGTCTGTTTCCCCCGCTGTTTCTGACGGTCGTAAATATTTCGTTCGGCGCGCCTTTATAATTATACGCATAGCTTACTGTGAACACGCCGCCCATACCGCAATCGGTGCAAACACCGTTCACTACTGTGTGTCCTTTCGGTTTTATCTTTTTCATAGTCGTATACGAACAATTCGCACACGCCTCGTATCTTTCCCACCCCATGTCTATACAGGTCGGTGCTTTTGCGGCAAAACTTTCCATCTCATGCGGCAAAATATTGATTATATCGCTTTTCGTGTGACCGCAACCAATACAAGTATATATATCCAGTCCGTCATATTCGCAAGTCGCTTTGACAATAGTCGTGCCGCCGTCATATACATGATCCTCGAAAGCTATCTCGCTATATGTCGTATAAGAACAATCCTTACAAGCTTCGTATTCGTCCCATCCCACAGACGTACAAGTCGGAGCGGAAGCCGGATACTTAACCGTTTCGTGATCTTTTTTTGCGAGTATCTCGTTCTTAATGTCGGAACAGTCAGCGCACTTATACACCTTAAGCCCCGTATTCGTGCATGACGGCACTATTACCGTTTCCCCGTCGTCATAGTCATGACCCGACGCAGGAAGAAATTCGTAGTCGACGTTCCCACATTTTTCACACTCGCGCTTGTTGTATCCGAGCGCCGTGCACGTCTCTTCGAGAGCCGTCTCCCAATCGCCGTAAACATGATTGCAACGAGGTATGACCACTCCGAGATTTATCGTCAGATCGTTGACGTAAACGATTATAAGTTCGAACTCTGCGTTTAAAGCGATATTCTTTATTTCAAGAAAGTCGTTTTCTTTTTTGCCGCTTTGTTCCCTCTTGTCGTTTACGGACGCTTTGAATTCGTCAATAGACCCCTCGTAACCGAGATCGTACGCTTTCTCGTACGCCGCCTCCATGGTATATACCGTGTCCGTATTTTCGTCGCCGCAAGCCGCCAAACAAAGCGAGCCGACGAGCAAAGCCGCGATCAATGCCAAAACAGATACAACCCTTTTATTCATACTCCACCTCTCGTTAAAGCCACAATCCTTTTTGCTCTTGCCACAGATACATTTCCGCTCAGTAAATAATCAATCTGATATTTATTATATCATGTATTTATTATATTGTCAAGTTGCGATTTATGCTTTACATACATATTTAAACCGTGCCGCACGCGAAATACACCGCCGAAGCATAAGGCTATATTTAACATTATTTCGAAAAATCGGGCTTCCTGCATTTAATCGCTTCTGTAAATATTTTTCGGAGACCTCGAAAAAGATTTGTCTTAACAAAAAAAAGGAGACTTGTATAAGTCTCCTTTTGAGTATTTTTAAAATCGAGATCCTAAGGGCTACGCTCGGAATGATATTTTTAAGTTTACTCGAGAAATCAGACGTGAGCAAGAACGACAACAGGCGACGAGCCGAGTGGATTGCCGTACATTTCAGTACTGCGCCCGCTCGACGAGGAGCACATAGCCGTTATGGCGCTCAGCCGAGCAAGCGCTCTATAGCGCTCTAACGCCACAAGCCTTTAGGCGAGTAAGCATTTAATTACTCGGATTTGGGACCAGCGTTTACGATTTCTTCGGGCATTCCCTCGTATTTTTTGAAGTTCTCGACAAAGTCGTGAGCGAGCTTCTTTGCAAGGCGGTCGTATTCCGCCTTATCGTTCCAGACGTTACGAGGATTGAGAATATTTGCGTCAACATTTTCGCAGCTCTTGGGCACGGCCAGACCGAAATAAGGCTCGGTTTCGTACTCGACGTTTGCAAGCGATCCGTTGAGAGCCGCCGTAACAATCGCGCGAGTTGCGGGAAGGCTCATGCGTTTGCCCACGCCGTATGCACCGCCCGTCCAACCTGTGTTGATGAGATAAACGTCCGCGCCGTGTTTTTCGATCTTTTCTCCGAGAAGCTCGGCATAAACCGACGACTTGAGCGGAAGGAACGGCGATCCGAAACAGGTAGAGAACGTGCAAACAGGATCGGTTATGCCGCGCTCCGTGCCCGCAACCTTCGAGGTATAACCGGATACGAAGTAGTACATTGCCTGCTCCTTCGTGAGCTTGCTGACGGGAGGAAGCACGCCGAATGCGTCCGCCGTAAGGAATATTATTGTCTTGGGATGTCCGCCGACGCCGGGAATTACGGCGTTGTCGATGTAATGCACGGGATAGGAAACGCGAGTGTTCTCCGTAAGGCTGTTATCCGTGTAGTCGGGTCTGCGCGTTACGTCGTCCACCACCACGTTTTCGACTACCGCGCCGTGCTTTATCGCGCGATAGATGTCGGGTTCTTTTTCCGCCGAGAGATCGATACACTTTGCGTAGCAACCGCCCTCGATGTTGAAGATGCCCTCTTCCGACCAGCCGTGCTCGTCGTCGCCGATAAGACCTCTTGCGGGATCCGCAGAAAGCGTAGTCTTGCCCGTTCCCGAAAGTCCGAAGAAGAGCGCCGTGTCGCCGCTGCCGTCCTGCGCCATATTTGCCGAGCAGTGCATTCCGAGCACACCCTTGTGCGGAAGCATATAGTTCATTACGCTGAACACGCCCTTTTTCATCTCGCCGCAATACTTGCTGCCCGCAACGACTAAGAGCTTGCGCTTGAAGCTAATCATGATTGCGGCTTCGCTGTTTATACCCTCTTCTTTCGGGTTGAGTTTGAGTCCGGGAGCACAGATTAGCGTGAACTCGGGCTTATAGCTTTTAAGCTCGTCCTCGGTCGGACGAATGAGCATATTGTGCATAAACAGATTCTGCGATGCATACTCGTTTATGCAACGCACATTTAAACGGAACTTGGGATCTGCGCCCGCATAGCCGTCGAATATGTAGATGTTGCGATTGTTGAGGTAGCTCGTAACCTTGCCGAGAATGGACTTGAACTGTGCCTCGGAGATTTTCTTGTTCTCCGCGCCCCAATTTATTTCCTTGTTTATGGGCGCTTCGTCGACGATAAAGCGGTCCTTGGGACTTCTGCCCGTATACTTGCCCGTCTCGATAAGGAGCGCGCCGGTATCCGTAAGGCGGCAAGGCTCTGTCTTAAGCGCCATTTCCGTAAGAACGGCAGGCTCGAGATTGCGGTAAACTTCAAGCGGATTCAAAATATTCAGCTTTTCGATACCATAAGTCTTCATGGGTTGTTATACCTCCAAAAAGTAATTTACTTGTTTATGTAGGCGGATCCGATATGCTCAATCTCCACCGATATAAGTATACATTAAAAAAGTTAAGACCGCAACTAAAAAAGGGCTTTTGCTCGAAAAGTTTTGAAATTTTCACACAAGTTTTATCTTACAACGCCCCGCAGACTTGTCGCAAGCGCAACAAATTCTTCGCGGGAAAGCGCTTCGCCTCGAACCGTGATCGAAAGCCCGCACCCTTCCAAAACCTTCTCGCACGTCTCGCGAGGCAACGCAAACGACGCCATGAGATTGTTGACGAGCATCTTTCTGCGCATGGCAAACGCCGCACGCACTACGCGTGAGAAGAGAGCGGGATTTTCGGGCGCTCCGCCCTCTCTGCGCGTCATAAGCACGACAGCGCTGTCCACATTAGGCACGGGATAGAACATCGTGCGGTTTACGTCTATTATCTTTTTAGCCTCGTAAAATGCGCCTGCAGTGACAGTAAGCGCGCCGTAGTCCTTGCTTCCCTCTTTTGCGCAAAGTCTGTCTGCGACTTCCTTCTGCACCATGACAGAGATCGACAGCGGCTTTACCGAAGTTTCCTCAATGAGTTTAAACAGCACGGGCGTTGTGATATAGTAAGGAAGATTGGCAACGACCTTATAATTTTCGGCAACGCGCTCGCTCACGTCGCCCGATTTCATAAAATCTCCGAAAACAATCTCGACATTGTCGAACTCGCCGAGCGTCTCTTCGAGCACGGGTTTTAAATGTCCGTCTATTTCGTATGCAATCACTTTCTTTGCCTTAGATGCAAGCGCGGCGGTAAGCGTCCCCGCGCCGGCTCCGATTTCCACAACTGTATCGTCTGCCGTGACGCCGCTCTTATCCACAACGGAAACAAGAAAGTTTTTGTCTGTTATGAAGTTCTGACCGTATCTCTTTTGAAACTTGAAATCGTTTTTAATCAGCGTGCTTTTAACGTCCATACTCACCCGAAACCTTTTCGAGAAATGCCGTGCAACCGTCGAGAATATCGGCATACGCCGTCTCGAAATCTCGCGTATACCAAGGATCGGCGACGTCGCGGGGGCGGCTCGTAAACGAACAAAGCTTGAATATTTTTTTCTGCTCGTCTATACTTGCGACGCGCTTTAAGCCGCGCATATTGTCGTCGTCCATTACGAGGATATAGTCGCTATCCTCTATGTCCTTTCGCGTTATCTTGCGCGCAGTATGGCTCCCCTCGACGCCGTGACGACTAAGAGTCGCCGCAGCAGGAGGATAAATGCTCGAACCCGCCTCGCAACCGGATGTGCCGCAAGACGAAACTTCAAACATATCTTCGACGCCCTTTTCGCGTATGAGCTTTTTGAAAACAAGCTCGGCTACGGGCGAACGGCAGATATTCCCGAGACAAACGAAAGTGACTTTTATCATGAAATTTCTCCTTTTCATAAAGTATACTCGATAAATTATCGTTTGTCAACAGTCCTCGCCCGCACTTGACATACGGACATATTTGCGCTATACTCTAAATGAAAAACAATATGAGCAAGGATACGAAAATGGCTACGGATCAAGATATGATATGCAAAAACTGCGGTGCGCAAATCGACCCGAGCGCCGCTCAAGGCGGCGTTGTACGGTGCAAATATTGCCGAAGCTCGTTTATTCTTCCGAAAAAAGACAGTTCGGCGCGCGAGTTTCTTTTTCAGGGCGAGCATGAGCTTGACACCTGTGAATTTGACAGAGCATTTGCCGCTTACCGCAAGGCCGCCGAGATCGACCCAAGCGAACCCGAAGCGTATTTCGGAATGGCGCTCGCCTCGTTCAAGGTGCAATACATAAAAGACGGCGTAAACAACTGTTTACAGCCGATATGCCACGAAATAACCGATAAGACTTTCAAAAGCAATCCCGATTTCCGCAAAGCAGTAGCTCTCGCCACTCCCGAGCAGCGTATGCAATACGACCGCAAAGCCAAGGAGATCGACTATATATCGAGCGAGTTCTTTGCGCTTAAAGAATCGGGCGTCAAATACGATTGCTTCCTCTGCACGAAAGTTACGGACGAAAACGGCGGCAACACTCGCGACAGCTATGACACGCTTAAGATCTACAACTATCTTAAGTCCAAAGGTTTTTCTCCCTTTTACTCCGAGCAAGAGATAAACGAACGCACGGGCGTCGATTACGAAGCGCTCATACTGTACGCTTTGCAAAGCGCGAAATGTATGCTCGTAGTTTGCCGCGATGAAAGCTATTTGCGCACGCCCTGGGTGGAAAACGAATACAAGCGCTTTCTTTCGCTCATAAACGACGAACAGAAGGCGCGCGACGCAATAACTTTTGTTTTCGGCGGCGCTCCCATAGAAAGATTGCCGGGTCGAAGCGGCAAAATTCAAGGCATAAACCTCGACAGACCCGACGCATATTCTCGAATTCTCGATTACGTCGAAAAACATTCCGACAGCGGTAAGAATAAAAGCAAAGAGGACGAGCAAGCCGCTCTTCTCGACGCCTATCGCAAGCAGATCGAAGAAATGAAAAGTATGCTTGCAAATCGCGAGATGTCGCAACCCTCCTATTCGACACCCATACAACACGATTCCGAAAATACTCTGTACGACGTAATACTTATGAAGAAAGGAGAAACGCCCGTCGAGGTAATAAAAGCGCTTCGGACAATAACGGGACTCGGGCTTATCGAAGCCAAAAATATCGTAGACTCGGCTCCATGCGAAATAGCGAAGAGGCTGAATCGTCACGATGCTATGCTCTTTACGGATAAACTCAATCAAGTCGGCGCAACCGCCGTTGCGGAAAAACACAAAGATTTAGTTTCTCCGCCCGTAGATCGATCCAAAAGATATGCTGTCGTTCTCGCGGATTGCGGCAAACGTAAAATAGACGTCATAAAAATCGTAAGAGAAATAACCTTGTGCGGACTCATAGAAGGAAAGCACATGGTGGAATTCACTCCCACAGTATTAAAAACAGATCTTGATTTTGAGGAGGCCCGCCGTTTGGTGGATAACTTGACGGAGGCAGGCGCCACCGCCCGAATGGAATAAACGCAAAATAATATACATATACAAAAACGCGGGCCGCTTTTTACAAAGTGACTCGCGCTTTTGATTTTAAAAAACTATTACTCGTAGTCGTATTCCAAATGTTTAAGATGTTTTTCGTTTATAGCCGCTATGTCCTCTTTGGTCAGCCATTCGTTGGCAACGTACCACCCTTTTTCGGCGGGAGCACACATATACTTCATCTCGCCGTCCTTATACGCGACAAACATACTCTCCCTGATCCCGTAAAACCAATAGCCGGATATATCGTATTGAGGATAATTAGCCGTATGAACCCCGTAGTGATCGTCAATGACGGCGACATGAACTCCGTGATAGACTCCGAAATAGTCCAATATCTCCATCTCACCCAAAGCAACTTTATCTTCCACGCCAACAAACTTTCTGTAGGTCTCCAAAAGCGGCAATCCCTCACCTGCCGCAAAATCTTCCATATCGCACTTATGCTTTATATTTTTGACATTGCTTGCGGTGAGCAGGCCTTTTTCATAAGCTTCGACCATATCGCATATCGTCTTGCTCTTAGCTTCGTAGACGCTCATTTTGCAGTTGCTTTTATAGTGAAATGTGATTCCCGAAACAGTCTCGTCAACTGTACCGGCTGTTTCTTTTCCGACTTTGATAAAGAACACATACGATTCATGCTTTACTTCCTTATCGGCGAAAAAGCCGTATGAATTGGCTACAAATGCGTTGTCGTCACCGTACTTGGCAGAATAAGCATTCCTCACCTCTTGCGCAAAATTTACCGCATACTTCGAAAGTATGTCTTTATTTTCTCTGCTCGCCTTGGGATATGCCGTATCCTTGGCGGGAGTATTATTTTCTGTTTCCTCCTGTTTTTCGCTTTCGGTCTGTTCCCGATTTGTATCGGTTGTCGACGGGTCTGTTTTCGACGACGTATCTCCGCACGCACAAAGCAAGCTCATACAGAGAACAAGTATCATTATTAACAGTAGAACTTTCTTTTTCATGACGACCTCCTTAAATATAAATTTAATATTATAAATCATTGATGATAGTTACATAACCCCCATAGAGAACAACTACGTCATCGCAAAACATACAGGTTGCATATTGATATCCATCCCTTTCTATAATTGTAGAAGCATATGCCGAGTGCTCTTCGTAGATCCATCCACCGCAAAAACAATATGAAATATGATATTGCTCTGTATACGTCCCATATGTCGTTCCATATCTATGTGAAGAATGTACATATCTTAATGCTTTATATGCATTCAATCTGCCGCCCGAAACACAATAATCGGTCAATGAATCGATTTCATCCACTCCATATAAAATCGCACTCTTAATATGCCACCCGGTTAAAGTTGGTCTTTCGGCGAGCATTAAAGCCGCTACTCCGGAAACATAAGGTGCGGCAAATGATGTTCCCCAATATAAAATCACATCGGTATAATCGTTTCCTTTCAATGTAGTATAGATATTATTTCCCGGTGCAAACAAATCAACTGTAGTTTTTCCGTAATTAGAGGCTCCATTTGTTCGCACACACCGATTATCATTCTCGTCAGAAGCACCTACTGAAATTAAGTTATCCAAATAATTATAATCTGACGGATATGAAGGTACGCTGTCATTATCAGCTCCTTCATTACCTGCTGCACATACCATTAAGCCGTAATAATTTTTTATAGCCACTTCCAAATCGCGTGTAGTTTCATAGCCACCAAAGCTCATATTTAAAATAGGAATATTTTTTTCTACTGCAAAATTTATTGCTCGTGCCGCAGCATCATAATCCCCTTTGCCACCATAATTCAGAATTCGTAATGAAGCTAATTTAATGTTCCAACATGTCCCCGCCATTCCGATACCGTTATCAGTCTCTGCTCCTATTATTCCGGCAACCATAGTTCCATGGTGATTTAAATCACGCAAAGCCGGCATAGCCGATGTTCCATGAACAAAATCATAGCTTAATGACGTATCCACCTTGTTTGCAAGTTCGGGATGCGTATGATCTATCCCGCTGTCAATTACGCCGACAACCACTTGATTCGAACCTCTTGTGTAATTCCATGCCATTGGTAGCTGTATTTTGTCTATTGCCCATTGTTTATATAATTTCGGATCATTAGGTGTTATTGGGGAAATAAGCTCATTCGATTTTGTCTGTGATACGTTAGTAGCATGATTGTTACCCTTTTGTCTTTCGACACTAAGCGTAGTCTCATCCTCTTCTTTCAAGTTCATTTTATAATCGGGCCCCGCATAATAGACATCATCACGCTTTTCAATTTCTTTAATCGCGGCAAGTACATTCTCTTTACTGTTTCTATCAAGCTCAAGGCATAATAATTGCTGATAGCGATTAGCCAGTTTTTCATCAACACCCTTTTTTATCTTATCGGCCGTTGCTGTTGATAAATCTTCTACCGATGTACATCCCACATCTGCAAAATCATCTTTATTGTAATTTTTAAATTTCAAACTGTAAGAGTTTTTAATTGCTACCATTACTTTATTGTCAACAAAATCATCCTCTTCGGATGCCTGACACAAAACAGTGTTTTCGTCATGCTTAACTTCATTACTTGAGGCAGATACCATTAGCAATTCAATAGGAATTACTGCCATAGCAAATACAAGCATAAGCGATAAAAATACCGGCGTTAATCTTCTCACAACATTCATCAATTTTCCCATAGCTTTAACTCCTTCTATTTTTACTATATTTATATTATATCATAGTTTAAAGTACTGTGCAACCCTTCTCGGTTACAGTTCACGTTGTAAAACGACAATTCACATTGTTATAACAAAAACAATACAAAAACGCGGGTCACTTTTTACAAAGTGGCTCGCGCTTATAAATTGGGATGCGGCGATTACCTATTCTCCCGGACCCGTTAGGGACAAGTACGTTCGGCTC
>CAJUGC010000014.1 GCA_910585955.1 uncultured Christensenella sp.
ACCTCTAATTGATGCGCTTGACAATGAACTTGTCGCTTGCCTTATGCTTCTTTCTCGTCTTATAACCGAGCGTCGGCTTGCCCCAAGGAGTAACGGGGGACGGTCTGCCTATCGGAGACTTGCCTTCGCCGCCGCCGTGAGGGTGATCGCACGGGTTCATGACGACGCCGCGCACGGTCGGACGGACGCCCATGTGACGCTTTCTGCCGGCCTTGCCGAGCGATACGAGCTCGTGATCGAGATTACCCACCTGACCCACGGTAGCCTTGCAGCCGAGAAGTATCATTCTCATTTCTCCCGAAGGAAGTTTCAAGGTCGCGTATCCGCCGTCCTTTGCCATGAGCTGCGCCGAACTGCCTGCGGCTTTGGCGATCTGTCCGCCCTTGCCCGGCTGCATCTCGATGTTGTGCACCATCGTGCCGACGGGGATATTCTCGAGCGGAAGCGCGTTGCCGGCTTTTATGTCGGCGTCCTTGCCGCTTAATACCTTATCTCCCTTGGAAAGTCCGAGAGGCGCGAGAATATATCTCTTCTCGCCGTCCGCATAGACAAGCAGTGCGATGTATGCGGTGCGGTTGGGGTCATACTCGATTTCCTTTACGGTTGCGGGAACGCCGTCCTTATCGCGCTTGAAGTCGATTATTCTGTACTTTCTGCGATTGCCGCCGCCTATGTGGCGCACGGTTATGCGACCGTTGCTGTTCCTGCCGCCCGACTTGCTCTGAGTTTCGAGCAGCGATTTTTCCGGGGTGGTTCTCGTTACTTCGTCGAACGAGCTGACTGTCTTTTGACGCGTGCCCGGAGTCATCGGCTTAAATCTTTTTATAGCCATTTACGTTGTCTCCTTATCTACTTGCCTTAAGCCATGCTCTCGAAGAACTCGATAGCCTTGCTCTCGGGGGCGAGCTGGACGTACGCTTTCTTATAGGAAGCGGTATAGCCTTGCGTTCTGCCCTGGCGTTTGAGCTTACCTCTGACGTTTACGGTGTTGACCTTCGCGACCTTAACCTTGAAGATCTCCTCGACGGCTGCCTTTATCTGCGTCTTGTTCGCGTCCTTTGCAACCTCAAACGTGTACTTTTTGTTGTCTATGCCCTCGTTGCCTTTCTCGGTAATGATGGGTCTTCTTATGATATCGTACGCGTTCATGCCTTGCACCTCTCTGTCAATTTCTCGATAGCGGCTTTCGTGGCGACGAACTTGTTTCCGTACACTACGTCGCATACGCTTACGAAATCGCTGTTTACCGTCGTTACGTTCGGAATGTTGTTTGCCGCTCTTACGACGTCCGCGTCGGTCTCCGTAAGGCAGAGCACTACGTTCTTTTCGAGCTTAAGCGCTTCGACCACTTTGACCATTTCTTTCGTCTTTGCCGCAGCGAGCTTTATCTCGTCCACGACGATTATCTGACCGTCCGTAAACTTCTTGCTCAGCGCCGAAACCATTGCGCCGCGACGAGCCTCTTTATTCACCTTCTGCGAGAAGTCTCTGGGCTTGGGCGCGAAAACCACGCCGCCCTTTACCCATTGAGGCGCTCTTATCGAGCCTTGACGCGCACGTCCCGTACCCTTTTGTCTCCAAGGCTTTATGCCGCCGCCGCGGACCTCGGTACGCGTCAGAGTGCTTTTCGTGCCCTGACGGGCATTGTTCATCTGAGCCACGACCGCCTGATGTATGAGCGGCTCGTTATAAGCGGCTCCGAAGACCGACTCGTCGAGTTCGAGCGTGCCCGTCTTGTTGCCGTTTTGATTCAATATATCGATTGTAGGCATTTATCTCTCCTCCGCTCACTTCTTGACCGTTTCTTTGACCGTCACGAGTCCGCCCTTGGGTCCGGGAACGGCTCCGCGAATGAGCAATACGTTTCTTTCTTTGTCCACTTTTACGACGGTGAGGTTTTGTATCGTCACGTTCTCGTGTCCGTACTGACCAGCCATCTTAAGACCCTTTATGACCTTGCTCGGCGTCGAGTTCGCACCCGTAGAACCGCGCTCGCGGTGTACGGGACCGGTACCGTGGCTCATCTTGAGGCGGTGGAAGTTCCAACGCTTGATTACGCCCGTGAAGCCTCTGCCCTTTGTAAGACCGGAAACGTCTACTTTGTCGCCGTTTTCGAAGATGTCGCAGGACACGCTGTCGCCGACCTTATACTTGTCCGCGTCGTCGAGCTTGAATTCCTTTATGACGCGCTTGGGAACTATCTGCGTCCCCGCCTCTTCGGAAGCTTTTACGAAAGTTCCCACCTGCGGACGGTTCACACCGACGTACTCTTTTATCTTAGCGTCTTTCTTGTTTGTCTTCCGAGCCGCAGCGTCCTCGTATGCGAACTGAACCGCACTGTATTTATCGCGCTCGGGGGTCTTTACTCTCAAGACCGTCATCGGACCTGCCTCCACGACTGTTACGGGGATCACCAGTCCGGTCTCGTCGAATATTTGCGTCATGCCGACTTTGCGGCCTAAAATAGCTTTTTTCATGTTACTTTACCTCCGCCTTGTCTCACAACTTGATCTGTATATCCACGCCGGCGGGAAGGTCGAGCTTCATGAGAGAGTCGACGGTCTTTGCCGAGGGATTATAGATGTCTATAAGTCTCTTATGGGTGAGAATTTCGAACTGCTCGCGAGAGTCCTTATACTTGTGTACGGCTCTCAGAATAGTTACGACTTCTCTGTCCGTGGGAAGCGGAATGGGACCGCTTACCTTCGTGCCCGTACGCTTTGCCGTTTCCACAATCCTCGCCGCCGATTGGTCGATGATGTTGTGGTCGTAAGCCTTGAGCTTGATGCGAATTTTTTGTCCTGCCATTTTTGTTCCTCCATAGCATTTCCGTGAACCACCGCCTCACGCGTGTCAAAACTTCGGCTTAAAGAACGGACTTTCGGTTTCCGAGCGCTCTCGGACCTTCAAGTCCTCGACACTTTATCGAGACGGGCTTTCTCGGTCGCGGGAAATCGCGCCTCCCGCTTACGGTCCGCATAAGTTCTCCGCACCCCGCTAAAATTAAGTGCGGCAATCTTATACATCATACCTTATAAATAAGCCCTTTGCCACGTTTTCAAGAGAGCATAAAAAACCCTCTATGGACATAGCTCGAACATTATACCAAAAGGCACGTCCCTTTGTCAAGCGTTTTTTTAAGATAAATATATCTTTTTCCGCTCTTTCGCGGCAAAATTTATTCCGCACGGAATAACGTCGAGACAAATCTCATATTATATATGTTATATTCCCCGATCTTAAAAAAACAAACATATTCATATTCGGAGACTCGATATTCGATAAGGACCGATACTTCGTTCGGATTTTCGACAAAGCCGCAACTTTCCGCACCCGTTTTCGGTAGTTCGCTTTCTTTCGACATAAAAACACAATGGGTCTTTTTATTCGATAAATAACGGCAAGCGATATGTTTGTCTTTTAATGCCGTCCCTTGTATAATTTTAATTGTAATAAAAATATAAGAGGAAATAACACTATGAAAAATCGAATTTTGTTGGTAGACGACAGCGAAGAACTGCTTTCCGAACTCGAAACTTTTCTTACTTCCCGAGGTTTCGACATCGTCGGCAAAGCAGCCGACGGCGAACGCGCGGTGGAACTTGCGGAACTTTTAAAACCCGACATAATGATACTCGACCTCGTCATGCCGAAGATGGACGGCTTTTCCGTGCTCGAGAAGGTCGATCGCTCGAATATGCGCATACTTGTCTTAAGCGCGCTTTCTCAAGACGCATTCATAGCCAAAGCCGCCGGTCTCGGCGCAGACTATTATATGATAAAACCGTGCTCGCACGAAAATCTCGCCGCAAGGCTCAAGGATCTTTCGGGGTCGGAGCGGCCTGCGGTTCAACCCTCGGGATCACGCCCCGTACGCGCTCCCGTCAATAAATCTCTCGACGAAAAGATCACGAATATCTTTATAACCGTCGGGATACCCGCGCACATAAAGGGATATCAGTTCTTGCGCGAAGCGATCAAAATGGCAATTGATAACCCCGACATCATTAACAGCATCACAAAGCGCCTCTATCCCGAGG
The DNA here is from genome assembly GCA_910585955.1 of uncultured Christensenella sp. GTDB lineage: Bacteria > Bacillota > Clostridia > Christensenellales > Pumilibacteraceae > MGBC157735. Next base: position 4,041 of record CAJUGC010000014.1, read on the forward strand.
TTGCCGAACGCTTTTCGACCTCCCCGAGTAAAGTCGAGCGAGCAATTCGCCACGCGATCGAAGTCGCTTGGAACCGCGGCAAGATCGAGAACATAAATTCGCTGTTCGGCGTGCGCGTATACAATCACAACGAAAAGCCGACGAACGGCGAGTTCATAGCGCTTGTGGCAGATAAAATGCTTCTCGAATCGGTTTAATCTCTATCATATATAATATATACATAACAAAAGGACGCGCAAGCAATTTCGGCGCGTCCTTTTCCTTATTATATATTTCTTAATTATATATTTCTTGTTTTTATATATCGAAGAAATCCTTAATCGAGGCGATAACTCTATCAACCTTTATGCCGCTCTTTGCAAGCTCTTCCCTTGTCGCCTCGCCCGACAGAACGAGCGTCGAGCAAAAACCGTTTTCCGCGGCGAAACGCATATCCGTATACAATCTGTCGCCCACCATGACCACGTCTTTGCCGCTTGCTTTTGCGACCTTGGACAAGGCATTTGCCATGGGCGCGTACGGTTTGCCGCAAATCGCATCGGGACGTCTGCCCGTGCTCGCCTCGATGAGAGCGAGAAACGAGCCGACGTCCGGGATATATCCGTCGCCCACGGGGCAATTGAAGTCCGGATGCGTCGCTATAAACGGAACGCCGGATCGAATAAACGAGCAGGTTTTCGACAGCTTTTCATAAGTCAGCGACGTATCGAAACCGACGACTACGAGTTCGGGCGAATTTTCGACAAGCTTAAGCCCCGCCGCCGCAAATTCCGATTTTAAAAGCTCCGTGCCGAGCACATAGACCTTGGGAGACGAATAATGCTCCGCTATATAGTCAATAGTCGCGTTTCCCGCCGTGAAAATATCATCTTCCCTCGCTGGAATGCCGAGCGCGAACAGTTTCGTGGCATAAGCCCTTCTCGAGCACGACGTATTATTCGTGAGAAACAGCACTTTGCCCTGTTTTCTCATTCTCTCGACGGTTTGCGCCGCTCCGTCTATCGCCTTGCCGCCGAGATAGACGGTGCCGTCCATATCCAAAAGATAACACTTAAAGTCGTAATTCATTGTTTTTCTCTCATCAACATACTTTGAAAGTATAGCCGCACGTTAAGTTTAACCCTTAATTACCTTATCAGTCAAGCAAATAAGCGTCGGTTATCCCCATATTCTTGAGATGAGTCAGCGCGCCGTATTTGCCCGTCATTTCCGGCGCGAGCGCAAGGCATAATTGCGCGTCGCTCACATCGAGATAACCGCGAAGAGAAAACCCGTCGTCCGCATACAATCTGCGAAAAATCTTATACGCGGCGCGAAGTCTCGTCGAAAACTTCAAAAGTTCGCTTTTGAGTTCGTCCTCGTATTCCCCTATGCGATAGTCGCATAGCGCCATTACCTTTTCGGGGAGATAGGGCGTCAGTGAATTTGCCGCGGCGCGCTCGTTTGCTCCGAGATATTCGACGAGCTTTTCCAGCCGCATATTATTGTCGGGCGGAGGCAGAAAACCCTCCTGTTTTCTCGCCTCGAACACTTTGGGATATATGTCGAGCAACAGCACGGAAAACAGCAGTTCGTTTTCTCCGCGAAGCCGTCCCTTCCTTTCCTCGTGCCGCATGAGCATTTCGAGCGCGAGCGAGCAAGCCGTATCGCCGCCCGAAAAAAGTCTCGAAGAATCGTCGATCGCGGCAAGCGCAGACAGCTTCAATCCGCTTTCGAAAAGTATCCCAGCAGTTTCCGCATTGCGACCCGAGCCGCGTAAAGAGGCAAGCACTCCGTCGATTTCCCCGAGCGCCGCTTCGTATACTTCTTCGCAGATCTTTTCGCCGCGCACAAGCGAAGAAAATCGCCAATCGTACAGCGCTATGAGCCGCGAGGCAATTTCTCCGAATAGCGCGGCGTTTGCGCTCCCTGCCGATTTTCCGAGACGCGAGGTATCGCAAAGGATAAATTTCGGCGGATCCGTTTTAAACAACCTCGGCATACCGCCGCCGTCGATCGACGCGGACGGAACGAGGAAAGAAGCGGACGAGTACGAGCGCACGACCATTCCGCACCTAAGGCGAGCAAAAGCGGCTATATACTTGGCGCAGTCGCAGACAAATCCGCCGCCGACGCCGAGCACGGCACGCACTCCGTCCCCAATTGTCTCGTTTTCAAGAACGGCAAAGCCGTCGCCGCGCGATACTTCCCGCTCGTGAACAGGGTAGCCTCCGCGCCGCAAAAGACGCTTTAAATCTTCGACCTCGTACCCTCTTTCTCTGACGAGTACGACTCCGCACCCCGAAGGCGCAATGACGCTCATCGCCGCAAGGATATTCTCTTCCGCCCCCGCGCCGAGAAAAAACGCAGAGTCGAGTCTGTGTTTTTTTCCGCACGAACATTCGGTTTCGTATCCGCCCCAATCGTTTATCGCTTTGCCCGTAAGTTCTTTCAATGACATTGCCGCACCTTCCGACAGTACTTATATATATAAGTATATATACGGCAAAGGCGCGAGAGCACGCTTAATTCAAATAAAATTGTCGAAAATCGTAAGTTTTCTTCCGCCTCGAAGTTATGGCCTCCATTCCTTTCTCCATGGTCGTAAGCGCGATGGGCGTCCCGAGTTCGGAACATTTATAAAGCTCTTTTTCGGCTTGCCACGCCCGCTGCTCGTCTTCGAAAAGCCCTATGCAACCCGATCCGCTTCCCGTCATAAACCCCGCAAGCGCGCCCGCTTCCCGCAATGCGGAGACCCTCCGCTCGATTATATCGTCGCACTTTGACGCCGGTCTTGTAAGCGCGTTGCCGCAAAGCGACGCTATACGGCTTAGGTCTCCGTCCTTTATCGCGGCGACCAGCGCGTCGTTGTCGGTCGGCTCGTAACGCGCGGACGGGTACAGCTCGTCGAAAACGCGAAAACACTCGGGTGTGGAAATTCCTTTTCCTCCCGAAAGCAATACGAAATCGAGCTTTTTTCCCTCGAATGTCTCGAACTTCGCGCCCGTCCCCGTTACGCGCGCATAGCCGCCTACGGCCATGACGGGCACGTCGCTCCCCACCTTTTCGGCGTCCTCGCTCGTATAGCCGCGCTCGTAAAAGCCGAAAAGCTCGTTGCACGCGTAGATGACAGCCGCCGCGTCGGCGCTCGAACCGCCCACGCCGGCGCCCTCGGGCAGCCTTTTTTCCACGGTGACGTCGAGTCCGAAAACGCCGAAACGCGCCCAAAGCGAACGTATCGCCTTAAGCACGCTGTCGTTTTCGTACCTTGAATCTTCTCCGTTATAGGTCACTCTCACCTTTTCGTCGAATCGCTCGCAAACCGTAACGACGTCGGCAAGGCTCACCGACGCCGTTACGCTGTCCAGCAAATGTAATCCTCTATTTCCTTTTCCGCTGACGTTTAGGGACAAATTTATTTTCGCCCGTGCGGAGACCTTTATTTTTCTCTTTTTCATGTATATATTTTACACTTTTTCTTCGGATTAGTAAAGCGGTTTGACCCGCTATCTCTCTATCCTGCGGAATGCTCTGAGCCTTTCTCCGCCCGAGCAAGGCATACTGACGTCGGGATTTTGACGCACGACCTCTTCGGGCGTTATGCCGAGAGCCTTAGCCGCGTCCCAAACCGTTTCGCCGTTTGACGCTATATGGACGGAGATCGCCGCACGGCGAGGCGGGCGAGCTTCTCCGAGTTTGAGTTCGGTTATGACGATTTGCGTTTCCTCCGCAATGACGGACAACGACACTACGACTTCCGCGCGAATACCAAGCTCGTTGCCTCGGCGGATTTTCACGCTTACGTCCTTAACGCCTGCCTGCGCGCCCAACGTATCGCCCTCTTCGACGTCCGCCGAAAGAGTGAGCGAAAACGGAACTTGCGCATAGACCGTGTTCGAACTTCCGCGTTCCGCACTGAAGTAGACTATATTCGTACCGAGCAGACCCTCTATTTTTACCCGTCCCGCTTCAGCCGTCGCCGTCGAAACATTGACGCGCGAGCCGAACGTGCCGAGAACGGTATCGGCAAGAGGCAGTTTATCCTCTATGGCGACGCTTCCTTCAACCGTGCTTTCCAGAGTTATGTCGTTCTTCGGGCAACCGACAACAACGCTTTCCACGGTGGGCAAAAGCTCGTTTTCGAGGCAGAATACGTCTACGGCAGGAAGCATCTCGAGAGAACGGAAGCTCATGCACTCCGCTTTCAAAGTAAGCTCTATTTCCGCTACGCGCTCGTTTTCTTCTCCCGAAACGGTGACGGCGCAGTCCTTTATTTTAAGACCGCCCGTCACGGCGTCGCGCTCTCTCGCTCCGTCTGCGCGGCACTGTTGCTCGACGGGGATTGCCACGCTTTTGCACGAAATCGCCCCGTCCGCGTTTTTAAGCGTGAGATCGACAACAGCCTCTCCCGCAAATGTCACGCTGTCGTCCTCGGCAGTGCGTTTATATGTAAACACTCTGCTTTCCGCCCCGAGAATTTCCACGCCCGCGCCTATTTCGAGCGTATCGGATATTATAAATGTCTCGTCGGTTTCGGACGCAAGCGCTGAGCAGTTCACTCTGTCCTCGTGCGTATACACGCCGTCGCCGCCGCGCGCCAAGTATTTTATGTCTTCGCGCGTACAACCGTAAAGAGTCACTTCGACGACAGCCGCAAGTTTTATTACGTCCTCTTCCGCGGCTATGATATCCATATCGAGAATATTCGCCGAGAAAATCGTCTTAGTCGAAGCTCCTATGCCGTTTGCTTCCACTTTATCGGAGAAATCCGCATTGTAGTCGAGCTCCTCCGCCGTCCCTTCGGTCGTTTCGAACAGCACCTTGAAATTAACCCTGCCCGAATACCTTGCTTCTCCCGAGAACGCTTCCGCCGCGCTTATACCGACGGACGAACTCGTAGACAGCACTTTGGCTATGCGGATTTCGGGTCTCGGAAGCAGCCTTGCTTCCACAACCGCTTGACCTGTGCCGAGTTTGCGGAAGGTGTCGAACACCGCCGTATCGTATATCGGTTCAAAAGCCATATAGTCTATTGCCTCCTATAAAAAATAATTTGTCCCTTGCTATCCTTTCGGATAACAATATATTCTATAGCGCAAGTCCGAAAAATATGACCGAAATTATTTTTCCCGCTTTTTCGCCCGAGATTTTTGCCGGCGGTCGATACGCAACTTGACAATCGTTCGTATACGGTGATAGAATGTATACATGAAAAAATATCGTATCAAAAAAATGATCGCAATACTATGTTCTGTCTGCTTTTCGCTGACAGCGACGTTTTTCCTCCTCTCTTGCAAAGACGGAGCGCTAAGTGACGATAACCCGCCCTCTTTGGAAAGCCCGCCCGCCTGGGCAAACGATTTCACCTTGCCCGACGCAGACAAGGCGATGGAAAAACTTATCGATATATACGGCGGAAAAGAAAACTTGTTTCTTTTAAGGACCGACTCGATAACACGCATGCCCTGTCCCCGAAACGAAACCATAACTTTCAATATGCAATATGACGTAAGCGACTTCGCAAAGCTCGTCCTTGAGGACTGCGTAGAAGAGTTCAACGAAGTGTTCTCCGTTATAAATCCCAACTATGCGTTTGTAATCGACTTTTATCCCAAAAAAGAGGCGTTCGACAAAAAACATTCGGTGCGAATGTCGGCGTCGGACAATCTTGCGACTTCGGACACAAGCGAAGTTTTCGGGCTGGCGCACATAAGTTATTACAACGATTTTACAGAGCTCGGCGATTTCGGAATAACCCTGAAGCGAGAAGTGCTCGACAACGGCAGCTATCTCATGACGACTTTCAAACACGAAGTCATGCATCTCTTGGGTGCGGGCGACGCATACAACAACGCCGCCGCAACGAAAGATACGATCATGCAAAGCTATACCGTGGGCGGCTGTCATTTTCTCTCGAATACCGACGTTGCCTTTCTCGACGCGCTATACCGCAATCCGTCGATCGAAGTCTCGGACGAAGAAATACAAAACTTCACGGACGGCTATGGAAAAGACAATCCCCATACACGAGAAAAACTTACGGGAAAAGTCTATACCGCTTTATTCGACTCGCTCGATAAAGACAAGCTTATAAAAGAGGCTCTCGGCATAGGGTATAAAGACCTTACGGCGTTTACCAAGACAATCGAAAACGGCATTGTCAGAGACGAAACTTTCGGCAGCGAGAGCATTTCCTTTACCGAACTCGAGTATGCAGAGCCGCAAAGCGAAACCTATTTCGGAAGTATAGATCCCGAAAACGGTCGGTATTGGCATGGCAGACAGACTACGCTCGGATCTTCGCAGGGTATAAACTACACCGACTACGGAACCGGAATTTTATACGCCGCGCCGAACGGCAATCTCTACACCCTCATGATAAAAACAGGCGACTTCGTACTCGCCCTGCGGCTTAACGGAAGATTTACCGAACTCGACGAACTTGCGCTCTCGCTGTGGCACATAAGCGAGTAAATCATTATAGAAAAGAAAACGCGCCTTCGAAGCCAAAAGCAACGAAAGCGCATTTTTTTTGTGCGTTTATTCGAGAAACATTTTTGCTTGCAAGGGCAAAATGCAACGACGACAATTCGGTGTAATATGCCCCCCACTTGGGGCTTTGGCGGTGCTCGCTCGCACGGGTTCGGGGCTTGCCCGGGGTATTATACCTAACTTATTTTACAAAGTCTACTACACCGTGCGCTCTGTCCTTTAAAGGCGACTGCCCGAGAGCATAGCCTACGGCAAGCGCTGCGTAAACCTTGTTTTCTTTGGGAACTTTCAATTCGTCAAGCACTTCCCTTACTCCTTTGTCTTCGCTCGCCCCGTTCCCGAGTTGGTTTATCCAACACGATCCGAGTCCCAAAGCAGTTGCGGCAAGCATCATGTTCTGCATACAGCAACCTGCGTCCTCTCGCGGGAACAGCGCGTTTTCCGACATCGAAACTATCACAAGCACGGGAGCGTTGTAATAGAAATTATATTTGTTATCGCTCGCGCGGGCGCGTATCCTCTCTTCCTCCGCGCTCGAAGCAAGAGCCTTCACCGCATCGTTGAGCTTTAATAAGAGCTCCTTGTTTTCGACGACCGTGAAGTGCCAGGCCTGCCTATTCATTGCGCTCGGCGCATACGCTCCCGCCTTTACTATCTCGGTAAGAGCGCTCTCGCCGACCGCCTTGCAATCATCAAACGAGCGCACGCTGCGCCGCTCGAGAATAACTTTCATTACGGAATTCATTTATGTATCCTCCGATAGGGAAATAATTACGGATATTCGTAGTTTGTATTACGACAATGTATCTAAGTCCAATCGGCACCCGAAGGCGGAGCCTTATATGCAGACCCTTTCACACGGCGGGTTAGATGCGAGTAAGACGGACAGCCGGCGACGAGGCGCACGGGCTGCTGTACTTTATCCGTACTGCGCCCGTGCGGCGAGAAGCACGCAGTCCGTATTACGACGTATATAACCCGCCGAAATTTAGCGGCAACCCGAACAATGCTTGCAATCCCCCGAACAACCACCGCCCTTTTTGACGCCGTTCACGCAGAGCTTGCCGTTAAAGTTTTGAGTAAGACTTTCGCCGCATTCGGGACATTTGGGATATTTGCCGTCGGCTTTGACAAGCTCTTCGCCTCGATAGCCGCATTTATCGCATTTTAAGTCTATTAAAGGCATTGTTTCTCCTCTATGATTTATTAAATTCTATTTGAGGGTTTGAATACGAGCACCTAAATGCAACATTACCCGAGGGCGTAGATACGAGCGAGACGGGCAACAGGCAACAAGGCGGTTGCTGTACACAATTCGTACTGCTCCCGCCGCCGAGGAGCACATAGCCCGTATTCGCGAAGTATATACGCCCTCGGGACTTCAGAACATTCGTTTTCGAAACATTATAATAACCACGGGAATGAGTATCGCCGCGATAATGCCGATTATGATCCAAAAGCCCGCCATGCCGAGAGAAGCGAAAGGAACTTCGACGTTCATACCCCAAAGAGAAGCGATGACCGTGGGGATAGTTAGGCAGATCGTGAGCGCCGTGAGCAGCTTCATGACTATGTTTTGGTTGTTGCTTATTACGGAGGCAAACGCGTCCATAGTTCCGCCCATTATGTCGCGATATATGGTCGCCATTTCGATAGCCTGTTTATTCTCGACTATTACGTCGTCTATTATCTCGCTGTCGTCGTCGAAGTGTTTCAACCCCGGAAGGGACTTAAGCCGGTCTATCACTATTTGATTGGAATTAAGAGAAGTCGAAAAGTAAACAAGCGCCTTTTCGAGATCGAGCAACTGAATAAGCTCCTTGTTCTTCATTGAGCGGTGTAAGTGCTGCTGAACGCGCGAAGACGTCTTGTCGATCTGCTTGAGATAACCGAGAAATTTCTTGGCGTTCACATACAATATCTGATATATAAAGCGAGTTCGCTTGTTCAGGTCGAAATTCTTTACTCTGCCCAAAATAAAATCGCCGAGCACCGCCGTATCTCTCAAACATACGGTTACGAAATAGTCTTCGTTGTATACCATTGCAAGCGGCAATGTAGAATACACATACCAGTCCTTGTCGCCGCTCATCACGGGAATATCGACAAGAACGAGGGTGCAGCCGTCGTCTGTTTCGATATGGGCGCGCTCCTCTTCGTCGAGCGCGGCTTTGAGCATATCTTCGGGTATTCCCGTTTTTGCCGCAACTTCCTCTATTTCCTTATCCGATGGATTTTCGAGGTTTACCCAGCAACCGGGCATAAGTTCGTCCGCCTCTTCGAGACGACGCTCCCCGCTCTTCATTGCGTAGATGTTTATCATTGTTAATCCGCGAAAATAACAAAAGGCACGACTCCAAAAGCTCTGCCTCGGTAAACAAGACAAATTCAGACGTTCGCCACCGGCGGAACTTTCGAAGTCTTTCGTGGACTGTGCCCATCGTTCATTTATCCGCCCTCCTTGTGGCATAGAGTCGGCTTTTAGCCGCTAATAATATAATAGCATATTATTACGGATTTTGCACCTATTATCGCACCTTTTTTTAAACTTTTTTAGCCGCCTTTATCTCTTTGATCGCCGTCGCCGCCGCTATAGCTCCGTCGCCAGCCGCCGTGACCACCTGACGAAGGGTTTTGGCACGAACGTCGCCCGCCGCATAGACAAGGGGAACGCTCGTCCTCATCTCGTCGTCGGTTACGATAAAACCGTTTTTGTCAGTTTCAAGCTCTCCCGCATAAAGCCTCGACTCGCCCGTAAGCGCCGTATCTATAAAAATCCCCGAGACTGCAAGCGTGCGCTCCTCCCCCGCCTGTTCGACCGTCACCTCGGAAAGCGGATTGCCCGAAAGCTTCGTAACCGCCGCCTTGTCTATATACTCCACGTTTTCATAGCTTTCTCGTTCGGCGATCCCTTGGGTCGTAAAGTACACCTTACGGCATAGCCCCGCAAGATATTTCAGATCGACGCGCGAACGCTCGCCGCCGCCTACAAGCATCACATCTTTTCCTCGGAAAAACGCGCCGTCGCATACCGCGCAGTAGCTGACTCCCGAGCCGACGAGTTCATTTTCGTTCCCGAGTCCGAGCTTTCCGCTCCGCGCGCCCGTCGCAATGATAAGCGCTTTGTACTCGTATGCTTCGGAATAAGTATACACCTTGCGAGCCGCAAAATCTATCTTTTCCGCGCCCTCGCAAACAATTTCCGCGCCTACGGCGACAGTCTGCTTTCTCATACTTTCGGCAAGTTCGAAACCATCCGTACTGCTCGCCCCGGGATAATTCTCGATAGACGGAGTTACGGCGAGCTTCCCGCCCGCCGTCAGTCCTTCAAACAATACCACCTTTTTATTTGCGCGTGCGGCGTACATTGCCGCCGTCAGTCCCGCAGGCCCCGCGCCTATAATCGCTATATCGCAATTTTTCATATCTTTCTCCGTGAGGGTTTATCGTTTATGCTTTATTATACTCTCCGCACGGAATAAAGTCAAGTTTTACGCAGTAAGTCTGCCGCCGTCCGACGTTACGACCTTCATGGCTTTTATCTTTTCTCCGCTCACCGCGTCAACGTAAACGTAAAATTCCATGTCTTCTTTCATTCCGTGAACCTCAAAGCAAGTCGCTTCCGTCTCCCCGTCGGGAATGACGCACAATCGAACGAAATCATAGTCTATGCCCGACAGCTTTGCCGCCGTCGCCTCGCTTATCTTCGGCTCGATTATTCTTTTGATGTGGTTTCGGCAGTATCCCGTAGCTTCAAGTCCCAAAAGCGTGCCGTCGTCGAGCGAGATCTTGACCTTCACAAGATCCGTATAAAGTATCGCGTCTCCTTCCTTCGGCGCCATATTGACATACCCGACGCTTCCGCTTGCATGATACCACACGGGATACAGATCGCCGTAGCCGAGCTTTGCGGCATACTCCGCCGCATGAGTGTAAACATCGTCTTCGGAGAGATTTTTACCGCCGTTGCCGTCGCCCGGAACGATCAGCTCGAGTACCATTCCTCCGCGCACGGACAGCGCCACGAAGCTGTCGCCGCACTCGATCTCGTACGCTTCCGGCGACGAGCTTTTGCCCACAATGACGGCTCCGTGCTTCAAAAGCAAGCTTTCCGCTTTATTCACGGCCTCTTCTTCGTCTATCTCGGGCAGATTCTCCAGCCCCTTAAAGCTTACGGGGAGACGGCTGTCGGAGAACGGTCCGTCGTAAATCATTTCGGGATAGTCGGGAGTCTCGTGTTGCGTTTCATTTCCGAGACCCGCTATTTCCGGCGAAAAGTCGGAACAGTCGATTTCTCCCTTTTCCACGGAACGCCTCATCATTTCGTCCACACGTTGTTGAAGCGTCTCGGCGGCTTTTCTGAAAGCCATTGCGCTCTCGACAAAACCGTCGGTCTTCATCCCTCTTGCAAGCGAGAAACCGTAGCTCGCAGCGAAATCGATTATCTGATTCAAAAGTTTCATTGCGGAATAGGTTTTTTCGCAGTCTATGGGAAGACGGGAAAGAGCGCAAGCCGCTCCCGCGGAGTGACGGGAAAGAGCGTTCAATTCCGCTGCCGTCGAACCTTTCGAAAGCGACAGCGTGAGCTTGGAAAGATTTAGTACGGTTTCGTCCACTTCATCGCTCAATTCGTTCAGCGCCTCGAAATAATAATCGTTCAGTCGAGCCTTATTATCGGCTGCCCGCATATCCGTCAAGAGATACGCCGTCGTCATAAGCGCGAACGCTACGCACAGACCTATTATTATCGAAACGCAGACAAAAATCACGTTACGCCTTTTTCTTATGCTTAAAGCAACATCATTTTTCATATATATTCTCCTCTTATAATACTTATTTGCTCCTTTTTCGAATAAGTATTGATTATCTAACCAGGAACACTCCTTATTTTTTGTACAATATTTATAATGCTTTCCCTCAACAGAAACACCCGAGAGTTAGTGCAAGCGAGCACCGACGACGTGAGTGTATCTCCGAGGGCGTAGATACGAGCGAGACGGGCAACAGGCGACGAGCCGCACGGGTTTACGACAAACAACCTTAGTTCAATCGACACCCGAGGGCGGAGACGCAAGCAGTTCAAGGAAAAACAATTCTTTCGACGGGGCGCGTACTTTTTCGTACGCAACCCGAGAAAAAATTGCTTTGACGCAGAAATGCGACGCGTATACGCCCTCGGGACTTTTAGGCGCGGGCGAAGCTGTGCTTGCCTATGGTCAGCTCCACCTTAAGCGACCATATCCATTTGCTTGTCGCGGTTGCGGGATTGTAATAATAGAGACAGCCGTTTGTGGGATCGCTTCCGTTAAGCGCGTCACGAGCGGCATTGTAAGCGCTTTGGTTGGGCGAAAGATTTATCTGTCCGTCGGCAACCGCCGTAAACGCAAGCGGTTGGTAAATGACGCCCGAAATAGTGTTCGGGAACTTAGAACTGCGCACGCGGTTAAGTACGACCGCGGCAACGGCAACCTGTCCCATATACGGCTCGCCTCGGGCCTCCGCATATACGCACCGTGCAAGAAGATCGAGGTTCGACGAGCTTATCGAGCCGGACGACGTACTGCCGCCTCCTCCCGAAAGCGTGATTTTCAGCGCCTTTTCGGTGCGCGCGCCGACTATGCCGTCAACGGTGAGTCCGTAGTCTTTCTGGAACTTCTTGACGGCGGCAAGCGTCTTGCTTCCCCAAATGCCGTCTACTTTGATCGTATAATATCCAAGCTCCTTAAGCCGCGTCTGTACGGCGGTTATGTTCTGTTTTGTGTCTCCCTTTACAATGTTCTTTGCCTCTGCGTCGTAGGACGAAGCTATGCCCACAGACGCAACGCATAAAACAATTGCAAGCAATATTGCAGTGATTCTCTTTTTCAAAATAAAATACCTCCCGTTCAGGAACGAAAGGTACTTATGAATTTTCTCCACAATTCGGCAATCAGTGAACGATACTCTATTTTCCCTTCGCCCTCCGCCGATACATAGCATAGCGGCGGATAGACGACGCACCACCAATTATCTCCCGCGCCGTCGCCAAGCTCGACAATGAGAGCGTCGTAGTAACCGCTTTCGACAACTACGCCTTCGTACGTTCGCGTCGGGAAAAATTCGTTGTTGAGTTTCACTCTCGCGCCGTATCCGAATCCGTTTTCTCTAAGTTCGCTTTCCGCCTCTTTCTTTAAGGAAGGAAGCAGTTTTTCGAGTCGCTTATACGCGATGTCGAACGTGCCCGCGTCCGACAGTTTGTCCTCGATGATTGCGTTAAGCGCGTCCCTGACTTTAAGTTTGACCGCCTGATCCGCTTTATCGTTACTGTTCGCGCGAATGTGGATACGGATAAGTTTATACCCTTCGTCTACCTTAGTATGCTCGCAACCGTACATAAATATTATAGACGTAAACAAAAATATCGCGCTTATTAAAACAATTGCTTTATGTATCTTTTTCATAACCTTGCTCCCTGCTTTTTCGATACGCCGAGAATTATGGACGAAAAAGAGTATTTGTATACATAAAAAACGACTATCTTTTCGCAAGAGTTATGTCGCCGCATATGACGTCCGAATACGAAAACGACAACAGATCTATATGCTTATCGGACGTGATCTTCAACGTGAATACCGCCGGATACATAGCCGCGATCTCTCCGTCGTAGCGCTGTATACGCTTTCTTCCGCGATTGACGCTTATGCGGAGATTGCTCCCCTTAAGTCCCTCTATGCTTTGCTTGACTTCTTCAATGGATACCGCTCTCTTTCTCATGTCTCTCTCCTTGTGGTTATGTAGTCGGTATCCGCCTTTTTATTGTGCCCTTTCCCTCTTCTTTTTATCCCAAAGAAAAACCGCTTGCACAAACAAGCGGGTCGTGTGATTTGCGTATTTATGTTTGACGATAAATTTACGGGAGTATAACTTGCAAATACCCGCCCTGACGAGAATAACCGTTTATATCTCCGACACGGCGATCCTACTTATCGTTCTTTTGCTGTTTGAGCCAGAGGTTCATCATGGCTTTTTGCGTAAGGAGTTTGGAAGCGAGATGACAGGTCTTGTTGTAACCGCCGTATACCGACATATCCTTTCCCTTCTTTGCGTCGGCAATCGCTCTCGCGGCAACGTCTTTCGGGGTCGTCAGATGCTTAAACTTCGTCACGCCTTTGTCCGCTCCTATCTCCGCGCGAGTCAGAAAGGGCGTCGCCATCCATCCCGGACATACCGCGGTGGCCGTTATGCCGCGAGGTCTCAATTCGACGTTCAAAGCTCGCGTATAGTTGCGAACGAACGCTTTTGTCGCCGAATAGATGTTCATATAAGGCAACGGCTGAAATGCGGAAATCGACGCTATGTTAACTATTTTGCTACCCTTATGCATATGTTTCAAAGCTATCAATCCGACAGCCACGAGCGCGTTTACATTCAGATCTATCATGTTCAGAGACTGTGCGACGTCTATGTCGTCGTAAGAGCAAAACTTACCGTATCCGGCGGCGTTTATGAGCCAGCGCACGTTGTACTCGTCCTTCTCAAGCATATCCTCCACTTTCTTCAAACTGTCGCGTTCGGAAAGATCGAGGCATATCGGAACGATCTTTTTGCCGTATTCGGCATAAAGCTCGTCGAGTTTTGCGCAGTTTCGCGCTATCGTCCAAATCTCGTCCGCTTCGCTTTCGAGAAGAGCTACAAATTCTCTGCCGAGTCCGCCGCTCGCACCCGTAACAATCGCTATATTTTTCATAAATCGCTCCTTCTCTTTATCTTTCCCTTATTGCCGAAAAAATATCTCTCAAATCAAGATCGTTATTTGCTTGTGAAAAGAAAAACCGAGGCGCCTGTCCTCGGTTCAATTCAAACTTGATAAGATATCGCCAACGCTTAAAAATCTTCGTCGTCCTCGTCTTCGTCCTCTTCCTCGTCGTCTTCTTCGAAGTCGCTCGGATCGACGTCGTAATCGAAATCGTCGGGTTCTTTGTCTCCCTCGTACTCGTCGTTTTCGTCCTCGTTTTCCTCTTCTTCGAGTTCGGACAAAGGTATCATGTCGAGATCGTCGTCGGCCGCGTCTTCTTCGACAATGGTTTCGTCGTTTTCAAACTCCTCTTCCGCTTCCTCATGCGAAGCCTTTTCCTCGCGCTCCTTTTTGCACATGAAGCAGATGTCCTCGTCCTCCTCAAGATAGTTGACGCGGCAGACGGGGCAGAGACGCTCCTCGCCCTCATCGTCGTCGTCGGGAATGAGAAAGCCCTTGTCGAGCATACCGAGTTCGGCTTTGCACACCGTGCAATATTTATCTTTCTTGTTTATATAGTTGAGTTCGCAGCGCGGGCATAAAATATAAACAGGTTTCTTATCGTCCTTTTTCATAAATTCTCCAACGTGTAATTTTTACCCTTCCTCGAAGAAATATCCTCCGAGGGAGAAGTCGCAATTATTATATGCGTTTTATTCCGTTTTGTAAACTGTTTTAGCCCTTACTTTTGCAATTATTTTACCTTTTTTCAAACTTTGTCCGTATGCCGCCGCACAGCCTATTTGCCGCGCCGCACTTTTAAGTATCTTCTCAGCCTGAGCAGTATCAAAACGACGCAGAAAGCCGCGTCGAGAATAAAACTCCAGACGTAAACCGACACAAGAAAGAGCGCTCCGGTAGAGAATAGTATCGCGCAAAGCTCGCGGATAAAAACGCCGAGAGCCTTACTTTTCGAGCGCACGTCGAACTTCTCGTCGTAATACACGGGTATTATTCTGATGAAATAAATTATGCCCACAAGCCCCATGATTATCCCGAGCCACATTCTGACCGAAAACAACGTCAGCGTGCTCGAAAGTCCTATCATTACAAGCCCGTCGATAAACAAAACTCCCACAAGCGCAAGAAACAGAAATATGTAGAGCGGAGTATGCCAACGCAGCGGCGTCAATATCGCGTTCCGTCTGCCGTAAACGAAATTGGGAAGCTCGTACATGAGCGGCAACAACAGCAAAACCGTCGCTACAGCTACGATTATATATATCATTGCCGCTCCTTCTTCGTGAATTTTCTGACCATCATCAGGACACGCTCAGGCAAGCCTTTATACGCTCCTTTCGAATAGATTTTCTTCGTCACGAAACCGCGACGAAGATACATATTTATGGCTCTGTCGTTATCCTCGCGCACATACAGCACCACTTTATCGAAACGCCGCGCGGCTTTTTCGATTGCGGCGTCCAAAAGCTCCGCACCGTAGCCCTTGCCTCTGTACCTGCGTCTTAGCCCTATGCCGAGACTTCCCGTGCGTATGCCTTTCGCCGGTACGACGTCGCACCAGCCCGCGACCGTGTCTCCGTCCATAAGAAACAACTCGATGCTTTTTGTCTCTTTACAGCGTCGAATGAACGCTATGCACTCGTCGAGAGAAAAGCCGACGCTTACCGCCAGCCATTTGCCCTCGCGGGCGACTTCGTCGAGAGCCGAGGCGTAACTTTTTGCCGCGGCGACAGATGCGTCCACTATCTCCATACCGTATATTTTACTACATTCGCAACGATAAATCAACAAAATTTCGCGCGGTATTTTGTCGATAAAGTGACAGTTTCGTGAAATTGCGAAAAATGCGAAACAACGGTTTCGCATTTCGTTTGTTCATGTGCTTTCCGCCGAAAAGTTTGCACTCTTTTTAAGGAATGAGTCTGCGCGCGCAGATAAAGTAGCTATGACGCTTTGCCGACATTTCTTCTATGACGGCATAATCGGAAGCCGTATGCAATATGTAGTTGTCTCCGAGGTAAAGAGCGACATGACCTATGCGTTCTATTCCGACATTGTTCTTTCTCGACTCGTTAGTGAAGAACAGCAGATCGCCGCGCTTCATGTCGTCCTTCGCGACAAGCGCGCCTTGTACGCTTTGAGAGCGACTTGTAGTATCGAGATCGACATCCGCCCCGACTTTGAATATGTACTGCATAAGCGACGAGCAATCGAAAGCCGAGATCACGAAAGCATTGTTCAGCTTGCCTCCGAAATGATAGCGTTGCGCCCCGTATACATACGGAGTTCCGAGCACTTTCTTGCCCTCGTCTATAACTCTTTCGGTCTTGGCATTGCCTTTATCGAATTCCCGTTCGTAAACGTAAGTTCCCGACACATATCCGTAGCCGTTTAAATAACGCACTTTATACCACCCGTTTGCCTTCGAGACGAACGACAGCATATCTCCCTTGTCTATGACGCCGAGTCGTTTGTAGTTCGTACCTGCTCCCGCCCTTACCGAAAGAGAATCGACTTTGGAACAGACGAGCACGTCGCTTTTCCGCACGGGTGCGACCGCCGGCGGTTTTTCCTCGGGCTTTTCCTCCGGTAAGACGGCCGGAGGCTCTTCGACGGGAGGCTGTTCGGGAAGCGCGTCGCTCGGAACGTCGTCGGGATCCCCGACAAAATCATCTTCGTTGCCCTCGCCCTCTCCGTCCGACGGAGCGCTCGGATTGGTACTCGTATTCGGAATATTGTTTTCTTCCGGTCGCTTACCGCAACTGCCGAGCCAAAAGCACAGTCCCGTCATGACGACAATAGCTATAATAAGCGAAGCTATGCGCACGCTTATGCCTAATTTCGATTGGTATGATTTCATTTATTTCACCGTCCCTGTTGTCCTGTAGTGCACCGTGAGTTTAACAAATGTCGCGCCTTTGTGTCAAATAAACAAAGGGCGCGACCAAAAAAATTTTTTGATTTTTTTATTTATTCTTCGGCTTTTTTCGCCTTTGTTTCAAGTTGCGCTTTCTCGCCCATTCGGCGCAGAACTACGCGGAAGCGGAAAAAGAATATGACGCAGCACAATGTCGCCGCCACGGAATCGGCCACGCACTCGGCAATATATACTCCGGACACTCCGATTGCGAGAGGAAACAGAAAGGCGAACGGCACAAGCAGAAGGATCTTTCGCAGTATGGCTATGAATAAGCTTATTTTCGCTTCGGTTATTGCCACAAATGTGGTTTGGCAAGCTCGCTGGACGCCGAATATAAGCATTCCCGCCACAAACACGGGCAGGTATTTGTCGATTAGCGCAAGCAGCTCCTCGCCGGATGTGAACATCCTGCCGAAAAGTCGTGGAAACAGCATCATTACGAGCGCCCCCATACAACAGTAAGCCCAGCTCACGATAAGCGTTATGACATAAGCGCGCTTGAGTCGCTCTTTGTTTTTTGCACCGAAATTGTATGAGATTATCGGCGTCACGCCCTGCGTAAAGCCCTGTACGGGCACGGTTATAAGCATCATAACGCTCTGCAAAACGGCAAGCGCGGAAACGTGCAGATCGCCCATTCCTTCGCCCTCGAGATCTCCGTAATACTTGAGTCGTCCGTTGAGAACGAAGCCTATGACCGACTCGGTCGCCGCCATTACGAACGGCGCAAGCCCTAACCCGAAAATACTTTTTACGACGTCGCCGTCGGGCTTCATGTCTTTTAAAGACAGGCGGATCGTTATTTTTTTGCGACAAAGCGAAGTCACCACAAATATGCAGCTTATGAATTGACTTATCACGGTGGCAAGCGCCGCACCCGTTATTCCCATATCAAGCGCAAAGATAAATACAGGGTCGAGCGCTATATTAAGCCCCGCGCCTATCATTACGCTAATCATTGCCATCGCGCTTTTTCCCTGCGCAGTCAAAAACGTGTTCAATCCGACGGCGAGCTGAACAAATGACGTACCTATAAGATATATCGAAAGATATTGTTCGGCATAGCCGTATGTAGTGGCTGTGTCCGCGCCTATAAGCAACAATATCGGCTTTCGCGCAAAAAACGCCGTAAGTCCGAGAAGTACGGAAAACACGATAAGCAATAAAAAACCGTTATTCAATATTTTGCGCGCACGCGGCGCATTCCCCTCTCCGAGCGCTTTTGCGGCAAGCGGCGCGCCGCCGCCCGACACGAATGAAGAGAACGCCGCTATAAGCGTGAGAACGGGCGCACACAGCCCGAGACCGGCAAGAGCCACGCCGCCTACTTCGGGCATATTCCCGATGTAAATACGATCCACTATATTATAAAGCAGATTGACTACTTGAGCAAGAACACACGGTATGCCCATTTTAAGGCACAACCGCCATATCTTTTCGGTCCCGAGCGCGTTTTCTTTAGTCTCTTTTGCCATGTGTCTTTTCGCAAGCATATTTTTACTCCGAAGCAAGTATAGCACGATATCGGAGCATTGTCAACACACGGCAATGACTGCGCGGCGCAAAAACTCGAACCGGGAATTATAGCAAAATCCGCGAAAATTGTTCGATAACGGCAACCGAAGTTTTCGAGAGAACATCACGACTTAAACGAATTCAAAAACTCCACGCTTTTTTCCTTTATGAAATCGACGTCGTCGAAATCGTAATTGTGCCCCGCGCCTTCGATGGTAATCAAAGCCGCGTCGGGCATCGTCTCGACCGCCTTTTCGGAGTATGAGATATTTACCAACTTATCCTTGTTGCCGTGCAAAATCAAGGTTTTTGTTTCGCATGACGCCAGCAGCTCGTTCATTTTCCCGTAATAAGAATATGCGTTTTCGATAAACGTCTCCCCCGCCATTATAAAATATCTGCCCGTTTCGTAGTATATTTTCGCCTCGTCCGCCAAACTGAATGCGGGAGCCGTCAATATCAGTCCCGCGACGCTTTCTTTCCGTTCGGCGGCAACGGAAACCGCCACGAATGCGCCCAAGCTGTATCCGTAAATATATATATTTTCGGGATCGACAAACGACACGCTCGACACATAATCCAAAATGACGTTTAAATCGTCGGTTTCCGAGTCTATCGTCATTTCGTCGAAACTTCCGCTGCTCATCGAGAACATCGAACCGCCGCAGAAATCGTACAAAAAGCAGGCGTAACCGCGGCTTGCGAAATACCGCGCTTGCGAATATACCGAAAAAATATTGCCGCCGAATCCGTGGCACAGTATTACCGTACGCATAGGCATATTTATGTTCGGCACAAAACAGATTCCGTAGATTCTTCTGTTGTCGACGGGAGCCGTTATGACGGATTGCCGCTCGGTAAACTCGTATTCCGTAACTTCGGGTTCGGGTTTTGTCGTATCGTCTTTCGGAACTTCCGTATTCGGCTCGTCCTCCGCACCCGGCGCGCCCTGCTCTCCGCCGCCTTCCGCATCCTCGCCTTGAGTCCCGCCGCTCTGCGTTCCCTCGCCCCATATGTCCGTATTGCCCGAGCACGCCGAAAAGAGTATTACCGCAGACAATAATAGCAGTAAAACAACTTTGAAAAATATTTTTTTCTGCAATAGTTTTTCACCCATTGTTGCCGTCCCTCTCCATCTGATATTTAATATCGTCTATAAGCTGCTCGGTCCTCATAACGGCGCCTTCGGTCGATAAGTGATAGTTCGTATCCCAAAAAAATCTTCCGTTATACAAATAGTCTTCCATGTCCGAAATAATGGGAACGGCTACTATAAATCGCCTCACTTTGTCTGCGTAAGCCAAACGAACGCCTTTGGGCGGCATAAACTTACCGTCGAGATTTGCTGGTCCGTACGAGAAATAAACTTTTACCCCGTTGCTTCTCAAATTCGCGTAAAAGTTCGAATAATCCGCCAGCACCTTCTCGCTTAGAGTGACGGAATTATACAACGTCTTATACCCTTTATCCGTATCGTCGGTGTTTTCCCTCTCGAACGATATATCTCCGTAGATATCGTAATCCTCGCTTTTTGCGTTGTAATCGGTTGTTTTGGCGTTTTTTCTCACGTCGTTATAATCTTCGAACACATCGAATATCGACCTATGCTTACGAATATCCGTGTATTTCAGCATATCGTAGTTGCTTTCCAAAACGCGCCATGTTATTCGCTCGAATTCTTGCTCCTCTTTAACGTCTGAAATGTCCTCCGGCGCGTGTATCAAAACATCGTTTTCATCAAGCACGGCGTATAAAAAATCCTGCTGAAGCTTCATATCGACTTTATACGACAGCCCGAGATTGGTCACTCTGTATTCCCCGCCGAAACTTTCGTCGACCATACCCGAGAGCAGACCGAACGCCATGCTCGACCCTGCGAAGAATACCATTTGTTTTTCTTCGGGCGGCGCAAGTATAATGCGATCGCACTTATCCGCCCAAGCGGACGTCCAAGCACCCGAATAACGCGGCGGCATAGCCGCATTGACCGACAGCGTTGCAAACTCGTTGCAGTTCTTAAACGAATCGTCTCCGATTTTTTCTACGGTATCGTAAAGATACAACTCCGAAAACGTACAATTATCAAAAGCTCCCGCGTCTAAGTTGCGCAAAGCAGACGGCAGAACAACGGTTTGCGCCGACGTTATGTTCGAAAAAGCGCCGTTTTTGATTTCGGTGACTTTCGCTCCGCCGATAAAGTCGGGAACAACGATTTCTTTGTCGCGTCCTCTATACCGCACAACGGCGCACTCGCCGTTCCCCAAGGTCTCAACCGTAAAACTCTTTTCGTCCGTCCATTCTTTCCACTGCGCATACAGCTTTACGCACGAGCCTACATCAAGCGTAACTCTGCTTCCCAAACCTATCTGCTCGCCGCCGCCGTCTATGTCCGTGCTCCAGCCCACCAACGAATATCCGCTTCGCGGCGCAACCGATTCGGCAGTCAATGTGTTTACTCTGAGTCGTATTTTCGGATCGTATGCTTCGAGCACATACTTTTGCGTCTCGTTCTTTGCGTACGTTCCGCCGTTAAGGTCATACATCACGGTGTATGGACTGTCGCGCAAAACGGCTTTTACCACCACCGTAATATGCGAGCCGACGTCTTTGCAAACTATCTTTATATTCTCGCCGTCACGGTAGTATTCGCCTCGGTTTACGCCGCCTATTTCGAAGCCGTCGGCGAGTTTAATCGTGAATTCGACCGACTCGCCTTTTTCCACCTTATAGAAGTAATCGCCGATAATGTCGAATTCTCTTCCCTCTTGCAGCATTACCGTAAATTTATCGGACTTTACGAAATCATCTGAAGTGCACGCTGCCGCCGCCGACATACAAAAACATACCGTAAGTATAAATATAATCCGTATCTTTTTCATCATTGCCCCCGTAAGCGACTGCGATACGCTTCCCAATTGTAATCGTTTATGTACAGCGACAGGCTGTCGCTCGGAACATAGACAAGACAAGCGGCGTTTGCTCCGTCCAAGAGACCGCCCGCCATTCCCACCGTAACCGTGCGGGGATCCGTATGCATGATATATATGGACACGAGGCTGTCGCAGCCGACGAACGCGTTGTTTTGGATTTGATTTATATTGGTTTGAACGGTGAGCGATTTCAGCATTTTCGCATTCTCCAGAGCGTTTGACAATATGCGCGTTATTTTGACGCCCTCGTACATATAAGGTATCGTCAGCGAAGCCGCCGCTTTGCCCTTGTCCGTAAGTCCGCTCACGGCATAGGTGTTACCGACCTTTTGATAGAAAAAGCAATCTATGTCCTCGTTGTTTTGTTTCGGATCGTCATAGTCGTAATCGGGTTCGGTAGGCCTCGGCGGCGCAACGGGAATGCTCGGCAAAACTATGCCGCTTACGGTATTGTCGCCCCGAAAGCGCTTGATGTCGCCAATCAATTGATTGGTTCTGTAGACGGCTCCCACGTCGTTACAATGGAAATTCGTATCGTAAAACAGCTGCGCGTCCATTATATAATCGCTCGCGTTACTTATGATGTCGAGATTCAGCTTTTCCCGCAAATAACTTTCGTACGCCGCGATATCTTCTTCTTCGGACACAGCAAGCTCGTTTATCGGGCTGTACGAAAAATATATCGACGCCCCGGCTTCACGGACAAAGCTCGCGTAACCGTTTATATAATCCAAAAACTCGGGCTCTATTTCGTCGATATCGAATTTGACGGGCACGACCGCGTCATAGAGATCGAGCATGATATTATACGGCCTATTATACGAAATGTCGCAATATTCGTTGAACGAGCTTTTTTGATACACGCCCTCGAGATTGGTCTTGGACTTTCCCGTATAGACGTCGAAATTGGTTGATATATACCCCGGAAGCTCGTTCAGCATTTCCAGCCTGTTATTCCGCGGAATATAGGACAGCATTTTGTTATTGCCGTTCAGCGCCCTGAGCATAGCGTCGGGATTGAAGTACATGGACATTGCCTGCCGCGTGGTTTCGGTGGCAAGGATAACTATATCGCCTTCGTTTATGTTCGATTTCGACAGATCCATCATGGCTTTCGTGCCTATTGTTCCGTACAGTCCGAAATTGACGCACGGCATACCGAGCTCTTGCTCCATTAAATCGCTTCTCAGTCCGAATGCCACGTTGCTGCCGCCGACGACTATTATTTTCGGCTCGTCTATCGAATTGAGGCGGTTAAACATTTCTTCGAGCGCACCCACATACGTTTGCGTATACTGGTTGGGAATGCCGTAAAACAAGCCTGCGACAATTCCGACAGGCGCCGTCACAAACAATACGATTATCAATATGTACGATATAACTTTTTTCATAATCAGAACTCGAAATATATGAATTGACTCGTATAGTCGCCCGCCGAATACAACAGAAGCCAGGCGATTATCACGCACATAATAAGCGTAATGCACATAAAAACTTCACGAAACGCCGCTTGCCCGTCGGGCGATATTAAAGCGGTGCGTCGCGGCTTTAGGACATCGCTCATCAGCATGAGGAAAAATATCAAAAGCACGATTTGGAGCAGAGTGAACGGCGTCAGCCCCATGGCGGCGGCGCTTCCCGTAAACAGCGCCGTTATATTAAAGTGCGTAAAGATTTCTACTATCAGGTTTACGGACGCGGAGAAATCGCCCGTGACGAAAAAGACGTAACCGAAGCTTACGAGAAGGAAAGTGCGCACCGTGCAAAACACCTTATATGCAATGCCGTCCGTGTTAATCCCGAGCTTGTGCCGCACTTTTTTGTAAACGCCGTCCAAAAGAAAGCTCGATATGATTATGCCGCCGTGATACAATCCGTATATGAGAAACGCAAGGTCTGAGCCGTGCCACAGTCCCATGCATATCCACACCGAAAGAAGGGCTGCCGCAGACAGCAGCGCACTCGAGCGCTTTTTCTTTTTTTTCGCGAGCTTTCGTCCGAGCTTCGAGGCTACTATCGGGTAGTACAAGTAGTCGCGAAACCATGCCCCGAGCGTGATATGCCAGCGTCTCCAAAACTCGGCGATCGATCTCGACAAATAAGGCTTATCGAAGTTTTCCGTAAGTTCTATGCCGAAGATCCGCGACACGCCGAGCGAGATGTCCATAAACCCCGAAAAATCCGCATACAATTGGATAGCGTACATAACGAGCATCAGCAATATCATCGCGCCGCCTGCGGAAGGAGAAGCGACCACGTTTTTCACGAACCCCGATATGACGTCGGCGATCGCAACTTTTTTCAAAAAGCCGATAAGCATCCTTTTCATACCGCTCGACAAGTTTTCGACCGTAATCTTTTTCCCCTCGTAAAGCTTCGGCGCCATGTCCTCGTACCTCTCGATAGGTCCTTGCAGAAGCGACGGGAAATATGCGATAAAGAGAAAGTACTTGAAATAATTAGTTTGAGGCACGCTTGCCCGGCGATAGACGTCGATGACGTACCCTATGCTTTTAAAAAGGTAAAACGACATTCCGAGCGGCAAAAACAGCGCCATGGCTTTCGAAGAAACCGCTCCGCCGAACAGTCCCGTCAAAGCTTCGAACCCCGATATGATCATATTCAAATATTTGAGCCCGGCTAATACTCCGATTCCCAAACATACGGCGATTATACATATTGCTTTTTCGCGCCTATTGTCGCGTTCCTTCCTCGCTTTTCTTTGCTCTTCGGTAAGCTCTGCGCTACGCTCGAAATATTTTTTTCGGGACTTTTCTATCACGCCTATGGCAAACCCCGCAAAGTATGTCACCGTAACTACGCCCAATAGGAACAGGAAGTAGCTCCACCCTGCGTAAAAGTAAAATACGGCGGACGCGACCGTCAATACTATCCAGCGAAATTTTTTGGGTACGACCGAGTAGAGGACGACGACGATAAGCAAAAACAACAGGAATACAAGACTGATAAAATTCAATTCTTCACCTCTCTGTTCGTTGTATTTTGCCCCTGCGGCGTATCGTCTTTCTTCCCGTCGCCGCTTGCGCGCAATTTAAGCGAAAGCAGCTGTGCGGTCGCTATAACGATAAGCGCTATCAAAATCTCCTGATATTTCGCTCCGCAGACAATCGAAACGACAATGAGCGCGACGGTCAAAACGGCGGCGATGACGCAAAAAATTCCGTAAACGTCAAAAATGTTTTCTATAATAATGCAAATGATAACGGCGGCAAGGACGAGAATCAATATCGGCGTCGTGAAAATTACCAAGTCTTCTATCGCTGTGATCATTTTTTACCTCCGTTTTTTTGCAAGCGCTTCGCGTCCGAAACAAATACTACCGAACATCCGCTTTTCTTACCCGTCACGCAAATTCGGAAAAGGTTTGCAATATCGTCCTAAGCTGACCCGACTGCTTTATGCTCTTGTCCTGCTCTACGGTTATGAACGGCACGCCCGCCGCCTCCACCGTATCGCGCAAAAGCGGATAGTCGTACTCTTCCGGGTCGCAAAACTTCGTCATAAGACAGATAACGCCGTCTGCGTTGTGCTTTACAGCCAATTCCGCCACTAACTTTGCCCGCCGCGTCGCTCCGCCGTAAAGGAGCGAACAGTCCTCGACGGACAGATACCTTTTTGCAATGCCTTCGAGATCCGCAGTCGGAACGTCGGTGCGAAACTGCCGCGACTCGTGAGCGACGTCGTCGGCGACGATACACATATTATTCTCTTCGAGCGCCGAAAGAAGCTCAGAATGATCGGCGATTATTCCCGTCGTCACCACTCTCTTCCCCTTGCTTTTTTCGTCGGGAAGCCCCGACAGACGGGCATTGGCGGCTTTCAACATTTCGTTATGTTCTTTTCTGTCGCAAAAATAGCCGCTTTTTATGACGCACGAGCGAATGTGCGGCGTAACGGTTTTCGGGTGCGTCGCCGCAAGTTCGGTAAAGCGTCTCAAAAGACTCCTGTTCTCGTTATAGACGCGGACGGCTTCCGACAAAGTCTCCGAATTAAACTTTCTTCCCGTTATTTCCGCGACTTCG
The DNA here is from genome assembly GCA_910585955.1 of uncultured Christensenella sp. GTDB lineage: Bacteria > Bacillota > Clostridia > Christensenellales > Pumilibacteraceae > MGBC157735. The sequence continues at coordinate 29,655 of CAJUGC010000014.1, forward strand.
TCCGCGAATTTACCGTATCTTATGGCCGCAAATTTTCGCGCCGATTCGCCCTCTCTTTTCTGCGGGTGTTGAAGACAGATATACTTAAGCTGCGGTGCGGCTACGGTTATGTTTTGAGAGAAGCATTTGAGCGAGTCGCAAAGCTGGGTCAGCACTATCGCGTCCAGGCCGTCCAATTTGTGAGTTATAGCCATCTCGAGTTCGGTCTGCAAAATCCCGCAAAAAAATGCGGGCATATATTCCTTTGCTTTGGATATGCCTATTTCTGCGCCCCAAAGCCCGAACGGCAACGCGCCGCAGGCATATATGATTTCTTCGGGGCAATACATGGGCAAGCAGCCTATGACTTTCTTCCCGCGCTCCTTATACTTTTGAAGTTGTCTGCGCGGGCTGTTGCAAATTTCGATAAACCCACCGAAAATACCGTCGTTTGTCATACTAACCGTGCCTACCTTCCTCTATGATTTCCTTAAAAGCCTGCAATCTCGTTTCGTACTGCGCAAGCGAAAAGTTCTTTGCGTCCGCCTGATCCCCGTCGAACGTCATTGTGGCGATCCCCTCGCCGGCAAGCCGACGCTCCATTTCGTAGTAAGTGCCGCACCAGATCTTGCAACACCTCGATATATGAAAAATCATACCGTCGGGTTTTGTCTTGCGCGCAAGCTCCCTTCTCATTTCCAATCCGCGCGTAAACGGGACCGAATTGGGTATTTCGGCATAGGCTTTTACCATTTCGTCGAGCCCCTCGTATACTATTCCGAAGGTGTTCGCATACATTGTTCCCACCGTATTTATGCCCTGAGATATGAGCGGCATTTGCATCTCGTACAGATACGGCCAGCACGCAATTCCCTCGTAGAGTATACGATAGGACTGCTTTGCAGGGAACGAGGAACTGCCCTTTTCCGAGCGTGCAGCAAGTTCCGCTTTCAGCGCGTTGAATACGTCGAGCGTCTCCTGTTTGCCGCGCAGACACACCGCCGCCGCCATGTACACGAAGAGGTCGAAGCCGTTTGCGGGAGAAGGGTCAGCCCCCACCGCTTCCGCTATGTCCAGCCATGCCCTGCCCGTCTCGGAAGATATTTTCATCACGCGCATGAATTCGCTTTCCCTGAAAACCGCGCCCGTAAATAGGCAAAGCCCGTCTATCAATTCAAGGCACTGCTCTTTTATGTAACCGACGGCGTCGGAATCGATCTTGCCTTCCATCGTGTACGGAATGTCCAAAAAGAACAGCGGTATACCGAACTTGACGGCGAGCAGCTCGAACCACTTCATGAGCTGGTGACAGGTGTTGTTGCTGCACAGCAGATAGTCGGGCGCGGGAATGTTCCGAACTGTCGAGTCGAAACTCTCGCAATAGCCCAAGTTTATTTTCGCGTAAGAACACAAGTCGTTCGAGTATCCGACGTTTTCGGCGACTTCGATAAACCTTCGTCCTTCGCCGCTCGTCGCAAGCAGCGCCGCATGATTCTCGGGGTGCACTACGGTAAGCCCCAGACATTCGGGAATTTCGATAGGAAAATTGGAAGTACACCAACCTATGAGGCCGCCTGCCGCTTTCGTCTTTTCGTACCCGTCGTACATCTCGTCCATAAGTTTTCGGAACATCTTGTGCGCGTTCATTCTTCTGCCGCCTTTTCATGGGCATACAGCGCCGCTCCGTACGCGCCGTTAAGCTGCGCGACGGAAGACACGCATATGCTTGTGCCTATTTCTTTTTCGAGCGCACGCACGACGCCGGAATCCGTGGCTACGCCGCCGGTCATGACGACTTTGTCCTCGACGCCTATGCGCGAAACGAGTCCGCTCACGCGCCCCGCTATGCTTCTGTGTATCGCGGCGATTACGTCCTCGGTCTTAACGCTGTTTGCCAAATGCGAAATCACTTCGCTTTCCGCAAACACGGTGCATGTCGAGCTTATGTCCACGCGGCAACCGGACTTTTCGTCGAGCGCGCCGAACTGCGACAAATCGATGTCGAGCACCCTCGCCATGACCGACAGAAAGCGTCCGGTCCCCGCGGCGCACTTGTCGTTCATGAGGAACTTCAACATCTTGCCTTGCGGAGAAAGTTTTATTACTTTTGCGTCCTGTCCGCCTATATCGATTATGGTGCGAGCGTCGGGGTACATACTTGAAACGCCTTTGCTGTGGCACGAAAGCTCGCTGAGTTGACCGTCGACGCAGCCGAGCGAATTGCGCCCGTATCCCGTGGCAATCGAATAAGCTATGTCCGCCCTTTTCAGCCCTGCCGCCGCAAGCGCTTTTTCCATAGCGCGCACAGGTCCCTTAGTCCCTGTCCCTATCTGCTCTATAGCGCTGCCGACGATATTTTTGCCGCCGTCCAAAATGGCGCACTTCGACGTAGTGGATCCTATATCTATTCCGAGAGTATACATTATCGCTCTCCGAGTATTATGTCGACGAGCTTGCCGACGTTTTTCATGGCAATAATTTCTTTCATCGAAAATTTGACGTCGAACTCGTCCTGCACGGCAAAAATTACGTTGATGTGCGTGAGCGAATCCCAGCCTTCAATGTCGTTTGCGGTCGTATTCTCGCTTAAAGTTATCGATTCGTCGTCGAATACTTCGCGAAACACTTTATTAAGTCTTTCAAATACCTCATTTCTTTGCATTGTCATGCCCCTTTATAAATGTATTTAATTTGTCGAATTTTTGCACGTCGGCGACATACCGATTGTCACCCGCAGCCGTAAAGCCGTGATTTTCGTACACGTCGGCAACCATTGCGTTTTTGGCGGTGGGAATGTATTCGCCTATTACTTTTTTATAACCCAATCTCTTTGCCGTCTCTACTGCGGTGTTCAATACGAACGCTTCCATTCCGCGTTTCAGCACGCGGCAACTCATAAGCCAGGTTTCCACGAACAGCGCGTCGCCCTCCGACTTCATAATTACGACGGAGATAAGCCCGTGATCGCCGAAACGATCTTTCAGATTGAATTGCAGAGTAACATAACTCTTATCGCTTGCTATCTTCGCGATCTCGTCCTCCGTATAGCGAATCGTTCTCAAATTAAACTGATTGCTTCTTTGCGACAACTGTACGATTCGCGGATAGTCGAACGCCGCAAACGGAGAATAATCGGAGATCATATCGAGATCTTTCAAGAAATCGTCTATGGAGTCGTACTTTGCCGACACCTTTCTTCGCTCCGCCTCGGATCTGTACATCTCCGCCCGCACCCTGTCTTCGCGAGAATACGAAACGGCTTCGAAGAGATTCAAACTCTGCAAATAAGAAACGTACTCCGACGGGTCTTTCGGCATATCGGGCACGATCACGTCCTTAAGTTTACTTTTGACTAGCTCGCGCTCGAAAGCGTTGTCGTCTATAAAGGCTATCGAATTCATTCCGATATTCAGCGTCTCTCGGATCGCCGAAATGTTCGACGCCTTGTCCTGCCAATTTGCGACGAAAACGGTTATATCTGACAATTTAAGCACCATGTCGGGGTGTTCTTCAAACGGCTGTTTCGCATTTCTTTCGTCGTTTTTACTGCAAACGCAAAGCAACACGCCGCGATAAGTAAGCTCTTTCAGCCATCGTTGGAACCTCACATATGCCTTGCCCGAGCCTAAGTCCCCCAATTCTATGCCGCCCATGCCGTCGTCGCCTATGACTCCGCCCCACAGCGTGTTGTCGAGATCGAGGACTACACATTTGCAAATCGAGACGCCGCGCGCGGAGAGAATGATATCGATCGTTTGCTTGGCGACACGAGGCAAAACGCCCGTCGCAAGCGTCAGCGACGCCATATCGTAGAGCTGCGGACTGAACATATTGTCGTAGCCTATCAGCGTCGCTATGCCGTTTAAATCCAAAAGGTGTGCGTTTTTGTAAGATGCCGCGAGATCCGTTAAAAGCAGGTTGAGTTTTTTCACTTGATACAAAAACGATTCGGGGACACTTAATGCGTAGCTTCCGAAAACCCCGTCGTTTTTTTCGATATATGTATACTGAATGATTTCTGCGGACGAAAACTTTCCGATTTTTTGCCAATACGTCTCAATGCGCCCTGCGATGTTATTCGCAAAGCTCGGGCGATCTTCGCAGAGAGTTTCGGAAAATAAATTGTAGAGTTTCTCGACGGAAAGATAGATTATTATATATGCGGGCTTACTTTTGTATACTTCGCTCCGCTCGTCTATAAGTTGTTGCGCCACCGAATCGTAATCGGCATCGTATACGCTTACCGTAAGTCCGCGCAGATACGCCTCTCCGCGTATGGCGTCGGACAGTAGCTGCGTAGCGGAGTCGCCCACCACGGCGACGCCAAGCTCGGCTTTTTGCAAGCGACTTGTTTTCGCGGCTTTTTCAGTTCCGAAAAAGTCTTGTCCATATTATTTTCTCCTTAAGCATAGCGCAGGCAACCTCAAACATTCTCCCTTTGTGCGCCTGATTTTTAATATGGCAACGAGCCTCAAGGTTTCCGATGAGGCTCATTGCACATTCATGCATTAGGGCATAAATGTAGGTTAGGGGGTCTGATTGAAATCGCCATCCGTTGCGCCTTCTTTGGGCTTTTTAAGCGCCGAGCGAATTACGAAGAATCCCCAAACGCCAAGCCCTACCGGGATCAAAACGCAGACGATGATGAAAATTATCTGCCATATCGGCATCAAATAGACAAGATTCAAACTGTTCATGGCGTTGCTGCTCGCCACGCTGTAGAGGATATTCTTTGCCGCCATACGAAGCACCGTAACGTCCGCAGCGGATTTTTTGTCATAATCATTCCACATCCTGCTTTTTTCGGTGCAAAGATTGAGATCGCCGCCCGCATAAATCATCTGACGGTTGTTCATATAATCGCCGAGCTGGTTGTAGTCGCAAATAACGGTGCCGCGAAAACCCCATTCGTTTCTGAGTATCTCGGTAAGCAGTCTGTAGTCGCCGCCCGTCCAGCGCGTGCCTATACGGTTGAAGCTCGACATCAAAGCCGCTACGTCGCTCTTTTTTATCGCGACCTCGAATGCCTTGAGGTATATCTCGCGCATGGCTTGTTCCGTGACCCACGAGCTTCCGCCGCCGCGATGCGTTTCCTGCTCGTTGAGCGCGAAATGCTTGACATAGCAGTTTACGCCCTTACTGCGGCAACCTCTTATTTCCGCCGCCGCGATAGTACCCGTAAGATAGCTGTCCTCGGAGAAGTACTCGAAATTTCTTCCGCCGAACGGACTGCGGTGAATGTTGACGCCGGGAGCGTACCAACCGCTGTACGAAACGCCGTTCTTTGCGGCTTCCTCGGCAGTACGGGCAGAGCCCCAAAGCCCTTCCTCGCCTACAGCCTCGCCCATTTCTTCTATGAGCTCGACATTCCACGTCGCCGACATAACTACCTGTACGGTATATACATTATTACCTTTCCAGGTATTGTCGGTGGCTATGAAATTGCACCAGCCGACCGGACCGTCGCTCTCGTAAGTAAGAGGCTTGCTTATGCTCTCGATTTCGATAGAACCGAAACCGCCGTTGTTGAACAGAGCCGCCAACTCGTTTACCGTAAGAGCGTCTAAAAGCGATTTCCACGTTCCCGACTCGCCCAAAGGCTCGTCGCCGTACTCGACGACGTAATTGCCGTCTTTATCCTGAGTAATCAGCGCCGAAATATCGACGGAAGCGCCCGCGCCCTGAGTTGGCATAGTGTACGAAGCGGCATTCGGGTTGTTGTGCGTAGTGTCCTTTATTTGCGCAACGCCGGCGTTGTCGATATTGCGGTCTCCTTCGACGTAGGCGCCCGGAATCGCCGAAAGGTCGCTTCTCGACATAAGACTGTCTGCGATATGGGTATCCGAATTAAACGCGCTGTCTTTGCAGTCGGTATACCTGTTTTCGACCTTTCCGCCCGTCGTCGGATCGTTTGCGTATTTTATGTTTTCTTCGACTTTGAACGGAACGGTCTCGACGACATTGTGCGAGTCTCTGCTTATAAGGAGAGCGTAATCGTCGCTCTTTTCGATTATGTAGCCCTTATACGAGCCGTCGACTTTACCCTTATAGTCATACGAGGCGATGTCATACGGCGTAAAGGCGAGCGTCACCGTACAGGAGTTGGGCTTATCCGTAGCGTTTGCCGCGTCTGCCGCAACTAACGCCTTGCCGGCTTCGGGATATAACATCGGAGTTTTGGCAAAACCGCAAAGCACCTTATGCGCGCGCTCTATGCCGCCCTCTTTATAATCGGGGAGTTTGGCATACATCTGTACGACGTCTTTTCCCTTATACGCGCCCGTATTCTTTACGGTAACGGTGATCTCGTAACTGCCGTCCGCTTTTATTGCGACGTTTTCTATCGCCGAGCCGTCCGCTTCCCAATCGAAAGTCGTATACGAAAGTCCGAAGCCGAACGGGAACACGACGTTTTCGTCGTACCAACCGTCATTGCCTTTTTTCGATTCCTCGTAAGCCCTCGTTTCGTAATAGCGGTAGCCGACGTATATGTTCTCTTCGTAGTCGGCGTAGAACAGCGATTCATTCTTCTTTGTGTCTACATTGTAGTACACATCGCCGTTTGCGACGCCGCGACTGCCGAAATTGTTAAAAGTAGGATCTAAAGTAAAGTCTCTCGCCCAGGTGTCGGTCGTATGTCCCGACGGAGTAACAGTTCCGTTTAAGATATTGCCGAGCGCGTTCATGCCGTTTAGACCCGGACCGCCTATCCAAATGCAGCCGTCTATGTCGTACTCGTCGAGAAAGTCGGCTTCCACGCAGTTAAGGGTGTTTAAAACGACTATTACTTTGTCGAAGTTTTCGCACGCGTGCGAAAGCAGAGCCTTTTCGTTTTTATCGAGCGCAAGGTAATGTTTTGCGAGATCGGTGCTTGTCATCGGACAATCGTAATTCTCGCCCGCCGTGCGAGCAAACACCACGATCGCCGCGTCCTTGTATGCCGCAGCATAGCTGTTTTTAACGTCGTCGGGATAATTCGTCAGCGGCGTTTCTCCCGTGGACATCGATTCCAGCGCGGATTCGTTCTGATCGAGGTTGCTCGGAGTGTTGTCGCGCCCCTTTCCCGACAAAGCGTCGTTTTCGTAAAATGCCTTGAGTGCAGGGTTGCAACTAAAGCCCGCATTGCTCAGTCCCTTATACAGATCGACCTTTTCCAAAGTCGTATCGCCGCCGCCGCTGCCCGTGCCGCCGTACACCGGATCTACGGAATTTTTTCCGAAAACGCTTATCGAGGCGCTCTTTTCGAGCGGAAGAACATTATTGTCGTTTTTGAGAAGAATGAAACCTTCTCCCGCCACTTTTTCGGTCACTGCGGCCGCATTCTCGTTTGCCTCTTCCTTGCTCGCCGTCGTCTTTTCGTAGAACGAAACGGAAGCCTCGTCGCTTTCGACGCGAACGGGCCGCTTGCCGCCGAGAAACAGACTTATTATCAAGCTGAAATGATTGGCGAGGATTATCGCGACGATAAGCACGCAAACGACGGCGCACGTCACTATGAACCAAATGCGCGTCTTTTTGTCTTTGAAAATTATTCCCATAAATTCCTCCTGACCGTAGAGTCTTTCTACTTGCCTTCCAGATTGCTTATAAGCGGATAGCCTTCCGCCCAAGTGACCTCGGTTTTGCTGTAGATGTATACGGCGTCTACCATGGGCGCGTTTGCGTTGACGGTAAAGCCATAGTCCTTGTTGTTGTTCACGAGCAATTCTATGGTGTTGTCGCCGGCGTTAAGCGAAACATTAGTCGCTATTATGTACGTCTCGAAAGGCTTTCTGCTGCCCGAACCCGTGGATGGAACGCCGGTGAAATCTATGCTGTACGAAAAGGACTTGCCGTTTACCGACACTTTGAAGTCGCTGCCGTTTATGGTCGTGTTCTGGACTTCCGCGCTCAAACGAAGGGCAAGCTGTGCTTTCGTGACGGCAGTGTCGGAATGAATGTTGAAAGTAAGTTTGATGCCGGGATTGTACAGCCAGCCTATATAGTAGCCGTTGCTTGCGTTTGCGCCGAACTCGTCTTTTACGATAAGACCCTTGTCGTATGTAACTCCGGAAATGCCGTGACCGACAAGTCCGTCGAGGTTGACATATTCGGCTTCGAAAGTGTTTTCGTAGTACCAATCGGCATACAGCGTGCGATTTTCGTTTTGCTTGCTCATCAAGTCGTAAGCCTCTCCGGTAGCTGCGGCGTCGGTATACCAACCGTTGAAATAATATCCCTCACGAACGGGAACGGTTTCCTGCCCTCTTCCGCCTTTTTTGATTTTCAAAGTCTCGTAAACGGGATTTTCCGCACCTTCGTAGTTCCACATCAAAGTGAGCGTGACGTTATCGCCCGAATCCGCTTCCCACTTGGCATAAACGGTAGTGTCGTCTTTAAGCTCTGTCGAAAAGTCATATTCTTTCGTGCAAGCCTCGTCGGTGTACCAACCCGAGAACAGATAGCCCTCTCTTGTAGGCGCCGCGGGACGCGTTGCCTTGCCGCCTACGGCTACGGTAGTAACGGTGTCGGCGATGTCGTAGTTATAGTCGAAAGTAAAGCTGTAAGAAGTGCGCGTCCAGGACGCATAGACCGTAAGGTCTCTCGTGATAGCCGTCGCTTCGAAATCGTATTCTGTCACACAATCCTTTGTGGTATACCAGCCGTCGAATCTGTAGCCGGTGCGTTCGACCTCGGGCGGCGTCAGTTTTTCGCCGCTTTTGGCTTCCTTTACCATCGCCTCGGGCGAGCCCGTGTAATTATAATCAAACGTAACGCTAAATCCGCCGCCGCAACCGAAAAAGACGGTCATGCAAATCGCAACAAGCAGCGCGGATAATATCATAGAAATATGTTTTGTTTTTTTCATATTACCCTCGAATCACTTTTTTTGATCTATGTATAATCTGCCCGAAAGCAGTAATTTTCGAAATAATCGGCATTTCCTCCGCCGAATCCTTACGGGTTCGACGGAGAAAGCGCCGAGATCTACTGTATATCTACAGTTTGTTTTGGGTCAATTTCCCGTATATCGGGTTAATTTTCTTTCTTTCTGCGAAGCATAATTGCCAGCGCAGCTATGGGTGCAACGACAGCCATAGCCACTGTAGCGCCTGCAAATCCGACGACGGATCCGCAACCGGAATCTTCCTTATTAAGCTCTTCCTTGATTGCGCCGACGTCCGTCTTTACGCCGCCGACGTCCGTCTTAATGGAATCGACATCGGTCTTAACGCCGTCTATTTCGCTTTTGATTGCCGAATCGTCATATCCTGTTGCTACCGCAATGTTAAAGTCTACGGTCACATAGCGTTCGGTTACGGTCGTAATATTTGCACCGGCAAAGTTTTGTTCGGACTTGGACGCTGTCATAAGAACGATCGCTTTATAATTTCCTGCGGTCAAAGCAGTACCGGTGATCTTACCGTCTGCGCTTACGGAGATTCCTTTGGGAAGCTCGCCGTCGACAAATTCGTAAACTACGGTATCGTAATCTTTGCCTACAACGAAGCTGCGATGATAGATTTCCGAATCCACGGCGGTGCCCACCTTAAGAGCGGTTATATCGTCTCCGTCGATTTCGAATTCGGAAGCTATATCGAGAGCTACCTCGTATGTATAGTCAAGCCAGTTAAAGCTCTGTACCTTTACGGTGACATTGAAGAGTCCCGACTCCTCGGGCGTTCCCGAAAGCACGCCCTTAGTCGAAAGCGAAACGCCTTCGGGAAGAGTGCCTTTGACGACCTCGTAGGTAGTATCGTTCACGTCGATTCCCTTGATAGCTATGCTGTAACCGCTTCCGCTGCCGCCGGAAGCGCTGTCGTCTTCCTCGTCGTCGGGTCCTTCGGTCGGTTCTTTTATGGAACTGCCCTGTTTGAACTGCAAATCGAGCTTGGTTCCGGAAATAGCTTCATACTTGGACATATCGACGCCGTTTCTTGCTACTCTCGAGTTTGCCTCCGCATAGAGAATGTGCTTGACGGCAGTTCTTACCGACGACCACTGCGTATAGCTGACTGCGCCGCTGCCGTCGGGAGTATAGGAGACTACTATAGAGGTGACGGGGTCTGCGCCGGGACGAGGGCTGGCGGTCTGCTCTTTCTTCTCTACTTTGTCGCCGATCTTGACTTTGCCGCTCGCCTTGTCGTACTTGCCCGAAGGAGCCATATACGTTATGTTTGCCGCGAACTGGCTGAGAACGAGGTCGGAGCCGCTGCGGAACATCATGTCCGTGGTCATGAACGCATTTATGGGCGTAAGAGCGTCGGTAAGCGACAGACCGTTAAAGCCCCATTCGTCTCTCGTCATAGACTGCATGAACGGGTAATTGACGGATGAATGAACTTCGCCGATAGCGTTGTAGGACGTCATGGTAGCGCTGCAGCCGTATTCCTGCATAGCAATCTGGAACGGCTTGAAGTAGATTTCGCGAGCAGCCTGCTCGGTAACGTAGGTATGTACGTTCTGACGGTGGTTCTCGTTTTCGTTAAGCGCATAGTGCTTAATGGTACACATGATGCCCTTAGCCTCCATGCCGCCGGCAACCGAGCCTGCCATGTGACCTGCAAGGTATCCGTCCTCTGCGAAATACTCGCTCGCGCGCTGACCGAAAGGAGTACGGTGAATGTTGGTTGCGGGTGCGTACCAGCCGTCCATGCCGTCGTTGACCGACGAATGATGAGCTATGTCCGCGCCTGCGTTGCCGCGCTGGAACATAAGGTCTTTGTTCCAAGTGCCGGCATTAAGCGCTTCGGCGGGCCAGTTGTAGTTCTTATCGCCGCCGATTCTTTCAAGCTCGATGTCTATCTGGCTCGAGCCGTCCATATAACGAGCCTTTACCTTTCCGATAGCGTCAAGAGCCAAAGTCTTATAGCCGCCGTCGCAAAGGAAGGTCTTCATCTCATCGAACGTAAGCTCGTTGAGAAGCGTATCCCACTTCGGATTGTCATAATCGAGACCTATCATATCTCTGAACCAAACCCAACCCTCGCTCTTTTGAAGCTCGGCAAGGTCTGCATCGGGATCTCTCTGCGACCACTTTTCGCCGCCCATTGCCTTCCATTCGGCTTCGCTTACAGCCCAAGGGAACTCGGAATCGTCCTCATTGGTCGCCGTGCCGTTCGGGTAGGTCTGCTTATAGTAGGAATCGATATCGGTGTACTTTTCTCCGTCTACCGTATACTCTGTAAACTTATCTGCCTCGTAGTCGGAGAATGCGGTGATGTGGTCGTAGAATTCGTCGCTGCGAGTCATATCCGCAACGGTATCGAACTGAGGCCAAGTGCTGTTTTCCAAGCTCTTTTTGCTTGCCGCGATGTCGGTTCTCTGAAGAATGGTCATCTTACCTTCTTCATAAAGAGTCTTGCCCGAACCTCTGTCATAGCCGAGTAGATTATAGAGGTCGTCACCTTGGAAAAGCGCTTCTACATGGTTGCCCGAGAAGTCGTCCTTATCGAGAATGATATCATTTTGAAGGTCGGCAAGGGTAACGACCATGGGATCGTTTTCAATTCTTCCGCCGTCTTTTCTTTCGGCGGTGTCGCCGTAATCATGGCTGTTCTTCATGACTCTGAGTTCATACTTTGCGTATGCGTCGTGAAGGTTGTCTTTCCCGTTCGCGTCAAGCTCATAAGTCTTGTGCCCGTTGCCGTTGTCATCATGCCAGTCGAATGCGGCAATGTCCTGAATGTTTACTTTTATGTTGACGATTGCGGACATACCCGGCTTGATTTCGGGAGTCTTTTCGAATCCGACAAGCGTGTGCGCCGCTTTTGCTATACCGCCCGCATAGTAAGGGTTGTGAGCGTAGATCTGCACAACGTCTTTACCCGCCATAGCGCCTTTGTTGGTAACTTTAACGGAAACGGTAAGCTGTCCGTCTTTGGTATATGCGTCCTGCTCTTTGCCCCAGTCGGCGAGGTCCGTGCCTACCACTTCCCACTCGAAGTCGGAGTACGACAAGCCGTAACCGAAAGGATATACTACTCTGTTTTCATACTTATACGAACTGTTATTGTCAAGCGCTTCTTCCGCCGCTTCGGTCTCATAGAAACGGTAGCCGTAGTAGATGCTTTCCTCGTATTTCAAGCCGCTTATAAGACCGCTGTCGTTATTGGTATCGTCGCCGCCGTTACGTCTGCGGTAGTAGTAATCTCCGTTCTCGGTGACAAATCTTTCGCAGATAGAGTGTCCCTCGTAGGCATAGGCTGCGCGCTCTTCTTCGGTCTTGGGCTGAACTCCGCTGTTGCCGTCGTTATACCAGGTGGGGCTGGCGGTAAAATCCCATGCCCAAAGGTCGTTGGTCCTGCCCGAAGGATTGTAGTTGCCTGCGATGAGATCGCCGAGAGCCTTGAACGTAGCTACGTCGGGGCTATTGGTACCCACATAAATGACCGCGTCCACTTCGTCCATTGCCTCGAGTATGCCCGCTTCCATCGTGGTACCGCCGAATATCACCGCAATAACTTTATCGAAATTATCCGTCGCATACTTCAAAAGACCTTCTTCGTTGTCCGTCATTTGAAGCGAATGTTTATGTATCTTCGTTTTATCCGCCTTTTCGTAAGCAAGACTTTCATGCGTGAACTCGGAGCCGTCTGCATACTTCAGCGTTTCGCCGCCCGCGAGCTTGTTGTCCTCGAGTTCTTTCGTCACGAGACCGCCGCTTTGAGTCGCCTTTAACGAAACGAAGGCAGCCTTATTGTAATGGTTCATTTTTGCCAGCTCTGCCGGAGTGAACTTACTCGTGTCTTTGGCTGCGCCGTACGACGATACTTCATTCACTTTAAACCCGACTTTTGCAAAGCCTTCTTTCATGTTGCTGACGTTGTTGAACGAGCTTACCCATTCTTCGCCGCCGAGAGGAAGGACGCCGTTGTTTTTAAGCAACACCAATCCTTCGCGAACGATTTTATCGCCTACGACGGCTGCATTTTCGACAGCTTCTTGTATAGTCGTAGCGTCCGCATAATACTTCTCGCCTGTCGGCGTTAAAGCGAAAGCATTCATCGAAGTGGCCCCCAGCGACAAGCCCAAGGCAAGTGCTGCCGCCGAACCGATCAAACGCATTTTCGTTTTCTTGGTTGATTTTGTTTTCATTGTCTTCATTTTTTTGATATTTTCCTCCATTTGATATTCGCCGCGAAAACTCGCGAACTCGAGCAAAAATATGCCCGTCCGTCGGTTTGCATTGCTTTGCCGACATCCCCAACTTGCCTTACTTCTCCTTTTCACCTCCTTGCAAAAAAAGAACCGAATTTCAACTGATCCAATTCATGATACATACATTATAAAACAATTAAAATCGAACTTCAAGAGGCTTTGAATACAAGGACAAAAAGATTAAACATGAGGTTTCGATATTAAACGAACGGCTATTCGCATTTAATGAAAGGCGGGTCGAATCGAGCGATTGTTCCGCTCGGCAAGTTTTTTCATCGATAAAACGCATATAAAAAAATGCCCCCGAAAAGCCAAGCAGACTTTCGGGGCACATCCCGCTTTCGTATGGAAAAACTTTTTGGATTCTCGATCGGTCATTTATTGTGCCGACTAAGTAGCTTACTCGTTTTCTTTACAAGCCGCAAATGTTCGAGTCTGACCTCTTTCAACCTTCGACGGGACACAAGCAACTGCTCTCCGCTTATCAAAGTCACGGTGTCGGACGAGATCTTGCTGATAAATGCGTTGTTAACCAAAAAGGCTTTGTGTATACGCAGAAAGCCGCAATCTTTGAGCATTTCCTCTATTTTATCCAACCCGTAAATTACGACGGTCGGTTCTTTTTTGCCGCTTAGATATATGTTCTGCTTATATCTTTCGCTTTCGACGTACTTTATAGTTTCTACTGCGATCGAAATATCGGTACTGCCCTGCTTTAAGACGAGCATATTATTCTCTTCTTTCGTTTCCGAACCTTTAACGTACAGGTTGCAAAAATTATTGATATCGTCTATAAGATTGCTTTTCCTGATAAAATAAAACACATTTACCAAAAAAGCGTCGAATACGCGATTTTCTTCGCTCGATACGAAAACGATTTTCACCTTGGGATCGCGCTCGCGTATCTTCGAGGCAAGACTTATTCCGTCTATACGCGGCATACGGATGTCCAGCATTATCACGTCGAAATAATCGGAAGCCTTGTTTATCCTTTCGACAAATTCTTCGGCTTTTTCGAAAACTTCTATTCTTGCATCGATGTTTTTTTCGGCGAATACGCCTGTGAGCGCCATTGATATGATGCTAAGCGCTTGCTTCTCGTCGTCACAAACGGCAATATTGATTGTTTTCATAAACTTCTCCTTTTATATCGCCTATTCCGAAGTATATTCGAGACTCAAACTCCCCTCGAATGTAAAGATGCCGTTCGAGATCGAACAATTGTAAAATCCGTTGTATTTCTTCATCAGTTTATCGATTATCTTCATTCCGTAACCGTGACTGACACTATCGGGTTTGGTCGTAGACATTTTTTCGATGAATTCGGGCGGCTTGTCTGTGGGATTGGAAACGCAAATAATAAGTTCCTCGTTTTTGGTGAATATCTCTATCGATACCTCTTTGGACATATCGCCGGAAAGGCAGCCTTCGATGGCATTGTCTATGATATTCATCAAGAGAGCGCACAGATCGCTTTCTCTGAAAGGCAATTGCGGCGGCACGATTATTTGTCTGCTTATGCTTACTCCCATTTTTGCCGCTTTAATACATTCGAGATTGATTATCGAACTTATGATCTTATTTCCGCAATCGATAAGAGAGTTGCTTAAGAAATCAAAGGTCAAGTCTTTCAAATAATCCGAAATTTCATTGTTACCGACTTTATCCGCCAGCAGTTTTATATACGCGAAATGATTTTTTATGTCATGGTTTACTTCGCGTATATTCTCGATGTTTTTGTCGGATATCAAAATAAGTTCGCTTATCCTCTTGGAATCGAGTGATTTCGCCTGCTCGTCGAATGCGATTTCCTGTGCTTTGCAGGTATTATGTAGCATAAAGCAAAACAACATCTCTATGACGAGCAGTCCCGCAAAACAAATAAGCTCATTGACGATATACGCCACATTGCTATTCAAAGATAAAGCAAACAGACTGATATATAGATGCAGTCCGAACGAAATCAGCGTTATGATCCCGAGCAAGACCAATAGATTCGCGGAAGTGTGTTTGAATTTTTCGATACTGAAATACTTTATGAAAACGGCGCAAGGAACGATTAAAGCGCTGCCGAATGACCTTAGTGCCCACAATACCCCGTCGCTCACATTAAAATGGCTTCCCAAAAAACTCAGCTGCCCTATTATTTGCGTGATGGTAACCATTATCCCGAACAGCTCGAGCCAAAGATAATATTTGGTATCTCTTCTGTACTTATTTCCGAAAAATATGAATATCGCCGATATGATCGCAAACATTCCGTCCAAAAATATGATAAAACCCTGCGTACCGAATGTAAAATATATAAGGGACATCAACAGCATCGCCGCCGTAAAAATTAACGAGAACCCCCCCCGCACAAAATGCTCTTCTTAGTGAACTTAATATTATATCCGACGATAACGATCGATAATGCAAGCGCAAAATGCTGAATGATAAAAGAGATTTCCAATCTTGATTGAATTACCCATATCAATTTATCCCACCACATAGAGCTTCTCCTTGTAATAACTTGCATTAAACATTACGCGGACGGACATACGACCGTATTAATTTTTTCCTATTTGCAAACCATACTAAGTAATTCTATCACATCACCGACTTAAAGTCAATATACAATAAACGAAAGGTCTATTATCTAAAACAAACGGTATTCAACCCTTAGCCAATATTATTTATTCGAATGTTTTACAAAAACGAGCTTTCGACAAAACACCGATCGAGATAGAGTAAACAACGACCGACTTTTATCATAAAAGCATCGCAAACCGACAAATACGCAAAAGCAGGCAACCGCAGTTTTTGAACATGAAAAAACCTCAACCGACATTTTATCAGATCCGGTCGAGGTCTTATTTGGCTCCCCGTGTAAGATTTGAACTTACGACACCTCGGTTAACAGCCGAGTGCTACTACCGCTGAGCTAACGGGGATTATGGATTTGCCGCCCGTTTTATCGGACGGCAAACCGCTTTTTTGGATGCGGCGATTACCTATTCTCCCGGACCCGTTAGGGACAAGTACGTTCGGCTC
>CAJUGC010000015.1 GCA_910585955.1 uncultured Christensenella sp.
TCACCTCGCTTTTTCTTGGATTTTTCATGCGCATTTATGGGTGAGGGCGTATTCTCAAGCCCGCCCTCACAGGGCTGTTAACTTCGTTTTACCGCATTTTTTACTCCTACTAATCACATAAAACTATGGAAATACGCGTTACTTCTTTTTCTGTAAACAAAAATAAATATTTTAGTATCTCGTTTAAAGCTTTTCGCGCTTTAATCAAGCCCTCGCGCATACACGATACTTTTTCCTTATCGCTAAATTCAACTGTTACTTCGTACATTCTTCTTTCTCCTTTCCCCGTATCGCCGTTAGGTCAGCGTCGTTTGACGTTATGCTCTTAGTAAAACTTCATTTTCTAAAAGCCAATTATACAGCCTTTCCGTAAACATGGTATTTCTATCGTCTATCTCGACCTTATAGCAACAATAACTTTTTCCGTCTCGTATAATCCCTATAGGATTAGAGTCTACAATGATTTCTAAAGCTCTTTCATTCCTTTTATCTCCTTTACTTGAATTTGAAAAGTAGGATAAAACCAACTTTCAACTAATAATATAGCACAGTATAACCTACTTTATCAAGAGGTAAACACAAAAAAGTTGATTTTTTCCTACTTTTTTTGTATCATAAAAATATGACAATCGAAGAAATCAAAAAATATATGAAAGAACACAAAATCACATATCAAAATTTATCTGATATGTCCAATATTCCTGTAACAACTTTAAAAGATATTTTTAGAGGAGCAATTAAAAACCCGAGAATAGATACTTATAACGCAATAGAAGAAGCTCTTGGACTAAAAGAAAAAACCACCGATAAGGTGGCTAAAATAATACGAGATTTACAAGATGCGGGTCTAACAGAAGAACGCTATAACGAAATGACGGAAGAGCAAAGACAAGACTTTCTACAACTCGTCAAGATAATGACTAAGAAAAAGAAATAACATTTCATAATCTTCATCTGATAAATCACTTTCATTCAACAATGTAGCTATTAAAAATAAATATTCTGAAAATATCATAATTAAAATATAACACACCATAAATGACAATGCGTGTCAACTACTTTAGAATATAAGGAGTACATAATGAAAAATAAAATAAAAATTTTAATAACTATTCTTTGTTTTAGCATTACTTTTCTTGTAGGTTGCAATATTGAAAACAAATTACTTCAAAATGGACTTGAAATTACATCTCTCTTAGAAGAAATGGTTAAAAGTGATTCTTATTTTAAACTATATGCAAATTCATTTACAACAGAAACCCAGAGAAAAAAGTTTATTGCAAGCGATTATGATACTCCAATAAAAATATATAGTATTTCTGAACCTGACAATAATCTTGCAATAAAAGAAGAATTAGAAAAAGACACATCATTAAAAGAAAATTGGGACAAGCTATCGGACGAACTAAAAGAGCAACTAACAAATAGAAATTCATTATTTTCAATCATAAATACAATAAATTTTTCAAATCCCGACTTAAATTATGCTTCAATTACGCATATTTATTACGCAGAAAAAGTTTTTTCTAATTGTAAAATACAAAAATCCATTTGCTATTTATACACCTTTGAAACAGGTACCCCTATAGCTGTGATTTTCACACCTTTAAACAATAAAATAAAAGCAACTGGGTACTTTTTAATAACTGAAAAAACCAAAACTTTATCCGAAATAAGAAATCTATTTGAACCTTATAAATGTGAAGTTAAGGTAGTCTTTGAAAAATAATTACATTAAAATCATGTCCGCGTCATCGGCATTTCAAAATATCTCATTCGCAGAACTTAAAAAACTTGACGAGCATACCATAATTATGGTATAATCATGGTATGATAAGTTGAGGAGAATAAAGCAATGCACATCATTCCTATCAATCAATTAAAAGACACGGCTAAAATTTCCGCCATATGTAACGAAAGCAATGAACCCGTTTATATAACGAAAAACGGCTATGGCGATATGGTTATCATGAGCTTAAAAGCATACGAAGAGCAACAAGAAAAACTTATGCTTAAGGAATTAAAATCAAAACTTGATTTCTCCAAAGCAATCGACGGCAATTCGGTCATGCAAAGGATAAAAAAAGATTATGTCGACTGAAAAATACGATTACAAATATGACCCTATCGCCGACAAAAATCTTTCCGACATCTTCGAATATATCCGTTTCAATTTGGGAAACCCGAAAGCGGCACAAGATTTATATGATACAATAGTCAAAGCAATAGAACAAATCACAGCTTTTCCCGAAAGTGGAGAAATACGGTATGAAGATATACGACGAGTTCTTGTGAAAAACTATTGGCTATATTACATTCCAATGCATGAAGTTAAAACAATTTATATAATCAAATTCACTCATGCGACTCAAAAATATGCCAATGAAAACTTCAATTAACCACAAAAAGCGCGAGATGTTCGCGCTTTTCTGTTCTCTCCCCTATTTTTCTACACCTTAGAAATATACCATATTTCAATGCGCCCACACCTAAGGATCTTGTGGGCGACCATGCAGGTTCAAGTCCTGTCGACCGCACCAAGCATAACGTAAGTTGAACCGTGTTTGACTTACGTTATTTTTTTACATAAAAAAAGCCGAACCGTTACAAAAAATTGTTCGGCTTGAAAATTATTGCGTAATATTGCTTTCATCGCAATTACTATTTTGCAATAATTTAAAATCTAATTTGATATTTTCTTTCGCCATAGCGCCATTATTATTTTGAAATAAATATCTGTGCTTGATAATTCCATTGTAATATTCCCGAAAGAACGATTAACTGCACTATAAAATCGGGTATAATGTTATATTTATTTTTTGCTATTTCAATAAGGTTTTTAATTATTTGTTCACGGTTTTCTTCCGTGCAATCGGCACACAAATATTTGCCTTGCGGTAGTATTCTAATGCCGTTTGCTTTTGTGAATCTTGTGCAAATTGCAAATAACCGAGATTGTCCGTTTTGCTCGTAAATGCCCGCCAAATCTTCAAATGAAAAATCGCTTTTTTGATTATCTAACAGTTGGTCGTAAAAATGTCTGTGATAATTCCACAAATTATCTAATGTCGGTGCTTCCATTTTATCAGACAATAAGATAACTCTTTGCGGGTAATCTTTTATAAATACGCTTTGACCGGGTTGCTCTCCGTTTAACTTATTTTCATAAAATTTGCGCGCACGTTGAATTTTTGTTTTTGCATAATTGAGTTCTGCGATTTTTTCGTCCGCACTAATTTCCGCCTGTTTTAATGTTTCCACTATTTTATTAAACTCGTCGTATGCCAAAATATCTTTGATTTCCGTTAAGGTCAAGTCCATACATTGCAAGGCTTTAATTGTATTAAGTCTGACTATTTCTTGTTGCGAATAATAGCGGTAGCCCGTCCACTCGTCTACTTTACACGGTTTTACTAAATCAATTCGGTCATAATGCCGTAACGTTTCGGTTGTCATATCAACGATTTTTGCCGTTTGACTAATGGAAAAATAATTTTTCATTTTTTATAAAATTCCCCTTGACTTTTGTGTTACACAAAGGTTTATACTCATTATAGCATTGTAGAAAAGCGATGTCAAATTATTCAATTCAAGGAGTTTTATTATGAAAAAATTAACGGTCTTGTTTCTCGCTGTTATAGGCGCATTGGTATTTGCACTCTCCGGTTGCTCAAACAATGATACCTTTACCGAAAAGTCTTATTCAAGCGGTGAAACAGAAATAGAAAAAATTATCTTACAAGCAACCGACAGAGAAGTTGAAATCAGTGCATCGGACGATAATCAGATTTATATTGATTACTTCGACGGCAAAAAAGAATATCTTGATATATCAGTTTCCGAGAGCAAGGAACTTACGGTTAAATTAGTATTCGATAAAGATTGGAAGGATTATATAGGAACAAAGCCGTCTGCTGAATATCGCAAAATAAAGATTGTTATACCCGATAATTTAATTAGCACACTTTCGGTAAATACGACAAATGAAAATATAAAAGTAAATTCGCTTTCATTTACGGAAAATATCAGTCTTGACACAAACGGTGGAAATATAATTTGCGAACGTGTAAGCGTTGGCAAATCTATCAACTTAAAAGCAAAAGACGGTAATATTACAGGCTCGATAATAGGCGGCTGGGACGATTTTTCAATTTCTTGCACGATAAAAAAGGGCGATTGTAATTTGCCTGAGTTAAAAGAAGGGGGCGAAAAATCGTTCGCTGCCGATTGCAATAACGGCAATATTAGCATTGAATTTGTAAAATAAATTATGGTTGAAAACGAAAAGGTGTGCTGTATGTTGCGGTTATATTCACGTTATTATTCGTAGCGATCAGAGCAATATTCCCTATCGGCGTTTAAAGCGGATAATTCAGCGCTTCGTCAAGTTTCTCGACGGCACATCCTTTGTCTGCATAGTATTGCAGCATTTCATCGATCTTGCGTTTATCATAACTCGTAATGCAATCCGACAGCACATGAACGGTATAACCTTCCTTGCTCATATTATAGCATGTAGATTTTACGCAAGCTACGGCATCGGCTCCCGCTATGTAAAATTCTTTGATTTTGTTTTTACTTATGAAAGCGGCAAATTTTTCGCTTGTAAGAGCGTTGCCTTTTGTCTTTGTAAAAATATTCTCCGACACTATTTTCATATCGGCGACCAATTCTTCGCCGCGAGTATCTGGCTTGAATGTCCTTGTTCCTGCCGATAGATTATTATGCTTGATATAAACAACATGAATATTGTTTGCGACTGCCCAATCAACGGCGGTATTTACATTGCCGATGATTTCCTTATAATTCTTTGTTATATCATTCTGTATATCTATAATAACAAGCGCCTTGTTCCGCATAATTCTTCTCCGTTTGATTATTGTATAGCCCCATGTCTGCTTTTAAAGCACACGCCATACATTTATTCCGCCAAAACATTATACCATGTTCGAGAAAGTTTTTCAAGCGTACCGACTTTAGCTAATCGAATTTTGTTTGGACTTAATATATGATTCCACATCGGCCTTGATATGCTTGATCCCTTTATCGAGATCCGCCGAATTTTCATCGCCGAGACGCATATGAACTTTTGAGATCGTTCCGTCTTTCGGCATCAGAACCCAGCCGAACGCACACCCGTAAGCTTCATCATAGATCGCTCCGACAAACTTCCGTTTTTCAGATAAACTTTCGTAAATATCAAGGCAGGAAAAAGCAACTCCGACATCGGAATGATTTTTCAGCGAAACTATCATTTCACCTTTTCTTTCCAACTCTTCTCTCTCTTTGCCGCTTAAGGCAACGCCTACGGGAACGCAAAATCGACCGTGTTTGCCTACTACCGCATAATTAAGATCAGACGATTTCTCACTTAATAAAGCCGCCAACCTAAACGAATCCAAGTTTGTGCTTGTTCCGATAATACTTTTAAACGCCTTATTATACATGAGACCGACGTATGTCGTAGCGGCGTCGTTAGGGTTGGACACAATAATCAAATGACCGCGGAAACCTTTGTCTCTCAGCCTCAAAACCGTATCTTCTATTATTTTCAAGCTCTCGAGGACATAGGCGGGATAATCTTTTGATTCGGGCAATCCCACGCATACGAAACATACAGAGTACGACGACAGCTCCGCGGCTCTCCCCGCATTTTCCAATATCAACGACGGATTGACGGCAAACAGAACTTGTCGCCAATCCATAATTATCCCGTCTGCTTTGTTTTCGTTCGTACTCAACAAGCCGATTTTTCGGATTGCGCCGCATTTATAAATAAATGTGTTTAGAATCTGCCGACCGACGCAGCCCATTCCGCAAATTAAAACAGAATCCATCTCATTCGATCCTTTTTTCGATTTTACGACTTCCCGACGTCAAGTCAAAAAACGCGTTTTTACTCGCGCGCGATTTTTCAAAGAACGCCGAGACTCCTTTCATTCCGCCGTTTGAAGTCAATATCAAATTTATTCTTTTTAAAAAACCGGACAATTCGTCCTGCTTTATGACCAAACATTTTTCCACCGAACAATCGTCGCCCAAATAAATCGGCATATCGGCGATTTCCATCATCGACAGATCGTTGTAGGCGTTTCCCACGGCAATAACTTTTTCGCCGCGTTCAAGACACAGATAGTCTTTTAAAATCCCGACGGCTTCGCCTTTTCCGACATCGCCGTTTACAATCGTAAACCAGGTGATCTCGTCATCGGAATCGAACTTTTCGAAATTCGAAGATTCGTTATGCAGATTGATAACCCCTTTCAAATCAAGCAACATTTTCGTCTTGAATCTATTAAGCGCCACTGTTTGAATGACTTTATACAACTCTAAGAATCCGAACTTATCGGACTCGTAATCAGCGAGCGCTCGTCGGCATAACGCAATATCGTTAGCTCTTACGCCGCCGCCGTAGGACAACGACCTTGCTTCTTTCAGCGTAAGGGAAAGCGCTTCTTCCATATTATCCCGCGCGTTAAGTTGATGAATCCTGAATCTGATATGACAAATATCGGTAAGCGAATCAATCTTATTTTCGGGGACATATTTTACTATTTCCGAAACGGCTTCATTTATATTCGTAGTATAATTTGCGTCTTTGCACGTTATAGCCAAATCCGCAAATTTGGGTTTATTACTCATTATGTAATCGACGGCATATTTGTCCAAAGCTCTATAATACAGAGTTTTGCGAGCTTCTGCGTCGTAAATTTGCGCTCCGCCTGCCGCTATAACATATTTCGCATCTATTTTTGCTCCGATAGCTTTTGCAATATACAAAGGAAGTCCCGTAGCCAAAACCGGAATAATATTATTTTCCCTCAATCTTTCTATTTCGTTAACGACGCCCGGCAACAAATCGCCGTTCTTCTTAACGGTCCCCTCGCTGTCTGCAATAAGCAGTCCTTTTTCTCGCGGCAACTCATACGGCTTAAACCGACAACTCGTCTTTTTATCCTCCGCCAAAGATCTATACATTTGACTTATCAATTTCATCGTGGCATAATGCGTAAGATAGTTGCTTCTACGCCCGTCCCCGTTAAGAAAATCCAAAAACAGTTGTTCTCTCGCTTGGATATTGTAGTCCTCGCATTCCGAGTCCTTTTGAATTATGTCGTCTATTTTTATTATCCGCACAGGCTCTCCGCCTATAAGCGCGCTGTTGCGATAGACGTGAATTTCGAAATGATCGTTATCGCCTATCTTTGTACCGTCGTTATTTTCGCTTTTCAATTTCGACTGAAAGCTCATGAGCTTGACAGACAATAAAGGTCCGACCGCAATATCTATAAACTCATGTTTAATGCGTCCGTTTCCCTTATAAACGTCTTCGGGCAGATCCATCCAAGACCTTCTCGAAAAACCCGACTGCAGCAAGTTTATATTAGCTATGGCATTAGTAAAACCGCCGCTTTTGAATTCAATGAGAGAATGAATGTCCAACTCCCCGTAACCGTCCGTTTCATATACCGTCGTATCATATCTTCTTTCATTGAAAATCGAAAAGTAGTCGTCGGAACGAATATTATTCAAAAAATCCCGAGGGTAATATGCAGAACTGAAAACATCTACGGAATCTATTTCTTTATTTTTCAGGGCATTGTTTGCCGCCATGTAATACAACAGCAGATCCACATGATGATAGCCGCTATGAAAAAGTTTGCCGTAACCGTATTTATACGGATGATATTCTCTCGAAAGTTCGTTAGGCATATTCCACATACCGTCGCAACTGTTTACGGTGACAGACGAAATACCGACATTGTATTTCGAAATCACTTCGTCAATGATTTGCCTTGCCAATATGTATCCTTTATGATACCGTCTTTGCGTCATAACGCAAAATTTATTATTACGGTTCGTATAGCTTCCGACCAAATCTTCCGCCTCGAAAAGCAATCTGTTTAAAGCTTTATTATCGTTTATGACATCGCGCACGGCAACAGTCGGTTTTTCCAACAAAATATCGACGTCGAGCGTCAAAAACAGTTTTGCATAAGCATAATGCGCTTTCGGCTCCGTGGCAATGACGACATATTTGATTTTCGATTCGAAAACCGCTTTTTTGATTTTCGTTTGCAGTTGGTCCGATAATAAATAATCGTCTTTATTTTCTTCTTCCGCCCCGATAAATTCAAACCCGAAATAGCCCATATCGTTTAAAACAGACTCGATATGTTTGCGATTGCATTTCAAATCTATCACCAATTTCAAATCGCAATCGAATTTCTTGAAAAATTCCAAATAAACGCGTTTTGACAGCGGACCTATTCCCACAAGCGCTATATTTTTTCCGAAATGTTCTTTCATATTTTTCTCCGCGTTAAAGCTGCTTCCCCGCTTCGATCACTTCCGAAAAAGGAGTGTCCCCATCGCAATAATTGCATATATCCATGTCTCGGCGGCCGTAAAATGCCTTAAGGTCTTTTTTAAGCGACCGATTATCGACAACTTCGACAGCATTTTTATCGTTTATGATCAGCATTTTTTCAGCCATTGCCGCCCGCGCGCAAACGTGCAATTTGCCGTCCGACACGCAAGCGCATTTATTCAAAAAGCAATCTTTGAAACGAGAACTTTCCCTTTTATCGAAGCCTCCGAACTTCTTCCAAACTTGTCCGTCCATTTTCGTATATTTTATTCCGTAAGAATCGAATTTCCGCAAAACCTCGTTTTGCTTTTCGCGTGATATACGATAATCGCTTATTTTTACGACAACTCTCGAATCCGCAAGAGCCAGCAAAACTTCTTCTTTCGGAATCACGGTTCCGTTTGTGGTAATGCGAATGGATCCTACTTTTTTCTGCGCTTGCGCATACCTAATCATTTTTGCCAAATCGCCATTTAAAAAAGGCTCTCCTCCGTGTATTCGCAATCGATAAATATATCCTGCTGTTTTTAAAAGACTGTCAACGCAGTTTTTGAAATATTCGAACGAATAACCGACCGGCGACTCTTGATAAGGAATCATTTGAGAACACTCCTTACACTTCAAATTACAGCAAGTCGTCACTATTATTTCGACATAGGGAATTTCCACTTGTCTCAATAAATATTTGCATAGTACCGCCCGAATTTTCAAAATAATTCGGCGAAACGCAGACCTGTTATCCTTATCTATGTATCGAAAACACTCTTGTAAATTTCTGTCCATTTTCACATCCCGATCGTATCGTTTTCCATATAAGACTTCACGGTTTCGGCTATTATTGCCTCTTCGTCGGTTTTAAGCAAGTAAACTTTGACGCGAGAACTTTCCGACGTTAAGACTTGTATATCATCGCAAACTTTCTCGCCGCGAGGCATAATATCTATCCCCAGAACATCCATTTCGTTACATATCTTCCGGATCAAATCCGAATTGTGATTTGCTATCGCTCCCGCAAAAACCAAGCAGTCTACGCCGTTTAACAGCGCGTAATAACTTCCGATGTGCTTTTTGATATTGCAGGTAAAGTGTCGCAACGCCAAAATTGCGGATTCGTTACCTTTCTTAACTTCTTCTTTTATTTCCTTAAAATCCCCGGACGTACCGCTGATCCCCTTAAAACCGCATTGAGTATTCAAATACGCAATCGTCTGCTCAACCGTCCAATTTTTACATCGCATCAATTCCAACACGGCAACGGCGTCTATATCTCCGCACCTTGTGGACATGGGCAATCCGGAAGTCGGCGAAAAGCCCATGCTCGTATCTATACAGCGACCGTTCCGCACCGCACTTATCGAGCTACCGCCGCCCAAATGACAAGTTATGACCTTCGGTTCCGTCTTTTGCAAGAGGCGCGCCGCAGCAACGTACATATAATGATGACTGAAACCGTGAAAACCGTTTTTCTTTATTTTAAATTTCGACGCATCGGTCCTATCCACGGCATACAAACTGCAACTTGAAGGCATATCGTTGTAAAACATACTATCCGACACCGCATACACCTTGCCTTGAAACACAGCCATACAGGTTTTCATGATTTCGCAAGCGATATTTTGATGTAACGGCGACAAATACGCTTTTTCCGACAATCTGTTTAAAAGCTCGTTTGTGGCTTCGGCAACCGTAAACGAAACATCCGAAACGCATACAACCCTCACCGCAACCGCGTCCATATCGTCGAGTGACAGACCGTATTCGGGCAGCGCAGCAGAATAAGCATCCAACAGAAGATCCATTCCTTTTTTATAATCGCTTACCGACAGCGGTATTTGTCTGTTTTGAAAGGAGGACTCGATCTTTATATATGCAGACTCCGATCCAATGCCGTTTACGGATACGGCGATATGCGAGTCGCTTTCAAAATCCACGACTTTGCTTTTGATAGAATAGCTACCCGAATTTATCACCAATATTTTCATATAAACCTCTATAACGAAAAATCCGCCTTTTCTTCGAACAATCGCTCGATCGGATTGCCGCCGTCAAACGGTCTGACAATAAATTTTGCGACGGTATTCTCCTCTATCGCTCCGGTATAGCTACTCCGATTAAAAAATCTTGCAGGTAGTTTCGTCATTCTGAAAAACAGCTCTTCATATGAAAGATCGGGGAAAAACCTTTTAAGATATTTCGCTTGCGCCATCAAATCGAATGTTCTGCCCGTCGCAAGCCCGTCTGTTGCTATCATCCAATCTATACCCGATTTATTCAATAAATCGACGTCGATAATTTTCGTATTGAGAAAATGATTTGAAATCGGACAAACCGCTATGGCCGCATTTCTTTTTTTAATCAGCCGCAATTCGTCATCGCTTGCGTACCCGCAATGTACGAGAATGGTTTTTTCCGACAACAGACCGTATTCATCCAACAAAAACACAGGCTTTTTATCAAAGCGATTTTTTTCCAACTCATAAGTTTGCGAGTCTTCGGAAACATGAACCGTAATGAACTCGCCTCCGCACCGCATAGCCTGCGAAGCAAGCCGCAAAGACTCTCTGTCGTTAAAGTAAAGAGAATGTAAAAATACCCCAACGCAACAGTCGTCGCTTTGAAATTCGCTTTTATAATCCAGAAAACCCTCTAAACCGCTTTTTTTGAACTCGATCACTTTCTCGGAATTCATGATAGGAAAGCCGCTCATATTGCAAAAAGAAAATTTCCGGCAGATCTCTGCGCTTCGAGAAGCGCATAAGCCTACAGTATCCGTTTTTGCAAGTTCGTCGATAGTAAAAATCGCGCTCTCGCTCCATTCGATCTTTCGCTCTTGCTCGGTAAGCTTCTTATTATGCGTTTCCGTGTAAGCCAGATATTTCAATATATCCCAATCATTTCCCGAGATGTCTTTAAACACGCTCTCGCCCAAATGGCAATGGATATTGAATAGCGCAGGATAAATAGTTTTATCGGAACAATCGATTTCCTCATCGTAAACAGACATATCTGTTTGCCGCGTAATATGCCCTTCTTCTATCGAGACGTTTTGTTTTATCAAATCATAGCCTTCTCTCTTCGGAACTACTATATTCGCATTCTTTAATAAAACCCTCAATGAAATTCCTCCGCTATAAACGATACACCCTACTCGGGAATAAATACGGTCTTTTGCTATAGGGAAATTATAACATATTCTTAAATAAAAATCAAACGCTTACAATGACGAAACCGCAAACCTTTCCGCAGTCCTCCCATTTTAATGATATTTAACTGCGCCGCTTATAAAAAGTCGACGCTTTCTTTCGGCAGCAGTCGAAAACGCTTGACTTATTCTTTGCCGTAATATTACTATTAGAACATATGGATAATGTTCGAAAAGAAAAATCTGCAAATAAAAATACTACGGAACAGCTTTCAAGCGGCAAAATACTGCCGCTGGTATTCAAACTCACGATCCCTGCCGTGATCGCTCAACTAATCACTTTTTTGTATAACATCGTAGACAGAATGTACGTCGCGCAAATAGACGAAACAGGAATGGACGCTCTTGCCGCGCTCGGGATCGTCCTGCCCGTAACATTGATAATCCAGGCGTTTGCCAATCTTGTGGGACTCGGAGGCGCGCCGCGCGCGAGCATGAAACTCGGCGCCGGCGACGAAAGAGAAGCCGTCAAAGTTTTTAACACCTCGTCCGTTATGCTTACCGCCATAGGCATCGTATTGAGCTTAGTTCTCGTATTTACGGCGACGCCCGTCGTAGTGCTTTTCGGTTGTCCTTTGAGCGCCGTCGGATTCGCTTCGTCATATCTAAGGATATATTCTGCGGGTACGGTGTTCGTTTTGCTTGCGCAGGGACTGAATCCGTTTATAACGGCGCAGGGATATTCTTTGACCGCCATGTTTTCCGTACTTATCGGCGCAATCATCAATATTGCCCTCGATCCGCTTTTCATTTTCGTCTTTAAAATGGGCGTAAACGGCGCGAGCCTAGCAACGATAGTCTCGCAAGTCGTTTCGTTTATTTGGATAATCGCATTCTTCTTCTCGAAGAAAAGTATTTTCCGATTTCGATTTAAGGACATGAAGCCGAATGTCAAGCGAATTTTCGCCATACTGTCTCTCGGCTTTTCTCCGTTCGTCATGACGCTTACGGAATGTGCCATACAAATCGTATTCAATGTAAACCTCAAACTCTCGACGGGAGGGAACAAGGATTATACGGCCGCGCTTACCGTTATGCTGAGCGCGCTTCAACTCATCGCTCTGCCGCTTAACGGACTCGGTTACGGCATTCAGCCTTTTGTCAGCTACAACTACGGCAAAGGCAACGCGTCGAGACTTAAAAAAGGCATTATCTATGTGACCGTCATAGCTTTCGTATATGCGGCGCTCGTCTGGTCTGCTTCGCTCGCCTTTCCCGTTGTCTACGCGTATTTGTTTTCGGCAAGCGCCGCGGTGCGAGAGATCGTCGTTGAATATACTCCGTTTTTCCTTATGGGTTCCGTAATGTTCTTTGTTCAAATGACTCTTCAAAACGTAAACATCGCGCTCGGACGCGCCAAGTCCGCGCTTATACTTGCCGTTTTGAGAAAGGTAATCATACTCATTCCTCTTTGCTTTATCCTCACCCGTTTCATCGGCTTCAAAGGAGTGTTCCTCTCCGAAGGCATAGCCGACCTTACGGCAGGAATCATCACGGCAACGGTAATATTCATATCCTTTCCAAAAGTTTTTAAAAGACGCGAAGAAGAAGTTCGCCGCGAAAAAGCAGACGGTTAGTCCGAAAAAAATTTTATCAACTTCCATATACCTATTGACTAATGGGAAATAATGTGATAGAATATACCCGATGAAAAATTTATTTTTCGGAGGAAACTATGAACAGAAAACCCATACCTTTATTTGTGTTCTGCGGCATATTCGCCGCTGCGGCAATTGCATTGGCGGTAGGAGGCATAATCACCGAAGCTACGGCGTATTATCTCTTTGCCGTTTTACTGGGGATTTCGAGCGTGATATTTTTGCTTTGCGGCATATTCACCTTACTTGTGGTCAAAACTGCAAAGAAAAATCTTGCCGATCCTTCCACGCTTGCCTATAAGACGTACGGCAAAGGCGAAGAATACACTCACATCGTCGCTTCTCCAACAAAATCTCAAGCAGGCAGAAACGCTGCGATAAACGCATTCGGCATACTCGGTGTGCTTTTCGTCGGACGCGGCTTCTTTACCTTCGGCAGCGGCACTTGCCCTATCGACGTATTCGTATCGGAAAACGAACTGATCACAAACAGCGCGCAGGCTAACGGAAAGCTTCTCGATAAGAAGTTCAACCGCTTCCCCGCTTCCGAGATCGCAGACATTTCTTTCATATCGGAAAAGAAATACGAGGACGTTTGCATTTCCTTTAAGGGAACCAATAAAGCGCTGAATCTTTACATACGAACGGACAAACATTCGACAGACGAGGTTCGCAAAACTTTCGCAAAGCTCATGAAACCCGAAACGGGTGATCCATTCGAAGTTCCCGCAGCGGCGACGATACCTGAAGAGCCCGCGTCCGTCGCAGCGGAGATTCAATGATCGTCCGCCCTTTTTCCAAGCGCGACAGAAGCTCCGTACTCGACATGATGACGAGCTTTTACGCCTCCCCCGCAATTCTGCACAAAGCGCCGAAAGAAACTTTGGAAAGGTGTCTCGACGACGTGCTCAATGCTTCGCCTTATATAGAAGGCTATGTGTTTGACGAGGACGGAGAGGTCGCGGGATATTCGCTTGTCGCCAAAAGTTATTCCACCGAGTTCGGCGGAATGTGCGTATGGATAGAGGATTTGTACGTCCTCCCCGAGTTTCGCGGAAAATCGTTTGCGAGCAAGTTCTTCGAATATTTAGAAAAGCGCTACGAAAAAGACGCTGTCCGAATGAGACTCGAAGTCGAGCCGTCCAACGAGAGCGCTCGGCGGCTATACCGTAAATGCGGGTATAACGAACTTCCTTACGTCCAAATGACAAAAGAATTTTGATGTGAGACGAACGAACGCAAAACGCGTTACGCTTTCCGCGTAACGCGTTTTTTTGTACTGTCGAATCAGCCTGTTTCCCTGTGCTAATCTGCGCAAGATTGTTCGGGAGCTTTCGTTTTATCAGCTTCCGACTCTTTCTTCTTTCGCCGCTCGTCGATTAGTCGTGCAAGATATATTATCGGCGTATCGAGAAGCGACGTAAAGACGTAGATGACAATAGCCGAGTCTGCCCGCTTATGCCGAACAGGAAATTAGCTTCGTCGAAATGTCTCGATATGATTTCGGGCGAGAAATCGGGTATACCTTTTTTCAACACGTTTTCGCGTAAATCATAATCAAACGTCTCGAGACCGAGTTTCATTTTCAGCCGTGTTTGGTCGAAATATTCTCTAAGCGTTTCTATGCGATTTGCATATATGTAATGAGACTCGAAGTGAAGCGCAGATATATGCTTTTCACTGCACAATGCCTTTATAAGCCTCACGGTCGCCTCATCCAGCTCGAAAACAGAGCCGCTGTTAATGACCTCGAGTTCGCCGTACTTACCTGTGACACGCCCGAGGACCGCTTTATTCAGTTCGTAATTCGCCGTCTCGTCCTTGCTTTTGTCGAGATGATAATCACAGAAAGCGCACTTGCCGTACGCGCAACAACACTATTTCTCGTGGATTTTTGATTTTGATTTCCGAATATCTTTCCATATCAAATAAAAAAATGCGCCGCTAAGGACGCATCGGCACGAATTTTCTCCGTGCCCTATTCCTTAGTTTTGTTTTTGCTTTAAGCTCGGCAGGATAGTTACGAACTGCCGTATATTCCATTGTCTCTACGTTTTATTGTTTACATTCGGTTATGAAACCGTGGAGCGCATTGACTGTTCCGTCGATCCCGAGGCGGGTAGAATTGATACAGATATCATAGTTCGCCGCTTCGCCCCAGGTGCGAGAGGTATAAAAATTGTAATAGTTGGCGCGGCGTTTGTCGGTCTTTTTGATAAGAGTCGCCGCCGCTTTTTCGGTGAGATCGTACAGCTCGCATATGCGCTTTACGCGAGCGTCCATGTCGGCATAGACGAATATGCGAATGAGATTTTCTTCGTCGCGCAATATGTCGTCGGCACAGCGTCCGACAATGAGACACGGCACTTTCGCCATTTCCTTTATAGTCTGAGCCGTGTATATAAACAGCCTGTCGTCGGTAATGATGTCCTCGAGCTGTATAGGCACAGCCGTTCCGCCGTAATGCGCCGCCGCAATCGAAAACAGAAAACTGTTCGTGCGCTTTTCGTCGGCGCGCTCGAAATGTTCCTTAGATATGCCGCTCTTTTCCGCCGCCTGCTGTATGACGTGTTTATCGTAGCAAGGCACGCCGAGCGCTTCGGCAAGCTTCTTGCCTATTTCCGCTCCGCCGCTTCCGAACTGTCTGGAGAGCGTAACAATCTTGTTCATCGAAAGTATCCTCCTTAACTGCGAGCTTACGTTCATTCTATCACAAAAATGTTGAAAAGTAAATACCTTTTTACGAATTTAAGAGAAATTTTTTCGCCTATCTGTAAGTTATGCGCCGCCGATCAAGAATGATAGTAAAGCACGAGAAAGACGATAGAAACTGCTATGAAAGCAACACCGACTAATAACAGGAACAGTATGCTCGAACGCTGTTTGTCTTTTTTTGCCTCTTTGTATTCGTAAAAGTCCCTGTATTTACGCTTTGTGACGTCACGTCTGAATAGGTCGAAAAACAATCTGACGGAAAAGCCGAGCATATCGAACACGCCGCCGTGACTTGCGAAAACTATGAGTCCCACACCGCCTATTATTACGCCGGGCACAAAAAACGCGTCGCACAATATCTTGTACATTTCTTGTGGTTCGAGTTCTACGCCGCCGAACAACCCCTTTACTGCCATGATAATAACGGCGACAGATACGCCTATCGCCGTCGTTATCGAATATTGCAGCAGAGCTTTCAACCAACCTTTCATTTATTCGTCTTCTTTGCCGGAGATTTTTTCTTACCTTCCGCAGGTTTTGCGGTCTTTTTTGTCGCCGCCTTTTTCGGCTTCTCCTCAGCAGATTCCGAAGCAGACTCCTCTATTGGCGCTTGCTCTTCGGAATCTTTCTCCTTTGCCGTCGCCGCCTTTTCTTTCTTTGCGCGTTCGATCTCCTCGATTTCCGCTTTATACTTTTCAAACTCCGCAGTGTTGCAACGTATAAAGTGTCCGGGCGTTATTTCGCGCATTGTCGGACCTTCCGCGGAATAGTCGTGCTCTGCGACGGGATTGTAGACGATACGCTTTCTTCCCTTCTCGTAGTCGGGATCGGGAAGCGGAATGGCGGACAGGAGCGAGCGCGTGTACGGATGAAGCGGGTGAGCGAACAGTTCGTCGCTCGTGGCAAGCTCGACGAGTTTACCGAAATACATGACGCCTATTCTGTCCGAAAAGTACTTGACGACGGACAAGTCGTGTGCTATGAAAAGGATCGTAAGTCCGAGCTTTTCGCGAAGAGAGTTCAAAAGATTTATGACCTGCGCCTGAATGGACACGTCGAGCGCGGAAATCGGTTCGTCCGCGATTATGAGCTCGGGGTTCAAGACAATGGCGCGGGCTATGCCGATACGCTGACGCTGACCGCCCGAGAACTCATGCGGATAGCGCCCCGCATGCTCGGGCACGAGACCCACGAGGTCGAGCATTTTATATACCTGCTCGTCGATGTATGCCTTGTCCTTTATTCCGCGGATTATGAGCCCCTCTGCGATTATCTCGCGCACCGTCATACGGGGATTGAGACTTGCGATAGGGTCCTGAAAGATCATCTGCATTTTGTTCATAATGCGGTCTTTCTTTGCGAGACGAAGCTCTTTTTTGTATTTCTTTTCGAGTGCCGCCCTTTTTGCCTCGTCGGTTTCGGCGGCAATGAGCGGCTCGTACTTGTCCCTGACCGCCGCGCACATCGCTTCGGCATAATTCTTGTTGCAACGCTTGTGGTCTTCCCTTGCCGAACGAATGTTCGCGGTCTCTCTCGTCACGACCTCGTGAAGCTTATCTTCCGCGTCGTCCAAAGCCTCGCGGTACTCGCGGCGCATATCGCTCATGCCGTTTTTCTTGTCTTCGGCAACCTTGGCTTTTATTTCCTTTACCGTACGGTTGTACTCGGCTTTAGCCGCATTTACGGCGTCCTTATACGAGCGTATACCGGCACAGATACGCTGACCGCCGAAATAGACGCTGCCGCCCGTAATGTCGTAGAGACGGATTATGGAGCGTCCCGTCGTCGTCTTTCCGCAGCCGCTTTCGCCGACAAGACCGAACACCTCGCCGCGTTTGACGTCGAAGCTCACGTCGTCGACCGCCTTAAGCTCCTGCCCCGGTCCTATTTTGAAGTATTGACAAAGATGATCGACCTTAAGAAGTACGTCGTCTTTTTTTTCGTTTTCGTCGGAAACGACATTAAGCTCTTCACTATTCATTGTCCTGCCTCCTCGCATTTGCCGCTTTCATGCGGGCTATTCTGTCCGTAACCGATTTGGGCGGTTCGACCTTAGGCGCGGACGGATGCAGCAGCCAGGTCGCCGCATAGTGAGTGTCGCTTATCTCGAACATGGGCGGTTGGCGCTCGAAGTCTATCTTCATCGCGTACTTGTTGCGTTCCGCAAACGCGTCGCCCTTGGGCGGGAAAATCATATTCGGCGGAGTGCCGGGGATTGCCTCGAGCTTTTCCTTCGTGTCGAGGTCGGGCATCGAGGACAGAAGCGCCCACGTGTACGGGTGCGCCGGCGAATAGAACACGTCGTTTGCCGTGCCTATCTCGACGATTTTACCCGCATACATGACGGCGACTCTGTCCGCCATGTTCGCAACGACGCCCAAGTCGTGCGTAATGAATATGACGGAAAGCTGACGTTCCTTTTTGACGCGGTTTATGAGTTCGAGTATCTGCGACTGAATGGTGACGTCGAGTGCGGTCGTAGGCTCGTCGCAAATGAGTATATCGGGGTCTGCCGAGAGCGCTATCGCTATGACGATGCGCTGACGCATACCGCCGGAAAACTCGAACGGATACTGTTTGAGGCGCTTGGCGGGATCGGGTATGCCGACCTCTTTCAAAAGCTTGAGCGCGCGTATCTTCGCCATACTGCGCGTGACCTTATAGACGACGCCCGACGCCTTTTCCTTGAGATAGTCGATTATGTCGACCGTGCGCTCGGCAAAATCGGGAGCGACGGCGGAAAGATCGCTTTCGTAGCGAGCCTTGAGACGAAGCAGTACGTGGACTACGTCCTCGCGCGCCGCGTCGAGATCGACGAGTTTTTTTGCGCGAACTTCGTAGTCGAGTTTTTTGCCCGACGAGACTTTGCGCTCGTAACTTCTCATCTGCTTTTCGTAGCGTTTTTCCTCTTTCCTATTGAGCTTTATGCCGTTGAAATAGGCGGCAAGCGCAGACCTCAGTCCGGACTCGAACGTATACGAGATGTTGTCCTTAACGACCTCGAGGCGGTCTATAGCCTTCTCCACGGCTTTAAACAGCTGCTTGCTCGCAACTTTTGCCTCGTACTTTTCGATAGGCTCGCGTGTGAACACGTGCAAAAGTCCGTTTATCTCCGCAATCGCTTCGCGCTTATTCGCAAGCGAACGGGCGTGCGAAAATCTTACGCCCTCCTCTGCGACGGCTCGGAACGACAGCATGAAATTGTCGTCGAGATATTTGCGAAGGAACTTATTGAGTTCGTCGAGCGGCATATCGGGAAGGGGCTGTCCGCCCGAAAACGTGACAAAGTATCCCATTGCAAAGAAGTTGGGCTTTACAAACGCCACGGCTTCGGAAAGTATCTCCTTGATTTTTTCGAGATGTTTTCCCGCCGTTTCGAAGTCGGCGGAAAGCTCCTTGCCCTCGGCACGGTTGAAAAGTCTGAGCATAAAGTTCGTAAACTTCTTCACGGCGGGAACGCGTATTATGGTTTTTACCGCCGCTATTTCGTCCTTAAGCTCCTGCGCACGTGCGCAAACGACGTACTTGTCGAAACTGCGCTCGGCAAATTTAAGCGCCTCGCTTATGTCTCGGCGAAGGTTTGCATAGGCGTTCTTTTCTATGCGGAAAAGAATGTCGTCGAGCTCCGTAAGAGCGTCCGTAGCCGCCTCGTGCGCCTTGTTGTAGGCGTTTTCGAGATCGAGATGTTTATACTCGAACTTGTCGAAGTTCTTGCACTTTGCCCTATGGTCGGCTTTCTGCTCGCTTGTAAGGCTTTCTCCCTTTGCCGCGTCCATGCACCTATTGACCTCGGCAAGCGTGGCATTGAAATCGTTGCGCGATTGCTTACTCGACAGTCTGCCCTTCAAGATCATGGCTTCGGTGAGCTGTTTGCCGACGCGCATTATGGGGTTCAAGCTCGACATGGGATCCTGGAAGATCATAGCTATTTTGTCGCCGCGTATCTTATGGAACTCCTCTTCGGATATCTTCATAAGATCCTGTCCGTCATAGATAATCTCGCCGCCCTCTTTTACGGCGTTGCCGGCAAGAATGCCCATGACGGCGCGGTTCGTGACCGATTTGCCCGAGCCCGATTCGCCGACTATCGCGAGCGTTTCGCCCTTATAGAGGTCGAAGCTGATGTCGCGCACTGCCTGAACGAGACCGCCGTCCGTACGAAAGGAGATCTTCAGGTTGTCGACGGCAAGCTTCACCTGCCTGCCTTTGGGATCGGGTTTATCCTTTATCACAACGCTTTTATTTTCGATGTTTTCCATGACTCAGCCCTCCGTACCGCGCAAGCTCGGGTTGAACGCGTCGCGAAGTCCGTTGCCGAACAGGTTGAACGACAGCATGAGAAGCGAAAGGAACAGCGACGGAAACAGTATGATATGCGGATAAGAAGTCAAATACGCCTGCCCATTCGCAAGAAGAGTACCTACGCTTGTAAGGTTGCCCGACGTGAGATCTATTATTCCGAGATAGGAAAGACTCGTTTCCGAGAAAATCATACTCGGAATTATGAGCGCGCAACTCGTGACGAGCGTACCGAGTGCGTTCGGGAAAATGTGTTTGAACATCAGCCGCCTGTCGCGCGCGCCGAGCGTGCGAGCCGCAAGCACATATTCTTGGTTCTTGTACCGATAGAATTGCATTCGAGTCGTACCCGCCATGCCTATCCACCCCGTCAGGAAGAACGCCAAGAACAGTACAAGAATGTGCCCGCTTCCTCCCATATGCAATTTCAAAAGAGTGATTACGATCATGGACGGAACGGCAGAAAGTATATCCGAAATTCTTTCCATTATAATATCGGTTTTTCCGCCGTAATACCCCTCGATAGAGCCGTAAATGGCGCCGACTATAAGGTTAACGACGGCGACGGCTATTGCAAACAAGAATGAAAAACGTGCGCCTATCGCAAGACAGGTGAATATATCCTGTCCAGTGCTCGTAGTTCCGAACAGGAACGACGGCTTTTTTATTCCGTCCTTTAAGACATAAGTATGATTGTAAACATAATACTCGTAGCAGTTTATGCGAACTTCCCAATTCGTATCGTTGCGAACTGCATACTCGTATTCCACACCTTTTTCGCCGTCGCCCGCAATTCTCTTCGAATCATACTCGTCACGGCGCGATTCCCCGACCTTATGTGTTGCATATATGAGTTTGAGTTTTCCGCCTTCGAGTACGGGCGCTATGACGTTTCCGCCGAGCAATTTGGTTTCGTAATAATAACTCCCGAGCTTTTTCTGTACCTGCGGATATTTCGGTCGCTTCGACACAGGCACTATCGGATAAAGAACCTGTATACCCGTTTCGTTCTGGTATTTCTGAATATTCTTGTATTCTGCATCGCTTACGTTTTTATATACGCATCCGTTTACCTCATAACTGTCCAAGCGGAAAGTATATAAGTCGCCTTTTTTAGTATATTCCTGATTTTTTATCGAATAACGTCCCGTTTCCGCTCCCGCATAATAATATTCGTTGAAAGTAGTTTCGTTCACGGAAATCTTGCTGCAACCGTCCCAAAAATTCGTAGAAGCAAACCATCCGTTTTTAGGAAGCGCATAAGCAAAATACTCGTCCGAGTAGGAAACCGTATACGGCGTACAAAACGGAGCTATTATCGCAAATAACACCAAAATGATTATTATTATCGCCGCAACAACCGAACCTTTATTCTTACAAAATCTGCGAAAAGCGTCTTTAAAGTAGCCGACGGGTTTCGTAGAAAGCTTTTTATCGTGAGAAATATCTCTGTCCGAAGCAAATTCAAAATGTTCGGCGGGTATATTCTTAATATCGAAATTCTTGTCTTTCATGTTATCTCGCCCCCATTCTTATTCTCGGGTCGATAAAGCCGTAGCTTATATCGACGACTATGCCCGCCGTAAGCCCGACGAGACAGTAGAAGCCCGACAAGAGCATAAAGAAATCGTAGTCGAGCACTCGTATCGAGGTCAAGTACAACATTCCGACGCCGGGGATCGCAAAGATATTTTCGATTATCATCGAGCCGGAAAGGACTGCGACAAATTCCGAAAGTATGGACGGGAATATCGGAACCATGGAATTTCTCAGCGCGTGCCTTAAAGTCGCCTGTCCTCTCGTGAGACCTTTTGTTCTCGCAAGTAGCATAAATTCGCTTGTGAGCACTTCGGTAAGCTCGGCGCGCGTACCTCTCGCATAACCCGCAATCGAACCGAGGCTGAGCGAAAGCGTAGCCGGCATCATGCTTCGGAACATCGCCCAAGTAAAGTAATCGGTGCCGGTCTCCATCATGATCGGGAACCAATCGAGTTTAAAACAGAAAATGTACTGAATAAGGAAAGCGTAAACTATGGACGGAACGGATATAAGGAGCATAACGCCCGTAGAAATTACATGATCCTGCCACTTATTCTTTTTGAGCGCGGCAAAGATACCGAGACCGAGCCCTATAGGCACGCCGATGAGCGAAGAATACACGTTTATGAGCACCGTAGGCGGAAGACGCGAAACGAATGCGTCCCATACGGGCGCATTGATATATCCCGGCATATTTACTCCGATTCCGAAATCTCCTTCCGTGAAAATTCTCTTTACATAGTTAAACAGTTGGACAAGAATCGGATCGTAATATCCCCTTGCGCGTAATCTTTCTTTAAGGATTTCGCTGTCCTGTCCGATAGTCGTATTTATGGGAATAGGCAAAAGCTTTATGAGGACGAAGCAGATAAGCATTATTATGCAAAACGTCATCAGCATAAGCCCTATTCTCTTCAGTATATATTTGAACATATACATAGTCGTTTATCCTCTTATTTGCAAGGTTGAAAATAAAAAAGTATGGCGGAGGGGGCTTTAAGACCGCCCCCGCCACCTTTTGAATTATTTTACATATTCGAGACTACTCGAATCAGAATCTGTAATCGAGCGTACCCTTGTGCGCTTTTACCCATTCTGTCCATTCGGTATCGTCGAAGTTGTAGGACATATATCTCACTCCGCCGTAAGACATAAACGTGTTGTACTCATACGTAATGTATTCGCACTTATAGGACATAAGCGAAGAAGACGTCATGCTGTTTACGGGAATGCTTGTATAGCTCTCGAGTATAGCTCCCTCCAAAGCCGCTGTAAGAGCAAGCTTGCTGTCGGTGGGATAAAGCGATATATTATACTTGCAACCCGTCAGTCCGTTGAGACAGTAAAACCAATCGACAAGACTGAGCTTATCGGTAATTGCCGGCTGTCCCTCGCCGCCCGCGGGAACGGTAAACTCGAGCATTTCTGCGGAAGTGTCCCAACCGATCGTGAGACGCTGCGAATCGAGAAGATAAATCTGAAGCGAGTAATACGGGTTCCAAGCGCCGCCGGAAACATACGCGCTTGCTATATCGTACATACCGTTATAACGGAAATCGTCTATCCAATTTGCGGCATTGAATTCATAGAACTCGACGGTTATTTTTCCTTCGAGAGGAGTTCCTACCGTTGCGGTCGCGAGAGCGTCGTTCATGAAGTTGATTTCTTTCTTCATGTTCTCGTTGTTTTCGGTACCGCCGTAACGGATCGTTACTTTTCCGTTCTCATCGATGTCGCCCGCCTCTTTTGCGTCATTGTATGCAGAAGTGAAGAGCTGTTTTGCAAGATCGAGGTTATAGCCTGTAAGGGCATCCATTGCATCATCGATGTCGTCATAGATCTGCGTACCGACTTTCCATTTGCCGTCAGTCTGCTTTTCTGCGCCGTAAGTGGAAAGAAGAACCTCTTTAGCCGCCGTTTCGTGACGGTATACGCCGCCGTTGGCTACGTCGTAGTAAATAAGATCGTTGTAAAGTCCGAGCGAAGGAATGGAGCTTGTCGTAAGCTTTTGGCAATACTCGGCACGATCGAGCGCAAGAGAAAATGCTTTTCTGAAATCCTTGTATTTAAGAAGCGCGTTACCCTTCTCTTTCGTGAGCGCATCTTCGTTGCATTGCAAGAAGTACGTTGCGACGCCCGAAGTGGGAGTATAGTACGCACGCTTCGAATTTCTGAACTCGTCGGCTATGGTCGTATCGATGCTGACTACGCTGAACTCGCCTTTTTGGAACGCCTGCCATGCGGTGTTCCATTCCGCGATCTGCCTTACGACAATGTTATCAGTCTGATACTGATCGTCGTACTTATCCATTCCGTAACCGTACCACTTATCGTTTCTCGAAAGAGTATAAGTCGTACCCGCCTGATAGTTGGAAAGTTTATACGGTCCCCAGCTTGCGCTGTTTGCAACGGTCAACGCATTGTAGTTCGTGGTGTAAACAGTAGAACCGTTCGCAGGCTCAACTTCGAGTTTTTCCCAAAGATCTTTCTTGACAAGCGGAAGTCCCGAGAAATAGTAAGCCGCTTGGTAATTGAGACTGCCGTCTGCATTGATAGGCGAAAGATTTGCGTTATCGTATATTACTACAAGCTTTGTATCGGACTCGGCAACGATTCCGACTTCGTCAAATTCCATTTCATCATAAGTGTAATGTGTAAGGAAGAAATTAAGCGTTTCTGTTGCGGGGTTATCTACCCAGCAAGCATAGACGGCATCCCATGTTGCCTTAAGCGTCGCATCCGCCTTGATTTGAGCCAAAGTCTTTCCTTCGAGAGCAAGAATCGCCTCGGACGTCGTTTCAGCTCCAAAATCGTTAATAAGACATCCCGCAACTTGAGCCGCGGTCCATTTTGCGCCTATATATTGATATTCGACAAGGATATTTCTCAACGCGCATACGGAACTTTCGTATTTCTTTTCGTTTTCTGCGGCACTGCCCAAACTGAATATCAGTTTATCATCCATGTCGGTTGTATATCCGCCATACGGAGTATTGGCGTCGAGCCATACCGTTCTTCCTTCATAGAAATAGTTTTGCGCATTGTGAAGAATATAGTTGCCGTTCCAATAGTTGGCAGCCTGATCGAACAGATATTTTCCGTTGAGCTGCTTCTCCATCGTGTATACGAAATCGCCTGCGGTGATAGCCGTGCCGTCATCCCACTTAAGGTCGTCGCGAAGCGTAATGCGCCATGCTCTGTGACCTTCTTCATCGTCCTCGGGTATACCGTACTTGCCTTTATAATCGGCGGTCGCGTCCTCGAGCTTTGTCGCCGCCGAATATTCCACTTCGAAACCGCCCGAAACCACCTCGCCGCTTTCATCGAACTCGAAGTCGAATTCGAAGAACGAACTGTTGAGAAAGTCCATAATATCTCTGTCACCGCCGTCCGTACTCGCAAGTTCATTCCAAAGCGAGGGAATTGCCGTGGTATAGGAATTGTAGGTATAAACCTTTTCGTCCTTCCAACCCGTACGCGCGCGCTTTTCGATGTCATAGCCTGATTGACCGCAACTATCGCAAGCCGCAACGCCGATTGCCATTACTGCCGTCATTATGAGCGTCAGTACGACAACCGATATGTGCCTAAACTTCTTCATGTTTTTGACCTCCATCAAAAAACTTTATTTTATCTTACGCCCCGATCCTTACGAACGAAACGCAAAATAATTACAACTTTTTAGGTTGTCCGCGACGCTCTCGTCGCCGAGCGGCGAAATCGAAGCAAACACAACCGTCCTTAGTATGAACCTTACAGCCTGTTTTTACGAATTATGCGCAAAAAGGGCGTTCTCTGTTCCCTATGCTACCCTACCAAAAAGCATTTCGGAGAGACGCCCGCAACTTTACCCGCCAAACTCAGCCAAACAATGTATGTAACGCGAATAAGCCGCTTACTTTAATCTTTTAATGCTTTATCAGCTAAAAAGATTAAAGCGAGCTATAATTATATTCAGTATACCCCCCCCGCACTTTTTTGTCAAGTCATTTCGTATCTTTTTTTCGATTTTATCACATTTTTGTTTGTTTTTTCCACATTTGCGACACAAAAAAACCGCGTTTAAAACGCGGCGATAAGCTATCTTTTGTTTTGCTATAAGTAGAAATTATAGATAAGGACAATTCCCTCGTCTGCTACGCAGACAGCTCCCCTAAGCTCAATGGGAGCCTTTTTATAAGGTTAAAATTTTGAGACGAGAGATTTAAGATATTCCTTCATTTGCTTGGCAAACGAAGATTTGAGAGCCGTCTCGACTATAGCTTGAACCGAGCCGAACTTATCACCCATGTCGTATCGCTTGCCCTCGAAATCGTAGACGCACATATTGCCGTCCGCCGCCATCATGTTCAAAGTATCCGTAAGTTGAAGCTCTCCGCCCTTACCCGCCTCGGTTCGTTCGATATATTCGTAAACATCGGGCGTGAGAACATATCTTCCGAGAGCGGCAAGGCGCGACGGCAATTTATCTATCGGAGGTTTTTCGACAATACCTTTACAAGAGTAAAGTCTGCCGTTACCTTCGCTTACGTCCGCCACTCCATAGCGGACAATGTCGTCGCCCTTCCAAGTCTGCACGCCTATAATACTCTTTCCGCACTTTTCGTAGGCGACGGCAAGCTGTCCCATAACGGGCTTTTCCGAAACTATGAGATCGTCGCCCCAAGCAAGGCAAAACGGCTCGCTGCCCGTAAAGCTCTTTGCCTTACGAACCGCGTCTGCGCTGCCGAGCGGTTTTTCTTGCAAACCGAACACTATATTCGCCCTTCCGTAAGTATTTTTCACAACTTCGAGAAGTTCGAATTTACCCGACTTTTCGAGCGCGTCCTCGAGCTTTTTATTCGGAGCAAAATATTCTCGTATAGCCGCTTTACCTTCGGGAAGAACTATCATTATATCGGTAATGCCGCTGTCGATCGCCTCGTTTACGATGTACGCAAGCACGGGAGTATCGACTACGGGCAGTATCTCTTTGGGAACGGCTTTCGTGATCGGCAGAAAGCGAGTTCCGAGTCCGCCGCAAGGTATGACTGCTTTTTTTATTTTCATGAGGGTTCTCCTTATATGCTTTATGCCGACCGCGCAAATTCGCAGAACGGCATAAGAATAAGCGCTTGTAAGTTTATTTTATGCCTTACCTTCGAAAATGTCAACCGTTTTATTAGACGGGGGCAAAATGATTTGCTTTTCAAAGAAGAATGTGCTATTATATATGAAAGTTTTTCTTTGGGAGGAATCATGAATTTTCTCGACAGATACGCAAGCAAGACGGAATTCAAAGACTACGACGATCTTGCAAAAAATTACCGTGTAAACACCCCCGACGACTTCAACTTCGGTAGAGACATAGTGGACGAATACGCCAAACTCGAACCGAATAAGACGGCGCTAGTATGGTGCAACGACAGCGGCGAGGAGCATATAATTTCTTTTAAGGACGTTTCGGAAAATTCCAACCGCATTGCGAACGCACTGTACAGAGCGGGTATTCGCAAAGGCGACAGCGTGCTTGTAATGCTGATGTCGAGATACGAATATTGGTATACTATCGTCGCGTTGCACAAGTTAGGCGCGATAGCCATTCCCGCCACGGCGCAGTTGACATACAAGGACATCATCTACCGCTGTAATTTTGCGGACGTCAAAGCCGTTGTATGCGTCACGGCGAAGGGCGTTGCCGACTACGTCAAAGAAGCTCTGCCGAAGTGCCCTACGGTCAAACTCGTGCTTACGATCGGAAAGACCGATTTTTCGAGGGACTTTTACGAGTTCTACAAAGACGCGCCCGAGGACAAAACGGTTTTCGACATAGACAACAAAACGAGCGACAGAATGATCGCATACTTTACTTCGGGAACTACGGGTATGCCGAAAATGGTTTCGCACGACTATTCCTACCCTCTCGCTCATATGTTGACTGCTTTTTGCTGGCACAAGTGTAAAGACGGGGGACTGCACTTTACCGCCGCCGATACCGGTTGGGCAAAAGCGAGTTGGGGCAAAATTTACGGCGAATGGATAGCGGGCTGCGCGGTGTTCGCATACGACTACTACGGCAGATACACTCCGCTCGATCTCCTTCCTCTGCTCGAAAAATACAAGGTCACGTCGCTTTGCGCGCCGCCTACGATGTACCGCTTCCTCATCAAAGAAGATCTGACGAAATTCGACCTCTCCGCCATAGAGCACTATACGACGGCGGGCGAAGCGTTAAACCCGGAAGTTTACAAGCAGATAATGGACAAGCTCGGC
This sequence comes from uncultured Christensenella sp., assembly GCA_910585955.1. Taxonomy (GTDB): domain Bacteria; phylum Bacillota; class Clostridia; order Christensenellales; family Pumilibacteraceae; genus MGBC157735. The sequence continues at coordinate 27,977 of CAJUGC010000015.1, forward strand.
AAACCGATTTACGAAGGTTTCGGGCAGACCGAAACCGTTCTGTGTCTCGGCACTTTCCCGTTCATGACTCCGCACCCCGGCTCGATGGGTCGCCCCTCTCCTCTTTACGAAATAGTTTTGCTCGACGAAAATTCCAAGCCCGTAGAACTCGGCAAAGAGGGTGAGATCTGCATGAAAAAGCGCGACGGTCAGATAGGTCTGCTCGTCGGTTACGTCACCGAAAGCGGCGGCATAAGGAGCGTATGGAAAGACGGCTACTACCACACGGGGGACGTCGCTTACATGGACGAGGACGGCTTCTGTTGGTTTGTCGGACGCGATGACGACATTATCAAAAGCAGCGGCTACCGCATAGGACCGTTCGAGGTCGAAAGCGCGCTTATGGAACACCCCGCGGTCCTCGAATGTGCTATCACCGCCGTCCCCGACGACGTTCGCGGTCAGGTCATAAAGGCGACAATCGTGCTCGCGCGCAACTACTTCCCGAGCGAAGAACTTAAAAAGGAACTTCAGGACCATGTAAAGCACACGACGGCTCCGTATAAGTATCCGAGAATAGTCGAATTCGTCGAAAGGTTGCCGAAAACCATTTCGGACAAAATACGGCGAGTGGAAATAAGAGAAAACGATAATAAGCAGTAAAAACGGGGATAAGAAAAAGGTTGCGCAAGCAACCTTTTTTATAACCGAGAGTAAAAAGTCAGCCTATAAACGAAATTCCGTGAATTCGTGCATATTTCAGATATGCGTCAAGCACGGCTTTATGACGCGAGCGTCCGACAGGCAAAACCACGGAGGACTTCAGCGTCAGAGATTCCCTGTCTATTCGTTTGATACAGGCGCAGTTCACCAAATATCCTTTATGTATTCGAATAAAATCATAAGCGGAAAGCTTGCTTTCCAAAACGTCCATAGTAAGACGTATTTTTTTCTCGCGTCCGCCGCTAAGGTGCATAATCTGCATATTCCGAAAACATTCTATATACTCGATCTCGTCCGCGTCAAGCGTAAATATCCCGCTGTTTTCCTTAAATTCCACGAGCGTTCCGTCTTTGCCCGCGATTTTCTGTTCGACATATCTTTCGACGACGCCGGACAGATCTTGCATGAAATTGCTCTTGCGAACAAAGCCGAAAGGTTGCGCTTCAAACGTATCGAACACTCTGTCGAGATTGCTCGAAACAAACACGATGTCCGTACCCGCGCCGATCTCGGCGATCTTCTTGCCGAGAGTTATTCCGTCGATGTCCGGCATATTTATATCGAGAAACAACAGATCGTACTCCAAAGTGTCGATCCGAGCGAAAAGCATCTTCGCCGTCGCAAACAAATCGACCTGTACGTCCACGGCGTGTGACGAAAATATTTTTTTCAATGACGCCTAAACAATATCGAGAGCGTTCCGCTCGTCGTCGCAGACAGCGACTTTTATTTTTTTACTCATGTATTCCCCCCCCCTTCCGCGCACAGGTCGAGAGCGAGTTCCGAAACGAAACAGCCGTTCTCTATGGATATTCCGAAATGACCGTTGTATCGCGACGCGAGTTTTTTTACTATTTTCATGCCGTAACCGTGAGCTTTCTTATCTTTTTTATCGGTAGCGGCATGATTGGTAAGCCACTCCGAAGTCTTGCGCGTGGGATTGCTCACTACGAGTATCATATAATCCCCGTTTATTCCGAGCGTAACCTCCACGGAAGCGTCGGGAATCTTTTCAAACACGCAAGCTTCGATGGAATTGTCTATAATATTTGTAAACAGACTGCACAGATCGCTCTCTCTGAAAGGCAGCTCGTGAGGCACGGCGAGTTTCATCTCGATGCCTACGCCGCTCGATTCCGCTTTTATACGCGCAAGTTTCATTATGGAATTCACGACGTCGTTTCCGCAGTCGTCGTCGGCAAGGAAAGTCTGTGCGAAAGTTCCCGTAACTTCCTCGAAATACGCGTCAAGCTCCTTGTACTTTTTTTCTGCGATCATATTACGCATATAGGAATATTGGTTTTTGATATCGTGCCGTATCTCGCGTAGCTCTTCGAGATTGCGACGGGACACGGCAAGCAGTTCCTCCGCTTCCGTTCTCTTCATTATCTCCGCCTGAAGATTGAGCGTCTGAGTGCGTTCCCTGCACAAAAAATAGGTCGCGAAATAGGTCGCGAGATTGACTACATACAGACCGAAAAGCAATGCGGACATAAATAAAGACGCCTCTCTGTCTATTCCGACCTGTATCCTTAAAATATCGTGGAATATTACTATGAATGTCGTCACGCCGCAACCGATTATGTTCTGGAGAGCGTGGACGATGCCCGTTTTGCATCTCGACAGGTTATATCTGCGCATGAGAGCCGCAAAAAATATTATAAGTATATCCGACCCTATTTTCGTTATGACTATGGGAAATCCGTCTATATTTTGAGCTATCAAATTTCCGATTTCCGTACCGAATTGCGCGACTATTACGCTTAGGGCAAACATCTCGAGCGCAAGTACGAATTTCGTAAGACGCGAAAACTTACAATAGCACAAGACGTACAGCGCTATGCCTCCGACTATCGCTATCCATACTCCCTGTCCCGTAAGCGGACGGAAATACCTTGCGACGATAAACGACAACAAGTCGATCGCCGTCATAAGAGCGAAAACCGAAATTATCCTCAGAGATTCGAAGATTATCTCCCTCGCGCTCGGCGCGGTTTTATCTCTTTTGCGAAATACCAAAGTACAGGCTACGGCAACGCTCAAAATTTGCAGAATAAACGCCGTATCGTATATTATGATAAAAAATTCTTTTACGAGCGTATACATTCATTCCCCTCCTTCTCTCACGGTATTATAACCCATTAAGTGACGAAAGGCAAGAAGAACGGGACGAAACGAACAAAAACGGGGACAACAAGATGATTTTTTTCGACATAAATCCAAAATGTTACACCTTAAAACCGAAAAAACGAAAAAGACAAGCGTCCCGTCCTTTCGTCCGAGACGCTTGCCGCGCCGTTATATTCCGTTATTAAAGATCGTATTCGTCCGTTTGTTTTGCCTTCGCCGTTTTTTCCTTAAATTCGATCACATCTTTAAGAATGAGAACGATTACAACGATCGCTCCTGCCGCAAGCAGTCCGACTACCACCCAAGCTACGATCAGACCTATCTGCCAAGGCGACATCGTGTAGTAGAATGTAGCGCCCGGAGCTATGTTCATTACGCAGTTGGAGTTCGCCTTGTTATAGAGAAGGTACTTAGTAGAACTCTTGAGCCAAGTAACTGCCGTAGGGCTTTCCTTGTCGTACAGACCGTTCGTACCGTTGTTCGTAAGCGTAAGGTTCTGTCCTCTTCTGAGCGCAAGGTCGGTCGTCATGTAGGTATTGGGTTCGCCGCCCGCGTCGGTGAGCACCGTACCGGTGAAGCCCCATTCCGCTCTCAGTATTCCGTTTATGGATACGGAAGCGCCGCCGTATGTACCGCCGATACGGTTGTAGCAAGTCATTATACCCGTAGCCGCAGACATTTTTTTGCTTGTCATCTCGTACTTGCCTTCTTCGTTCGTGCCGTAGTAATTAACGGTCATTTTCGCTTCCTTCATGTATATTTCCCATGCACGAAGGTAAGTCTCGCGGAAAGCCTGTTCGTTGACCCAAGAGCAGTAACCGTTCTTCTGACGGTTGAGTTCCTGATCGTTCATGACGTAGTGCTTCATGAATACGATAAGTCCCTTTTCGGACGCGCCTTCGGCTTCCGCCGCGCCTATTTTACCGCAAAGCACGGGGTCTTCGCTGTAATACTCGTAGTTTCTGCCGCCGAACGCGCTGCGGTGCTGGTTCATTCCGAAACCGTAAAGACCGGTCACGGGCGCGCCGTCCTTCTGCTTTTGCTGCCAAGCCTCCTCGCCGAACGCTTCGCCTACTCTGCGGGCAAGCTCGGTGTTGTACGTCGCCGCAAGCATGGGCGCGCCGCAGTACCAGACATTGCGTTCTTTCCACTGAAGCTGACCTGCATAGAAACCGTAAGGGCTGTCTGCGTCGTAGCTCTTGGGAACGCCGTTCTCGTCGTCGTTCATTTCGTTCCAACCGCCGTTAGAGAACATATAGACCATGGAATCGATCGTAAACTGGTTGATGTAATCGTCCCACTTCGGATCGTCGAAGTCTACACCGCGCATATCGGCAAGCGTATAACTCGTCTTATCGGTATTCGTTTCGGGCATATCCTTTATATTCTGGTTTTCGTCTGCCCATACGTCGTATTTTGCTATCTGCTTCTTTGCTCTTTCGTCTGTAACTACATAGTCTTGACCCGTGGGAGCCGTCGGGAACGAGCCCTTGAAATCGGAACGAGTGAAATCGTGAATGAATCCGTCGCCCGTAGAGCCGTCGCCGTATTTCTTGAACTTGTAGTTGGTCTCGTCGTCCATTACGTTGGTTGCCGTAATAAGGTCGCTCGTGCGCTTGTTTTTGCCGCTGTAGACGATTTTCTTGCTTAAAGTATCCGTCCAAAGTCTCGCGGTTTTCTCTTCGCCCGTAAGCGCGTCCACTTCCGTCCAGCTGTGGCTGCCGAGTTCGTCGCTTGCGAGATAGAACTTATAGTCGCCCTCATCCAAGAGATATGCCTTTTCGCCCGTATAATCGTACGACGAGAAATAATCTCTCTTTATCTCGATCGTGACCGTCTCGGTACCCGTGCCGGCCTTCAAGACATCGGTCTTTGCAAAGCCGCCGAGCACTACATGTGCCTTTTCTACCTGACCTTTCTCGTAAGGTACGTTTACATAGATCTGAGCTACGCCCTTGCCGTCTGCCGTGCCGACGTTACTTACCTTTACGTTGAACGTATAAGTTTCGGTCTTGTCGTCGTAAGTAGGCTCTCCCGCATACTCGTACTTGAACTTCGTATAGGAAAGTCCGTAGCCGAACGGATATACGACGGCTTTGTCGTAATCGTAACCGGCATAGTTGCCCTTTGCCGCTTCAGCCGCCGCCGTCTCGTAATAGCGATAGCCGATGTAGATGCCCTCTTCATATTCGACGAAGAACGTCGACGTAGCATAAGAGTTAAGCATAGCGCCGTTGGTGTATTCGAAGTTACCGAAGTTTACATATGTGGGATCGTCGCGAAGCACGCGAGCGTAAATATCGGGCGTGTGTCCCGAGGGATTGACCTCGCCGCAGAGGATGCGGGCAAGGGCCGTACCGCCCTGAGAACCTACGCAACCGGCCCAAAGACCTGCGACTATCTTGGAGAAGTTATAGGTCTTTCCGCTGTACGGATCGGTATACTGTCCCGGCGTCTTGTAGTTGGGATCGTTCGGATCGAGGAAACCGAGTTCCATCGTGTTTGCCGCATTTATGACTATTATTACCTTATTGAAGTTAGTGCAAGCGTAATCGATAAGTTCGAGCTCGACATTGCTGAGCGAAAGTCCCGTACGATGATATTCCGACGCGCCCGAATCCATAACTTGGTCGTTGCCCTCGCCGCTGTTGCGCTTGAACGTGATTATTGCGGTGTCGTACTCGGCAAACGTCGACTTAGCCGAATCGAGCCCTGCGGACGCCGACGCAAAGTCGCCTCGGACGTTTGCATACAGCGCCTTGACGGCGTCGTTGGTGTCGAAGTAGTTTTCTATGCCCTGAGCAAGCGATACCGCGCCCGCAGTCGTAGAAGGATCTTCGCCGCCCGCCATGTTGTTGTGCCAGCTGTAATAGCCGAGGATAGTAACTTTCGTCGTCTTTTCCATGGGAAGCGTGTTGTTATCGTTTTTGAGAAGCACTATGCCTTCCTCGGCAGTCTCTTGCGTGACTTTCTGAGCGGCGTCGCGGGATTCGACAGCCGAATCGGCTTCGAAATCTATATATTTCCCGTCAAGCCCCTCGCCCGTATCGGTGACTATTCTCTCGCCGGAGCCGAGGAATGTGTCCATGTATTCCTTCATCGAATACATTACGCTTGTAGCGACGATCATAAGCGCAAGAACAACGCCGACGATTATCGATATCAAGGTTATCCATTTCTTTTTGGTTTTGTCCATTTTTAATCTCCTTATTTAATTGCCCGTCAAAACAGTTCTGTTTTTGGAAACATAAGACTTTTGATAGAGAAGAAACGCGCCGTTTGCCGCCTTTATAAGCGCCGTAAAGAGGCTTATGACGAACAATATAATCGGATACGCGAGCGTCTTATAGGTGCCCGCCTCGATTGCGGGCATCAGATATTGCTTTTTAAAGCCGACTCCCGCTCCGAGATCGGTCGCCACGGTAGTAGAAAGCACGCCGCAGCAAACAAGCACTATACCTCCGAAAAGCACCGAGCCTGCCATTACGAATTCGCAAATCGCCTTACCTCTGTTCTTCTGCTTGCCGTACAGTATCGAACAGACAACTATGGCTATTATGGGAATAATAAGCCCGAGAAATGTTATTACGTTAAATCCGAAATCGTATGTTCCCGGGACGAAATCTCCCGCAGCCGAACCTGCCGGCTCGAACAGATACAGAATAGGCACGGGCGGATATCCGCATCCGAGAAATATGAGCTGCCATCCGTAATAATTGTAGCCGTTTATGTACTTGCCGCTGTCGGTTTTGAGATTGGTCGCCGGCATGAGGCAAAAGAGCACAAACAGCACCGCAACGACTATTGCCGCGACAAGCGAGACTATCCTTGCGATTTTGCCGATTTTTTTGAGCTGCGCCGCCCGTTCCCTGACCTTGGTTTCTTCCATAATCATCTCTCCTTATGCCGCCGAACCGCTCATAGGCACGGTCATTTCCGACGTTCCGAAAGGTCCGTTCTGAACCTTTATTTTAACGGTAACGGAATAATCGTTGCCGTTCTTTTCCGTCGCATATTCGGTTCCGTCAACCGTGAACTTATAGACGTCTCCGTCCTTCGTATACGGCACCGAGAACACCATTCCCGACGGATTGCGGAAAATCGCGGTATTTTTGTCCGTGAACGACAGAGTGCAAGCCTGCGCCCCGCCCATCATCGCGCTGTACGAACCGTTTAGCAACAGAAGCGATTTGCCGTCGAAATCTTCCGCCGTATAACCGCCCCAATGGAAGCCGTCGGATAAAGAGCAATAGCAGTCCATGCCGCTGTATGTCGCGCGATAGCCTTCCTTGCCCGCAGTATCGCAATACGACGTAGCGCAGTCGGTACCGTTTACGTTGAGCGCAAGTTCGTGCCTTGCGGCATCAACGCTCCACGAACCCTTGTTGCTGTAGGTAAGCGAGCTGCCGCTTTCGCTGTAGCAGACCACCTTACCTTCGGGCAAAAGATAGATTCTCGCTTCCTTCTTGTTTCCCGTCATGCTGTCGAAGCCGCCGCCGTGGAACATATATTCCGCAGTGCGCTCCTCGTAAATCACATAATTCGCATCCAGCGTCTTTCTGTAATCCGAATCGGTCGCCTGGAACTGAACGGTGCTCTCCGCTTTTTTACCGTCGACGGTGGGAGTCATCGTATAGAAAAACTCGTGTCTGCCCGTCACCTTATCGTAATTTACTTTTGTTTCGGTTTTCGCCTCGTCGTCGAATTTAAAGGTGTAGCCCCAACCTTTTTCTTCGCTCCAAGTGCCGCCGTATGTAAAGTCGAATTTTTTAAGATCCTCTTCGGTTTCGGTCTCCTCCTCGGTTTCTCCCTCCGCGACGGCAGTCGCAGAAAACGGCATTCCGCCCGGTCCGCCCGGACCGCCGCCAGTAGCCGCTTTTCCCGTGCAGGTCGCGGCAAGAGTAAGCTTGTTTTCGCTTTCAAGCGTAATCCTTAGCTTGAACTTTCGCTCCCCGAACGTCACCTCTTTATCCCAATTCGTCTTGTCCACGGCGACGAATTCGGGCAAAGCCTTTTCCTCGGGCGGATCCGTGTCTTTGCAACCCGCAAAGCAGAGCGTTCCCACGCCAACGCAGACGGCGAGCAGTAACGCTATCAACAGTCTTGTCTTTTTCATTCATAACCTCCGTTATAATTTTTATACCCTTAAAAGCTCGGCAACAGCTTTTTAAAGCACCCCACAAAAAACAAAAGCGCGTGCCTTGTTTCGACACGCGCATTATAGCAAAAGAAAATCCCGAATTCAATAGACTCGGGACTTTCTACATTTTATATCGGGCAAACCGCTTCGACAAATTACGAACGGAAAAAAAATCGAGACGAACGGCTAATTCTTTTTCCTGTTGTAAATTATTCTGCGGCAGTTTCCGCAACGGCAAATACCGTCGCGTTCGAGTTTTCCGTTGTCGGCTTGTGAAAGCTGAAGTCCGCAACCGCGACATGAGTATGTCCCGCTCTCGCTTTTAAACGCGTCTACGAATGCGGGAATCTTGCGATCGGCGGAAAGCTCGTCGTACTGTTTGACGAGTTGGGGATCGACCTTTTCGCGAAGGAGCGCGAGCTGTTTTTTAAGTTCCGCTATTTCCGGCTCTTTGCTCTTTTTTAGCTTATCGTACGCTTCCTTTTCTTTGAGAAAAACATCGCGCATTTTCTTTGCGCGCGCTTGCGACTCGCGCGATTCGTCAACCACTTTGCTTGCTCTTTTCAGCTTAGAGTCTACGCGTTTTTCGCTCTCCGAAAGTTTTGCCTTTAAAGCTTCGAGTTCGGCGCGTATGGTTTTTCTCTCTTCCGCGCTCATTTTTTCGTCGATCTTTTCCTTGTATTCGGAGACGACCGACCGAGCTTTATCGGCCGTTTCGTCCGCGTTCTTGATAAAATCGAGGATTTCGCCCGCCTGCGCTTCGCTGTCGTCCACGCGTTTTTTAGCCGCGTCGAACTCTATCTTTGCTTGCTTGCCGCGGCGCTGCGCTTCGCTCTTTTCAATCGAATCCTGCATCTTGCGCAATCTTATATCCGCTTCCTGATATTCGAGTATCGCTTTCAAATCTATCATATTATACTCTCCTTATAACAGTTATTTTACGTTTGACAACACCCTTTCGGCGGCAAAGATCATCCTTCGCGAGCGCTCGTTTTCGGGATAAGTCGAATGTTCTTTTTTTATTTTTTCCGCCATTTTCGCAAGCTCCGCCGTCGGCTCGTACGCATGAAGTCCGAATAGAAGTTGCAGTTCGTCGAGCTTTCCCTCGCCGCGCACGAAACGCATTACTGGATAGTATCTGTTCCGTTCGAAAGCGATTATTTCCTCGTCGAGACGAAAGCCGTTTTGCGTGAGAGTTTTTCTCACATCGAAAGCGTGCGATTGCGGCTGAAGCACAAGCGTCGCGTCGCCGTCGTAGCCCTCCAAAATACCGAGCATGCTCTCCCCGCCCATGCCGCAAACAGACACCGCCGTATATCCTTTAGGCACTTTTTCGAGTCCGTCGCAACAGACGAACTCGGCGTTCAGTCCCTTTAAGGCTTTCCGCGCCTTTTCGAGCGAGGGCGCGCTTATGTCGCAGGCGTAGACCTTCGTCGCCTTGCGTGTTTCGAGAGCATCGAAACACAGCTTCCCGTGATCGCAGCCGATATCCGCAAGAACCACTCCGCTCGGCAACAGCTCGAGCGCCGCTTCAAGTCTTCTCACTGGTCTACATAATCCTTCAGACGTTTGCTGCGCGACGGATGGCGGAGCTTGCGAAGCGCCTTGGACTCTATCTGACGCACGCGCTCACGCGTTACGCCGAACTCCTTGCCTACGTCTTCGAGGGTACGCGGTCTGCCGTCGTCAAGACCGTAACGGCGGCGAAGTACCATTTCTTCGCGAGGGTCGAGCGTATTCAACGTATCTATGAGTTGTTGTCTCAACAGCGCGTACGACGCCGCGTCCTGCGGCGTAGCCGTGTTTTCATCGGCAATAAAGTCGCCGAGATGGCTATCGTCGTCGTCTCCGACCGGGGTGTCCCACGGAAGAGGCGTGCGGGCTACGCGCTGAATTTCGCGCACCCTGTCTTCCGTGATATTCATTTCCTTGGCTATCTCGTCGGTGCTCGGCGTGCGACCGAGCTGCTGTTCGAGCTTCTGCGCCGCGTGCTTTTCCTTATTTATCATCTCTCCCATATGCACGGGTATTCTTATCGTGCGAGCCTGGTCGGCGACGGCACGCGTTATCGCCTGACGTATCCACCAGGTCGCGTAGGTCGAAAAGCGGAAACCCTTTGTATAGTCGAACTTTTCGACGGCTTTCATGAGTCCCATGTTCCCTTCCTGTATGAGGTCGAGAAAAGGCAGTCCCCTGCCCACATAACGCTTTGCCACGGAAACGACAAGTCTTAAGTTCGATTCGGAAAGACGGCGCTTTGCCTCTTCGTTGCCGTCGAGCACAAGTCTCGCAAGTTCTATTTCCTCGTCGCTTCCGAGAAGCGGCACTTTTCCTATGTCCTTTAAATACACTTTTACGGGATCGTCCGCCGCCGCTTCGGAAACGAGTCTTTCGAGCGCGTCGTTTTTAAGCTCCTCCTGCGCATAGATGATCTCGATGTTTTCTTTTTCGAGAATCTTGAAAACCTCGTCCATTTCCTCCGCGGTAGCTTCGCAGACGGGCACGAGACGCTCGCCCACTTCGTCGTAGGTGAGTTTTCCGCGCTGTTTGCCTATGCGAATCAGGCGTTTGATTTCCCTGTCGATCATCGCTCTGCGATGTTCTTCCGTTTCGCTTTCTCTTAACACAATTTCGTCTTTTTCCGACATAATATAAATTCCTTTTTTTCTTCGGGGAGAGTTTCGCTTCTATGCGTCAACGTAGTCGCGCAGTTTCCTGCTGCGGGACGGATGACGGAGTTTTCGCAGGGCTTTAGCCTCTATCTGCCGTATTCTTTCTCGAGTAACGCCGAACGCCTTTCCCACTTCCTCGAGAGTGCGCGGGTGCCCGTCGTCAAGCCCGTATCGCATACGAATGACCATCTCTTCGCGAGGGGTGAGCGTGTCGAGTATGCTTATCAGCTGCTCCTTCAGTATCGCGAACGCCGCCGCTTCCTGAGGCGTAAGCGTCTTTTCGTCCATAATGAAGTCGCCGATATGACTGTCGTCCTCTTCGCCCACGGGAGTTTCGAGAGACACGGGATCGAGAGCTATGCGGCGTATCTCGCGTACTCTGTCCTCGCTTATCTTCATTTCCTCCGCTATTTCCGCGTCGGTCGGGTCTCTGCCCAAACGCTGAACGAGTAAGCGGCTCGTGCGAGTAAGCTTGTTTATCGTTTCGACCATATGGACGGGAAGTCTTATCGTGCGAGCCTGGTCGGCAATCGCGCGGGTTATCGCCTGCCGTATCCACCAAGTCGCATAGGTCGAAAATCTAAAGCCCTTAGTATAGTCGAACTTTTCGACCGCTTTCATGAGTCCCATGTTCCCTTCCTGTATTAAATCGAGGAACTGCATACCGCGCCCGACATAGCGCTTGGCTATCGAAACCACGAGACGGAGATTGGACTCCGACAGACGGCGTTTTGCCTCTTCGTCGCCGTCTATCATGCGTTTCGCAAGCTCGGTTTCCTCGTCGCTTCCGAGCAACGGAACCCTGCCGATGTCCTTTAAATATACCTTTACGGGATCGTCCACCGAGATTTCGGCGACTATCTTTTCAAACGACTCGGACGTTTTGTCGTCCACCATGCTTACGGAAATGCCTTCCGCCGTAAGTATTGCGAACACTTCTTCCATTTGCTCCGCGCTCGCTTCGTATACGGGCACGAGTTTTTCGCCTATCTCGTCGTAAGTGAGTTTGCCGCGCTGTTTGCCTATCCCTATAAGACGGCGAACTTCCTTGTTTATCTCGTCGGTCAATACCACTCGTTTGTCGCGGCGGACTATCTCCACGCCGTCGTCCTCTTCGAGACGGCGGAGCACATCTTCCATTTGTTCGGCGCTCGCCTCGCAATCGAGCACGAGTTTCTCTCCTATCTCGTCATAGGAAAGTTTACCGTCGCGACGCTTTGCGGCGGCTATGAGAGCTTTATACGCTTTTTCTATTTTTTCGTTCGAAATATCTGCCATAATACTCCTTCGTTACCGTCTGTCGCTCTTGACGTCGTTAAGCTTTTTCATAAGACGTTTTATCTCTTTTGCCGCATCGAGTTGAGCGGCTATATCGAGATCCGCGCTTTGAGACTTAAGACGTTCCACTTCTCTTTCGAGACGGCGAATTTTGAGCGAGCGCACGCAATCGTTGTACTTGTCCGTGCCGTCGCCGTCGAGGAACTCGTATCCCGACAGCCGTGCGAGAAGATCCTTTCCCTCGTCGTTAAGCACCGAAAACAGACTGTTCATGTATACTTTACCGCTTTCGAGGAAGTCTTTGTGCATAGCCTCGTACAGCTCTCTGTACGCGCCGTCCTCGGGAAGAAAGTCCGCGCTTTCCTCGAATCTTGCGTACGGCATATCCGCCGCGAGCGAAGCAAGAACGAACACCGCCGCTTTCTCCTCTCCGCCGCTTAACGTATCCGTTGCGACTGCGGGCGCGGAAGGCGTTTTCTTTTCGACTTCGACAAAGCGCTCGTCCGAAAATGACAGTTCCGCCTGCTTCATAAGCACTTGCTTGCTATAGCCCGTATACGACTGCACGAGATTGATGTACTCTTCCTGCTCTACGGGATTTGGCAACTTGCGAATCACGTTTATCGCCTCGACCGCAAATTTCGATTTGCCCTCCGGATCGGTGAGGTCGTACGCCTTTTTAAGCGTCTTTATCTTGAACGCGGGAAGCGTGCACGCTTCGTCAAGCAGCTTTTGATACGCCTTTTCTCCGCGCTTTTGGATCATATCGTCCGGATCGAGTCCGTCCGGAAGCTCGACGACTCGCACCGACAGCCCCGCGTCCGCAAGAATATCCAGCCCGTGGAGCGTCGCCTTTTGTCCCGCCGCGTCGCCGTCATAGCTTATGTAGACCCTGTTTGCATAGTTCTTTAAGAGCTTTGCCTGATATACGGTGAGCGCAGTGCCCATAGAAGCGACCGCCGTATCAAAGCCGCCCTTATGAAGAGCTATGACGTCCATATAGCCTTCCGTCATTATCACGCTGTCGATACGTCCCTGCTGTTTGCGCTTTTTCAAAAGATTTATACCGTATATGTTTCGCGACTTATCGAATATAAGGGTCTGCGACGAATTTCTGTATTTCGCATATTCGTAGTCGGGCTTGAGCGTCCTGCCGCCGAAAGCGACGACGTCGCCGAAGTTGTCGATTATCGGATACATTACTCTGCCGTAGAACACGTCGTAATACGAATCGGCACGCTGCGCTATTAGCCCCGCGTCAAGCATCTCGGCTTTCGTATAACCTTTCGACTCGAGGTATTCTATTATCTCGCCGCCGCCGACGCTGTAACCGAGTCCGAATTTTACTACGAGCTTTCTGTCTATCCCGCGCTTTTCGAGATACTCTATTGCCGTTTTTGCCTGCGGAAGCGAAAGGTTGTCGAAGTAGTGCCGCGCGGCTTCTTTCATCAACTTGCACAGACGCTTTTTCTTTTCTCGTTCGGCGGCGAGATTTCTGCCCGAACCTTTAAAAGTCGGTATCTCCATGTGAGCGGCTTCGGCAAGTATGCGCACGGCGTCCATGAAGTCTATGCTCTCCATTTTCTGAACGAATGTTATCGCGTTACCGCTCTCCTTACAGCCGAAGCAATGGTAGAACTGTTTGACGGTCTCGACCGAAAACGACGGATCTTTTTCATGATGAAACGGACAACAGCCCCAATATCTGTTGCCCTTTGCCTTGAGCGGCACATAGCGCGAAACAACTTGCACTATGTCCGTCTTTGCCAAAAGCTCGTCGATAAACTCTTTGAAATCGTCCAACTGCTTCTTCCTGCTTGTCCTCCGTTTTATGTCGTCGTATTACTGCGCGGACCAACCGCGCGGAACGGCAAGTTCCTCGAATACGCGAATTGCGTATGTGTCGCTCATGGACGCAACGAAATCCGCGGCGGCTTGTTTTTTGTCGCCTTCGGCGGCTTCGATACAGCCGAAGGGCAATTTGTCCGAATGAGCCTCATAGTAATCGAACAGATATTCGATCATGCTCTCGGCTTTCTCCTCTTCGCTCTTGGCAACGCCTGCCGTGTATACCCGCTCGAACAAGAACATTCTGAGTCCCATAATGTCCTCTTTCATAGATGCGCTCGGTTCGACGCGTGAGGCTTCGTAACTGTTATTTATTATATCCATTATCATCGTATCGATACGCTTGCCGTGCGTAGAACCGAACGCTTCGACATAGCGGCGCGGAATATCCTCGGAAGCGATAACTCCGCCTCTCAAAGCGTCGTCGATATCGTGATTTATGTAAGCTATCTTGTCGCTCCACCGCACCACTTCGCCCTCGAGCGTGCTCGGCTTGCCCGCAGTAGTGTGGTTTAGTATGCCGTCGCGGACTTCGTAAGTGAGATTGAGTCCTCTTCCGTCGCTTTCGAGAACGTCCGCTACTCTCAGAGAATGTTCGTTATGCTTAAAGTGAAGATGCCGAGACAGCGCCCGCTCGCCCGCATGACCGAACGGCGTATGCCCGAGATCGTGTCCGAGTGCGATCGCTTCGCAGAGATCGCCGTTTAAACGCAGAGCGAAAGCTATGGTGCGCGCTATTTGGCTCACTTCGAGGGTATGCGTAAGTCTTGTGCGGTAGTAGTCGCCCTCCGGCGCAAGAAAGACTTGCGTCTTGTGTTTAAGACGACGAAAGGCTTTACAATGAATAATTCTGTCCCTGTCGCGTTGGAACTCCGTCCGAAGCTCGCAAGGCTCGATATAGCGAAGTCTTCCTTTCGTGTCCTCGCTGTGCATGGCGTGCGCGGAAAGAAAGTTTCGTTCGAATTCGATTGCATTATGTTTGAAATCCATTAAGCCTTCCTTATCCAGCTCCCTACCTATATACCGATTAAGGACGGAGCTATAAAAGCCTTCCGTCCGAAAACCGCGCATAATCTTTTGAGCTTTTCAAGTTTAACACTTTAACCGTATTTTGTCAAGGCTTTTGTACGGGTAGCGGGTATATTCGGAAAAGATTTCTCGGCAAGAGTGAAAAGATAAAGAAAGAGAACGAGAAAACAATCCCCTCAGTCGCCTGTCGGCGACAGCTCCCCTTGCTAAGGGGAGCCTTAGAACTGTTGTTGCGACTTGCGCCGCCGCGTTCGCGCCCTTATTTGTAAAATTATTAAAAAAAAACGTTCCGAGGGTTACTCGAAACGCTTTTTATTTGCACAAAAGTAAATAAGATTAAGTCTTGGGATAAGCGTGGGTAGACTTCCCACG
>CAJUGC010000016.1 GCA_910585955.1 uncultured Christensenella sp.
GGCGCGGCGAAAATGTCAAAATCTCGAATAACGGTTCTTCTTTCACTGTTGGCGGCAAACGTCAACTGTCTTTCCTTTTCGATTGATAGGGGGGTTCTATGACGGAGCTCGAGCAAAGTTTAATAAACGAGGTCAAAGAGCTTAACGAAAAGTTCGACAGGCTTCTCGAATTGTTCGCCCGTGGCGGAATGGCTGTGGGAAAGTCCCCGGAGCCTCGGAAAAAGCGATGTACGTTGTTCGAATGGCTTTCGGTATGGCTCGAGAACGAGCATAAACCGAACGTGCGCGAGACGGTATATAAAAACGATTGCGGAATAATGAGAAAACACGTCTTTCAAAAGACAGATTTTAATCTCCCGCTCGAGGACTTCAAGCTTATGAATTTGCAAGCTCTCGTCGCTTCGGTTTCGTCGTCTCGTCAAAAGTTGGCTGTGTCGAATATGTTGATTGCGGCTCTTCGCTCGGCATATAACAACGAACTAACGGACAAGGACGCGACTGTCGGTTTCAAAAAACCGAAGTACGATGCGGAGAGGAGAGAGCTCTTACGCGTTTGGAAGAAAAACGTCTTTTGCGACTTCTTCGCTGTCACCCGCTCGAAACGTACATAAAAGTCGTGCTTTATGCGGGCTTAAGACGTAATGAAGCTTTGGGATTGCTTCGGAAAAATATTGATTTCGATAATAACGAGATTTATGTCGAGCAACAAGTGAATTTGAAAAACGAGTTGACGACGGTGCTTAAGACAAAAACTTCGAAGCGCGTTGTCAAGATGTTTCCCGAACTTAAAGACGCTTTGCTTCAATTCGAGTGGTGTAAGCCCGAAGTCCGATTATTCGATTTTAAGCCAGACTATGTGACAGCTAATTTTACAAAGCTCTGCAAAAGCGGCGGTATACCCGATTTTACTATAAAGAGTTGTCGTGCGACGTTCGCGACTCGGTGCGAAGAAATGGGAATACCCGAGAGTATTATTCAAGCATGGCTCGGGCATAGCACTATTACCACTACAAAAAAACACTACATAAAGCTCAATGACGACTTTATTCAATCGGAGTTCGATAAGGCTCTGAAATCGCCGTTGACATTGTGAAAAAACGCCTCGAAAAAGTAGCTCGCAAGACTACTTCGAAATTAACCGAATGGGCAGAAAACGCAAAAAAGGTACGAAAAAAGCCCCGATTTGGGCAACAAATCACGGCTTTTTGCTTGGTGCGGTCGACAGGACTTGAACCTGCATGGTCGCCCACAAGATCCTTAGTCTTGCGTGTCTGCCAATTCCACCACGACCGCATATAGGTAATTTAGTTGGTGCCGAAGGTGGGACTTTGGTCTCACACGGTATCGCTACCGCCGGATTGCGAGTTCACTCTTCGTTTTTGTTGGTGCCGAAGGTGGGACTCGAACCCACACGGTATCGCTACCACCGGATTTTGAGTCCGGCGCGTCTGCCATTCCACCACTTCGGCATAAGAGGTGAGGACGCGCACCGACTTTTGTCGGTCACGAGTAATAGAATAGCATAATTTAATTCATTTGACAAGCGAATGAAACAAGATTTTCAAAAAAAATTATAAAAAAAGATGTGAATCGCTTGCCTTTTCAGCTGTATTTGCGGTATATTATATGTAAATATTACGACAAGGAGGCGAGACAAATGAACAACGTGCTTTTAATCGGAATATCGTTTATAAAAATTTATTCATTGTCTCTGTGCGCCTTGTCTCGAGAGCTCGATTAGTCGAGTCAAAATCTATATAGACGCAGTAGGGACTTGAGCAATCGAGTCTTTTTGTTTGCACTTTGAAAGGTAAACAGAAAGAAGGGAGAACTATTTTGAAAGTATTAAGAAAAGCCATACCGTATTTTAAGGAGTACGCGCCCGCATATGTGTTCGCCATATTTTGCGGACTTGTGAATACTGCGGTTTGGATGCTCATACCTCAAGTGCTGTCGCTTATAGTCGACAGAGTGCTCAATCCGCTGCTCGGAGCAAGTCCCGAACAGAATTCGAGTATACTCGCTTTTTTGATAGACGGATTCGGCACCGACGAATACTATAAGATTTTCGGTGTTCTCGGCGGAGTATTTCTCGCGCTCATGGCTGTGGGCTTTGCGACATTCTATCTCAAGTGGGTGCTTCTGCACGGAATATGCCTTCCCGGGGACTTCAAACTTCGCCGTGCGGCTCTCGATAAGATACATGGCAGCGGTAACAAACTTTTGCGTGAATATTCGTCGGGAGAACTGATAACCATAGCAAACAGCGATCCCGTCGAAGTAAAGGACATATTCGCATATATAATACCTTTTCTTTTGGAAGCGGTCACTTCTATAGTAATGGCGGTAATT
Source organism: uncultured Christensenella sp. (assembly GCA_910585955.1). GTDB lineage: Bacteria > Bacillota > Clostridia > Christensenellales > Pumilibacteraceae > MGBC157735. The sequence continues at coordinate 2,353 of CAJUGC010000016.1, forward strand.
TTTCTTGTGCGAATGAATTGGATTTCGCTGTCCGTGCCGATAATCATAGGAACGATCTTTTCCGTAATGACGGTATTCTATATGCGTCGAAGCGAAAAGGTATACGACGCTATGTGGGAAAAACGCTCGACTCTGAATACGGCGATACAGGAGAGCATTTACGGAATACGCACCATTAAGTCGTATGCGCGGGAAAAATTGCGCAGGAGCTATTTCGATAAAAAGCACGGCGAGCTCGACGGGGCATACAGAGATGCCGTTAAAACGGAATCAAAGTACGAGTTTTTGTATCAGGGGGCGATTTCAGCGCTGTTCCTGTTGACGGCGGCGGTTACAATATATCTCGGCGTGACCTTCTCGCTCACGACGGGCGAGTGCGTAAGCTACGTCTCTTACGCGCAGTCGATGTCGTTCAGGTTCATGAACATCTCGTTCCTGCTCGCCGACCTTCAGCGTTGCAACGTCAGCGGCAAGCGGCTGTTCGGCTTTCTCGACAAACACGACGACACCCTCGACGGATACGGGAGTGAAAAGGTTTCCGCCCGTCCGAACATCGAGCTTAAAAACGTCACCGTTTCGGGCGGCGAAAACAAGATACTCGGAGGCGTTTCGCTCTCGCTGCCATACGGCAAGAAAGTGGGGGTAATGGGCAGAACAGGCAGCGGCAAGAGCGTGCTTTTAAAAGTCATGCAGTCGTTTATCCCCATAGACGGCGGCGAGATTCTCATAGACGGCAAGCCGTATAAGGAGTATGAAAAGGGCGAAATAGTGCGGGCGTTCTCGTTCGGAATGCAGGAAGTGTTCCTGTTCTCGAATACCATTGCTTCCAATATTGCATTTTACGACCCGCACGGCGAAGAGAGCCGCATTCGCGAGTGCGGCATGATTGCGGAAGTAGACGAGTTCGCGCTTAAAATGCCGGACGGATACGACACCGTAGTAGGCGAAAAGGGCTTCGGGCTGAGCGGCGGACAGAAACAGCGCGTCTCCATTGCGCGTGCCGTCTATAAAGACGCGCCCGTCATCGTTCTCGACGACTGTACAAGCTCGCTCGATATGACTACGGAACGCAAGATATTCGAAAACATAAAGCGCGCGTGCGGCGGAAAGACGACGGTAATCGCCACCCACCGCGCAAGCGCCGTCGCCGATTGCGACGAGATAATCTTTCTCGAGGACGGCGTCGTCGCCGAGCGCGGCACGTTCGGCGAACTTATGGCGCTTGACGGTCGCTATGCCGAGGTTTATAAACTACAGGAAGGGGAGGTTGTCGCATAATGAAACGAAACCTTTACTTTGAGGACGAAATAGTCAAAAACAGTTTCAGGCCGTTTATGCTCAAGCGCCTTTTGAAGTATTGCGGAAAGTATAAGGGGCAGACGATAGGCATGATAGCCGTAGGGATAATATACGCGGTTCTCGGCACAATGCCGAGCATAGCCCTAATGCTGATAGTAAACTATGTGCTTCCCGAGGGTACGACGCCTGCTCCGAACGCTCTCGTTTGGGCGATGTGGATTCTCATAGGCATAGCCGTCGCCGTTTTGGGTACTGCCGTCATGGCAAGACTGCTTGTAAAGCTGTCGATGAACGTCGCGTATAATATAGTATACGATCTGCGCTGCGATCTGTTCGACAAACTCATGGAGCTGTCCTTCGACTACTACGATTCACACCCTTCAGGAAAGATTCTCGTTCGCGTGACAAACTACACCGACGGTGTGGCGAACGTATTTATGAACGACATATCCAACCTCATAAACAATGTTCTGTTGTTGCTATTTGCTTTCGGCGCGACATTTATTCTCGACGCGCGTATCGCTCTTGTCGTTACAGCCGCGCTTGTTCCTTTGACTGTGGGGATTTTCTTTCTGTCCAAAACCCTTCATAAGCGGGCGAGCGTAGACAAGAGCAAGAACTCGAACCTTACGGCGTTCGTAGCCGAGGACATAAACGGCATCAGCGTCATACAGGCTTTCAACCGCGAAAAACTCAACGGCGATATACACACCGAGCTTTGCGATAAATACCGCAGGGCTTTCATGCGTACAACGACGATTCGCGAACTTGTCAATCCTCTTTCGCAAGTTTGCTCTCGAATAATCTGTATGCTGATAGTTTACTTTGCCGCGCTCGTCATAATTGACAAGGGACTCGGCGTGCCCATGTCTCTCGGAGCAGTGCTCGCCATAGATTCGTGTATGGAAATTTTCTCCGACAGCATAGGAGGTATCTGCGGGCGTATCCAAAAGATTACCGAGGCGACTACAAACCTGGAACGTATCTTCGATACTCTCGATTCGGAAGTCGACGTAAAGGATTGCGAAAACGCCGAGATTCTCGAAGTGACGAAAGGCGACGTGACTTTCGATGACGTGAACTTTTCATATGTCGAGGGAACGAGCGTTCTCGAAAACTTTTCTCTCGACGTAAAAGCGGGACAGACCGTAGCCATTGTGGGCGCGACCGGCGCGGGTAAAACCACGATAGTCAACCTGCTTTCGCGCTTTTATAATCTCGGCGGAGGCAGAGTCTGTATAGACGGCACGGACATCTCCCGAGTCACGCTCTCTTCACTGCGGAGAAACGTCGGTGTAATGATGCAGGACAGCTTTATATTCGGGATGTCGGTGCTCGAAAACATACGCTTTTCCCGTCCCGAGGCGAGCGACGAGGAGTGCAAGAGCGCGGCCCGCAGCGTCGGCGCGGAGGAGTTTATCTTGCGGCTCGAAAACGGTTACGATACGGAAATAAAGGAGGCCGACACGCTTTCGGGCGGCGAGCGCCAGCTCATATCGTTCGCCCGTCTCATGCTGTCCGATCCGAAGATAATAATTCTCGACGAGGCGACGAGCCATATCGATACCGAAACGGAAAAGAGCCTCCAAACAAGCATGAATCTCGCACTTGCTGGAAGAACGGCGTTCGTAATAGCGCACAGGCTTTCTACAATTCGCGATGCGGATAAGATAATCTACATAGATAATAAAAGTATCGCCGAGTGCGGCACGCATGACGAACTGATCGAAAGAAAGGGAAAGTATTACGAACTTATAAACAGCGGTTTGTCGCTTTAGTCTAAATCGGCTTGCCGAGCTATGCGCAAAAACTTGTTTTTGCAAAGGTTTTATGCTATACTATATTCCGAAGCGGTCATCGTTTCGACTTAAATAAAACGACTGCGACGGGGGTCATACCATGAAAAAGGACAGCGCTCGGGACAATTTTATAATAATCGACGGAAACTCGCTCGTAAACCGCGCGTTCTATGCCTTGCCGCCTATGACGGCTCAGGGAAAGCCCGTTCAGGCGGTTTACGGATTCGCGACCATGCTTATACGCATGATACAGGATTATAAGCCGAAATATATTGCGGTCGCTTTCGATTTGCCCGCGCCTACCTTTCGGCATAAGATGTACGACGGATATAAAGCCACGCGTAAAGGAATGCCCGACGATTTGGCAATTCAGCTTCCCGTGCTTAAAGAAATGCTGTCTCGCATGCGTATAAAGATTGTAGAGAAAGAAGGTTACGAAGCGGACGACATAATAGGTACGCTCTCGCACGGCACGTCGTGCTTTACCTATATAGTCACGGGCGACAGGGACTCGTTCCAGCTTATAGACGATACTACGAGCGTCGTCATGACGAAGCGCGGCATAACCGACGTGCTCGAACTCGGTGAGGAAGAGCTCAAAAAAGAATACGGCTTGACTCCGGCTCGGGTTGTGGAATACAAGGCGATAGCGGGGGACGGCTCGGACAATATACCTGGCGTAAACGGTATAGGCGATAAGGGCGCAAAACAGCTTCTCGACGAGTACGGTTCGCTCGACGGTATTTACGAAAATCTCGATAAACTCTCTGCGGCAATGCGGAAAAAGCTCGAGGAGGGAAGGGAGCTTGCCTATCTTTCGCGTATGCTTGCCGCTATAGACACGAACGTCCCCATGTCGGAAAAAGCGGAGGAATGTCCGTGCTTTTTTCCGTTCGACGACGGCGTGCGCGCCTTTTTCATAGACTACGGTTTCAAGAGTCTTTTGAAACGAGCCGACATATTCTCTAAGGATTACGACGGCGATAAAACGCAAGCGGAACCGACCGAGCTTCGTTTTGAAACCAAGGAATTTTCTTCTCTTTCGGAACTCGTGTCCGTAACGGAAAACATCGTAAAAGAAGTCGCTGTGGAGTTCGGCGAAAAAGGACTTTGGTTGGCTGCGGAAGCGGGGACGGAATACCGAGCGAAGTTTTCCGATCGGCTCGACGAAATATGCGCGCTTTCTCTCGGACAGTGCATAGACGCGGTAAAGCTTCTTTTGGAAAACGAGTCTGTAGTAAAAATAGTTTACGACGCGAAAAAGCTTATGGCTTTCTGCGAACCCCTCGGCATAGCTCCCGTTTCGCTTTGGGATATCAAACTCGCACAGTATGTTGCGGACGTACTGAAGCCGAACGAGCCGTTCGCCGCGCTTGCGGGCGCTCACGGTTTCGAAATCGAATATCCTGCCTGTGTAATGCTCGCGCTTAAAAAAGAACTTTCGGAGGAAATGAGAGGAGGAAGTCTCGAAAAGGTTTTTTCGGAACTCGAAATGCCGCTTGTCGCTGTGCTTCGCGACATGGAAAAGACTGGATTCAAGCTCGATACGGTACAGCTCGACAAACTGAATCTCGAATATACTGCGCAGGAAAAAGAAATAGAGCGCGAAATTTTCGAACTTACGGGGCGGGAGTTCAACATAAAAAGCCCTCGCCAACTCGGCAAGGTACTGTTTGAAGATCTCGGGCTTCCGTACTCGGGCAAGGGAAAGAGCTTTTCCACGGGAGCGGAAATTCTCGAGCCGCTTGCGGATAAACATCCGGTAATAGAAAAAATACTCGCATACAGGGCGGTAACAAAACTCAATTCCACTTATGTGGTCGGACTGAAAAAACTGACGGGAGGCGACGGGATAATCCACACCGATTTTCGTCAAGCCGTGACGGCGACGGGCAGACTTTCGAGCGCAGAGCCGAATCTTCAAAATATCCCCGTGAGGGACGAGCGCGGCAAGCGGCTTCGCGCTCTGTTCGCCTCTCGCGACGGGTTTACGCTCGTATCGGCGGACTACTCGCAGATAGAACTTCGGCTGCTCGCGCACTTTTCGGGCGACGAAATACTGCGCGCGGCTTACGAAAGAGGCGACGACGTTCATACCTATACGGCGGCGAAGGTTTTCGGCGTCGAACCCGAAGCCGTTACGTCGTCGCAGCGCAGAGCGGCTAAGGCGGTAAACTTCGGCATAATTTACGGCATAAGCGATTTCGGCCTCGCGCAGAACGTAAAGATTTCGCGCTCGCAGGCAAAGAAGTATATAGAAGAGTATTTCCGTCATTTCCCGTCTGTAAAAGGTTATCTCGACGACTCCGTAAGGCGAGCTAAGGAGGTCGGTTATGCAGAAACTCTTATGGGACGCAGACGGCAGGTGCCGGAACTTTTCTCTTCGCAGTTTCAGGTGCGTAAGTTCGGAGAGCGCGTAGCCATGAATATGCCGCTTCAAGGCAGTGCGGCGGATATAATAAAACGCGCTATGATAGACGTGCACGCCCGTCTCGAAGGAATGAGATCGCGTCTTATCCTTCAGATACACGACGAACTCATAGTCGAAGCCGCAGATGACGAAACGGAAATAGTAAAAAATATTCTGAAGGAGAGCATGGAAAACGCCGTTTCACTTTCCGTACCTCTTACCGTTGACGTGGGCGTCGGCAAGAGTTGGATTGACTGTTAAGCGAATGAAATACTTTCGGAGGTAATAAATTGTCGTGAAACCGTATATAATAGGTCTGACGGGCGGAATAGCGAGCGGCAAAACGGCGGCGGGGAAAGCTATGGAAAGTCTCGGCGCAAAGATAATCGACGCCGACGTCGTTTCGCGTAAAGTTACGGAAGCGGAAAGCGAGGGGTTTATGCGCCTTAAAGAGGCGTTTCCCAATTGCGTAGACGGCGACAAACTCGACCGCAAACGCCTCAAAAGCATGGTCTTTTCAGATAGAGAAAAGCTTCAACAGCTGAACTCACTTACTTGGACGCTCATAGAGGAAGAGATACGCAGGCAGATTGCGAGGCTTTCCGAAAGCGATACGGCTGTGCTTGTGGTGCCGCTTCTGTTCGAAAGCGGACTTGACGTCTTGGCGGACGTCGTGGTCACGGTTTCGGCAGACGAGAGAATAAGACTGAAGAGAGTGATTTCCCGCGACGGCGTCGACGAAAAGACTGCTCTTTCCGTTATTAACGCGCAAATGTGCGACGCCGAGCGTGAGAAGAGAAGCGATTACGTTCTTGACGGAAACGGAGAACTCTCATCGCTCGAAGCCGAGGCGAAAGAACTTTACGCACGACTTGCGAATCAATGATTTTTCAGACCCGTCGGTGATTTTTTCATGACCGATAGAAGCATGACAACCGAATTTCAAAATAAGTACATTGTCGCTATTTGCCTTATTGTTCTTGCGGCGGCTTTGTGCTTTTTCGGCGCTCGCTCGGCGTTCCCGAAAAAATACGCTTACATAGTAGAGCGCGAGGCTTCGCGCTACGGGCTTGACGAAAGCGAAGTGTATGCCGTCATATTGGCGGAAAGCGGCTTCGATCCGCTTGCCGAGTCGCGGTCGGGGGCTAAAGGACTCATGCAACTGATGCCTTCCACTGCGGATTTTTGCGCCTCTGTGCTCGGCGATAGAGAATACGATCTGTATGATTCCGAAACCAATATCCGCTTCGGGTGTTTCTATCTCGCGTATTTGAAAGAGCGTTTTTTCGGCGATAACGTATATGCCGCTTACAATGCGGGTGAAGGCAATGTGCGTTTGTGGTTGGAAAGCGGCAGAGGCATTGTTTTCGAGGAGACGCGAACTTACGTTTCCCGTGTGAATCTTTATCGCGGAATATATAAATTCCTGTATAAATAGAACCGAGTTTCTTATTGCGAATGAAATATTGTTTTATTCCGAGCGGTAAAGATTTGCCGCTCTTTTCATTTCCGTAAGTAATTCTTCCGCGACATACGGAGGGGAGATGACTTTGACGTGAGAGCCTAAGGATAGCAATTTTTTTATAAGCAGGTCCTCGCTGTAAACATAGCCTTCGGCTTCATATGTTCCGTCCGCGTCATCTTTTACGCTTTCCGGTCCCAGCCATTCTTCGACGGCGGAGAGCGCCTCGCTGTCGCACCGCAAACGTATATTTACTTTTTCGCGGTCTATAAACTGTTCTTTTAGTTTTTCGTGCACGTCGCCGCTCGTATTTCGTTCAAACTTCTCGTCGGTTATGATAAGACTTTTGATGCGTGAGATTTTGAAAAGGCGAAAATCGTTTCTCACGCGGCACCAGCCGTAAACATACCAGATCCCTTCCTTGAGGACCAAGGTGTAAGGGTCGAACTTGCGTTTAGTGCGGCTGTCGCGCTTGTCAATGTAATCCATTTCTACCGTATTCGTTCCGTCTATGGCTTTGCTTATCGCCGATATGGTATTACGGTATTCGTTGGGACTATGCCATGCCGTGCTGTCGATGACGAGCTTTTCTCCGTTTAGGAAAAATTTTTCGTCGTCTGCGGCGGATTTGAGGTTTAAAAACTTGTCGCGCACGGCAAGCATGATTTCGTCGTCAAGCTCTTTGTCTACGGCGCCGAGGCAGGCGAGGACTCGCTCGTACTCGTCTTTTGTAAAATAAGTTTCGTGCAGTCTGTAATTGTCGGCAAGCATATATCCGCCTCCCGTGCCGTAAGATGCGGTCACGGGAATATCGCAGTCTGCGCTCATCGCATCTATATAGCGCGATACCGTTCGCTCGCTTATCTCGAACTTTTCGGCGAGCTTTTTTCGAGTGACGGGACGGCGCGAGTTCAAAAGAGTCATAAGTATTCCGAACATACCTCTGAGCATTTGCATGGTTTTTCTCCTTTGAATATATATCTTTACTAAAAATATTTTATAATAAGTGACAGGCGTTGTCAACTATATTTGTGTATTATGACTACATGAATAAGATTTGCGGAGGTCAAAGAAAATCATGTATATAGCAATTTCGACGTTGGGTAAAAAAGTGTGCGGCGAAGCGTTTATTATGCGCAGGGACGAATTGTTCGACGAAGTAGGCGTTTACGAGATAGGCGGCGGACTGGTCGGGTACGTTGCGGACAAAAGCCCGGACGGTTGTCTCGCAAAGGAATTCGTAAAGCAGAGGATAGGTATCTGCCGAGTGGTCTGCACGGGAGCGGTGGCGTTTGACAATATGCTGATAGTTTCTACGGACAGCCCGACGCTTTCGGGCGGAGATTATCGACTTGCGCGAATGCTCGGCTGCGATGAAACGACGTGTCGCCGTGCTTCGAGGTAGGAAACGCGCCGAGGCAAAAAAATCATTTCATGGCGGCAAAATGCTTGTATTTTTATTTATAATGTGTTAAAATAGCTAAGTATAAATAGAAGTACCCAAAGAGGAGCTGTTAATGAAACTGTTTAAACGCATATACTACCCGATACTCTGCGTATTGCTCGTCGCGGCAGTCGCGCTGGGTTTTGCCGACGCAACTTACGGCGGCGGCGGGAGTAAGACTTTCAAGGGCAATCTCGACACGATAAACGCTCATGTCGAAAAAATAGCCGCAGAGTCGCATAATTCGCATAACGAAGCAAATATGCAAACCGTTCGTAGTTACATCACGTCCACGCTTCGCGGCAACGACTGCGGAATGTTGCTTGCGGAAGGCGATACCGACGACGACGGGATCTACAGCGTGAATTTCCGTACGAGCGGCGGCGTGCCTCAACCGACATATACCGTTCAGGAAAGCACGCTCACTCCCGAAACCGTGAACGCAATCGAAAGTCTCGAGGATACCGTTGTCGTTTCCAAGAAAGTTCGCAACATAGTCGCGGTCATTCCCGGTTCCGACACGAAAGCTGCGGTAGAGGCGGGAGAAACCGCTTACGGAGACGCAGTAATGCTCATGGCTCACTACGACAGCCGTCCCGAGGGCGCGGGAGCAAGCGACAATACCGTTGCGGTAGCTTCCATGCTCGGGCTTATAAAGGAGCTGAACGCAAGCGGAAAGTCCTTTAAAAACGATATTGTTTTCGTGTTCACCGACGCGGAAGAAGAACATATGTACGGCGCGTATGCGTTTAAGTATCAATTCGACGGTTTCTATAATATTTACGACAGGGTGGAGATCGGCGCCAATTTCGACAATCTCGGCAACAAGGGGACGCTTGTCATGTTCCAGACGTCGAGCGGAAATTCCAAACTCGTGTCGAGCTATGCCGGGATAAACGGCGGAGCTTTCACAAGTTCGGTAGCCGATTTCGTCTACGGCGTTATGAGCAACTTCACCGACTTTGAAATCTACGACGACAAAACGTCGCTCGACTTTGCAAACGTCGGCGGCACGGATATATATCATACCGGTCTCGATAATGTCGAAAATGTGAAAGAAAGATCGCTCGAACAACAGTATTCCATGATGGAACGGTATGTCGAGCAGTACGGCGCGCTCGATCTCGAAACGCTTAAATCGGAGTCCGATTCCGTATACTTCAGCTATCTCGATATGGGCGTGGCGCATTACCCCAAAGCGGTCGCTTACGCTATGGGCGCGGTTATTCTCGCCCTAATGATAGGCATAATCGTGGCAAACGTACTTCGCGCGAAAAACAACGAAAACGTCGGTTTTTCGAATACGAAACTCGCGCTCGGAATAGCGGCTCAGATACTTACGATGTTATGCACGATAGCCGTGTTGTTTGTCGCGTATTTCCTCATAACATTGCTTCTTGCGGGGTTCGGCGTGGTTCCCATTCACGCTCTCACAAGCCTTCGCTATGCTTCCGTAGGTCTTATCGTGTCGGCTTTGATACTGACGCTTGCCGTATCTTTCGGGTTCTACGGGCTGTTTAAACGCCTCCTCGGGATTAAGTCTGCGGACATAGCTCGCGGCACGGCTTATATTTGGGGTCTTATAGGCGCTATTCTTTGCTTTGCGGTACCCGCTCTTTCGTACTTGTTTGCGATAACCGCTCTCGGCGCGCTCGCAGTAGTGCTTGCGGTTACTCTTTTTAAGGAAAAGTACCGTGAAAAGACGGGCGAGGCTATGGATAAGCTTTTCCTCTATGTAATTCCCATGATCTTCACTGTCCCTATGATCATACCTGTAATGATGATCGCGGCGACCGTTCTCAACGCAGTTTATCTGCCTGTGATAATGGCGCTCGCGCTTCTTCTCGCAGGCTTCGTAGCTCCTTACTTTACGCAGCTCCAACCTGTGCTCGACGGAGTTTTCGGCAAGCTTCCCGCGAGAAAAATCCGCGTTCAGCGCACCGTTACGAAAATGATAGAGGACAGAGCAAAGAAGGGCAAGTTCACACAGCAGACCGTAAAAGAGGTCACGAAAGAGGCTATTCCTTGGCATTACAAAAATTATGCGGGCGTCGCGCTTCTCTGCGTCATATCAGTAGTCATGATAATTCTTTTCTCGTCTTTCAACGCGGGCTTCGGTTCTGCGGTTGCAGGCGGCTACGGTTATAGAAACGCTATCTACAACGACTCGCTTGTCTACGTCTGGAGCAAGAGCGGTTCGACCGTTACGAATACGATAGAGGTGCACGACCAAATCGCATATAAGTATATGTCCCGCGGTCTCGACGGATTCGAGTGGAGCGACGAAAAGAAAGCTTATGTCAAGACCGACACCGCCAAAAGCATAATTGCAAGCGGGCAGGAACCCACGATAACCAAGAACGGCGACGGAAGCGTTTACACGTTTACGCCGTACGACGGACTTCGCAGCGAGATCACGCTTGTGCTTAAAAACGTATCTTCCGTAACGTCGCTTTCGTTCGACAACAACCGTGACGATGTGTATACTGTCAAGAATGACGGAAGCTCGACTCTTAACGTACATTTGCCTTACGGTTACGGCGCGTTTACGCTTACGATCGAGGGCGCGGCAAGCCTTAACATCGAGTACACCGAACACCGTGCGGGCACCGACTCCAACATCAACAACTTGAGGGAATGGAGCGAACTCGATCCCGTGTTCTCTCAGTATTATCCGGAATATCTCGGTCTGTTGCGTGCGGGCATAGTTTTAAAGTATAATGCGTCGCTTTGATTCGGAGCGAACGGTATAGTTTTTCAAAGGCGCGGCGCTTGTCCGTGCCTTTTTCCATGCCGCACAAGATATGCGGTTTTACGGAGGAATGATGGAAGCGGATTTGTGGATCAAAAAGCTCAAATCGGAATATGGGGCTTGCGGCGGTTGCGGTTGGGCGGAAGAAAAGAAGTGCGTGCCGACCGATATCGATTATTCGCTTAAAATGCGTGCGGTTTCGGGCGATGAAGATGCGCGACGCGAGCTTTTGTTAATAGCGGATCGATACGGGCTCAGAGAGAGCGCGGGAAGAGGAGAGGCGGACGCGGAACTTGAGTTCGGCAAGCTCTGTCTCGTATTTCTCGGTAAACGCGAAGAAGGAAAAGAGTGGATAAAGAGGGCTGCGGAACACGGAAAAACCGAGGCCGAGTTGTTGCTCGGAGAAATTCTTTGCGGCAAATGCGAATATTTGGTCGGAGAGGACACGGAAAAAGATCTTTTATCGGCGTACGAACTGTTTATGAATGCGGCGAAAACGAGCGGGAAAGCCAATCTCTATCTCGGACAAATGTATAGGGACGGATGCGATGCCGCGGGCGTAGAGAAAAACGAACGTAAAGCGTTTTATTATTTCAGACAAGCGGCAAGTAAAGGGCGCGGACTGAGTAGAGCGAAAGCCATGGCGGAGATTGCGCGTTTCTGCAAAAACGATACTGTTTTCAAAGATTGCGAAACGGCTTTCAAGCTGTATTCCGCACTTGCGAAAGTCGGTCTCAGAGAGGCGTCGTGCGAGCTTGCCGATTGCTATCTTAAAGGAATAGGCGTAAGTAAGGATGCGAAAAAGGCTTCGGAGATTTTGTTTGCCGCGGCGTTAAGCGGTAATGCCGATGCGGAAAAGATGTACGACGAATTAAAAACAACCGATAATTGCCCTCAAAACGGCTGATTTTAAGACTTTTTCACGGTTTTGTATTGATTTACAGTAGACTTTTTTCGTTTGCAATGATATAATATAGGCGATATAATATTACAATTATTAAGGTAAAAACAAGTGAGGTTCGTATGGCAATCGCAAAGAAGACGAAGAATGTACTGAGATTTTCGCGACCCGCTTCGTGGTGGGGCAGCACATGGCGCGAGGCTCTTCCCACGGGCAACGGTGTGGTCGGCGCAGGCGTTTACGGCGGCGCGGGACATGATATAATCATGATAAACCACCGAGATCTTTGGTGGCAGGGTCATGTCGGCGTGCTTCAGGACGTAGCGGATAAACTCAAGGACGTTCGCAAAAAAATGGACGACGGCTCTTACGCCGAGGCGGAAAACGTGTTCTCGAATGCGCTCATGCAAAAGGGCTATCATCCGCGCAAAGCCTACCCGCTTCCTCTTTGCGACTTTCATGTAAAAATGCCGATCGACAAAACGCCTAAGGAATACGTCAGGTATGTAAACATGGAAAACGGCGAAGTCGGCGTGTCGTTCAGAGACGGCGGCACAAAGTACGAGCGCACTCTTTTCGTGTCCCGCGGCGCAAGCATACAGGACGTTTTGGTCTATGAGATAACGCGCACGGGTCAGAAATCCATCGACGTGACGTTCTCGCTCGACATGCACGATAAATTCAATGCGCGCACTGCTACGGCCGTATCGAAGCTTCCCGACGGCATAAACGTAAAATACGAAAATCATTTCATGTATTTTTCCGCTCGCTCCGACAACGGTACGGAGTTCGGTGCGGTCGCGTTTATAAATTATTACGGCGGAGGGCAGAGCGTCGATCCCGCAAACGGAATCACGATAAAAGGCGCGGATAAAGTCATAGTCCTTTTAAAGCCGTTCATCGAAAGCCAGCGAGAAAAGGAATGGAAGAATATCCGCACAAAGCTTTCGTCCGTTAAATCCACCTACGAAAAACTTCTAAAGGAGCATACTCCGCTTCATGCGAAACAGTTTTCGAGCGCGGACATAGATCTCGAGGGTTCTCAGCGCGACGAGTATGCGGACATACTTCTCGACGAAGCGTTCAGAAACGGCGAGCTGTCCGATACGCTTCTCGAAAAGTTGTGGGCTTACGGTAGATACCTGATGATAACAGGATCTTCGCCTTCCGCGTTGCCGCTTCCGCCGTACGGACTGTGGTGCGGCGACTTTAAAGCGGAGGACAGCGCTATAACGGCTGTCGGCGCGCTTCAGACGACTTATTCGCACGTCTGCGCAGGCGGGCTTTCCGAGTATCTGTCGAGTGTTTTCAACTATTATGAAAGCGTAATAGACGACCTCAGAAAGAACGCTTCCCGAATTTACGGTTGCCGCGGTATACTCATACCGTCCGAAATGGCGCACGGAACGGGAGTGTTCGGCGATATAGAAAGCTCGGTGCTTCATTTCACGGGCGTTGCGGGTTGGATATGCCGTATGTTCTACGATTACTATCTGTACACGGAAGATACGAAGTTCCTTAAGGAACGCGCGTTGCCGTTTATGCGCGAAACGGCTATGTTCTACGAGGAATTTTTCAAGGTTAGGGGAGACGGCAATTACGACAGCTGCCCGTCCTATTCTCCTAATACGACGCCAGGAAACTATATGGAGAACGGGGAAGGGAAGCTCGATATAGCGCGCAATGCTACCGTCGATTTCGCCGTTGCGAGGGATTTGCTCACAAATCTCGTGGAAGGAAGCGAAATTGCGGGCGTGTATAAAAACGAGCTTGCAAAATGGCGCGACATGATTACGCGCATCCCGTCCTATAAGTTCAACGCCGACGGCACTATACGCGAATATATCGATACGAAATTTGCCGACAACTATGCCGCGCCTTCTACTTCGATGTTCTACGGAGTCTATCCCGCGACCGATGTGGACGAGAGCAAGGTCGAGCTTTTCAAGGGCTTTAAAGATACCGCCAAGAAAAAACTTTCGCTTTCTTCCGAAAAACAGAACTCGCTTACCATGTCGCGGTTTGCTTCGGTTTTCGCCCGTCTCGGCGAAGGCGATGCCGTGCTCGACATAATGACGGCTATGGTACGGACTATGTCCATGAACAACCTTATACTCGCTTCGAGCGATTGGCGTGGCATGGGCACGACGGGCATAGACGTTTGGGCAACCTACAGCATAGTCGCAAACATGGGACTTACCGCCGCGCTCCAGGAAATGCTTGTGCAGTCTACGAAAAGCTGCATAAAGCTTCTTCCCGCGCTTCCGTCTCGTCTCGATAAGGGGCAGCTCGAGGGCATAGCGACTCGCGCAGGCGTAGAGATCGTCTCCATGAATTGGGACAAGAAAAAAGGCGTATGTCTCGTAAAGCTCAAATCCAAAAAGAACAAAAACATAGATTTGAAACTTCCCGCAGGGACAAAGCGTTTCAAACAGGTGGCGACTGAAAAGTTCGATCCCGAACTCGGCATAGTTACAGACCTTGCGCTTCCCGCAGGAAAAGCCGTCGCTCTCGACATAAGATTCTGAGAACGCACGGCTGCGGCAATTTTTCACGGGTAAAAGAAGCATGAATTATTGCAAGAACTGCTATTTGGCGACCGATTGCGAGCGGTGTCCTATGTGCGGCACGAAGAAACTTCGTAAAGCCGAGGAGGGAGATTTCTGTCTTCTCCTCGAAAAGGAGGTCGCGTACTGCGGTATGCTGAGTTCCGAGCTCGACGAGAAAAAAATTCCTTATAAGACAATGCCTTACGGAAGCGGAGTGCGAAGCGCATTCGGAATGTCTTTGGAAAACTATAGGGTTTACGTCCCCTTCGGCTTTCTCGAGGCGGCAAAACAGGTCGTCGAGGAGCGGGAGAATTTCGAGACGGAGACGTTTAGAAAATCCCTGCTCGAAAACTCGGACTTGATGAATATTGCGCCGAAGCTCGAAAAAAAGCTTCAAAAGAAATTCGGCTTTGCAAGCGAGACGGAGCTTATAGGTTATTGCGCGGACGTTATAAAATCGGCGCAAAAAATCGTCGACGGAGGCAGAATTGCGTGGGGAGCCGCTCACTATTTGTTTTGTTGCTCAAGCGGCGTCACGCTCACCGTCAACTCTCAGACCTTTGAAATTTTGGCTTTAAGATCCGATAAAAAATAATTGCGGAATTATAAAAATCGCCGCTGTAATGAAATGCACCCCAAAAGTTTGTCTAACTTTCGGAGTGCATTTCAAACAAACGGCGATTTTTTAATGTTGTTTTTATATCACAGTCCGAGTACGTCGTTCATGTCGAACATTCCGCTCTTTTTGTCCGCCATATAGAGGGCGGCTTTAAGTGCGCCGACGGCGAAAAGCTTTCGCGACAGAGCAGTGTGCGAAATCGTGACTATTTCGTCGTCGCCGATAAACATCACGTCGTGCTCGCCGACAATAGTGCCGCCGCGCACCGAGCTTATGCCGATCTCGTTTTTCTTGCGCTTGCACGAGCTTCCGTGTCTTCCGACGACTATTTCGTCGGTTTCGCCCTTTGCGGCGTTTGCGAGCATTAGCGCCGTGCCGCTGGGTGCGTCGACCTTTTGATTGTGGTGCTTTTCGACTATTTCGACGTCAAAACCCTCGAGTATGCTCGCGGCTTTCTTAACGAGTCCCGTCAGAAGATTTACGCCGAGACTCATGTTGCCCGAGTGCAGAACGCCGACTTCTTCCGAAAGTTTGCGTATTTTTTCGAGTTGTTTATCGTTGTATCCGGTCGTCGCGATCACTACAGGACAAGTGTTTCGCCTTGCAACGGAGATAGTCTCTTCGAGCGTTTCGGGGCGTGAGAAGTCTATAATGACGTCTATGGGCACGTTTACTTCGTCGGCACGCTTAAAAGCGGGGAAACCCTCACAGGGGAAAGCGTCCAAACCGCCGACTATTTCTATGTCGGTGCGGTCTTTTGCGGCGGCAATTATGTTTGCGCCCATTTTGCCCGAAATGCCGACTATGAATATCTTTGTCATAACGTCGCTCCTTTCTTGTCGAGCCCGAGCGAGACAAGCGCGCTTCTCAGCTTTTCCGCGTGCTCGGGTTCCATTTCGGTAAGCGGAAGCCTCGGTATGCCGCAGTCGAGTCCGATAATTTCGAGCGCTTTTTTTACGGGTATCGGATTGACTTCGCAAAACAGCGCGCTCATAAGCGGCATAAGCTTAAACTGAATTTCGCGAGCTTTGTCGAAGCGTCCTTCGAAACAGAGCTTGCACAATTTTGCCATGACGGACGGAATGGCGTTCGCCGCTACGGAAATCACGCCTTTCGCTCCGAGGCAAATCGCAATCGTCGTAAGAGAATCGTCGCCTATGTAGAGATCCATTCCTCCTTCGATTGCCGCCGCAACGGCTTGAAGCTGATCGATGTCTCCGCTTGCTTCTTTCAGTCCCGACATATTTTTAAGTCCGCAAAGACGCTTTGCGGTTTCGGGTTCTATGTTGACTTTCGTGCGGGTAGGCACGTTGTAGGCTATTACGGGAATGCCTACGCTTTCGCACACGGCACGGTAGTGCTCGTAAAGACCGCCTTGAGTGCATTTGTTGTAGTAGGGGGTGACGACGAGCAGCCCGTCCGCTCCGAGCGCTTCGGCTCTAACCGAGTTTTCGGCGGCAACTCGCGTGCAGTTGCTCCCCGAGCCTATGACGACGGGAATTTTTCCGCCGACGAATTTGACGGCGAACTTTATGACTTCTTCGCGCTCACTTTCCGTCATGGTTGCCGGCTCGCCGGTGGTTCCGAGTACGAACAGCGCGCCGGTGGAATTTCTCAATTGATAGTCGAGCAGTTTTTCGAGTGCGCCGAAGTTTACGCCGTTTTCCGTAAACGGCGTTACGAGCGCCGTGCCGCTGCCTGTGAATAATGACATGATATCCTCCGAATAAATAGAGATTGAATTTTTGTCAGCCGTTGCGTTTTGCCCATACCTCGGCGATCTGAACGGCGTTAGTAGCCGCACCCTTTCTGATGTTGTCGGCGACTACCCACATATTTATGCCGCTCTCGACGCTTTCGTCCATACGCAGTCTGCCGACGAAAACTTCGTTCTTGTTTTCCGCTTCGAGCGGAGTGGGGTAGACGCTGTTTTTGATGTCGTCCCGCATGACGACTCCCTCCGCGCCCTCGAGCGCCGCGCGCACCTTGTCGAGCGTTACGGGCGTTTCGAATTCGACGTTTATGCTCTCGCTGTGACCGTAATATACGGGTACGCGCACGCAGGTCGCGGTGATCTTAAGGCTCTCGTTTCCGATGATCTTCTTTGTTTCGAATATCATCTTTTCTTCCTCTTTAGTGTAACCGTTATCGAGGAATACGTCTATATGCGGCAGACAGTTGCCGAAAATGGGCTTGGGAAATTTCTTCGGAGCTTCGCCGTTTACGCCGTTCTTGAGATCGTCGTATCCGCCTCTGCCCGCGCCCGAAACGGCTTGGAAGGTCGTGTAAACTATGCGCTTAATGCCGAAGTTATCGTAGAGAGGTTTAAGAGCGACGACCGCTTGAATAGTCGAACAGTTGGGGTTCGCGATTATGCCGTGATTTTCGAAGATCTTTTCCGGATTCACTTCGGGGACGACGAGAGGAACTTCGGGATCTGTGCGCCAACGGCTCGAGTTGTCTATGACTATTGCGCCCTCGCGCGCAAAGATGGGGGCAAACTCTCCCGATACTCCCGCGCCCGCGCTGAACAGAGCTATTTGCGGCGTGTACTTTTTTATGTTCTTCTCGTTTAGTTCGATAACTTCGTATTCATTACCGCTGAAAGTTATTTTCGATCCCGCGCTCTTCGCGCTTGCGAAAGGATAAAGTTTGCCTATAGGGAATTTGCGTTCCTCGAGCACTTCGAGCATCTTTCTGCCCACCATTCCCGTTGCTCCGACAACGGCCACGTCGTACTTCTTCATTTATTTACGTCTCCTTAAAAAGTATATTCGATTAAACAAAAAAACGCGATTTGCACTTTAAAGCATCCGCGTCAAACAAACCCGATTATTCGGCGTAATGTTCTCCATTCGGCTGCTGAAAGCCCAATGACAGATGCGCACGGTTAAGTCCTGCATCCAACCCGCGCGCATAAGGCAAACGGCGCAAACGGATTTCGGCGGCGATGTCCTTTCTTGCTTTCTCATTCGGCTTGCCCGACCGTTAAAAGCTTACTCATACTCGTCGCTCCCCATTAACGCTTTACAGTATAACGCAAATAAATGCGTTTGTCAACCGAATTTCTCAAAACCCCCTCAAATTGATTGAATTATTGCGCAATATCGTGTATAATCGAAGAATGACGGAAAGCATCTCGTTATACGAATATGTAAAGCATATGCGCCGCGCGCTGCACGCGATCCCCGAACTTTCGGAAGAGGAGTATAAAACAAGCGAATTTTTGTTTAAAGAGCTTGTTTCTCTCGGTTATGAGCCGAAAAGGATTCATACGGGGCTATACGCAGACATAAAGGGTACGCGCGCAAGTAAGACGGTTGCGCTTCGTTGCGATATGGACGCTTTGCCCATAAATGAAAAGACGGGCAGAGAGTTTGCCGCAAAAGTCAATATGCACGCGTGCGGCCACGACGGACACATGGCGATAGTGCTCGGAGTCGCGCGGGAGCTTAAGGCAAAGCGCCCCGCCGAGAACGTGCGTCTCATCTTTCAATACGGAGAAGAAGGCGACGGCGGAGCGGACAAGATGATAAAAGCCGGAGTGCTGAAAGGCGTAGACGAAATCTTTGCCTTCCACCTCTGTCCCGAACTCGAAGTCGGCGCTCTTTCATCGTGTATAGGCGCAATGTTCGCAGGAACGGTCGAGTTCGACTTGGCAATCGTCGGGAAAGCTTCGCATTGCGCAAGCAGGGAGGAGGGTGCGGACGCATTGAATACTGCGCGCGAGTTCCTCTCTCGATCTGGTGAGCTTGAAAAAATATTTGCGGGTACGCTTCTTCACACGGGACGTTTGGTTGCGGGGGCGGCGCGAAATATAGTCGCGGACAGGGCGGATCTCTATTGCACTTTTCGCTATTTCGATTCTTCTCACGCCGACGCCTTTAAGGACGAGCTTGCAAAGATTCTTGACGCCGCCGATAAAAAATACGGTACGACAAGCAAGTATCTTATTCGTTCTGTCTATCCGCCGCTCATAAATTCGGAAAAGGCATTCGCTCGGCTCGATTCGGCAGCGGATATACGCGAATGTGCTCCGCGCTATACAGCGGAAGATTTCGCTTTCTATACAAAAGAGATCGACGGCTGTATGGCTTGGCTCGGCGTGCGGGACGGCGAACACGTTTCGCCTCTTCATTCGGATAGTTTCGATTTCGACGAGAGAGCGCTTCTCTTGGGCGTCGAAACTATGCTAAAACTCGTAAATTAATCAAACGGAGATAATATGTCTATACTAAGCAATTTATATACGGAAGGGTGCGTGCCCGTACAAAAGTCGGACGACAGAACCGCGTTGTCTAAGTTTTGGCGCGTCTTGCGCGAAAACGGTTGGGCAATGGTCAAAATAAATCTGTTGACGCTTATATTCGCGTTGCCTGCGATAGCTTGGCATTTTCTCGTAAATTTCATTTCGAGCGCCAACAATCTGCTTATTCCGTATTCGGCTAATATAGGGATCGGCGTGAATGTCGTGACTGACGCGGTTTCCGCGGGCATAGAGCAGGCTTTTAGGTTCGACGTCTTACGTTGGCTCGTTATGATACCGCTTATCATGATAGCTTTTATAGGTCTCGCCGGCTCTTTTTATACGATGAAAACGATTTTGCGAGGAGAGGGAGAAGCGAAGATCAGAGTCTTTTTCCGCGGTATAAAAAAATGTTGGCTTTGGTTCTTGATAATATCTTTGCCGATAGCCGTGCTTGTGTCCGCGCTTTCGATTTCGGTCGGCGCGTTTTCCGTGTATTCTTCCTTGCCGATAGCCATGCGAGTGCTTGCCATAGTTGGCTCGGCTCTTCTGCTTTTTCTTGCCGTGCTGTTTGCTCTGTTTATGACGGCTCTTTCCATGACGTACGAGATGAAAATCGGGAAAGTCATGAAAAACGCCTCTCTGTTTTCTGTCGCCCTCATTCATAGGAGCGTAATAGTGCTTGCGATTTGCGCGCTTCCCGTAGTGCTTTCCGTTGTAATGTCGCAACTGCTTGCCATGCTGTTTGTCGTGTTCTTCATGCTCATAGGCATTTCGTTTATCGCGCTTATATGTTCGGTTTATACGCAGTGGGCTTTCGATAGGTTCATAGAAGAACCGTTAAGACCGAAGTCTCAGAAAAAAGGCAAAAAGTATACGAAGCGGGCAAAGTGATGTACGACGCTCTCGGAAATCACTATGACGAGCTCATAGATGAAAGCTACTATAAAAAGTGGTTCGACTATGTCGCGGAGCTGATAGGCGAGAGAAGCCAAGGCGCGGACATGGGGTGCGGAAGCGGGCTTTTCACGGTCGAGCTTGCTCTCGGAGGCAAACAGATTGTGGGTTGCGACAAAAGCGCCATAATGCTGTCCAAGGCGTTTGACAGGGCTAAAAAGGCAGGCGTAAGCGTGCGTTTCGTCGAGGCGAGCGCGGAAAAATTCAAGACCGTCCGTCCTTTGGATTTCATGACGGCGATGAACGACGTCGTGAATTATATGAAAGATCCGTTACCGTTTTTCAAGTCGGCGGCGGCAAATCTTAAAGACGGAGGACTGCTTTTGTTTGACGTGAGCAGCGAGTATAAACTGCGCGAAAAGATCGCTTCGCATACGTTTAGTCTCGAGGGAGGCGGTACGCATTGCGTATGGGAGAGCTCTCCCGTAAGAAACGGCGCGCTCGACTATCGCTTGAAGTTTTTTACGAAAGCCGAAAACGGATTATACAAACTCGAAGAAGAATATCAGACGCAGTATATACACGGAGAGGAAGAGCTTGCGGAAAAACTTGCGGAGTGCGGATTCCATGTGAAAGTGTACGGCGATCTGACGAAGAAAAAACCGAAACCGACTGCTCTAAGATTGCATTTTATGGCAGTCAAAGGAAGTGCCGATGGGTAATGTAACGGAGTTCAAACAGACGTCGCAGGCGCTTGTGAAAGCAGGGGCGTATTTTTTCGAACGTAATTTGTACGCCGACGCCATAGACTGTCTGTACCGCGCTCATCTAAAGGACGAGACCGATTCCGAAATAATGTCCGACATAGGCGACGTCTATATGGCTGTCGGCGATCCTTTCCAAGCGCTCGATTGGTATGTGCGCGCCCTTCATGCAAATCCGTCGGACGAAAATGTTTACGGTTGTCTCATCAAATGTTGCGCGGATATGGGCGACGATATGCGCGAAGCCGCATATTACTATTTTGCCATGGGCAGAAACAGAGGCATAATGACACCCGAGGAGCTTGAAGCTCTCGGCGAGTTCGAGGACGACGAGGAAGCAATAGACGAAAACGTAAAAGTCGGAAGCGTGGGAGACGCAATGCGATACCAGCGCGGACAGAAGTGTCTCAGAGAACACGCGCTTTCAGCCGCATATATGATGTTCGCTTCTGTTTCCAAAGAGGATGTCCACTACAAAAACGCTCGCCGCTTAATGCTCAAGATCGACGTCGAGCGCGAACGCTTCGGCGACGCCGCGGAGCTTGCCGACGAATTGCTCGAATACGACGACGAGGATACGGAAGCTTTGATTTACGGCGCGGAGGCGTATCACGAACTCGGGGTTACGGAAAAGCGCGACGATTATTATGCGCGCGCACAATTGGACAAGGAAAGCAGTTGCGACGATATTGAGACTCTTGCGCGCGTAGCATGGCACATGGGCAGGTACGACGAGGCATTAAAGCATCTTTTGACTGTCAAAAACTTTTTGCCCTGGGACAGAGAAATACTCATGCAGATAGCCATGTGCTATGCGAATCTCGGGAATAGAGATGCGGCAAAGTACTATATAGTTCTCGTAAAGAGATTGTATCCTGACGATACTGCGCTCAAATACTATGCCGAAGAAATCGACGCTATGAACGGTAAGTGCCGGTTCGAACCGCTCGATTGCATACCGGAAGCCGAGGCTATAGAAAGAGAGGACGACATTTACGATTGGATGGTTTCGCATAAGTCGGTAAACGCCGCAATGAACGAACTCAAAAAAAACCCCGTTTTATCAGATTATCTCAATTGGCTGTTTCAGGAAGGAGACAGAGATTTGCAGATAGCGACGGGAAAATATCTTGCGGGAAGCGAGAAAAACCGTGCGTATCTCGAAAAGCTTCTCATATCCTCTTATATGTCGGACGAGTTTAAAAAGAACGTGCTCTTCGAAATGCTCCGGGAAAAGCCGCCGACTATTGCCGTTATGACAGGCAGTCTCTATCGTCGGATAGAGTACGCGCCTCCCGCAGATCTTCACGAGTGCACGCTCGAGCTATACAGGTATACTTTCGTCAGCCTCATGTTTTACGGGGACGGTTATACTGACGATATGAACGGCGTTTATAAAAAGCTCGACGAAACTTTGTTCGAACTTAATATGCGCAAAACATACGACGTTCCGTCAATGGCTGCGGCCATATGTTACAGGAGCAATCTGACGCGCGAAAAACTGTCCAAGGATGACTGCGTATATATTTTCGGTTGCAATAAAAACAAATTCGAGCAATACATCGACAGCGAAATTGCCTCCGAAATCAAGACGATAAAAAAACAACCGCGCCCCAAGCGCAAAAGGAGAATATAATATGAGCGGAATAATCGATTTTGATAAGATGTTCGAAGAGTACGCAATGGCGTGGTTTAAAGAGCACGAAGGGGAGTACGAAGACGAAAACGAAATCGAGGCAGTAATGCCGGACGTGTACGAGGCATGGGCAAGTTCGCCTTCGCATAAGCTCGGAGGCATAGCTCCGCGCGCTTTCTTCGACGGTATAGAAAAGCCCGAGGAGCTTATCGGCATACTCATAGGAACGAGCGAGGGGGATTGCAATCCGTGTTCGCTTCTGCTCGACGCTATAGTCGAAAACGGCGGCTGCGCTCCTCTCTTGACAGAACTCGTGAAAAAGCCGGCGACTTCGACGAAGCTCAAACTCATCTGCGTGCATCTGCTTGAGGAAATCGGAGCGGATCATCCGCTTGCGACATACATAGAGTGGGTGAAAGACGAAAACGCCGACGATGATTTGAGAGAAAGTGCGATAAGTATTCTCAAACAGTATGCAAACAAAGTAAAGGAAGAGCTTTTGTCTGCGGCGGAAAATGCAAGTTTGGACGTAAAGACGGTCATTGCGGAAATTCTTTTAAGCGCCGAGCGCGACGAGCGTACGTTTAAACTGCTGTCAGAGCTTTTTTCGAGCGGCGACAATATTCCTTTGTATTCTCAGTATTTCGGAATGTACGGCGACGAGCGCGCCGCGGCGATACTCTATCGTGCGCTCGACGAGTGCAATTACGCCGAATATATAGAGATCAAGAACGCCATAGAAAGGCTTGGCGGCATAGTCGACGACGTTCGCGATTTTACGGACGATCCGACATATATCCTCATAAAGTCCAAGCATTGAGTTTTTATCTCTCATAGTTCGAGACTTCTGCGAATAGAATATCGTATGAGTTTCAAGCGGTGTTTTTCCATAGCCATGCTTATAGTCGGAACCGTTATCGGCGCGGGCTTTGCTTCCGGTGCGGAAATTGCGTCGTTTTTTGGCATAAGCGCGATAAATCCTTTAAACGCACTTTTTTGCGCGTTGCTTACGTTCGGTGGGTGCGCGCTCTTTCTTTTTCTCGGATCTCGCTTTAAACCAAATGACATAGGCGGACTGAACGGACTTTTAGTCGGTAAAGCAAGACCGCTGCTCGACGGATTTCTGCTCATGAATTCTCTGATTGTGCTCGCGGGTATGCTTGCCGCTTTCGATTCCATAGGAAAATCTTTCGTGGGCTTTCCGATGTTTTCTCTGCTGTTCGGCGCGCTCGCGGCAGTCATAGTGACGCGCGGAATAGGCGGACTTATAAAGCTCAACACCGTTGTGCTTCCCGGTGTCGTGGCGACGCTTATAGTCGTATGCGTCATGAGCATAGACGGCAAAGCTTTGCAGTTCGAGTTCCTTTCGCTCAAGCCCTTTACGTCCGTCGTGTATGTCAGCATGAATCTGATTCTTGCCGCAGGCGCTCTCATTTCGGTGCGCGGCATGAAGCCGAAGGAGATTCTCTGCTCGTCCGGAATAGCCGCTTTCGTTATAGGCACGCTCATGTTCATAATAATACTTGCGCTCAATTCCGCGGATTTCACCTCCGCGTTGCCTACGCTCGATATGGCGAAAGCAATAAATCCCGTGCTGTTTATCCTTGCCGTCGTATCGATTTCCGCGTCGATTTTCACTACTCTTCTCACTGCGATGAATTGCCTTACCGATTATGCGAGCGGCGTCGTTAAAAGCAGACCCATAGCCGCGTTCTGCGTTCTTGCCGTCGGACTTCTGCTATCCGTGCTCGGCTTCGAACGCGTCGTCGGCGCGCTCTATCCCGTAATCGGTGGGCTGGGAGTCGCGTACGTCGTGTTGAACATAATATTCTTTATCCGCGCCGGTTGCAGGCCGGTACGCCGTTTAAAGGGGAATGTGCATTAGAAGCTTAAGTCTCGTGCATTATTCGATTTTGTTGAAAAAAGAGCAAAGCGTCATGCTTTGCTCTTTGCTCTGTTGTACATGATATCATCTTTTGGACGCGACGTGCCGCTCGATGAGAGCCACTCCGAGATACATCAGCGCGGCAAGCACGCAAAGAATGACTGTAGACGTCATTACGAGGTCGAGCTTAAAGACCTGACCTCCGTAGATGATCAGATAGCCGAGTCCCGCGCTCGAGACCAGATATTCGCCCATAATAGTGCCTACCCAGGCGAGTCCTACATTGATCTTCATTACGGAGATGAGATTCGGGAGCGATTGCGGAAGAACGAGCTTGAAAAACGTCTGCGTCCTCGTTGCTCCCATCGAGCGCATCAGCAGAAGTTTTCCCTCGTCGCAGGCGAGGAAACCGCCGAGTACGCTTATTACCGTAACTATTACGCAGATGAGAACGGTCATGGTTACTATAGCTTTCATGCCCGCGCCCATCCAGACGATAATTATAGGACCGAGAGCGACTTTCGGAAGTGAGTTGAGCGTGACTATATACGGTTCCAATACTCGGCGGGCGGTCTTGCTCGACCAAAGCCCGACGGCTATGAAAAAGCCGAGCGCGCTCGAAACTACGAAGCCGACAATGCATTCGAGAAGGGTTATGCCGACGTGTTTTAAAAGGTCTTGTTTCAAAAGCGTTGCAAGCGTCTTTATAATGCGTATGGGCGAGCTTGTTATGAAATCGTCTATTACGCCTGTCGAGGCAAGCAATTGCCATAGTCCGATAAAAAGTATGAGCACGGCGATTTGCAGAGAGAGCACCTTTACTTTGTCGCGCTTGACCGAGCGTAGATACGCGGCGCGCGCAGCCGGAAGCTGAGAGTATTTGATGCGCGGTTTCTTTTGTTTATTCTTTTTCGTCATAACTGACCTCCTTCCACACGGCGTCGAACCAGTGCGAGAACTCGGGCGATGCACGTCGCTCGAACGGAGTCAAAGCGTCTATTTTCGGCTCGAATATGCTCTTTACGCAGGCAGGACGGCGGGACAGCATGATTATTCTGTCGGCAACGGAAACCGCTTCCGAAATGTCGTGCGTAACGAGCAACGCCGTTTTGCCTTCGCTTTTTATTATGGAGTAAACGTCGTCGCAAACCGACAACCTCGTCTGGAAGTCGAGAGCCGAAAACGGCTCGTCTAAAAGAAGAAGTTTTGGTTTGAACGCGAGCGTCCTGATAAGCGCGACACGCTGTCGCATACCTCCCGAAAGTTCGGGAGGAAAGCTTTTTTTGAAATCTCCGAGTCCGTATTTGTCAAGCAGATCGCCGGCGTATTTCTCCGTTTCGGGCGAAACTTTCTTTTGTATTTCGAGACCGAGCATTACGTTCTTGAAAATCGTGCGCCACTCGAATAGATTGTCTTTTTGCAGCATATATCCGACGCTGCTCATGGGACCCGTCACCTTACTTCCGTCCACCTCGACAGAACCGGAAGTGGGGAATAGCAGTCCCGATACGAGCGAGAGCACCGTCGTTTTGCCGCAACCCGACGGTCCTACGAGCGCGACGAATTCGCCCTCTTCGACGGAAAGCGACAGGTTTTTAAGCGCGTCCGTCTGTCCCTGAGGGGTTTGGTAAGTCAGGTTCACGTCATCGAATTTGAGTATTTCCATCGTAACACCTCTTTGGTTTAGGAGTGGTTTTTTAAGCGATTACCTCTTTCGCAAGCGAGTTGTCTACGGCAAGATCGAAGTCTGCTCGCGAAGAGAGAGTGCCCGCGTTTTCCATGATGTCCATGAGGTGATCGAAATCTTCCTCTTTCATGACAGGCGTGGAACTCCATGCGCCTATTTCGCGGTAGCTGTCTATTGCGGCTGCGATCGAAGCGAGAGGAGTGCCGACGAACGACGCTTCCAGCGCGGGCGCCACTTTATCGGACGGGTTGTCAATGAGGTATTTATATCCCTTTACGACTGCGCGCAAGAAT
This sequence comes from uncultured Christensenella sp., assembly GCA_910585955.1. GTDB lineage: Bacteria > Bacillota > Clostridia > Christensenellales > Pumilibacteraceae > MGBC157735. The sequence goes on from CAJUGC010000016.1 coordinate 28,996, forward strand.
GCAAGCGCGGTGTCGCGGTTCTTTTCGAGATAGCTCTTAGAAGCCGAAAAAGCCGTATACGGCACGCTGCCTGCCGCAGCGCCGACCGAGGCTACGATATAGCCCTTGCCCGCGGCTTGATATTCGGAAGCCGTCGGTTCGAACATGGTTACATAGTCGTATTTCGTGTCGCCCTCGAACGCGCCCACCATGAGGTCGAACGCGACCGTCGTGTCTAGATTGATGTTCTTGTCGTGATATAGACCCGCGCTGTTGCAGACGTACTGAAGCGTCATTGCGGGCACGCCGCCTGCACGCCCGGCAAGTATGTGTTTGTTTTCCAAGTTCTCCCACTTAAAGTCGGGTTCGGGATTTCTGCCGACGAGAAACGATCCGTCGCACGCCGTCAGCTGTCCGAATATTACGGGATAGTTCCGCTGTCCCTCGACATGGCAGTATATCGTCGCTTCGGGACCCATGAGGCCTATGTCGGCGGAATTGGACGCTATGGCGGTCATGACTTTGTCCGCGCCGCCTGCATTCGTAAGCTCGATTTCCAGTCCTTCCTCTTCGAAATAACCGTTGTTTATGGCTATATAAAGCGGAGCGTAAAAGATGCTGTGCGTGACCTCCGACAATCTCACTTTGGTTTTTCCGTTTCCGCCGCAGCCCGCAAAGCAGACAAGGCATAGCATGGCGCTTAAAACGACAGCCAAAATTTTTTTCTTCATTTTGTTTCTCCTTATAATGTATGACCTATCGAGAGGGAGACCTTGCTCGCAAAGGACGCACTTTCGACAAGCCTTTATATACCACCATATTATGCCGTCCGATTTGCCCCTGTTACGCAATGGAAAAGATTGATTCCGCTGTAAAAATTTTTTTCCTATTGCTTTTCTTTTCTTGCAAAACGCTCGGAAATATTGTATACTGATAGGCAAGTAACGAAATCGGAGAATAGTAATGAACAAGACCTACGAACCCAAGAGCTTTGAGGGCAAGCTGTATAAGAAATGGACGGACAAGAAGTATTTCCATGCAGATAGCGGCAGTAAGAAAAAGCCGTTTACGATAGTAATGCCGCCGCCCAATATAACGGGTCAGCTTCACGTCGGGCACGCGCTCGATATGACTCTTCAAGACGCGGTCACGCGTTATAAAAGAATGAAGGGGTTCGAAGCTCTGTGGCTTCCCGGCGTCGATCACGCTTCGATCGCGACCGAAGTCAAGGTCGTTGAAAAAATGAAAGAGGAAGGGCTTACGAAAGCCGAAGTCGGAAGAGAGGGCTTTTTGAAGCGCGCTTACGATTGGAAGGAAAAGTACGGCGGACGCATTGTGGAACAGCTGAAAACGCTCGGTTCTTCCTGTGATTGGGATAGGCAGGCATTTACTATGGACGAGCGTTGCAGCAGCGCCGTGCGCGAAGTGTTTGTCAATCTTTACGAGAAAGGTCTTATCTATAGGGGAGACAGAATCATAAATTGGTGTCCGTGCTGCCACACGGCTATTTCCGACGCGGAAGTCGAATACGAGCAGGCGGATTCTCACCTTTGGCACATCAAGTATCCTTTGGAAGACGGAAGCGGATTCATAACCGTCGCCACGACTCGTCCCGAGACGCTTCTCGGCGATGTGGCGGTCGCCGTCAATCCAAAAGATAAGAAATATGCGGCGTATGTGGGAAAGAATCTCGTACTTCCGCTTGTCGGCAGAATTATCCCCGTTGTCGCCGACGACTACGTCGAAAGCGGTTTCGGCACGGGCGCGGTCAAGATTACGCCCGCGCACGACCCCAACGACTTCGAGGTCGGCAGAAGGCACGATTTGCCCGTCATAAAAGTTATGGACGATTCTGCTTGTATGAACGAACTTGCCGGCAAGTACGCGGGACTTGACAGATTCGCCGCAAGAGAAGCGGTGCTCGAAGATCTCAAAGAACTCGGACTTTTGACGAAAATCGAAAAGCACGTCCACAATGTAGGACATTGCTATCGCTGTAACACCGTGATAGAACCGATGGTTTCAAAGCAATGGTTCGTAAAAATGCAACCGCTCGCAAAACCGGCTATAGACGCTGTAAAGAATAAATCGGTCAACTTTATGCCCAAGCGCTTCGAAAAGGTCTATCTCCATTGGATGGAGAACATCCGCGATTGGTGCATAAGCCGTCAGCTCTGGTGGGGGCACAGAATCCCCGCATACTATTGCGACGCGTGCGGCTCTACGCACGTCTCGAAAGAGGACATAACGACTTGTCCGAAGTGCGGCGAAAAACTCAAACAGGACGAGGACGTTCTCGATACTTGGTTCAGTTCGGCTCTCTGGCCTTTTTCGACGCTCGGCTATCCCGATAAAACGAAAGATCTCGAGTTTTTCTATCCTACGTCGCTACTCATAACGGGCTATGATATAATCTTTTTCTGGGTCGCGAGAATGATCTTCTCGGGACTCGAACACACGGGAAAAGCGCCGTTTAAGGATGTGCTCATTCACGGCATTGTTCGCGACAAGCTCGGACGCAAGATGTCGAAGTCGCTCGGCAACGGCGTCGATCCCATGGAGATAATCGACAAGTACGGAGCGGATACGTTGAGACTTTCTCTCGTCAGCGGCGTAAAGGCGGGCGGCGACATAAAGTACAGCGAGGACAAGTGCGAGGGCTTCCGCAACTTCATAAACAAGATTTGGAACGCCGCGCGTTTCGTGCTCATGAACGCCGACGGCGTGGAGGTAAAGGAACTCGATAAGGTCAAACTTACAGTTGCGGACAAGTGGATTCTTACGGAATTGTCGTCGCTCATAACTTCGGTAACGAAATATATGGAGCGCTATGAAGTCGGCATTGCCGCGGCAAAGCTCTACGAGTTCATAAGGAGCGAGTTCTGCGACAAGTATATCGAGCTCAGCAAGCCCGCGCTCTACAGCTCGGACGGAGAAAGAAGAACGGACACGGTGTCGGTGCTCGTCTATGTGCTTCGCGCTCTCCTAAAACTCGCGCACCCGATAATCCCGTTCGTTACGGCGGAGATCTACGACAGTCTGCCGGGGAACGACGCCGAAGACATAATGATCTCGAAATACCCCGAGCCGCTGGGGAAAGTCTATCGCAAGGACGCGCGCGAAATGAGAGCGGTGCTCGAGCTCATTCACGACGTGAGAAATCTGCGCGCCGAAATGAACGTGAGCCAGTCTACGCGAACGGCGATTTATCTCATTCCCAAGGACGGCTACGAAAAGCTTGTCAAAAGGTCTGCGGACTATATCGAAAAGCTCGCAGGCGGCAATGCGATAATTATCGGCAAACGCCCCGACGAAAAAGCTACGGAACTTGTTACGCAAATAGCCGAAGTCTATCTTCCGCTCGGTCAACTCATAGATTTTGATAAGGAGCGCGAACGTCTCGAAAAAGAACTCAAAGCTATAAAAAGCGAGCTTGCTCGTGCAAGCGGAAAACTCTCTAATCCCGGCTTTGCGGCAAAAGCTCCCGCACATCTCGTAGAAGAGGAGAGGGCAAAGCTCGAAAAGTATACTGCTCTTAAGGCGGATTTGCTTTCCAAGCTCTCCGATATCTGATTTTGACAGCCGGTCGTAACAGCGGTTTAAGGCGCATGGAGAGCGATTGTTACCGAGCGTAGCACGGTATGGCGGTTCGTAAAATTATTTTTCATAAAAAAACAATCGCCGCAAGAACGCGAAAACGGATTTGCGGCGATTTTTATATTGCAATAATTTTCGTCTCGAAAAAAGCTTCTCGAGTCGGGGAAGCGAAAATGGAGATATGTATATTTCTACTCGTGATTTTTTTTGTATTCGATAAGCGCTTTGGCAAGCTGATCGGGGCAGGAAGTGCCGTTGCGGCATTGCACGCCCTGAAGTCGAGCGATTATGTCGTCGATCTTCATGCCGACGGCGAGACGGGAAACGCCCTGCGTGTTGCCGCTGCAGCCGTTTATGAACTTCAGCGACTTGAGGATTCCGTCCTCCACTTCGTAAATGATTTGGCGACTGCAAGTGCCGACCGTTCTGTAAGATTCCATTGTGTATGCTCCTTTCGTATTTTTTAGTATCAATCGACGAGTACGTCGTGAATAGACGAGTAGACTTGCGCCGCTTTGTCCTTCCACTTTTCGTAGACGGACTTTGCCGTATGGCGGTTTGCGACGTTAAGCTTTATTTCGAGCGTCGTTTTTATCGGATCGATTATCTTTAAAAGCACGGTATATGTTCCGTCCGCGTTTTTGTAATAAGTGCCCGAATATTCCTGTTTGCGGCGAAACAGCATACGGTTTTCTTTGATGTATTCCGTAATGTCGCTGCGAAGCGATGTCGGGATCTGCATATAAAACATCGCAAGACACATTCGTCCGTTCGGCGTAATGGAATAATAGCTGTTTCTGTCGTGAGTGGATTGATATATGAATTCCTTTTCGAGAAGTTGCGACATGGCTTGTTTGCAATCCATATAGGCGAGCCAAAGATTGCGGCTCGTGCACATTTCGATAATGGTATTCTCTGTTATGGGAACGTCCATCTTGTCGAAAACGAACAGCAAAATAAGTTTATTCACGGTTGCTTCGCCGGAAAGTTCCACTTTAGACGCTTATCCTCCATCTTAATGTCTATCTATTATAACACAGAGGCGGGGAGTAAATCAACATATTTGGACGATTTTTTACAAAAAATCTTCCCCGAGGGCTTATAAACTTCGCGAATACGGACTGCGTTCGGCTTGCCGCTTGGGCGCAGTACGATTAAGTACAGCAACCCAAGCGGTGCGCCGACAGCTGCTCGTCTCGCTCGTTTCTAAGCCCTCGGGAGAGATTAAGTACTCTTCCTGCGGGCGCGACTCTTTCGCCTTGAACTACTTGCATTAAACTGTTTATGTCATTCCGAGCGAAGTCGAGGAATCCAAACCTATAAAAAGGCGCCCCTTAGCAAGGGGAGCTGTCGCCGATAGGCGACTGAGGGGATTGTCTCCTATAAAAAGCCTTCCCTTGACAGGGGAAAGCGTAAAACACTCTTTTTCGTGCGTCTTTTCGAAAAAAAGGTGCGGTAACATTTTTCGCGGTTTTCTAAAAGGTGCAAAATTCTTTTCCGCAGCTTTATCAAAAGCCGCAGATTCGGTGTGTATACTTGCCGTTATCCCCAAAGTAAAACAAAAATCCCCTTGCCAACGGGCAAAAAGTGTGGTAGACTTAAGTTATGAAGGTCAAACGCTTGATACGAATAAGCTACTTCACTATGCTTACCGTAATAGGCGCGCTCGCGTCGTATAGGTGCGAACCGTTTCCGATTACTTTGCAAGCGTTTTTCGCCGTGCTTTCGGGGCTTGTGCTCGGCGGTGCGGACGGAGCTGCGTCGCAGATTTTGTATATAGCTTTGGGACTTGCAGGGCTTCCAGTGTTTGCGTACGGGGGCGGCTATAAGTATGTCGCCGAGCCTACGTTCGGTTATCTTGTCGGTATGGCGGCGGGGAGCTTCGTTGCAGGCATATCGATTCGCCGATTCAAAACCATAAATGCGGGCAAGGTGTTCGGCGCGGGGCTTGCGGGACTGACTGCGGTATATTTGGCGGGTTCTGTTTACCAAGTTCTGATGTTTATTTTCGATCGCGGTTACAGTATTCGCGACGCTTTCGAGACGCTTGAATGCGTCCCCATAGCTTTTGCCGTTCAAGTTGTGCTGCTTTTGATCGTCGCCTTTATCTATCCCAAAGTAAAGACCATGATAGGAAGTATGAATAGGGAAGAATTTAAGGACAACGGACTTCCGCAATCGGGCTGATTGCTTTGAAATAAATATTTGCTTAAAAAAATCCCCTCTTATGAGGGGATTGCTTTGTTTCGCAAAGTTGTTGGGAATTATGCCTTGCCGTTGCAGCCGAGCACGTTTACAAGCTTGTGCTTTACGGCCTGCTTTATAAGCTCGCGTGCGGGTGCAAGGTACTGACGGGGGTCGAAGTGAGAGGGGTTCTCGTTCATGTGCTTTCTTATTGCGGCCGTGAACGCGAGACGAAGATCGGAATCGATATTGATCTTGCATACGGCAAGAGTTGCGGCTTTTCTCAGCATCTCTTCGGGAACGCCCTGAGCGCCGGGCATAGATCCGCCGTTCTTCTGGATTATGTCTACATATTCGGGAATGACCGAGCTTGCGCCGTGAAGAACGATAGGGAACTTGGGGAGTCTGCGCGCAACTTCTTCGAGAATGTCGAAACGAAGTTTGGGATCGCCCTTAAACTTGAAAGCGCCGTGGGAAGTGCCGATAGCGATCGCAAGGCTGTCTACGCCGGTTTTGGAAACGAATTCCTCTACCTGATCGGGATCGGTGTACATCGCGTTTTCCGCAGATACGTTGACGTCGTCCTCAATGCCGGCAAGTCTGCCGAGCTCGGCTTCTACGACTACGCCTTTATCGTGAGCGTACTTGACTACTTGAGAAGTAAGTTTGATGTTTTCTTCGAACGAGTGATGCGAAGCGTCTATCATGACGGAAGTAAAGCCGTCGTCTATAGCCGATTTGCAGAGTTCGAACGTGTCGCCGTGATCGAGGTGAAGCGCTATGGGAAGTCCGGAATCCTCGACAGCCGCCTCTACAAGCTTCTTAAGGTAGCGGGGATTAGCATACTTTCTTGCTCCCGACGATACCTGAAGAATGAGCGGTGCGTGTTCTTCTTTGCCCGCCTCGACGATACCTTGGATCATTTCCATGTTGTTGACGTTGAACGCGCCTATCGCATAGCCGCCCTCGTACGCTTTAGCGAACATTTCCTTTGTCGTAACCAATGCCATAAAAAGATAACCTCCATTATCTGTTTAATTTAACGATACGATTATATCATACGCGCGGCATAAAGTCAACTTTTTACACCGCCTGTTTTCGCCGCCATCGTTCGGTAATCAAGACCCGATTTTTTCTATTGACTTTTTTATTATAAGATATTATAATATAAGCATAACGAAACAAATAAATCGTTTCTTCAGGAGGTAATAATATATAATGAAAGACCCGAGACTCGTCACTTTGGCAAACAACCTCGTAAATTATTCCGTCGCAGTGAAAAAGGGCGACAGAGTGCTCATAGAGGCTACCGACATTACAAGCGAACTTATCGAAGAACTTGTAAAAGCCGTTTATGCGGCGGGCGGCTATCCGTTCGTAGAGCTTTTCGACTCGCAGGTGGAGCGTGTCATAAGAAGCGGCGCGGATGAAAAGTACTTTGAAAAACTTCGCGATTACGCGCTTGTGAGAATGAAGGATATGCAGTGCTATATAGGAGTTCGCGGCAATAAAAACTCTTACGAGCTGTCCGATGTGCCGAGCGAAAAGATAGATATGTATTCGCGTATATACGCGCAGGAAGTCCACCACGACACGCGTGTCGGAAAGACCCGCTGGGTAATCCTTCGCTATCCTAACTACTCCATGGCGCAGCTTTCGGGCATGACGACGGAGAAGTTCGAGGACTTCTACTTCAACGTCTGTAACCTCGACTATTCCAAAATGGACAAGGCAATGGACGCGCTCAAAAAGCTCATGGACAAGACCGACAAAGTAAGGCTCGTTGCCAAGGACACCGACCTTACGTTCTCCATTAAGGGCATACCAGCCGTCAAGTGCGCCGGTCACATGAATATTCCCGACGGCGAAGTTTACACCGCGCCCGTCAAAAACAGTGTAAACGGCGTCATTCACTATAACGCTCCTTCCATAGAGAACGGCACGCGCTACGAGGACGTCCGCCTTGTGTTCAAGGACGGCAAAATAGTGGAAGCGACTTCCAACTTTACCGAGAAGTGCAACGCGCTGTTCGACACCGACGAGGGTTCGCGCTATGTCGGCGAGTTCGCCATAGGCGTAAATCCGTATGTGACTAAGCCAATGGGCGACATACTTTTCGACGAAAAGATCGCGGGTAGTATTCACTTCACGCCGGGAGCTTGCTACGAGGACGCTTACAACGGCAACAAATCCGCGCTTCATTGGGATCTCGTGCTTATAATGACCCCCGAATACGGCGGCGGCGAGATCTGGTTCGACGACAAGCTTATACGAAAAGACGGTGTGTTTGTAATAGATGAGCTGAAGTGCCTCAACCCCGAAAACCTTATTTGAGACGATGTAAACTGCATCTAAGCGGATAGGTGTTCTTCGGACTTCGGTCACATACAAAGGAGCATGCACCCTTGTTTTCATCGCTTGTTGCCGCTTATGCTTGTTTCTATCGCCTAAAATGATTGATAAAAGTTTTTATACTTAGCTTTTTTGCCCGCTTTTTTCTCGAAAAAAGTAGAATGCAAGAAATTTTAAACCAAATATTTCGAAAATATATTTTACTTAGCTTTTTTTGCCTACTTTTTTTCTCGAAAAAAAGTAGGAGAGGAGAGAAATTGATAAGATACGACGGAGACAGAAGCCTTTCGGGTAATCCCGTTATGGCAAATTACGAAATGGAGGACGCGGCGGCAAGACTGTTGTACGAGTCCGGGCAGAGTATGCGCTCGCCGCGGCCGACGAACGCCGCGCAGCTTGCCGAGTATATGGGAGCGTCCGTGCGTACCGTCTATCTTTCCGACTCGCCTTATTCGCTTTGCGCAGTCGCTACCGAGCCGCAAACTCTTCGAGTAAAGGACGGAAAAGCCATAGTCATGGCGGCGGGAGATATATTCGTAGAACGTGCTATCGTGGACAGGGACGACACGCCTTGGTATAACTATGCGGTGTTTCATGCGCTTGCGCACTTGTACCTACACAACGAACGAGGGGAAGAGCGGCAACTTTCGTTTGATCTCTCCGGCACGCAGAGCGAGAAACATTTTTTATGCGACGCAGGAGAAATGTCGGACGTGTACTCGGACGATCGACTCGATTCGCGTCCCGCGAGCGAAGCGCAGGCAGACGCGTTTGCAGGCTGTCTGATGCTTCCGAAAGTGCCGTTTAAGATGGCGGTCAACAAACAGATGAGCAAGCTCGGAATAAACCGTACCGAACTTAAGGGAAAGACTCTCGATAAAATTTTACGCACGCTTGCCAAGACATTCTGTGCGCCCGAAATCGCGGTGGCTCTGAGGTTGAAAAAATTGTTATATTTATAAGCTTATTTTACTTGATTAAATACTGTAAAAAGATTATAATTAAAAGCGGTGAGCAAAAAAACTCGCCGCAAACAAACAAAAATAAATTTTTGGAGGATTTATAGCAATGATTAAAGTCGGTATCAACGGTTTCGGCAGAATCGGGCGTCTCGTTTTCAGAGCCAGCCTTAAGCGTAAGGATGTCGAGGTCGTCGGCATCAACGATCCGTTTTTGGAACCTTCGTATGCGGCATATATGCTCAGATACGATTCGATTCACGGCAGATACGAGGGCAAGATAGAAGTCAAAGAGGACGCTATCGTTGTCGACGGCAAGGAAGTTAAGTTCTTCGCCGAGAAAGATCCCGCAAACATAAATTGGGCGTCCTGCGGTGCGGATTATGTAGTCGAGTCTACGGGCGTGTTCTGCACGACGGAAGCCGCTTCCGCTCACCTTAAAGGCGGCGCAAAGAAAGTCGTAATCTCCGCTCCTGCGAAGGATAAAGAGACCCCGACGTTCGTATGCGGCGTAAACCTCGAAATGTACAACAAGGATATGAAGGTGGTTTCCAACGCTTCCTGCACGACGAACTGCCTTGCACCGCTTGCAAAGGTCATAAACGACAAGTTCGGTATTGTCGAAGGTCTTATGACTACGGTTCACTCGACGACGGCTACGCAAAAGACTGTCGACGGACCTTCCAAGAAGGATTGGCGCGGCGGCAGAGCGGCAGCGGGCAACATCATACCGTCGTCGACGGGCGCGGCTAAGGCTTGCGCACTCGTAATTCCCGAGCTTAAAGGCAAGCTCACGGGTATGTCGTTCCGTGTTCCCACGCTCGACGTTTCCGTTGTAGACCTTACCGTTCGCACGGAAAAAGCCGCAACTTACGACGAGGTTTGCGAAGCAGTCGAAAAGGCTTCCGCCGGCGCAATGAAGGGCATACTCGGCTATACCGACGAGGACGTAGTTTCCTCCGATTTCATAACCGATCCCCGCACGTCGATATTCGACAAGAAAGCAGGTATCGCGCTCAACGATCACTTCTTCAAGCTCGTATCTTGGTACGACAACGAGTGGGGTTACTCGAACAAGGTGCTCGATCTCATCAGCCACATGGCTAAAGTCGACGCGAAGTAATCTTTTTGCATTGGATGTAAAACAAAACCTACGGCTCAAACCGTAGGTTTTTTATATAAAAAGAAATGTTTTATTAAAAAGCGAACATGACTGCGAACGTCGAAATAATAAGAGCTATACCGAGAAGGGAAATTATAAAACCCGCACGGCATATTTTGGATTTCATAAAAAAGAAATTGGTTGCGCAAGAAAGCCCCGTCACTGCAATATCCGCGACAAGACAGGGGACGGCAAAAGTCGCAAGCCCTACGGGCGCTCCCAAATAGCCTATGAGTATCATGAGCACAAAGCATAGCGCGCCCATACACAGCGAGCAAATCGAAGAGACTAGCGCAAGAACAGGTACAATGTTTTTCATATATAAATTATAACAAATCAGTCGAAAACAGTCAATCGAAACCAACGAATAACTGCCCGATATCGAAAAACGCTTGACATCTTTTTCAAAAGGTGCTACGATTAAAAGACGGAGGAAAAGTGCTATGCAAATGAAACAGCTTTTGGTAGATCGTATCGACGGCAATCTTCGTTCGAGTGAAGAAACGATGCGGGCGCTTACCGAGTTCGTAAAAAATGTCCCAGGCGAAGTTCTCGCTTGTGAAATGGAAGCTTCGGAGGCAAACCGCCGCGCAGTCATGGTAGGCGATCAAATCTATAAATTTGGGCTGCATCCCGAATCTACGCTTGCATTCATAGAGGTTTTCGACGACAGAGAACAAACCGAGCCTACAATGGCACTGTACATAGACAGCGCAGAGCCGTCCGCAAAGATAATCGGAAAGAGCGGAGGCAGAGCTTTTACGCTTAGATTTTTCGTAAGCGGCGAAGGCACGGTGGAAAAGACCATGCAACTTGACTGAGTTTGTCTTAAATAGAGCGAGCAAGAGGTGACGAGATTATGAAATGCCCCATTTGCGGGGAAGAAATAAGCGAAGGAAAACATAAGTGTCTAAAGTGCGGTTACGAAGTGCACGAACTCAGTACGTCTGTGCGCGAGCAGGGCGAGGAGCCCGCGAAAACCGTGGATATAGATCCTTCGCAAGTATATATTTCGGGCGGCAGCCGCACTTCGTCGGGCAGCTTGTTTGAGGATATTTTCGGCGGCGGTCTGTTCGGCGGTCTTTTCGACGGATTGTTCGGCGGCTTTTTCGACGGGTTCGACGACAACGACGAAGACGAAGTAGAGTACGATGATTTCGGCAGTCCCATTTCCGACGTTTACGGAAGCGAAGTGGTGGAATTATCCGCGCATGACGTCGAACATATCGACGAGAGCGCTTCGACCGAGACAAGGAGAGCTCATAACGGCGCTCAGGGCGACTATGGCAAAAAAACCAAGGAAAACAAAGACGCAAAGGGGAAGCGCAAGCGCGGAAAGCGCCGATAACACAAAGATAAAATATAATTTTTCGTTTCGATCGTGCGTGTTATATAGTTCAAAAAAAAGCTTGAAATTTTTTTAGAAAACACGGTAAAAATGTTTGACAAAACGTCCGCTATTTGATATATTATAGAAGCTGTCCGTCAGCAGCGGTTTTGTGGGGGTATAGCTCAGCTGGTAGAGCACCTGCCCTGCAAGCAGGGGGTCAGCGGTTCGAACCCGCTTACCTCCACCACAAGACACTTAGGGGCATTAAATGCCCCTATTTTCATAGGGTCGGTATCGCAAAAGAAAAAATGTGCAAACGCGCAATCAATAAACATGGGATTGTAGCTCAGCCGGTTAGAGCACACGCCTGTTACGAA
>CAJUGC010000017.1 GCA_910585955.1 uncultured Christensenella sp.
CAGACAGCTCCCCTTGCTAAGGGGAGCCTTTGGGTGGTGGTTTTCGCAGACAGCTCCCCTTGCTAAGGGGAGCCTTTGGGTGGTGGTTTTCGCAGACAGCTTCCGGCTCGAAGCACAGCTTCTCGCCGCTCTGCGCTAAGGGGAGCCTTTTTTTAGGATAACACCCGAGGGCTTAGATACGAGCGAGCCGGATAAAAGGCGGTTTATTAAATGTTAGACACCCGACGGCGGAGAAACGAGCAGTTCAAGGCAAAAAAGCCGCGCACGCTTAGCCGAGCGAGCCGTATATACGGCGAAGCGAACGCCACGAGCCGCAAGGCGAGTACGGGGAGTGTACTAATCCGTACATGACCCCGAGGGCGCACCCTCTTGACTTTGTTTAAATGCAAAAACCAAACGGCTTAGATACGAGCGAGACGTATAAAAGGCAGTTTATTAAATGTCAGGCACCCGACGGCGGAGAAACGAGCAAGACGCGGAAAGAGGGTGCGCATGACGGGGAGTGTACTTTTCCGTACACGACCCCGAGGGCGCACCCTCTTGACAATGTATTGCGACGTTTATACGCCGTCGGGATTATTCGTACAGTTTGCTGACGGGCAAATCCCCGTAAATGCTCTCTATCGCGTCGGCGAAAATGGACGCTACGGTAATTTCCTCTATTTTGGAACTCTTGTGCTCCTTAGGCTGCTCGATAGTGTCGAGAATGAACACTTTTTCGATCACCGAATTGTTGAGCCTGTCCATTGCGGGACCGGAAAGCACTGCGTGCGTACAGCAAGCGAAAACCTGCTTTGCTCCTCCCACTTCTATGAGCGCCTTTGCGCCCTGCGTGATAGTTCCCGCGGTGTCTATCATGTCGTCTACGAGAAGGCAGGTCTTGCCTTTGACGTCGCCGACAATGTTCATGACTTCCATGACGTTTGCTTTGGGACGGCGCTTGTCTACGATCGCAAGCGTAGAATTGAGCTTCTGCGCCATTTGACGCGCTCTGCCCACCGAACCGACGTCGGGAGATACGACAATGAGATTGTCATCCTTTATGAAGTTCTGCTTCATAAGAGCGCGGCACAGCACGGGTATTCCGAGAAGGTGATCGACGGGAATGTCGAAGAATCCCTGTATCTGCGGCGCGTGAAGATCCATGGTAAGAATCCTGTCCGCGCCTGCGCCCGTGAGAAGGTCGGCAACGAGTTTAGCCGTAATGGGATCGCGCGCACGAGCTTTTCTGTCCTGGCGAGCATAGCCGAAATACGGTATGACAGCCGTAATGCGTCCCGCGCTCGCGCGACGCAGCGCGTCTATCATTACGAGCATTTCCATGAGATTGTCGTTTACGGGATACGATGTAGACTGTATGACGAATACGTCGCAACCGCGCACAGTTTCTCCGATATGTACCGAACACTCGCCGTCGGAAAAGCGACCGACTTCCGCTTCCCCGAGCTTCATCTTAAGCTTGTCCGCAATCGCTTTTGCAAGGGGAATGTTGCTGTTGCCCGCAAAGAGCATGATCTTGCTGCCGTGTACTACCATGTAAAACCTCCTGAAAGTAACCTATAGTGTTATATCCTATTCGTCGTCGCTCGTAAACTTATTGCCTTTCCACTCGGGCTTGTTGACCTGACGGGTACGAGCTATCGCAAGCGCCCCGGAAGGAACGGACTGAGTAAGAGTCGAGCCTGCCGCAATGAACGCGCCGCTTTCTATTTCGAGAGGCGCGATCAAATTCGAGTTCGAACCTATGAACACCTTATCTCCCACTCGGGACTTGAACTTGTTTTTGCCGTCGTAATTGACGAACACGACGCCGCAACCGACGTTGCAACCCTTGCCCATTTCGCAGTCTCCCACATACGAAAGGTGCGAAACTTTGCATTTATCTCCTATGACGCTGTTCTTTATCTCGACAAAGTCGCCTATGCGGCAACCTGCGCCGATCACGCAATTGGGACGAATATATGCGAAAGGTCCGACGCTTGTGCCTTTACCGACATAACTGCGATAAAGACGCGAAGAATCGAGCGTAGCGCCGTCGTCCACTATACAGTCCTCTATGACGTTGCCCGTCTTTACCGCGACGTTGTTTTTTATGACGGTCTTTCCGAGCAATGTGTTGTTGGGCGCAATTCTGCAGCCCGAACCGATAGTCACGTCGCTTCCTATATAGGTCGTGGACGGGTCGTCGAACTGTACTCCCGCCGCCATGTGATGAGCGAGAATTCTATTCTTCAAAATATCGGTGATGAGGCTTATTTGACGGAAATCGAACGCCGTAACGAAGTCCTCTTCGTCGAAATAATGCGTGTCTTCCGTGTAGATCTTTTCCGCGCGCATAAGGTACGGCGTGCGCACGACGTAGCCGCGCGTAAGTTTTAAGACGTTTTTACCGGTGTCCTTAAGATGACCCACCGCATCGAGAATCGTCTTTTTGGTAATCAGCGGCGTATCCGAATAGAGAATAACAGTATAAGCCGAATCGGGATCCAAAAAACGTCCCACAAGAGCGGGCAACGGCGTGATGTCGTTGTACGCGACAGAAGCCGTATAGCTGTCGGAAAGAGCAATCTTGACCCACTCTCCGCAGGTCTTGCCCAAAATCTCGACGTTTGACGTGTCACCCACTTTGGGATAGGATACGTTTAGGATTATGCCCGATATCTCTTCCATACGCAAGACATTATAACATCATGCGGCGAGTAAAGTCAAACGAATAGCCGCCGCAAAAAAACAAAAATCAAAACCGTATGTTGTCAAGATCCCGAAAAAGGCTTTTCGGAGCACACATAAAACCGTCGGCTTTAGTAAAAAAACGCCCGAAGCTTACACAAAACAACGGGCGCTTATATTCGATCCTATTTTTATATTCTCGATCAGACGCCGAGATCGAGCTGTGTAACAGTCTTGCCTATTTCTCCGCCTATGTTTCCGCCGGCGGGTTTGCCTTCCTTTACGATCGTATTTAAAACCATCTGCGTGCCGTAACTCGTGTTTTTATTGTCGTAAAAGGTGCCTATGACTTGACCTACGCACGGCATAGCTATACTTCCGTTTCCGTATACGCCGTAGACGGTTATTTTCCCCGTGCAGGTACACGATTCTATCCTGCCGCCCGTCATTATTGCGACTATTCCGCCAATCGATTCGGTGCCTGAACTGCGAGCATATATTTCGCCTTGACTGCTCGCCAAGGAAATAAACGAGGTATTTGCGTCGCCTTCGTTTTTACCCACTATGCCGCCTATACTGCCGTTGCCGTATATCCACGCCCTATTCGCTACGTTATAGACCGTCCCCGTGTTGTAACCCACAAGACCGCCTATGACGGCAAAACTCGAATTGCTGTCTATGCTATACGAACTTCCTTTTACGGTATAACATTTTTCTATTCTGCCGCCGTTATTGCCGCAAAGAAGTCCCGCACAGACGTCCCTGACTCCGCTTGCAACGGTTATCTTTCCATCGACGGTAAGATCAGATATTATGCCGATGTTTCCCGCAAACAACCCGTAATCGCCGCTCGATCCGACCGAAATGTTCATACCCGTAACAGTATGAGAATTGCCGCTGAAACCACCAAACAATATAGGTAGGGGCTGCCAATTTTTATAGGAGCTTAAATCGACGTCGGTCATCAATTCGTAAGTACCCGTAATCCAACCGTACTTTGTCGATTCGAAAAGCCTCATCTCGTCTAATTGCGAAGGATACCATATTTTGTACGTTTGAGAGCTCGAATCGTAACATTCGGAAAGCGTCGCTATAGAAGTTGTCGAATATATAAACAGGTCTTTCAGCTCACTGCTTGAAAGCGTTATCGCCGACCAACCGGTTTTGATACCCTCTTTAACTTTCTTTAATTCCTCTCGGCGGTAAGTTTTGTCCGACGCCGTTATGTCATCTATAGTAATGCTTTCCACATAGTCGCTTCCGTCGTCCATATAGCCGACGTAAGTAAAATTGTAATGTATTATTTGCCAACGAGCGTCCAAATTATCATTGGAAGCAATATCCCAATTTGCGACGCACTTTGCCATTACGACGCCGTTTACTTCTTCGGCGGAAAAATACTGCTTGCCGTCTTTTGTAAAATATCCCGCAAATATGTAATGCTCTCTTGTAGGAGCGGAAATAAACGCCACAGGCTCCGTCGCGTCTTTATCGAGATACATTTGTGTTGTTCCGAAAGGAATATAGATCGACTGCGTGCCGCCGCTTCCGTCGCCGGGTAAAAGCGAAACCTGATATCTTATCGGAGTCCAATACGCATACAGCGTATCTATACTCAAATCCGTATACTTCACGTTCGACGGATTCAAATCGCTGTCGTAAAACATGATGCCGCCGCCGTTTCGCTCGGAATAAAAGCCTTGGAATTCATACCCCGATTTCGCAGGTACGTCGATAGACTTCCTCTGAAAACATTCGTCATATCGAACAGTAATTTTGATCTCGGAGTTCGGATCGCCGTCATCATTTATTATTAAGGCAATCTGAATATCTTTTTTATCCCAACAAGCATAAAGGACGCTTAAATCGTTTTCTATTTCTTCTTTTCCCCATACTTTTCCACAGTTCATTTCGCCGTCATAATATTGGATCCCCTCCCTATCGGGAGCGGAATAATATCCGCCAAACGCAAAAGCGGCTTCGATTTCGGGTTTCGGGGCTTCAACCGAAGGCAAAGGACGTCCGTACATCGCCTCGACGGTTTGCGTACCGCCTATTCCGCCTCGAGTATCGAGCGTCACCGTCTTCGTCTTATATTCGACGGTAGCCGCCTCGCCCAAGCCGTTGTCCCAAGTATCGAACTCGTCAACGCTTTCGGGCGGAAGATAGCTGTCGAAAACTATCTTTTGCTTCTTTGTTTCGCCCGTCATATAGTTTTCGCTTCCCCAATCCTGAAACACACTCATTCCCATAGTCTTTACGGACGACGGAATATGTATTTCGGTCATACTGTAGCACTGCGCGAAAGCATAATCGTCGATATGAGTGATCTTATCGGATAAAACATTCTCGCTTGCGCCGTTTTTATATCGCAACGAAGTCAAACTTATGCAATCGAGAAAGACATTCTTCGGCAGTACTTCCACGCAGTCCGGCATCGTAACGGTTTCCAACATAGGCGAACTCATAAAAACGCTTTCGGAAAGTATTTTTTCGTCGTTTTCTGTTTTTTCGAAAGCAATTTCCACGTCTATTTCCAAATTGACGCAGTTGAACATCCCCGCAAATGCGTAGTCGTTCAAACAAACCGTAAAACCGGTCTCCGACAAACGATTGTCGTATACGACAATCAAGTCGTTTGACTCCCAATTTTCAAAAGCATAAGATTCGATTTGCTTTACGGGAGAAAGTTTGCCGTCGTCGCCTTCCTCGGAACAATAAAAGTACGGCGGATTTTCCGTTCTTGCAAAATTTACGTTACATTCCTGCGCCTGTATCAGTTTATACCCCTCGTCCGTATTCGTTTCGTCAAGCGCTTCGCATATCTGCTCGGTTCCGTAAATGATTCGACTGCCGCTTGCTCGTCCCGTAGCCCAATTCGCGTTTACTCCCGATTTCGACGCAAATTCGTCTTCCGTCATTCGTATATAGATATCGTTCGGATTGTTGCGGAACACATTACTTCCCAATGTCGCAATCGAATCGTAAACGCAGAAATAATTAAGTTTAGTACAGCCCGCAAAAGCGCTGTTTCCTATCGTTTCCACCGCCGTAGCTCCGTAGACGCGCTCCAACGCCGAGCAACCGTAAAAACCGTTTCCGCCGATTTTTCCGACCGAAAAGGGAATATAAACGGTTTTTAAATTTCTACAAGACATAAAACCGTTGTCGGCTATTTCCGTCACGGGAATTCCGTCATGCACCGACGGAATAGTCATTTCCGTCCGAGTCTTGTCCGTAGCCCGAACTTTATATTCCGTTCCGTCGTTTATCAATACGAAACCCAAATAAGCTTCGTAATCGTCTCCGTCCTCGGCATAAACCTGTACGTCTTCTTGCGCAGACGCGGCAGAGACTGTTGTCATGCCTTGCGTTACGCCGAAAATCAACGCCAATGCAAACAGTGCGACAAGCACCGCTATGCAATTTCTCTTGATCGTTTTACTCATAATCAGATCTCCTTTTGTGTTTAATCTCACTTTAATCTGCCGTTGTCTTTTTACTTACTACAAATAAATCCACATATTTTCTATCCGTCCTCCTTTTTCAAGTCTTTGCCTTCTTTCCACAGCTCCTCCGACCAAAACTTCGGCGGTATACCGACCATTTCTCCGTTCACCTCCGCTTCGCACAGCAAATATCTTCTGGTTATTTCAAAAAAATCTTGTATGCCGTCGTACCACAAATCTTTTATGGCACAGTCGAATTCGTATAGCTCTCCGTATGCGTATCTGCAATCGACGGTATGAACAAATTCATGCAAACCTGTTTCTACTATGAAATAGTCCAACTTTTCCCATGCGGATCTATCATCCTTCATCCATTCGCCCGCCACTGTTTTATTCTTGAACATACCGTAGAAAAAATCATCCAAATATACGCAGCCGCGTTTATACCAGCCTAAACCCTGAACTCCGCGCTCTCTGAATTCACGTTCGTAATCGTTCATATCGAAAAAGGTCAATAGGCTGTCGTACTTGTCGTACAAGTATTTTACTTCCTTCATTCGCAGAGGATCCAGACTGTCATTGTCATTATAAAAATCTTCGGTGTCCACGGGTCGAGTCGTGAAATATGTGTCTATTTCGAATATCACTCCTTTTTCCGCGAACCATTCGTTTAAGTAGGCGGACATTCTGCCGGCTATCTGCTTGCACAAGATGCGTTCGGGCATGGGTATCTTGTAATGCAAGTGTTTTGTCTTCGTGTAATCTGCTCTGAGCTTTAGCGTCGCGTCTATTTCGTCCACGACCACCACGAGCAGCTTAAAGACCGACCTATTGTCGCTCGGATCCGACCACCTCGCATACAGCGTATCGGTTTCGAGCGTGACCGTATTATAGCCGTACATAAGTCCGCCGTCCTCGTCCGTTACCCTCGTCGTAAAGTTTTCGTCCGCGTACCACCCTATAAAGTCGCACCCCTCTTTTTGCGGCACGACAAACTTGCTTGCCTTGGGATCGTCGCGTTTTACCGTCACGGTCTCAATGTCGGCGCCTACGGTCGCGCCGCGGTAATCGTAGCGGAATGTTTTTTCCGTAGGCTCGAAGAACGCCGTCATCGTGAGATCCTCTCTCAAATATTCGTCGTACCGCTTGGCTTCCGTCGTGCCGTCAGCCCACCCCGTAAAGACATATCCTTCGTCGGCAACCGCTTTGACGGGCGAAGAATCGCGTCTATCGAGCAAATTCTGTTCGGTTTCGCCCTCGATACGACCGCCTATTCCTTTGTTTACCCTGTAGATGACTTTTATTTTTTTCTCGAACCATACGATAATCTGTTTATTGCTGTTTCCCGAATCCTGTCTCGTCGGATCTTCCCAATCGTCCGACCAAACGAAAGCATATCCGTCGTCGGGCACGGCGGTCACGGGAGTACCCGATTCGCCGCGTTTCACTTTTTGCGTCGTTTCGCCCTCTAATCGTCCGTTGCCTCCCCAATAATAACGATAAGTAAATACCGTCTGTATGAAGTATGCTTTTACTTCCAAATCTTTTACGACGTTTAAGTCGCTTCGGCTTGCCGTTTCCACTCCGTCCGACCAGCACATAAACTCCCAATCTTCTTTCGTCGCCACCGCCGTGACCGTCGTTCCGTTGCCTCCCTCGAATACGCTTTGCGTTGCCTCGCCCTCTATGTACCCGTATTCGCTTTGCGCGGAATACGAAAGAGTGTACGTCGGGAGAAGATCGAAATATGCTTTAAAAGCATTGTCCCTTTTTACCGTTATGTCCTGCCTTTCGGCGGAAGCAGAGCCGTCCGACCAACCCGCGAATTTATATCCTTTCTCCGCGACAGCCGTCACGGTCTTTCCGTCGCTTCCTTCCAATACCGACTGCTCTGTTTCACCCTCTATACGTCCGCCGACGCCTGCCGTATACGAAAGAGTATAATATTCAAGCGGCGCAAACTCCGCCGTAACGCTCTTATTTGACGTTACTACTTTATCCTGTCTTTGCCACGTCTTTACTCCGTCCGACCAACCCGCGAATTTATACCCGTCGTCCGCTATTGCGGACACAACAGTTCCGTCCGCATATTTTGCGATCGACTGCAAAGTTTCGCCCTCTATGCGACCGCCGCCGCTTACCGAATACGACAGCGTATAACTCACCTCCGGCTCGACCGCTTCGAAGTAGGCGACATAGATCCGATTCGCGTCTACGGACTCTTCCCGTCTCCGCTCGCTCGTCAAGCCGTCCGACCACACGACGAATTTATATCCGTCGTTTGCCAATGCCGTGACCGCCTCTCCGTCTGCGCCCTCCTCGATAAGCTGCTCCTCCGCACCGATTATCCGACCGCCGCCGCTTACCGAATACGAAAGCGTATAGGTCGCTTTTTCGGGTCGGTCTTTACAACCGACGACAGCCGTCATGCAAACGGCAACCGTAAAAACGAGAAGCATTATTATTTTCAGGTTTTTTGTTTTCATTTCGATCGCTCCTTTCATTTGTAGAATATGAATAATTACCTATGATAAGTCCTTTTGTAATTATACTTCAATCACAGTATAACATAACTTTGTCCTTTTTTCAAGCGGTATTTGTTTTTTTTATCGTCGAACCCCGACGTTTTATGCCGTCTACTACAAGTATCGAAGCGGCGGCTTTTTAGGAATAAAAGAAAAACGCGCGCAAAGTCCGCAAACACAAACCTTACGCGCGTTTTTTTGCGAAAACGTAAACCTCGGTTCACGCTTTCGGCATCGGCGGCTTAACTTTCGCCGCCTTTTTCGGCAGACGTCTCGTCGCTTTCCGCTCCGTCCGTCTTTCCTTTTTCGGACGTCGTGTTTTCGACCGTCCCGCCGCCGTGCTGCCCTCCGCCCGAAACTATGCCGAGCACTACAAGCACGGTCAAAAGCGCGCTGACGACTTCGTTCACCGCGGGCGCGTCCACCTTAATTCCGACTGCCTGCAAAAAAACGAGCGCCGCGCTTACGAGACCGATCCAAAAGCTCTTACTGCGAAGTTTCTCTTTCATACGTCCTCCTTTTTGCACGCCCTCCCGCCCTTCCGTAAAGCTCACCTCGCGTACTTATCGTACAGCTTGTAATACAGATATTCCGTGAGGTTGGCGCGAAAGAAAGGGTCGTCCTTAAGAATCTTTGCCGCGTCGGAGCGGTTCAGCGACGCAAGAAACTCGTCCATCTTGTTGTAATTCGAAGCGTACATATTCGCGGCAGCCGTCTTTGAACCGCTCTCGCCCAAAGTCTTTTCGAGTTCCCGCGCCGCCTTTTCGTTCGCAAGCGCCTTTGCGTAGAGTTCCTCCTCGGCTTTGAGCCTGTCCGCCTCGCGCTTTGCCTCGCTTTAGGTAAGAGAATTGTTGTACTTTAGCGCCTCTCTGTCGCTCTTTTCCGCCGCGGCTTTCAGCTGCTCGGTCTTATCGGCTATGCGGCTTTCCATGTCGGCTTTCAGATCGGCGACCGAACTTATGCGTCCGCTCTCTATCTCGCCGAGCAATCTGTCAAGCTCGACAAGCGCAGCCGAATACTCGCGCTCCGCTTGAGTGCGGGTGTCCGCCCTTCCGTTCTCGAGCGCGGCAGCCGACGCAAGCGCAATGGACGAGCGGGCTATGCCGCGCTTTAAGGCGTCGTTTTCCACGTTCTTTTTTGCCTGAGAATACGCCTTATCTATCTCTTCGAGACTTTTTTCCTTTTCTTTTTCACGGGCTTTAGCTTCGCTTTCGAGCTTTTCTCTCTCCTTTGCCGCCTTTTCCTCTATGCCGCGCAGTTTTTCGGTTTCGTAACCCTTAAGGCTCGCTCCCGCCTGCGCGCGCAAACTTTCCTCGTCTATTTCGACGCGCTCCATGCGCTCGCCCTCGGGCGCTTTGGGAAGTTCCGTCCTTTCGGGAAGAACGGGCTTGCGCTCCTCCTCCGCTTTGAGGATCTCGCCTTTCAGGGCTTCGAGAGTTTCGGATCTTTCGTCCTTCGCCTTCTTTTCTTCGCCGTTTCCGAAAGCATTGCTCCACACCTTTTTCAGTTCCTTTAATATGTTCATGTCTTTTTCTCCTTACCGTTTGCTTTAGTCGCGGCCTCGCGCTTGCAGCGCGCTATGCAGCTCCTGCGCAAAGCCGAAGCGTAACGTCTGACCCCTTCCGCAAACTTAATCGTTTTTTGCATAGTACATCTCCCCGAGTTTTTCTATCCGTCCGTCTGCCGTAGGCAGACACTCGTCGGCGAGCGAAACTACGCCGAGATCCTCTACCGCCTTGCTCACGAGATCGACTCGCACTCTGCGTATCGCTCCGCCGTATCTTAAAAGTATATCCGCGGCGTCGCCCTCCTTTCTCGCATACGCTATGCTTCCCTCGCCGAGGCAGGTCACGGCGCTTTTGAAATTCATGTTTTACTCTCCCCAACTTAAAATTCTATCGAAATCACGGTATTTACGCCCTTGCCGTTGTCTGTAACCGTCGGCGCAAGATAGGTGCAATTTACCGTATCGCCTACTTTAAACGACGGCGAGACTATCGCCGTTCCGACGCCGCCGAGCGGAAGATAATCTATGCGCCCGTCTTTATGCGCACGCACGACGAACTCCTCGAGACGGCAGTAGGACGATACGCCGTCGTCTGAAGGGACCTCGAAATCGCATATGCCGCCCGTCGCGTTTACGAGATAGAGCCGCCCGTCGATTGCACAGATCTCCCCTCCGAATTTGTAAGGCGCGCCGCTTTCTATCTCGTAGCCGTCCGTAAGCGTACAATCTATCACATATACTTCGCCGTCCGAAACAAAGCTCATCATGCTGCCGGAAAATTTTATGTCGGAGCCGCCGAAGTCCTCATACACGCAGTCGATACATTCGATTATCTCGTCGCCTTCGCCGCCTATGACTCCGCCGCCGAAAGCCGAGCCGCACACGACCAATCGCCGAGAATCCGCCGCGCCGATCGCCGCGCCCGAGCCGAGGAAAATGCTTTCGGAAAGCGAAAGCTTGCCGTTTTCGATGGTATAGACGCATACATTTTCGCCGCGCAGAGCCGCCACCGTGTACCGCCCCGAATACGGACCGATCACCTGCCAATCGTCGAACGGCTCGAAGGAAAACTCAGTCCGTCCCTTATCGGATATCAAGACGAGATTTTCTCCGTCGTGGCAGAAAAGCGCGCCGTCGCCCGAAAGCCTTGCTTTATTCTTGTCGCCGACTGCGCTCCTCTGTCCGTCGCAAACCAATTCGCGACCTACGATCTTCATCAGCACCGCCTCGTTTCCCGACACCGCCGCCAAACGCGCGAAATCCGCGTCGGCGACGAGTACGGGTTCTTCTCCTGCCGATATACCCGAGGAAACAGGCGCGCCTACGCTGCTTCTGCCGTACCTGACGACATAGTCCGTCAAGAGCGCGCCTTCTCTTATGACAGACAAAACGCCGCAGATCTCCGCAAGCGCAACCACTCTTCCGCTCGTTTCGCACATCAAAGTATCCGTAACCGTTTTTGCGGACGCAAGAAGAGGTAGAGCGCGAATCGCCGGTTTACCGTCTATCATAAGAACGGCTTCTACGGGCGCTCCCGCGCACAACGACGTGAACTCAGCCCCTCGCTCCGAAATCTTTACGCTCGCTTTAAATTCGTTCGAAACGTCGATAGGCACGGGCGGAGCGACGCCGAGGGGCGAACGATTGTCGCCGAAACTCATTGTCGCCTCTCCCATTTCTCTTACGCCCAACAGCCACTCGACAAGCGGGTTGTCGCCGCCCGCAAGCGCCGCTCCGTCGCGCTCGACCGAAAGCGTCAACGTCACCGACAGGACGAACGCTTCGCCCGCCTTCTTTTCCGCATTGTCGGCAAGCGGCACTCCCACGTCGCCCGTAACGCCGTCTGCGCTTAAAGCCGCCGACAGCACCTTAAACGCGCCTTCTGTTTCGCGAGCCGAACGCGTAACGAAAACCGCGCTTCGCGGATCTGCGTTCATGTCGTCGATCTTCGTTTTCAATACCCTCGGTCGGTCGTCGCACTCGAGCATCAGATATTCGCCGTATCTTCTTCCGCGCGAAAGCGCCGCGCCTATGAGAGACGTAACGTCCGCCGTCGCCTTGCCACTCCTTGAGCTTACCGAAATTTCAAACACTTTGCGCCCTCCCTTTTACCGTCGCCTTAAGCGCCGCATCCGATCGGTATGCGGCGTCCTCTTTCAAAAGATATACCTTGCCGCCGCTTTCCAAAGCGATCGCCATAGGCTCGGAATCCTTGACGGGTACGACTCTGTCCGCCTTGCCGGCATAATCCACCTCCGCCGTAAATCCCCGCGTCCCTTTCGGATAAGCGTGAGAAAAATACTTTGCCTTTCCGTCCTCAGCGAAAAAGACGTACACCCTGTTTCCCGCGTACGTTATGCCGAAGTTTTCGGGCGCGTCGCCGAGAAACGAGCGTGCGACGATCTTCATATCGCCGCCGACCGCGACGCTCCAAAGCCTGCCGAGCAAATCCGAATAGACTATGCAAAAATCGCTGCCGGCGGCGCACACATCCGCCTTTACTCCGCGACCTGCGAAAAGCGAAAGGCGATCCTCGTAAACGGAATTGCACCGCTCTGCGACGACGTCGCCGTTTTTGACGCTCGAAATAAGATGAGTCCGACCCGTGACCGCCATGCGAAGTTCGCTCTCCCGTTCTCGCAGAGCGGTCGCACTTACAAGAAGAAGAACTTGCGCTTCGACCTCTTTCGCTCCGCCGTCGAATGCCGCAAACTCTATCTCGGTCTTTCCGCTTCCCGCACCGAAAAGCACGAGAGAACCTCCGCCCGAAAGCTTTCCGCAAGCCGCGCGCAATCCGCCTATATACAGACGCACGTCGCCGCCGTTTGCCGCAGACACCTTTACTATGACCGCCGCGCCCGAACCGAAGGGAGCTTCGAGCAGAGTCACCCTGCCGCTTGCGCTTTCGAAACTTCTGCGATACAACGCGGGCGAAGGAATACCGCTCTCTTTTTTGCCGCCCAACCGCGCTTCGAGTTCCTCCGCCTTTAAATATGCGAGTTTTCCGTAATCCATTTTTCGATACTCCTATACTATTTGTATTGAAAGCGCGGTTGCGCGTTAAACGGGCAAAGCGACAATTTGCAAGATTGCACACTTCGCATATGTTACCGAACGCAAACAAGCGCATCCCGTACAAAGCGACGAATACTCTTTCAAAATACGGCGCTTGTGACGATCGAAATATCCGCAACGCGCGTTCCGACAGCCGTGCACTCTATTTGCAGACCTATCTTTTTGCCGCGCACGCCGACTTTGACGTCCTGTACGCCTTCTTTCTTGCGCACATGAACCTCGCGGCTTTTCCCGTCGTAATAAACGGTTAGCGTGAGATCCGTCGCCGTCTCCAAACTTATCTTTTCGACCTTTTTAGAGCTGTCGGGAGACGAAAGCGAACCGAAAGGCACGCGCCAAATCTTTTTCGTCGCCGCGCCGAACGCACTGCCGCACGGGGTTATGCGCACGACTCTTCCGTCCGAAATCGCGGCAAGATCTACGCCGCACGCAAACGCGTCTATCTTGAAACCGCTCGAAAGCTCCGCCTCTCGAGTGGCGAGATCGTATACCAAAAGACTGTCGTTTTCCTCTCCGCTTACGCCGTAAGCCAGAAAATATTTGCCCTCGAAATAGGTCGCTTTCGCGCCGTTCTTGAAATCCGTGAGCGTGCCGAGCGAAGGTTTGAGCCTTACGGTTTCAAGCCCGTCGAAAGCATACAGCCCGTCGGAAGCGAGAAATATTACTTTGTCGCCGCAAACGGCGACCGTATCCGCGTAGATCCTGCCTGACGACACATAGAGATTGGACACCGAAAATTCGGTCTGATCGGCGTAAGCTATCATTCGCGATATGCCGTAGTCGCGGAATATGTAGACGTAATTCAAAAAGCTCAAAACTCGGTTGCACCTGCCGTAGCCGTCCGCAAGCCGAATAAAACCGCCGCTTTCGAGTCCTTCCGCCCAATTGGTGGGATCGAGATCGTCCGAAAAGCGCACGCAGTCGCTCTCGTTCGCGCTCGTCACAAAAAGACGCTCGTAGTGAAGCGTCATGCTCGTTATCCTCGGAGACGGCTCTATCTTTCGCAAGCTCTCCCCGTCGAACACCGCCATTCCGTCGGTCGGCGAACAGATGAGACAAACGTCTTCGCCGTAAAGTCTGTAGTCTATCGCCACCGGCGCGGACGTGAACACTGCGCCTTCCACAGCCCTGTCCTCGCCGTTTTCCGATATGTGCACGACTCCGCCGTCGTCGCAGTACATCGGTATCGATTTGCGCACGCCGCCCGAAAAAGCCGAGTATTCCCAAACAGCCGCGACGTTTTCTTTCTCCGCGTAACCGACGTGACGTTCTATGCCCCAGCCGTCCGTAAGCACGCCTTTCGAAACGCGAAAGTTCGTATATTTCGCCGCGCTCGTAAAAGGCACGGCCGCCTCGTCCTTTACGGCGTCAAGCCCCGAAGCAAAACGGTTTACGAGTCGCCTCGCCTTTGCTCTGCGAGCGACTTTAAGATACCTGTTCCCTCTCAAAGCCGCCACCTCCGCGCGCCTATCCGTCTTTTCGGCGCGCGCAAGATCGCGGAGTCCGACAGCGCGTCCCTATAGCGCTTGTCCCACATCGCCGCGTCGTCTTCGAGTCCTTCGATAAGACAGAATTCCGTCGCCGTACCGAAAGCGAGTATTCTCATAGGCACGCCCTCGCCCTGCCATTCGGTTTCCCCTCCCGCTTCGGGCACGAGAGGCTCGAACGCATAGGTCACGCAGGCTTCTTCTTTTTCGCAGTCGAATTCTATCCCGTCGAACAAGCGTCTGAACGGCACGCTTCTTCCCCGTACGAGCACGGACTTTACGGCTATGGGCGTTCTCTCGAAATCCGCATATTTTATATGCCCGTTCGTCGAAACGAATCTTTCCGTCTTGACAAGCGGATAGTAGCTTTCGGCAAGCTCGCCTACGACGTGTTTAAGTCCCGTAAGCAATTTCTCCTTGCGCTCCTCATCCAAGGTCTCGCCTTCCCTCATGCCGAGCAGTTTCGCCGTCTCTGTCAAAATATCGTCTATAAACATTTTTCTCTCCTATATCTTCAAAGCGCTCTCTGCTTTTTTCACGGCTCGCGTCGTCTCCTCTTTGGCGAGCCGTTCGTTTTCGCGGCGCAGTTCTTCGAGAAGCTCTTTTTTCCTTTCGCTTCGCGTGCGCCGAACGTACTCCACGTCGCGGCAGTCGAGCCGTTTTCTCGGAAGAACGAGGGCGAGAGTATTTCCTCTCTGTTTTAAACTGTGCACCTCGAGCCTGCCGCTTTTCCGCTCGCGCAACACAAAGTAGCTGTCGTCTATCGCTCTTATTCGATCCGCTATGCCGAAAAGGTCGCCCTCTATGCGCTCGTACTTCATTTCGTCCATTTCTGCGTTTTCTCCTTTTATAATCCGATACGCGACATCGCTGCCCCGAAAACATTTGAAAATACACGCGCCGCGAGGTAACGAATGTACTTTCATAAGCCCGCCCCTATCCCGCGGCAAAACCACGCCGCCCTCCGTTTCGTTTATCAATTGCCCGCGCGTCTTATTCCCGTGAGCTTCGCCTGTCCGTTCGGCTTATCGCATACGAGGTCGCAGTATTTTACGAGCGTCGCCGTGTACGTCGGTTTTCCGAGCGTCTGACGCAAGATCCTGCCGTTTTCGCTCTCGAGATAGCGCCAATCGCAAAGACGGTGGAGCTTAAACGCTTCCGTATCGAGCAGGTACATCGCGCCGTCCTCGACAAAGCGGTCGTAAACGAGCGGAATACCGTTGTAAGAAAGAGTCTTAAAACCGCCATTGAGTTCCATTACGTCGATATTGCGCTTGTACTGCGCCATATATTCCTGATATGCGTACTTTGCCGTCGCCGAGCAGGCAATGAAATCGACGTTCGAGCCGGCAGTCATTTCGAGACGGTCGATAGCCTCTTGTATGTCTATCTCGTCTATAAGACCGCCGACGTCTTTCGTATACGGTTTTAAAAACGGATAATCGCTTCTTTTAAGCCCGTAGATATCCCTGTCCGAAAATATCGCGCCGAGTCCCGTGATCTCCCTGTCTTTACTGCCCTGAACGTACATGACGCTCTTGTCCGCGACAGCCGCCGACGGAGCTTTTACGAAGTTCACCGTCTTTGCCGAGCGGTCTACGGACGAAATGCGCAATCCGCCCTCCGTTAGCGTTCCCGCCGAAGAATACACGTCTACGACCAGCCCTTCTATGAGATTATTTGTCGAACTTACGGGATAGCCGCCCGCCGCCGACGCGCCTATCTCGCAAAGTTTGCCGCTTCCGTCTCCGTATAACATTCTGCCCATGTTGAACTTTGACGCGGAAAGCAATCCCTCAAGCTCGGCGTTAAGAAGGTCGGTAAAAGCTCCGCGTCCGTCTGCCGACGCGCGAATGGCTTTATCCGAGATCTCTATCTGTCCGTAGAGGTTTTTGAGCGCAGTCACGAATTGCACATAATTGTTGGAATGTGCGGCGGGAAGCGCTCCGTCCTCGTCGCCCGCGCCCACGCCGCCGTTTATGCCCCAGCTCGCCGCCTTGCGTATCTCCTTGCCCCAAACGTCCGAACTCGTCTGCTCTATCTTGGAAAGCAGAGGATTTATCTTTGTGTTAAGAAGTTCCGTCACTGCGCCGAGATATACCGATTTCAATGCGTTTTCCGCATTTTGAAGTGTTACCATTACTGTTTTCTCCTCATAAATTTATTTTCGTTTCCCCTTCCGCCCGCCCTTTTTGTTTTATAATCCGCCGAGATAACTCTCGCACAGCTTTCTTGCTTCTTCCAAAGTCTTTGCCTTAGGGCGAGGCGCAAGAGTCGCCGCCCCCTTTGCCATTACGGGCGGCGTACGCGTAAAGCCGCGCAGATATTCGTCGATCGCCGCGCGCTTTACCTTTTCGCTTTTAAGGACGTAGCCTGCGACAAAATCGTCGTCGTCGAGAAGCGCCGCGCACAGCTCGACAAGCTCTTTACCGCTCGGAAGCCGCAAAGCGTTTGGATCCGCTCGGCTCTCGGGCATATCATTCGTCTTTGTTTGCAGCGGCATAATTTTCCACCTCCTTTTGCGTCATAAGCTCTTTATGGCGGCGAATATGCTCGGTAAGCGCCGTCCTTGCCGCAACACCTCGCTTGCAATCGAAATTCGAGTCGGTAAGCGCAAAGCTCGTATGGCGGGCGATGTGAAGTTCGTGATCGTCGAGTACGCTCGGTTCTATCTCGCCGCCTGCTTTTACGATCGCATTTTCTTTTTCGGCGCGGCGAACGTGCACTTTTCGCGAATCGCTCTTCGACTCCCAACCGCCGTATCCGAGTGTATCAAGCACTTTATAGCGCGTATCCTCGTCGAGCCTTCCGTCCTCGCCGTATAACAGTCCTCGGCTTAAAAGCTCGAAAATCGTATTCTGTCGCATGGCGAGCGACTCGCTTAATTCGTTCTCCGTATCGAAAACAACGTCGTCGCAACTCATGTCGCTCGAAGTAAAGGACATGAGTTCCACCTCTCCGTTTTCGCCCACGAATCTTACGAGACGCGGACGGGAAGCAAACTGCCTATACAGGCGCAGGATCTTTCGCGCAATGTCTCTTGCTGCCTTTCTCACGAGTTCGGCGCTTACGGAAAGCCGCGTATCGTCCTGTTCGATAAGCAGCTGAAGCGCGACGCCGCTCGTCGCGCCCGACGGTATGCTCGACGAGCGCATGATCTCCGAAACGCCCGAGACCGAAATAAACTCGCCGAGCAGACGCTCCTCCTCGATCGCGAAATCGTTTGGCACGTCGCCGCAATTCATAAGTCTCGGCGGCTGACTGCCCTGACGATAGACGATTATCTTGCCCGGGCTTAGACCCTCGTCCGCAAGATTGTCTATATCCACGGATCCGTCCTCCACCGTCAGAACGCCCATGGCGATTCGGTTCAGAAACTCGTGCTTGCGGTTTTTTACGGCATTGTACGCGCGCTGGATCGGTATCGTACGCTCGACCATAGAAGTTCCGAAAAAACAGCCCGCACGCCGCATACAGTCCTGTTTTACGAATGGAAGCGCGCGCGAACCTCCCTCGCCGTTTTCGTAAGGCAGTTCTCCGAAATACAAAAGCTTGCCGTGAGCCACCGCCGTGTGAGTTCCGTGCGGATACTCCGCAGTCGGCATATCGAATCTTTCTATTACGAGCGCGCAGTCGTTTCTCTCTCCGCGCGCCGACGCAAATGCCGAGCCGCTCGAGAACAGTCCTCCCACGCCGCCTACGAGCGCGGGTTCGACTACGTCGAGCCCGGCTTCGCTTTCGACTTTAACGCCGTATACGCGCTCTATTTCTCCGACGGGAACGGCGCGGGCGTGAATGACGCTCGAACAGTCGTTTACGTCCATGCGGGTCAAATCGTCAGGATATATCTCATACGGAGGGCACACCTCGATCTTCACGTCGCCTTCGTGTACGAGTCTGGAATCTATGCTTCCGACGACGGCGCCGCCGTCGTCGTCCCAAGTGACTTTATAAAAAACGCTTCCCGTGATTTCCGACCACATAGTCCCGTCCGAAAGTATGCTGTCGAAGTCGTGCGCCTCTTGGGCGGACTTCAAAATCTTGCTCGCCGCCTGCGCCGTCTTTATATCCGCGTCGTCCCCGGACGCGGGTCGAACGCTCATGACGGGACGCACTCTGCCGAGCTTGGCAAGGCGCGTGTCAACCACGGAAGCGATGTGATTGAACACCTCGCGCTCCTGCCAAAAGTAGTCCTTTTCGTCCTCCGTCACTTCGGCGGACGGCCCGACAGAACAAAACTGATTGCCGAGTACGAAATTCTCGTTTAGCCGCCACTGCGCTTCGAAACGCCGACGAGCCGCGCGCCGTCTTTCGTAATCGGCGACCACGTCGGCGACGATCTCTTCGCTTGCGATGTTGTCTTTCTTCACTTTTCTCTCCCTTACTTTCCGACTTTTTTCTTTGCCGTCTCCACGCTTTTCGGCACTATCTGCGTGCCGATAAGCGCATACAGTTCCTTTAAGCATTCGTCGCAAACGTGAAGGCGACTGCCTATACCGACGCGATTGAATTTGATCGTATGCGTCGCGCGGTTCGGGCACGCCCCCATTTCGCATTTTATTTTGTAATTCGCTTTGAGCAGTTCCACTTTATTTCCTCCTTGCTTTTGTTTCTGTTTTGACGACGGCGGTTCATTCTCCGATCACGTCCCCGAGACGAGCGGCAAGCTCGCGGCACAGAGCGGCAAGCTTTTCGTCCGAATAGGCGGAATAACCGTCCGATTTTTGGCCGTCAAGCTCAAATAGAAGCCGCGCCGCCGCCACGTCGCCCGGCACATCCTTTTCGGTCTCCCTGCGCTTTATAAAGACCTCTTCGCCGCCGTCGCCCGCTCCGTACTCCTCGACGCATTCGCGAGCCGTGTATCCGCTTGCCCGCTTTAAAAGAGCTTTCATCACGCACTCCCGCTCCTTATCCGTCATATACGTCCTCGCTTTTTCATAAGTCTCTCCTTAAACAGAAGTTGCTCGCTTTTCTTTTCCGGCAAAGGTTTATTCGGCTCGGGAAGCGTCATCAGATAGTATCGAAGCTCGTCCAGACAATGGTCGTCCTTTTTCACGGGCGCATCGCCGTCGCCCCAGCGATAGGTTTTCAACTCGCGTATGAGATTTACGCAGGTCTTGAATATGTAGAGTTTCGGCGAGCCGTTCTCGCCCTTTAAATACTGCTTTACGCGGGCAATCCCCGCAAACAGATTTTTGTCTACTTTTGGGTTCACCGCTATGCCCAGCTCGAAAAAGAGCCGCGTCACGCTCGCGCTCGAGGCAAGCGTTTGCTGATTCGCCGCACTGTCTATGAGCGCCTCCACCCTATCGAATCCGTCGCGCTTCCAACAAAGAGCGTCGGAAATCTCCTTTATTTTCGCCGCGTGAAAGTCGACGCTCTTGCCCGCCTCGTAGTGTTCGGCGACGACGAACACCACTCCGTCGCCGTCGACCGCATACCAATGGCAGGAGGTCGGATTGTTGAGTCCGGGGTCTATCGAAAGCCTGTCCTGCCACAACGCGGGAACCTCGAAAGGCTCTATTACATGAACGCTCTCGTCGAACTCCGGATATACAAGC
Source organism: uncultured Christensenella sp. (assembly GCA_910585955.1). GTDB lineage: Bacteria > Bacillota > Clostridia > Christensenellales > Pumilibacteraceae > MGBC157735. The sequence continues at coordinate 20,275 of CAJUGC010000017.1, forward strand.
CCGCTCTTTGCCGCGAACTTTCCGTAGCGGCGGGACTCGAGCGTAAGCGAATCCATACAGGCGCTTGCCCGCTCTATTTCCTCATTGTCGAGATAGGGATTGTCCGCCCACTCCATGGTCTCGTGCCAGATCTCGGGGTCGCGCGCCGAATTCATATATATCCTGTCGTAGACGAAGGTCATGCCTTTTAAGGGCGTCATGGTGCCGAACACGTCCCCTTTTCTGTCTATGACGCGCATACAGCACTCGTCGTAAACGTCCTCTGGCGGCTCTTCGTCGAACCATACGAAGTCGAGCGACGCGCCCTGAAACTTCTCCCTGCCCATTTCGCAGCTTTT
>CAJUGC010000018.1 GCA_910585955.1 uncultured Christensenella sp.
GAGGCGACCTCGAAGAATATAGACAACGGCCGCAATGCGCTTGCGTTCGGTTCATTTAATTCGTTTTCCCAACTCGATATTGTCGATTGACCAAAAAATGCTTAAACCAAAGGCAATAAAACAGTTGACTTTTATTTCGTCAATTAGTATAATAATGAGGCTAAGCATTTTTACGGAAGCGTATCGAAGTGGTCATAACGGCCCGCACTCGAAATGCGGTAGCCCGCAAGGGCTCGTGAGTTCGAATCTCACCGCTTCCGCCACGCAAACCCAAACGTATATTCGGCTTGGGTTTTTTTATTGCTTATTGATATTCTTAGCAACCCTAAATTAAGAATGATAGCCACAACGACTTTGTTTTTGATTTACAAAGCAAAGATAGTATAATATAAACATTCGATATATGCAAATAAAAAAGTATATATGAAAGAAATTTATAGATAAAATAATTATTTCGTTTTATATCGGAGTATGGACGGCTTTTGACACCTTTATCAATGAGCACATCGGCGCCCTCATTATTTAATCCGACAGCATTTATTATAGTTACATCACCGAATTATTACGCAATGCTGTTTGCAATTAACACATTTTGCAAACTCTGTATTCGCGTTGTATTCGAATACGTCATTTATTCATATAAACCTAAAAACGAGTATCTCCATTCAATTCTTTTGCTTGTCTTTTTTCTATCGAAATGATATAATTATTATAAGAAGATTTTACAAAAGATTAAAAGGAGTACAAGATGCCCTACATAAAAATCGAAAGCGGAAAACTGCCCGAGGAACAAAAGACTGCTCTTATTGAAAAAATTACGGAAATTGCGGCGGAAATAACGAGTATTCCACAAGAATTTTTCATTACCACCATCACAGAACTTCCCGACGCAAATTTCGGTATAGGCGGAAAAACAATCGATAAATATAAAAGCAATGATTTAAACGTATCGTTTGAACGCGCTGCGAACAGCGATATTTACTCAGTGTTTATATTAAGCAAAACATATATCGACAAATTCGAAAACATAAGAAACGGAGACTACTGCAAAGTTTTGGATAGAGCATTCCAAAAAGCTCAGAAAAGCATAGACGATTACAATCGTATAATCGTAAACGGCTGCAAAGCCGGTTATTATTGTTTTCATAAAAATGAAAACTTTGCGGAACTTGATGAAGTATTTGTGACGCCTCCGTTTCACATAAGCGATGTATGCAAAAGCATCGTAGAAAACTGTCTCGATAAAACAGCTTTACCAATCGTAACGCGCGTATATACAAAAGATCTCGTTTCGATAGAAATTTTTAAAAGACTCGGCTTCGAAATATCGGGCAACATCGAAAATTCAAAGTTTCTTATGAAATTTAAAAATCGCTGATTCTCTTTAACTTTTTCCACTCTTCGAAGCATAAGTAATGACAGGACAGTCAATAGGCAACTTGCGCATATAATAACTAAATTCAGCCGAGCGCCACATCAAGTATCATCATTACAAGGAAGCCCACGATACATCCCACCACAGCAAGATTTTTGTGCTCGTTTGCTTCGGGAATGAGTTCTCCGCAAACGACGCAAATCATAGCACCGGCACTGAACGCAAGCGCAAACGGAAGCATTGCACGAATTGCCGTCGCAAGAAAAAAGCCTATTACGGCGGCAATAGGCTCCACTACGCCGCTCGCTTGACCGTAAAAGAAGGATTTGGCTCGACTTATGCCTTCGCGCCGCAGAGGTAAAGCGACAGATACGCCCTCGGGAAAGTTCTGTATTCCAATACCCAATGCAAGCAGCAGCGCGCCTATAGAATCACAGCCTTCCACACCAAGCGCCATAGCGCCAAACGCTACGCCGACGCTAAGCCCCTCCGGAATATTGTGAAGCGTTATGGACGAAACAAGCATTATACTGCGCTTTACGGATTTACCCTTGTGTTCGTCGCCGAACTTTAGTGTTTTATCGAGAAGCAATCCCGCTCCTACCACAAACAAACCGCCGATAAAGAATCCCACCGCAGGCCATAGCCAAGGTATGTAACCGAGCGTTTCGGAAAGCTCTATGGCGGGGGACAACAGCGACCAAAACGATGCGGCAATCATGACTCCGGCGGAAAATCCCATCATCAGATCAAGCACCTTTTTATTCACCGTTTTGAAAAACAGAACGGTCGCCGCACCGAGAGCGGTTACTCCCCAAGTAAACAATGTGGCTATCAAGGCAAGCCATACGGGAGGAATGTCAGTCAAAAAATCAATCATACGATTTTCTCCTATTGTATTTATCTCTTGCATTATATTTTCCAAATGAAAATCATGTGATTTTATAAACCACAAAATCCGAGTTTTGCGAGGCATAGCTATGGACTATCTGTTTCTTATCTTAATAGCTGTTTCACTGAGTCTCGACGCTTTTTCGGTTTCGATCTGCAACGGTATGGTGATGGAACTCAACGTCAAACGACGATTATTTATCGCTTCTACATTCGGCACGATGCAAGGCGTTATGCCGCTTATAGGCTATTTCGTCGGCTCTCTTTTTGTTGACTACATCAGACCTTACGACGGCATTCTATCCTTTGCGCTTCTTCTCGTGATAGGATTAAAAATGATAATCGACGCCGTCAAAAGCCGCAAAGAAAGTTGCTCTATAGCTAAGTTTTCCGTGCCTACAATCCTTGTACAAGGTATTGCGACCAGTATAGACGCGCTCGCTGTCGGAGTATCTCTGCTTACAATGAATATCTTAATATGGGTAAGCATATCGGTTATCGCAATTGTGACCTTTCTTTTAACTTTGCTTGCGCTGTTTTTCGGCGGAAAGCTTATCGGGCTGTTCAGAGGTCGAACGTATGTCGCCGAAATAATAGGAGGGTGCGTGCTCATTCTCATAGGGCTGAAATTGCTTCTCGAAAGTCTGCTTGCATAATACCCTGCAATAATTTGCCGCTCAGAGCGGCTTTTTTTATTGCAAAAAAACAGCTTAATTTCTCAAATACGCCATATTTCGCCTATAAGTTTTTGTTACAATATGGGAAGTAAAACAACCGAGGATTTGCCATGAATATACAACATAAATTTAACGGCGGCACTCTGCAAATCAATCTCATCGGAGAACTTGACGAAAGTCATGCCGAATTCGTGCGCGACAATCTCGACGAAATATTCAGAAGCCGCGCCATAGACGAGGTCATAATAGATCTGTCCAAACTTTCCTTTATGGACAGCACAGGCATTGGCGTCCTAATAGGACGCTATAAGATTCTAAACAATCGCGGAATAGGTCTGAAAATAGCCAGACCGTCGCGTCCCGTAGACAAAGTATTGTCACTGACAGGCATATATAAAATAATGCCGAAAATCATTCAATAAGCGGAGAAGTCAAATGAACAGCAATTATATGAACCTTAAAATAAAAGCAATAAGCTCCAATGAAGCATTTGCAAGAAGTGTTGTGGGCGCATTTTGCACGCAGCTCAATCCGACTCTTGATGAAATTTCGGACATCAAGACCGCAGTATCGGAAGCCGTCACGAACTGCATAGTGCACGCATACGTCTACAAAGACGGAATAATTGAAATCGAAGCAACCATAGAGGACAACCGTATACATATCGAAATAAAAGATACCGGTATCGGAATCCAAGATATCGAGCAAGCGCGCCGACCGTTTTTTACGACAAAGCCCGACGAAGAGCGCTCCGGAATGGGATTCACCGTAATGGAATCTTTCATGGATATGCTTGAAGTTTTGCCCAACGAACCTTGCGGCACAATAGTAAAGATGTCCAAAAACTTCGATGTGAATTCAAGCGGAGCGAACCAAACGTGATTGAACAAAACGAACTGCTGGAGCTTATAAAACAAGCGCAAGCGGGTAGTGAAGAAGCGAAAACAAGGATACTGACCGAAAATTCCCCTCTTATCAAAAGCGTCATACGTCGCTTTAAAAATAAGGGTGTGGAATACGAAGATCTTTACCAGCTCGGCAGTATAGGCTTTTTAAAAGCTATCAAAAATTTTTCGCCGGATTTCGGCGTTAAATTTTCGACATACGCCGTTCCTATGGTTGCGGGAGAAGTAAAGCGATTTCTTCGAGACGACGGATATATAAAGGTATCGCGTTCTACAAAATCGCTTGCGGCCAAGATAGCATACTTCACACAAACATATAAAAACGAAAACCGCACTTCGCCGAAAATAGAAGAGATTGCCGCCGCCTTCGGCATAGAAGCGCAAGAAGTCGTATTCGCCATGGATTCGGCAAAATTTCCGATTTCCATATACGATAAATCGGATGACGAACACAGCCAGTCCATTTTCGAAAAGCTCGCATCCGACGAAACCTCGGACGACAATCTCGACAAAATCATTTTGAAAGACATAATAGAAAAACTCGACGAACGCGAAAAAAAAATAATCGTTTTACGGTATTTCAGGGACAAAACCCAAAGCGAAGTCGCAAGAGTGCTGAAAGTGTCGCAAGTACAAGTGTCGCGGTTGGAATCTAAGATACTCGACAAATTGAAAACCGAGCTTGTTTGATAAAACCAAACCTTTATTCGCTATAAGAATACATCATTAAAATAAAAGCGTCAGACGACGCTTTTTTTGCTTTGCGACCGCTTTATTTTTGACATTGCGGCGGATAAAACCCGAGTGGATTTTGCATATTAAATACGAGGCAAAGAACATGAATCACAGAGACACCAAATACGATCTATATTCCAATGCGGACGACAATGAAATTCGCGTAAAAGAAGGAGAATTGAAAAATGAACAACAGTTTGACTCAAGAGAGAAATGAGCGATACGACAAATACGTTAAAGCCGTCACGCCTTCCACGTCTATGCCGAAATCTCTATGGAACAGCTTTTGGATCGGCGGACTTACCTGCTGTATCGGTCAAGCGATTTACGATATATTTCATGCGATATTTCCGTCATTTTCTCAAGATATGCTTGGCAATATGGCTTCCATGACGCTTATAACGATAGCCATACTGTTTACGGGACTCGGATTCTATGACGTAATCGCAAGAAGAGGGGGAGCCGGTTCGTTTTTACCGATCACGGGTTTTGCAAACGCTATGTCAAGCGCTTCGATGGAGTTCAAAACAGAAGGACTTATCTTCGGAACAAGTGTTAAACTTTTCTCTGTTGTCGGTCCCGTCATAGTTAACGGCATTGTGTGGTCTACGGTTGCGGGTCTTATTCATCTTATAATATTCGGGAGGATATAATGGGCGTTGTACTTCACAAAGGCGAGAACTGCGGTTTCACAGATAAAACCATAATACCCACGCCGAAACATCAAAAATCCGGCGGAAAACAGACGATATTTTTCAATAACCCACCCAAAATCATCGGTAGAATGTCCGTTGTAGGCGAAAAAGAAGGGAAAGGTCCTTTAAGCGATTATTTCGATAAGATAGTCAACGACGCAAAGTGGGGCGAAAAGACATTCGAGCGTGCGGAAATAGATATGCTTATGAGCGCGATAAGAGGCTCTATTGAAAGTGCGGAAATAAAAGAAGAGGACGTCGATATGCTTATAACAGGCGACCTTTTAAATCAGCTCACAAGCTCCAGCTATGCAGCGCGAGACCTTACAATACCGCATCTCGGACTCTACAGCGCTTGTTCTACCATGTCGGAATCCCTTGCCGTCGGTTCGTCGTTTGTAAACGCAGGATATTTCGATACCGTTGTTTGCGCTACGGTAAGCCATTTCGCGACCGCCGAAAGGCAATTCCGATATCCGCTCGAATACGGTTGCCAACGGCCGCCTTACGCGCAATGGACGGTTACGGGCGCAGGCAGCACAGTTCTTTCGTCGAAAGGTTCGGGACCGCGCATAACCATGGCGACATTCGGGAAAGTTGTCGATTTCGGTATTAACGACTTAAACAACCTCGGAGCAGCCATGGCGCCCGCAGCCATGTCGACGCTGACAGCGCTTTTTGAAGAAACAGGTTCCGAACCCGGAGACTACGATCTGATCCTTACGGGAGATCTCGGAAAACTCGGCTCGGATATTATGAGGGATCTCATGATAGAGCAAGGATACTTCCTCGGACAAAACTATATCGACTGCGGGAATATGGTTTACGACGTAACGCAAAAATGCTATCAAGGCGGAAGCGGAGCAGGGTGTAGCGCGTCGGTTATCAATTCCTTTGTGCTCGATAAGCTCGAAGAAGGTGAATATAATCGCGTTGCTTATCTTGCAACCGGCGCTCTGATGAGCACGCAAAGTTGTTATCAAGGCGAAACTATACCGTGTATAAGCCATGCGGTGGTAATCGAGAGGTAAAAATATGACTGTATTTTTGAACTATTTGTTGACATATACGACGGTATTCGGAGTGGGCGGACTCATTTGTTCCGCCGCTCAAATACTCGTAGTAAAGACTAAGCTTACACCTGCGCGAATACTCGTATTATTCCTTATTCTCGGAATCGTGCTCGAAGGATTCGGGATATACAAATATATTTTCGGATTTGCAAAGTCCGGAGTAAGCATACCTATAATAGGCTTCGGAGCGGCACTCGCCAAAGGCTCGATCGAAATGGCGCGGCAAGTCGGTTTCCTCGGAGCGTTTGCCGGCGGTCTCGTTCGTACCGCATACGGAGTGGGCGCCGCAATAGTAGCAAGTTATCTCGTGACATTGGTTTTCTCTCCGAAATCCAAATAATGCAACTTAGGCGTTGCTTGCGCATATTTATTAATATGCCTTGTAACGCATACATACTAAAAAAACGAAATCCGAAACGTATTTTAATCGTAATTTCGATTTTCGTAATCGCCGTTATTGCCGCAGTAATAACGCATTTTGCCGTAAACGTAAATCCCATTATAGAAACGGTAATCAGCGAAGAGGCCAAGCACTCGACGACTATAATAATAAACGAATCCGTCAAAAGCGTCGTCGGAACAAATATAGATTACGACGATATTGTCGAAATCTCACGCGACGGCGAAAATAATATCAAAGCCCTGTCGGTAAACACAATACTCGTAAATTCAATTGCCATCGACACCACGCTCGTTGCTCAATCTCGCTTAAAAAACGTGGGAGAAATCCCCGTAAAAGTGCCTATAGGAACATTAAGCGGAATTACTTTTTTCGGCGGCGCAGGACCGAATGTGAACATTCGATGCCTTCCGATCGGTTCGGTAGGGATATCATACAGATCCGATTTTAAATCCGCAGGTATAAATAACACGCTTCATATTATAACCATGATCGTAGACGTTTCGGTAAACGTGATAGTTCCTGGTCTCTCCAGAACGGTAAGTCTGAGAACAGAAGTGCCGCTTGTCAATACGGTTATAGTCGGAGCTGTTCCGGACACATATCTGCAATCCAACCTATTGGACGAAATGCTTAATCTGATACCGTAAAACAGTTGATTTTATTTTTGTTTTGTGATACAATATCTACAATTGGAAATGCGCTATGACCGCAACATAAGACAGACGCAAAATCAGAGATTGTCGGTAGCTGAAAAGACAAACGCGTCGGGATATTCATTGCGGCAGCAGACTCTTTGAAATGAGAGTAGGAGAGTACGTCGGCTGCGTCAAAGCTTTAAACGAGGCACATCAGTGCGAATTTGGGTGGTACCACGTTTTCAACGTCCCGAAGAGTTTTTACTCGTCGGGATTTATTTTCGGAGGTTATATGGAAGAACAACTTAACAAATTGGTTTCCGATTGCACGGCTCAAATTGCTTCTGCGGCAAACTTGAAAGAACTCGGCGACATCAAAGTCAGAGTTCTCGGAAAAAGCGGCGAGCTCACGGCTCTTTTGAGAAACCTCAAGGATTTGCCGAGCGAACAGCGCCCCGAAGCGGGTAAACATATGAACATTGCCCGCGCCGCGCTCGAAGAAAAATTTGCCGAAAAGTTTGCGGCGTTGCGCGAAGAAGAAGTCGCGTCGCGCCTTGCATCTGAAAAAATCGATATTACTATTGACAAACCGAAGCGCGACATCGGTTGCTTGCATCCTCTCAGCTCGGTTCGCAACCGCATAATAGATTTCTTTGTTTCTCTCGGGTTTATCGTTACCGACAGCCCCGAAATAGAAACAGACTATTATAATTTCGAAGCTTTGAACACGCCTGCCGATCATCCTGCGCGCGATGTACAGGACACGTTCTACATTACGGATCATATATTGTTGCGCTCCCAAACTTCCACCGGTCAAATAAGAACCATGGAAAAGGTAAAACCTCCTATAAAAATGATTTCGCCCGGAAGAGTGTACCGCTCGGACGACATCGATGCAACTCATTCGCCTATGTTTCATCAAATAGAAGGACTTGTCGTCGACAAGAATATCACTATGTGCGACCTTAAAGGCATATTAGATATGTTCGCACAATATTTTTTCGGCGAACAATGCAAGACACGTTTTCGGCCGTCTTACTTTCCTTTTACGGAGCCCAGCGTCGAGGTCGACGCCACTTGCAATCATTGTCACGGCAGCGGCTGTCGCGTATGCAAGGGCACAGGTTGGATAGAGATACTCGGTGCGGGCATGGTAAATCGTAATGTCCTTACAGGCTGCGGAATTGATCCGGACGAATATACCGGATTTGCATTCGGCATGGGGCTCGATCGCATAACCAACATAATCCACAAAACAGACATGAGAGCCGTTTTCGAAAACGACATACGCTTTTTAAAACAGTTTAAATAAGGAGAAACCATATGAAAGTACCTGTTATTTGGTTAAACGATTATGTAGATATAAGCGATATTTCCGTGGAAGAACTTGCCGAAAAACTTGTCGGAATAGGATTTGAAGTAGAAGAAATTATCTATACGGGAAACGGCATAGAAAACGTCGTCGTCGGAAAAATACTCGATATCAAAAAACACGCTGATGCAAATAAGTTGCAAGTTTGCATGGTAGACGTAGGAAAAGAAATTACTACTATCGTAACGGGCGCGGACAACATATCCGTAGGCGACTTGATTCCCGTCGCTTTGGACGGCGCAAAACTTCCCGGCGGCAAGACGATCAAAGCCTCCTTTTTACGCGGTGTTATGAGCTACGGAATGATGTGTTCGGGTTCGGAACTCGGAATAGACGATTCCGTAATAGACGGCGCGGAAGTCAACGGAATACTCATATTGCCGAAAGATTTTACTATAGGCACAGACATCAAGCAGGCTTTGGGACTTGACGAATATATTTTGGATATAGGCGTCACAGCCAATCGCTCCGATTGTCAATCGGTCTACGGTATAGCTCGCGAAGTGGGCGCCGTACTCGGCAGAAAAGTAAAAGCTCCTGCGCTCAAATACAAGACAGTGCCGACGAATCTGAAAATCCCCTCGGTCTATGTAGAGGACAGCGAGCTTTGTCCGAGATATACGGCAAGACTCATAACTGATGTTAATATCGAGCCTTCTCCGAAATGGATGCAAGACCGACTGCGCCTTGCCGGACATCATCCCATAAATAACATCGTCGATATAACAAACTATGTTTTGACAGAAATAGGTCAACCGTTGCACGCGTTCGATTTAAGACAAATAGACGAAGAAATCCGCGTCCGTAAGGCTTTCGAGGGAGAAAAAATAATTGCGCTTGACGAGAAGGAATACGAGCTTGATCCTTCAATGCTCGTAATAGCGGACAAAAGCAAACCTCTTGCCATTGCCGGCGTAATGGGCGGTCAACACAGCGGAATCGCGACAGATACCACTTCTGTTTTGCTTGAAGCCGCAAAATTCGCCCGCGGTAACATTCGCGGAACGTCGCGCGCACTCGGTTTGAGATCGGACTCTTCCGCAAGATACGAGCACGGAGTCGACTGGAACAGTATAGATGCGGGCAGGGAACGAGCTCTTGCCCTAATAAGTCAGCTTAAAGCGGGCAAAATCACGGATACGGCTTCTCAATGCGAAGTTAAGGCTCCGGAAGAAAAAATAATCGTAACGTCGGCAAAACAAATATCCGATTTGCTCGGCATAGAAATAAAGCCGATGACAATAAGTAAAATATTGAAAGCGCTCGGATTTGACGTAGAACAAAAAGAAAACAAAAAATTAGTTGTAACAGTGCCTTTATACAGAGAAGATATAGACAACTTTACAGATCTTACCGAAGAAGTAATAAGGTATTACGGATATGACAACATCACGTCGACATTTTTAAGTTCGGCAAAACCCACCGTCGGCGGATTAAGTCGAAGACAAAAAAACATAAACGAACTTAAATCGCTACTTTGCGCTAACGGCCTATATGAAATAGCAACGTACGCGTTTATAAACGAAAAACAACATGATTTATTGAAACTCGAAAGCAATTCACCGCTTCGCAAAGCAATTCCAATTCTCAACCCATTGAGTGCAGAATACGGCGTAATGCGCACTCAACTTGCAGGAAGTATGCTTAAAACAATAAGCGGCAACACAAACCGAAAAAATAGCAATCTTGCTTTTTTTGAAATCGCAAAAACTTTCATAGCTCGCGATTTACCGCTAATCGAGCTTCCCGACGAGAATGAAACTTTATGTATCGGTCTTGCGGGAGGCGAACACGAATTTTACGAATTAAAAGACATCGTTTCGCAGATACTTGCAAGCGCCGATATCGACTTTAATTTGGAATACGGTAAGCGCCAATATCTTCATCCCGGAATAAGCGCCGAAATTTTCTCGAAAAGCGAAAATATAGGATATTTCGGAAAGATCCATCCCGATATTGCCGAAAACTTCTGCGTGCCCGAAAACGTATATATTTGCGAAATCAATCTCGAAACTTTTATAGATGCCGTACCTGTAAACAAACAGTATAAACCATTGCCTAAATATCCCGCCGTTAACAGGGATCTTGCATTTGTCGTAGAGGATAAATACTCGATTGGAGAATTGATCCGAGAGATTAAATCGGCGGGCGGAGCGCTTTGCTCTGACGTAACATTATTCGATATTTACAGAGGAACTCAAATTACCGAAGGGTACAAGAGCGTCGCTTTTTCGCTAAAAATACAACCGGAAGAAAAAACATTGACGGACGAAGAAATTCAAACCCTCGTGAATGGAATTGTCGAAAACCTGAAAAGCAAATTCGACGCTCAATTAAGACTGTCTTAACCAAGGAAAGAAGCATGAACTACTCCGATGTCGAACTGCTTGCGCCTGCGGGTAATTACGAAAGTTTGAGACAAGCAGTCAGCGGCGGCACAAATGCCGTATATCTTGGACTCAAAGACTTCAGTGCGCGCGCAAAAGCCGCAAATTTCTCGCTTGAGGAGCTTGAAAGCGCAATAGAATACGCGCATTTATTCGGCGTAAAAGTTTACATAGCCGTCAACACTCTCATAAAAGACAACGAAATTCCTACGGCTGTTTCCCTGATTAAAAAAGCGGAAAGTTTAGGAGCAGACGCTTTCATACTGCAGGATATCGGACTGTTTCAAAGAATACGCGATATTACGAGCGCACCGATTCATGCCAGCACCCAAATGGGAATACACAATGTTTATGGCGCTCGCATTGCTAAAAAACTCGGCTTTGACCGTATAATTTTATCAAGAGAGACCACTCTAAACGATATCCGTGAAATAAAAAATTCCGTCGATATTGAAATCGAAGCGTTTGTACATGGCGCTCTGTGCGTTGCATTCTCCGGAAATTGTCTTTTCAGCAGCGTGGCTTCGGGATACAGCGGCAATCGCGGTAAGTGTATGCAATTTTGCCGCAAAAAGTACGAAATAGAAATCAACGGAGAACGCGGCAAAGGATACTATCTTTCGGCAAAAGATCTTTGTAGACTTTCCAACTTAAAAGAGCTTATAGACTGCGGCGTTACTTCTCTGAAAATAGAAGGTCGTATGCGTCGCCCCGAATATGTCGGAGAGAGCACGGCAGTATACAGAGAAGCGCTAAACGCTTTGACTTGCGGAAACAAGTTCGATATTAAGTCTGCATTACGCCGTTTGAAACTCATTTTTAACAGGGGAGACTACTGCGAAGGATATTTACACGACGGCACCGAAAATGTAGTTTATCCGCTCGTTCAAGGACATAAAGGTATAAAGATCGGAACTGTAAAAAAGATTTTAAATCGCAAGGCAATCCTCGACACCGAAAAGGTCTTGAATGCGGGAGACGGCATTAAGTTTATAGGTAAGTACGGAGAAACAGGAGGATGCGAAGTCAAAAACAAAGAAACAATAACTTACGAAGGTAAAGTTTGTGCGGATGACGGAGTATTTCTCACTACAGATACAGAAATTATTAAGAGTATTTCCAAACGAAACAAAACCATTGCGCCGTCCTATACTATAACGCTGAATAAATGGAAATACGCAACGGTGTCAGCAACGGTAGGCAATGAAACCGTAGTATACGAATCCGATATAAAGACCGAACAGGCGAGAACCGCACCGATCTCCGAAAGTCAAATCGTTTCGATTTTCGAAAAAAGCCAAACGGACTTTATAAATGTCGAAAGCGTCTGCGTCAATATGGAGAACGATATTTTTCTGACAATCGGACAGCTTAAAGAACTTCGACGTCAAACAGAAAAATACTTAATACATTCGCTGTCGGAAAAGAATACTGCAACTAAATCAACTATCAAGCGAACAAATAAATGTACTATGGCAGATATAATACATCAAAATCGGTTTAATAGTCTAAATATACTCGTACAATGCGACTCAATCGATCTGATTAACGATCTGAACTCGTCAAAGTATGTTGACGGAATTATATATTCCCCCAAAGATTACTCCGATTTTGAAAGTCTCGAAAAAGTCTTTTCATGCGCAAGAAACGAAATCTTCCTCGATACGCCCATTATTGCCCGAGGAAAGGATTTGAAAATTTTGAGGCAAATCGCTCAACTAAACTATATCGAAAACATCGTTGCCAACAATCTTTATGCAATCGAGTTGTTTTCCGATAAAAATATTCTTTTAGGCGCAAGCATGAATCTTATAAACAGCGTTGTTGAGCTTGAAAAAATTGCTCCGCTTGAATGCGATAAGGTATACAAAAACGATTATGTAACTGCATTTTCACGTCTTCCGCTTATGACCTTTGCGCATTGTCCATATAAAAATCTTCGTAGCCGATGCGCCAATAAATGCAATGGCTTTGAAGGTACGTTGAAAGACGAGCGCGGGAACAATTTTTTCTTAACCCACTATAAAATAGGATATTGCTATTCACAACTTCTCAATGTGCGTCCGATGGATATCCGAAGCGAACTGACGACAATCGGTCATAAACGCAAAGTATTCGACTTAAGAAACTGCTCGAATGATCTGGCAAAAAGCATTCTTTGCGGAATGAGCAACGAAATAGATCACACTCATTTTAATTATAATAAACAATTGAGATAATCAGTCTGAATAAAAAAAATACAGGTCAAAAAATGAATCATGAATGACAAAACCCTGAAAGTTCTCGAATACGATAAGGTTTTAAAGAAAGTTGCGGCGTACGCGATATGCGAAAGGGCAAAGGAACTTATTTTATCTACAAAACCTTGTCTTGATTATAATGAAGCCGATCTGCTTCAACAAACTACAGAGCAGGCGATTTTGTTGCGCGAAAAATATCTCGTAACGCCGGTGTATGAATTGGACGATATTATGTCTATACTCGACAAAGCCGACGTAGGAGTCACTCTTCAGCCGACAGATTTTCTGAAAATCGCACGCGTTATAAAATGCGCCTATTCCGCCAAAAATTCCGTAATGACTTGCGGTGACGACGTCGAAATAATCAAATCTCTTGTTGCATTTCTTACGCCGAATACAGCACTCGCTCGCAAAATCGACGATACAATTGCAGGCGAAGAAGAGATAAGAGACAGCGCCAGCGACAAATTGCGAACTATCAGACGCAAAATAGCAGCTCTTGACAACAAGTTAAAAGAAAAGCTCAATTCGTATACACGTTCGTCCGAAAACATAAAGTATCTACAAGACAGCATAATTACCGTCAGGGAAGGGCGCTTCGTTTTACCTGTAAAATCAGAACACAAAGGCAGCATACCCGGACTCATTCATGACAGGTCGGCAAGCGGTTCTACGTTGTATATAGAGCCTTTTCCCATAGTTGAAATGAACAATGAGCTCAAAACGCTTCGCCTGTTAGAACGCGACGAAATCGAGCGTATTTTAAAAATTCTTTCTTCCGAGGTCGCATCGGAAAAAAATTCTCTCGCCGCCTCTTATGAAAAGCTCATAAATTTGGACGTAATTTATGCAAAAGTGAAATTCTCCAATGAATACAACTGCATTCGTCCCGCATTGAATAATAACGGCGAAATTCAGTTGAAAGAATGTCGTCATCCGCTTATTGCCAAAGATTCCGTCGTCCCTACCGATATTGCTTTGGGAAAAGATTACAATATTCTGCTAATTACCGGGCCGAATACCGGCGGCAAAACCGTATCATTAAAAACAGTCGGCCTGTTTTGCCTGATGTCTTACAGCGGATTGAGACTTCCTTGTTATGCTGACGCTCGAATTTCGATGTTTGACAATATTTTTTGCGATATCGGCGACGAACAAAGCATTGCTCAATCGCTTTCTACTTTCTCATCGCACATCACCAACATAGCACGGATTACAGATGAAATTACGCCGAAATCACTTGTACTTTTCGACGAGATAGGGGCGGGCACGGACCCCATCGAGGGCGCTGCGCTTGCTGTCGGAATACTGAAATATCTCGAACTCGTCAATTGCCGAGGAATAATCACAACGCATTACAGCGAATTGAAAGAATATGCGCTTATAAGCAATAAACTCATGAATGCCTGTATGCAGTTCGACGAAGAAACTCTGCGCCCGACTTATCGACTTATTATCGGGCTTCCCGGAACCAGCAACGCACTTAAAATAGCAAAAAGCCTCGGTATGAACGATTATATTTTGAAAAATGCTCAAGCTTCTCTAAAAGAAGAAAAAGTGCAATTCGAGAACATTTTGATGAATGCCGAAAATGTAAAAAACAGGGCAATGGCAGAAATGGAACAAGTCGAAGCTCTAAAAGAAGACCTGCTCCGCAAACATCGTAAAGCAGACATAGAGCTTTCCGAACTCAACAGAAAAATCGATCAAATCAACAATAATGCAAAACTCGAAACTCAAAAAATAATCCGCAAAGCCGCAGAAAAATCCGAAGAACTATTACAAGAGTTGAAAGAAAAAGTCAAACTCGCCGACGAAGCCGCTTTGCTTGAAGCGAAAAAATTACAAAATAAATTGCTTGATATGCAATATGCGAGCGAGCATGAAACGCCAATATCGAATAATATACCGCTTAAAGCATCGGATATTAAAGTCGGCACAGAAGTTATAATACGGTCTTTAAACACAAAAGGCAAAATAATTTCGCTTCAAGATAAAAAAGGCTTTTTTTGCGTTTCAAGCGGCTCAATGACGCTTAAACTTTCGTTAGACGATCTCTGTAAAATAAACGAACCGCAATTTAAATTTGCTCAAAAAAAATCTTCCGGCAAAGCCAATAAATCGCAAGGAAATCGAGATGAATATGCGGAAGCTTCCATAAAAGAAGTTTACCTGCTTGGAAAAACGGTAAGCGAAGCAATCGAAATTCTCGAGCCTCATATTTCATCTTGTGCAACAGAAAAGCCGCGCCCAATACTCCGCGTAGTTCATGGAAAAGGGACGGGCGCTCTCGGAAAAGGCATCCAACAATATCTCAGACGGCATCCGCTAATAGACGATATCAGATACGGCGGTTACGGAGAAGGCGGTAGCGGCGTTACTTTTGTTACCTTCAAACAATAATTAAAACATGATTGCCTTATTTCTTATAGGGTAGAATAAAGTCAACTATTCGCAAAACACAGCTTAAGAAAATCCAAGTATATTTTAGATACGCGGATTTTTAAGGTGTAGAAAAATAGGGGAGATAACAGAAAAGCGCGAACATTTCGCGCTTTTTGTTGTTAGTTATGAGTTGATTTTTGTTGTTGTTTATAGCCTGCGTAAAATGCGGCAGTCATTAGAAGATACTGATTAAGGCTTACGCCTTCTTCATTAGCTTCGGCTCTTAACTGTTCGCCGAGACTTTTAGGAAGTCGGAGAATGAATTTCTCCACTTTTTCCTTTTGCCGTAGCTCTTCCTTGATTTCCTCATAATCTCGAGTCGAGTCATTTTCGTGCTCTTTGGCGGAAGCGAGCATTTTAAGATCGATTTCGTCGGGTTCCGCGTCGGGTATTTGATTAAGTTTGTCGAATATACTCATGGTCTTATCTCCTTTAATATTTTATGTTTGTTCGGGTATTTATTTCCGTGATTTCGATTATTTCTTCTTCGGGATATAATGCAAAAAGTATGCGGTAATGATGTTTCTTGTAACGATATTGATTTCCTTGGAGTCTCTTTATATCTCCCTCGCCTTTGGCTATATCTTCAATGCCTTGCTGCAATCGCAATCGAATGTGTTCTTGTACTTTTAGTAGATATTTTTCCGCTTGTTTCTTAACTATAATTTTCATAGTTGCCTCCTTACATAAAAGAGTATATCATATATGATATACTCTTGTCAAGTGTTTTAAGTTCTGCGAATGAGATATTTGGAAATGCCGACTACGCGGACGGAGTTCATTGACTCGCCTGTAAAAGTGCGGGGCGGATAGTTGGGGTTTAGCGGAATGAGCTTGACGGCTTCAGCTGTGTATTCTATTTTCTTGAGCGTGGCTTCTTCGCCGTCAATAGAGACGGCAACTATTTGATTGTTGTCTGCGAAGTCGGCTTTTTGCATGAGTACGTTGTCGCCGTCGAGGTAATTCGGGTACATACTGTCGCCTTGCACTTGGAGAATGAAATAATCTTCGAGGTCGCCTTTTACCATGTATTTGGGGATAGGGAGTTTATCCCCGTTGTATTCTATTTCGGTATTTCTGCCGAAGCCCGCAGTAATTTTGGCAATCACGGGCATAAACACGACTTCTTCAGTTTCGGGTTGTAGTGTTCTATGTGGTGTCTCGGCTTTTCCGAGTAAAAAATCTATTGATACATTGTAGTAATCCGCTAACTTTTCAATTATATTATACGGCATTTGTGTTTTGTTTAGCTCGTACTTGCTATAGTTCGATTGGCTTACATTCGCAATTCTTGCGATTTGTTCTTGCGATTTACCTTTTTCAATTCTAAGTTTTTTCAGATTATTGTTCATAGTTAAATTATAACATTTATAAGGGGTAATTTCAATATTTTTTAAAATTTATTTAGTTAATTAGTGACTAATTTACTTGACGACTTAGTTACTAAAGTGGTAAAATGTTCTTGTAGTTAAGATATGACTATGCATTAAATTCAAGTTAAGGAGAGATAAGAGGAATGAGATATGAAAAAGAATACTACGACGAGGACGCTGGCGCATGGGTGCGTAAAGCTATCGACAGAGAGGAAGCAGTTTGGCGGTTGTCTTGTTTTTACGATAACCCCGAGCAATTAGCGGAAACGATAGGATTTTATCGGACATATTGGGGTGGTGTGGAAGTAAAAGAATAACGACAAACGACGCTGACCTAACGGGCGATACGGGGAAAGGAGAAAAAGAGAAATGAAAGTGTATGTGGCGGAAACGTATAGCGGGGAACGGGTCATATTTTTGGATAAAGGGATACTGCGTGGGAAAGACATAAAGCGGTTGGGAGAGGAATACGGCTGGAATGGCGATTTAAAAAGTATAGAGGACGTAACGGAGCATTATCCCATAAACCTTGAGACTCTGTATAAAACGCTTATAGGCGATCAAACGGGTAAATTCGGAGAGTTTGAGACTGAAATAATAATGAGACTTGTTTTGAACTTTTACGATAACGTGAAAGTTGACCTAACGGCGATACGGGAAAAGGAGATAAAACAGTTATGAAGCATTTCAGAACATTCAAAATTAGTGGCACTACGGCATACGCAAAAGGTGAAAGAATGAACTATCCGAGTAATTCCACAATCGAGGCATTGCGCGCGCGTGGTGTTCGTCAAATCGTTTGGGGGAATGGTTCTTTTCTTACGCTGTAAAACGAAGTTACAGCCCTGTGAGGGCGGGCTGTAGAATACGCCCTCACCCATAAATGCGCATGAAAAATCCAAGAAAAAGCGAGGTGA
>CAJUGC010000019.1 GCA_910585955.1 uncultured Christensenella sp.
GGGAATCGAACCCACAGTCTATCGCTTAGGAGGCGATTGCGTTATCCTATTACGCTACGCGAACACACGCAAAATATTTTATACCAATTATTATACCAATTCTATATTCAGTTGTCAAATCTATTGCAAAACAGCCATTTTAGCCCCGAAATCGGCTGTTTTTTCTTGCCCCGTGTGGATATAGTGAACACTTAGGAGGCGAACCCTCTATCCTGCTGAGGTACGGGAACATATTAAATTGTATCGTTGTTTACGCCATAATTTTATCATTTCCGCTTCCTCTTGTCAAGCAGAGAACGCGTAAAAGAAGAACGTGCGCTATGTTATTTTCATATAGTATAAAGCGGAGTCCGAAAGGAGTCGCAAAATGTCATGCAGGAGATACATATTATGACCGACATAACTATTCCGGAAAAAGTGCCGAACTTCGACGAGGGCGAATGGATGGGAAGCATACAACAGTTGTTGTTTGCAAACGTGGGCAAATTTGTCCGCGTCGAGTATGAGGCGGGCTTAACTCAGCAGGGCGTTATTTACGCCGTTGGTACAAACTATCTACTTTTGTGGGACGAAAGCCGAAAGGCGTATTATACGGGAGATACGGCGAAATTGCGTTCGCTTACTGTTTTTCCCGCGAAAGTCGGATGCTGAGGGACTCTATCTCTTAAACGGCAGATAGTCCTCAGCGTCGGTTTTGTCGTAGATGAAATCTTTGCCGAGCGTGTTCGCGCGCACTATGCTGTCTTTTCCGTACTTTTCGCGGATATAATCCATAGCGCGCTCGATGGCTTCCTCTTTTTCGTTCGTTTTGTCGTCAAACATCGTGGTCTGCACCGCGCCGTCCAAAGGGGTGAGGTCGTAAACCGCGACAGTGACCGTGCGAAGCGGAGGGTCGCCGTGCCATGTTTCGGCAAGAAGAGCAAATGCGCGTTCGGCTATTTCATGCGTCGCATAAGTCGGAACGCGCATTTTGCGTTGGTGCGAAGTGTGCTTCAAATCGTTTCCGCGAAGGTCTACGGTTACGCCCGAGCCTCGCACGCCGTACTTTCTCATGCGTGCGGCTATGCGTTCGGACAAGTAGTATACAAGCGCTTTGGCGTCGTCCAAAGTCGTTATGTCTCGTATGGCGGTCATTCCGTGTCCGACCGACTCCACTTTTCTGGACTTAACATATTCGCGCACGCTTTCGGTGTCCTCGCCGTTGGCATAACAGTGCATTCTTGCGCCTATGATACCGAAATGAGTCCTAAGCATTGCTATGTCTGCGTTTGCAATGTCGCCGATTGTGTGAATGTTAAGTTTCGAGAGCTTTTCTTTTGTCTTTCTGCCGATCGAGAGCATATCGGAAGCGGGCAGTTTCCAAAGCAATTCTTTAAAGTTTTCACGCGAAATGACGGTCGTGGCGTCCGGCTTTTTTAAATCCGAGCCTAATTTTGCAAACACTTTGTTGAACGAAACGCCTACGGATACGGTAAGTCCCGTTTGTTTTGTCACATCTTCTCTTATCTTGTCCGCTATTTCTTTCCCGTTTCCGAAAAGCCGTGTGCTTCCCGTACAGTCGAGCCAACATTCGTCCGGACCGAACGGTTCGACATAACAAGTATAATCCGTATAGATATCGAACACCTGACTGCTTAAAGCCATATAATCGTTGAAGTGGGGCGGAACTACCACAAGGCCGGGAGCTTTTTGCTTTGCCTCCCAAATGACGTCTCCCGTCTTTACTCCGAACTTTTTGGCTATCTCGTTTTTGGCAAGCACTACGCCGTGCCGCTTTTCGGGATTGCCCGCAACGGCAAGCGGCACATCTCTCCATTCGGGGTGCGCAGCACATTCTACGGACGCGTAGAAATTATTGAGATCGCAGTGAAGTATTATCCTGTCCATATTCTTATTGTACCACACTTTCCCGATTAAATCAATAGGTAAATATATTTGGGAATTTAAAACAGGCATTGACAGATAGGGAAATATATGGTATAATTCCTATAGTGGTTGGAAAGTCGCAATAAACAAAGGAGAGGAACTATGAAAAAGAAAGTTTGCGGATTATTGGTTTTAGCATTGGTTGTTGCGCTTGCGGTTATTCCCGTAAGCACAGTGAACGCCTTTTCAATGGAAGGTGCGACAGAGCAAAAGATATCATGCACGGCAACTATTGAGGATGATTTTTTAGAAGACAGAATTATTGTAGTATTGAATCATAAGGTAAGTTTGAAATTAAAGACTTATGATAAAGACTTTTTTGCTATAACAGACTGCGTGGAAGTTGAAGAATTGACAAAAAATCTTACTTATAAAATATTAAATAAATCTTCGGAAGTTTCGCAAAAGACAATCGATAATTATCGTCAAATATTCATTTTGAAATTAGCAAATAAATCAAAAGCCGATGTTCTTAATTGTATTAAACTACTTGAACAGCGTGATGATGTTATTTATGCGGGACCAAATTATATAACGAATATAAAAGAGATATATGAAAAAAATGCAACGAAACAATTAATTTATAAAAATGAAATTAATATATCTGAAAAGACAGCAAACGGTTTGACTGTATATGATAATTGGGCAATTGATAAAATAGAATTGTCTAAAGCACAAAAAATAAGCAAGGGCTCAGATAAATTTAAAATAGGCGTAATTGATAGCGGTATTAATTGTATGCATCCCGATTTAATTGGGCGTATTGATTTGGATTTGAGCAGAGATTTTACAAGTGGAACTGAGCAAAAAGTTGCATTTACGACTGACCCGTGGGATCATGGTACCGCCGTGGCGTCAATAATAGGCGGAGCGGCAAATGCGAGCACTAATGCGGCGGGAGTTTGTTTGAACGCAAAATTTGTATCATTGAGAATATTAGATGATGATGGGAGAGCTTATACATTTTCAAAAACGCAAGCGCTACTTTATGCAATCGATAACAACATACCTATTTTAAATTATAGCGGCGGCGGTTACGATGAATCGGCGGATTTTGAATCAGCGTTAGCTTTGTATGACGGAGTATTTGTTTGTTCTGCGGGAAATACAAATCCGTACAAAGAGCCAGATAAGGATATGAATAACGACACTATGCCGCATTATCCTTCTAACTATAATAAATACGATAATCTTATTTCAGTCGGTTCATCAACAAAAGACGATTTAAAACGATTCGATTCACGTTATGGTGTGAAAACCGTAGATTTGTTTGCACCTGGAGACAATATAATAGCGGCAACGGCAAACGGAAAATATGATTTATGGGGAGGGACGTCTTTCGCCGCTCCGTATGTAACTGGGGTTGTTGCATTGTTGTATGCCGTTGATGATACATTAACGCCTAAACAAATAAAAGAAGCTATTACGCACAGCGTGGATAAATTGGATTCTTTAAATAACTATTGCGTATACGGAGGCAGACTAAATGCTTATAAAGCGTTAGACTATATTCATGCAGTTCATACATACGGATATAGATTTTTATATAAGTCGCCACAGCAGCACGCTTCATATTGCAAATGCAATAATGTATATATTCTTGAACCGCATTGGGCGTATGCTTCATCTATATGTATGTATAACGGTCATAGATACGCTACTTGCGCAAGTTGCAAGATGGAAATTAATATAGATATTAATCCTATAATAACAATAAGCGATTATAAGGCAACGAATCTCGAACTTAATGGTTTCAGAGTAATTAAAAGTTCTACTGATATTGAAAATATGGTGGTTGTTTCCTCATATTGTGTCGAAAAAGAAAAAACGAATTTGTTACTGTCTTATTATGATAATGAGTTTTTTGAAAAATTTAATATTGTTATCAGTGGCAATGTAAGCTTCGAGGCGATTATAAGTCAATTGTATGAAAATGTTGTTGGCTGTAAAAATCAGATTGTTTAAGGTTAGAATGGGAGATAGTGTTATGAAAAAGAAAGTTATAATATTGTTTTTGATTATGTCTTTTTGCGCAAGCATACTGTTTGTGTCATGTGTCAATTCGGATATGTTGCCCGAAAATGTAAAAACAGAAATAATACAAGTCTTTTGTAGTTCTTACGATAAAGATAGTATTGACGATAAAGATATTGAAATTCGTGATTATTGCGGCGAATATTCGGGAGCATATGTCGTTGGTATTCATTGCGAAAAGTTTGAATATGCGACTGCGAATGTTCCTCAAGAGTTTGGAGAAATAAAGATAATACAAATAGAGGGAGTTCCTTTGTATGTTTACAAAAATGGCGAGCTTATTTCTTTAAAAGAAGCTTACTCATCGAAAATACTTGACGATAACGACATGAAATCCATACAGAAGAGACATAAACAAATTTATACTCTCGAGTACGATAAGTGAAATACTCCTATAATGAGATGAGTTTATGAAGAAAAGATTGTTGACGATATTGATTGCCTCGGCGTTATATTTAAGCATATTTCTTTGCGCTTGTAACGATTTGGGCGAGGAAAAACGTAACTATGTCGAAAAGAAAGCCGTGCTGGACGAATAGCGCAAGTTTATTTAAATAATAGAGCAATTCGACAAGCGCGAGCCGTATAAATTTGCGGACGCTTCGGGTAAATCGAAGAAACGGAGCCTCCCGATTTTACGCCGCTGTCTGTGCAAGAGGAAGCGCAAATAAGAGAAGAATATCGCGATATCCAACGCGAAAACGGATATGATTTGCCGCTTTCCGCTATTATGTTTGCTTATGTCGGAAGCTTCGGCGGCGTCAAAGTCATAATATTGGACGGTACGCTTGCGCCAAATATCGCGTCCTATCCTCAGTATAAAGTTGCGGGATATGATTTTAATGTGTCTTTGAAATATGCTTTCTGTCTTATAAGGACGGCGAACTGTGTCCGCTCGGCAAAGCATTTGAAGAGGCTGGCTTAAAGTAAACGGTATTAAAATAATCAACTAAAGGTATGCGCAAATAATAGGCTTATATTAAAATGCCGACATTTTACTTATCCATGAGGAAGAAACGGAAAAATTGCTTCATGCTAAAAGCCTTGATGTCGGATTGGAATAAAACAAAAACATAACCGTAAGAATTCGAGAGCTTGTGCTTTGATCAAGGCTCTCGTTTCGATTACTATTTTATTTCGCAATCTTTAGCTGCTTGACAAAAAACCGCGAATGTTGTATACTTTCGGCACAAGAAGTTTGGGATAATTTAGACGGATAAAATAAAAGCGAGCAATGGATAAATTCGAAGTAGTATCAAAATATAAGCCCACAGGCGACCAGCCGCAGGCTATAGACGCGCTCGTCGAGGGGATCGAGAACGGTCTCAAAGCGCAGGTCTTAAAGGGCGTAACGGGTAGCGGCAAGACGTTCACAATGGCGAACGTAATTGCGCGCGTCAACCGTCCGACGCTTGTCCTTGCGCACAACAAAACGCTCGCGGCTCAGCTCTGCAACGAGTTCCGCGAGTTTTTTCCGAATTCCCGCGTCGAGTTTTTCGTCTCGTATTACGACTACTACCAGCCCGAAGCCTATATCGCCTCGACCGACACCTATATAGAAAAGGACATGGCGATAAACGACGAGATAGACAAGCTCCGCAACTCCGCGACCTGTTCGCTCCACGAGCGGCGCGACACGATAGTCGTCTCGTCCGTATCGTGCATTTACGGTCTCGGCGCGCCCGAAGAATTCTTCCGCCTCGGCGTGTCGCTTCGCCCGGGGCAGACCATGGATATGGGTGAGCTAATTCGCCGCCTCGTCGCCATAAACTACAAGCGCAGCGACATAGAGTTCGAGCGTACCAATTTCCGCGTAAAGGGCGACACCGTGGACGTGTTCGTCGCGTCGAGCTCGGAAACGGCGGTGCGCATATCGTTTTTCGGGGACGAAATAGACGACATCTGCGAGATAGACGCGCTGACGGGGCAGGTGAGAAACCGCTTAAAGCATACGGTGATCTTTCCCGCAAGCCACTATGTGTTCGAGCACGACAAGATGAAAGCCGCTCTTGCCGAAATCCAAAACGACCTCGACGAGCGCATAGCATATTTTAAAAACGCGGGCAAGTTCATAGAAGCTCAACGCATAGAACAGCGCGTCAACTACGATATGGAAATGTTGCGCGAAGTCGGCTACTGCTCGGGGATAGAGAATTACTCGCGCTATTTCGACGGCAGAATGCCCGGTATGCCGCCGTTTACTCTGCTTGACTACTTCCCGGACGACTTTCTTCTGTTCGTGGACGAGAGCCACATGACCCTTCCGCAGGTGCGCGCTATGTACGGCGGCGACCTCTCGCGTAAGACCGCGCTCGTCGACTACGGTTTTCGCCTTCCCGCGGCGTACGATAACCGCCCGCTTAACTTCGAGGAGTTCAAAGCCCGAGTCGGACAGACCGTGTTCGTATCGGCGACGCCCGCTCCGTACGAGCTTTCTCTTACGGGCGGCAGGTTCGTCGAGCAGATAATCCGTCCGACGGGACTTATCGATCCCGAGATAGAGGTGCGCAAAATAGAAGGACAGATAGACGACCTTCTCGGCGAGATAAATAAGACGGTTGCGGACGGCGGCAGAATACTTGTAACGACGCTGACGAAAAAAATGGCGGAGAGTCTGACGACTTATCTCGGCGACAACGGCGTGAAAGTGCGGTATCTCCACTCCGATATCGACACCATGGAGCGCATAGACATCATAAACGGTCTGCGAGCCGGCGACTTCGATGTCGTCGTCGGCATAAACCTTCTTCGCGAGGGGCTTGATATTCCCGAAGTCAAGCTCGTCGCCATACTCGACGCAGACAAGGAAGGCTTTCTCAGAAGCGAGTCCTCGCTCATTCAGACGATAGGGCGTGCGGCGCGCAACGCCGAGAGCAAAGTAATAATGTACGCCGATACGATTACGGGCTCTATGCGTCGGGCGATAGACGAGACCGATCGCCGCCGCGAAAAGCAGCAGGCGTATAACCGCGAGCACGGAATTACTCCCAAAACTATCGTTAAACCCATAAAGAGTTCGCTCGAAATAACTACGAAAGCCGAGCGCAAACTCGACGTAAAGGACATTCCGCGCAGAATAGATATGCTCAAAGGTCTTATGAAAACAGCTTCCGCATCTCTCGATTTCGAAACCGCCATACGCCTTAGGGACGAGATCGCGGAACTAAAGCAAATGCAAAAGCGCGTTACGCGGAAATAGAGAGAAGCATGATAAACAGGAGACTCCACTGAATGAACGAACTTATAATCAAAGGCGCAAAAGAGAACAATCTCAAGAATGTCGATTTGACTCTCCCTCGCGATAAACTCATAGTATTTACCGGACTTTCGGGCAGCGGAAAAACGTCGCTCGCCTTTGACACGATCTTTGCCGAGGGACAGCGCCGCTATGTGGAATCTCTCTCTTCGTATGCCCGTCTTTTCCTCGGACAGATGTCGAAGCCCGACGTCGAGAGCATAGAGGGACTTTCTCCGGCGATCTCCATAGACCAAAAGACGACGAGTCGCAATCCGCGCTCGACCGTCGGTACGGTGACGGAAGTGTACGACTATCTGCGTCTTTTGTACGCACGCGCAGGCATTGTGCATTGCCACAACTGCGGCAGGGAAATAGTCAAACAGTCCGTAGACGAAATAGTCGATAAGATTATGGCATATCCCGAGGGGAGCAAAATTCTCCTCAATGCTCCCGTTGCGCGCGGCAAAAAAGGCGAATACTCGAAGTTGTTCGAATCGCTTAAAAAGAGCGGCTATGCGAGAGTAAAAGTCGACGGGCAAGTAAGAGGACTCGACGAGGAGATAAAACTCGACAAACAAATAAAGCACAACATTTCCGTCGTCGTCGATCGCCTCGTCGTAAAAGAGGGCATAACAAAACGCCTCACGGACAGCGTAGAAAACGCGCTGTCGCTTGCGGGCGGACTGCTCATAGTCGATTGCGACGGTGAAGAAAGGCTGTTCAACACCGAGTATTCGTGTCCCGAATGCGGTATATCAATTATGGAAGTCGAGCCTCGACTGTTTTCGTTCAACTCGCCGTTCGGAGCCTGTCCGTCTTGTACGGGTCTCGGCTACAGGCAGGAGATAGATCCTGCTCTCATTTACGGCGACGGATCGAAGTCGCTTCGAGAGGGCGCGCTCACCGTCACCGGGTGGAACTTCGACACGGCTGCGCACAGCGAGATGTATTTCAAGGCTCTTTCCAAGCGCTACGGCTTTTCCATGGACACGCCTTTTCGCGATCTTCCCGAGAACATCAAGCACATTCTGTTGTACGGCAACGACGGCGAAAAGCTCAGCATGACCTACAACAGCGCCAATTACAGCAGCAACTTCAGCGCGGCTTTCGAGGGCGTAGTCACCAATCTCGAGCGCCGCTATCGCACGACGAACAGCGAGTGGGTCAAGAGCGACATCGAAAAGTTCATGCGCATTTCGCCCTGTCCCGACTGCGGCGGCAAACGTCTCAAAAAAGAAGCGCTCGCCGTGCGCGTAGGCGGACTCAACATATACGAGCTGTGCTCGAAGCCCATTTCCGAAGTAAAGAAATTTTTCGACGGACTTAAACTCGACACGAGTCGGTCCATAATAGCCGAGCCCATTCTTCGCGAGATAAACGCTCGGCTCAACTTCCTCGTCGATGTGGGTCTCGATTATCTGACGCTCACGCGGAGCGCGGAAAGCCTTTCGGGCGGCGAGGCTCAGCGTATTCGCCTTGCGACGCAGATAGGTAGCGGACTTCAGGGCGTGCTGTATATTCTCGACGAGCCGAGTATCGGACTTCACCAGCGCGACAACGGCAGGCTCATAAATACTCTCGAGCACCTTCGCGATCTCGGCAACACTTTGATTGTCGTTGAGCACGACGAGGATACAATGCGAAGAGCCGATTGCATAGTCGACGTGGGACCGGGGGCGGGCGTGCACGGCGGCGAAATAGTCGCGTGCGGCACGGTGGACGATCTTATCGCCGCGCCCCGCTCTATAACGGGCAAATATCTTTCGGGAGAAAAACGAATACCCGTGCCAAAGGAGCGAAGAAAGGGCGACGGCCGATTCATAGAGGTAATCGGAGCGACGCAGAACAATCTCAAAAATATCGACGCTCGCTTTCCTTGCGGAGCCATAACAGCCGTGACGGGGGTGTCGGGCAGCGGCAAATCGAGCCTTGTGAATCAGATATTATATCCGGCGATGTACAACGCCGTAAACGGAGCGAGGACGGATGTAGGCAAGTATAAAGAGCTTAGGGGAGCGGAGTATTTCGATAAGGTAATAGGTATAGATCAAAGTCCGATAGGACGGACGCCGCGTTCCAATCCCGCAACGTATACGGGCGTGTTCTCGCAGATTCGCGAGCTTTTCGCAAAAACGCCCGACGCTCTCGAACGCGGCTATAAGGCGGGACGCTTCTCGTTTAACGTCAAGGGCGGACGGTGCGAGCACTGTCAAGGCGACGGCATAATAAAGATTGAGATGAACTTCTTGCCCGACGTGTATGTTCCGTGCGAGGTTTGCGGAGGCAAACGCTATAACCGCGAGACTCTCGAGGTAAAATACAAGGGTAAAAGCATAAACGACGTGCTCGAAATGACTGTGGAGCAAGCGTGCGAATTTTTCGAGAACATTCCGTCCATATACAATAAGATAAAGACTCTGAACGAAGTCGGTCTCGGATATATCAAGCTCGGGCAGCCCGCTACGACCCTTTCGGGCGGCGAGGCGCAGAGAGTCAAACTCGCGACGGAACTCTCGCGACGAGCTACGTCCAAGACGCTCTATATACTTGACGAACCGACGACGGGACTGCACATGGCGGACGTGGACAAACTCATAGTGATTTTGCAGCGGCTTGCCGCAGGCGGCAACACTGTCGTCGTCATCGAGCACAATCTCGATGTGATCAAAATTGCCGACTATATAATAGACATCGGAAAAGAGGGCGGCGACCGCGGCGGCGAAATAATCGCCACCGGCACCCCCGAAGAGGTCGCTCAAAACGAAAACAGTTATACGGGAAAGTTCCTAAAAGAAATACTCTGACGGCTTATAAGCGCACTCGCCAAGGCTCTTGTACTACGCTGCGCTTCGTGGCGTTCGTCGCTCCGCTCCTCGGCTGAAGGCGTTCGCTGCGCCATATAATGGCTTGCTCGGCTGAGCGCAATACGGACTGCGTGCTCCTTGCCCTCGGTCGTGTACGATGTAGTACACTCCCGTCGAGACTCGTCGCCGGCTGTCCGTCTCGCTTGTATTTAATACGCCAGAAGTCTCGCCCTATAAAAGGCTCCCCTTAGCAAGGGGAGCTGTCACCGAAGGTGACGGAGGGGATTGCTCTCCTATATAAAGCTTTCCCTTGACAGGGAAGGTGGCACGGCAAAAAGCGTAGCGACTGCCGTGACGGATGAGTAGACAACTATAAAAAAGATTGTAGTTCTGTTTCAATGAATTTCCAAACCTAAAAAAGGGTTCTTAGGGCGAAGCCCTAAGTAGTTGCGGGGTGGGATTCGAAAGGGCGGGACACAGTCTAAAGTGTCCTGCCCTTCGTCTTTTTGGGGCGCCTTTTCGAAAAAAGGCGCAGAGGTAAACAGCGCGATGCCGCATTTGCGCAAAAGAGATTCTTTTTCGCGCGCCTTTCCGAAAAAAGGCGCAGTCCCATTTTCCGTGATTTTCAAAAAAGGCAAAATTTTTTCGCGTACCTTTTCTCAAAAGGTGCAATAATTTATATGACACATATTCCCACAACACTCATAGGACGATTCGCGCCGACCCCGAGCGGCAAGCTCCACATCGGCAACATCTTCGCCGCGCTCATGGCCTACCTTTCGGTAAAGTCGAAGGGCGGCAGATTTATCGTGCGCATAGAGGATCTCGATTCCGTGCGCTGTCCGAAGTCGAACGCCGACGAAATACTGTCCGATCTCCATACGCTCGGACTCGATTCGGACGTGGAAGTGTTGTATCAAAGCGAGCGCGCCGCCGTATACGAAAAGTACGCGAAGATTCTCGAGGACAAAAATCTCGTCTACCCGTGCTTTTGCTCGCGTGCCGAACTCCATGCCGCAACTGCGCCGCACGAGAGCGACGGCAATTATATTTACGACGGCAAGTGCCGCGCGCTTACGGACGTGGAAATAGAAGAATTATCGAAAAAGCGATCGCCCTCTTTGCGCGTTCGCGTTCCCGATAAGGAGATAACTTTCGACGATATGATTCTCGGAAGCCATACGCAAAACCTCGCGCGCGAATGTGGCGATTTCATAATCCGCCGCTCGGACGGAGTCTATGCCTACCAGCTCGCAGTCGTTGTCGACGACGCGCTTTCCAACGTCACCGAAGTGGTGAGAGGAAGCGACCTTATTTCGAGCGCGCCCCGTCAAATTTGGCTGTACGAAACTCTCGGCTTTAAGCCGCCCGCTTTCGCGCACCTGCCGCTGCTTACGGCGGCGGACGGAAGACGTCTGAGTAAACGCGACGGCGACAGCCTTTCGTATTACTTAAAAAATTTTCCGCCCGAAAAGATAATAGGGATTCTCGCTCGCGCGGCGTCGCTTACCACCACGAGCGCACCTATAACTCCCGCTGAACTCGTTCCGCTTTTCGATCCCGACAAGATCCCCAAGACGGCTTGCGTTCTGCCCGAATGAAATTCGTAAATACTGAAATATATCGGGCTGATTTTCGACAGCATAAAACACATTATACAAAAAACGAAAAACTCGAAAAATTATATGCAAAAACGCTTGACAAAGTTCCATAATACATGATAAGATAAACAAGCTGTCTGCGGAAAGGCGGACGGCGAGCACATTGACAAGTAAATAAAGATTTTAGACTTTAGAGATAAGGAATAAAAGACG
>CAJUGC010000020.1 GCA_910585955.1 uncultured Christensenella sp.
CGGGTTCCCGAGTGGCCAAAGGGAGCAGACTGTAAATCTGCCAGCTCAGCTTTCGGTGGTTCGAATCCACCCCCGTCCACCACCTAAAACCTAAAACGAACCACTAATTAAAGTGTTCGGGTTAGGTTTTTTCTTTTGTTATTATTTTTTTTACATAGTGTCGATAACGCTGCCAAGCAGCGAATTTGTTATATCAAACATCACTACAATGCTACAAGTCCTATGATATGATGAATGTTTCTTTCAAATTCGCTGTTTATGGGCAATGCTTTCACATATTTTTATGCTATAATCGTGCTAACGTACATGAGGAGGTATTCATTATGGATATGCAAAAAATCGGCGCCTTTTTATCTGAATTGCGGAAAGAAAAAAATCTTACGCAAAATGAATTGGGCGAACAAATTGGTGTAACGAATAAAACCGTTTCACGTTGGGAAAACGGAAATTATTTACCGCCTGTTGAAATACTACAAATTTTAAGCAAATTTTATGATGTCAGCATAAATGAATTATTAAACGGTGAACGGATAAACGATAGCGATTATAAAAACGTTTCGGAAGAAAACGTAAAATGCGCACTGAACAGAAGTAACGCCATAATCCGTAAGCACAAAAAAATTATGAATTGGATCATTGCCATTGTTGCGGCTTTATTATATATTGTAATTAGTGTAATATCACAAAAATGGCAGTACACTTGGATTGTTTTTGTTGTGTATTGTGTATATCGCACAGTCGAAAGCATTGTAAATCACCTTTTGAATATTCATGTTAAGTCTAAATAAAAATTCGTTTTACGTTACTACCGCTCCACCAGATGTGAACAGACAGCTTTTGCAATATAAAGTGTACTGTTCACTTTTTATTGCCTTAAAACGGATTGGAAAAATCTACATTACAGCAATCGTTTTTTACTTGATTCGTCGTTTTAAAAGAATGAGATTCGTGGAGACAATATTCGTTATAATGTTTTATATAATTATTCACAGACGAAATATATTCACAGACGAAATAATTTCATCAAAATATTGAAATTGTCTGCTTGTTTCATATTTGAAAAGAAAGATTCGATCGCGGCATTATCATAAGGCGTGTATCTTTTAGAAAATGATTGTTCGACTTTTTAGGTGTCACAAGAATTGAATGTATTTGTTGACGGTGTAGTTTGATTCTTGGTCGTTATGAAAATTAAGATTGCTTTGATGATTGCGTTCAAACGCAGTCTTTAAAGTTTTAACTGTTAATGAAACGTCGTTTTTTCAAGAAACTTTATAAGCGATAATCTTTTTTAAAAACAAATCCATTACAACACAGACATAAAATCTGTTGTTATTTACTATAAGGTAATTTCTTCTTTTCGGTGCATTAAACGTAATTGAACTTGCCCGCGCAATACAGTCCTTTGAATCAAGTTTCTCGTTGTCCGCGTCTGGTCTTTTATGCCAACTCCTCACTATAATATTGGTTCACACCTTTGTGTTTCATCCAAACTGTCGTCATTTGAAGCGCATTTACATACCCGACAAAACCGTGCCGAACAATCCGCCGAATTATGATCCGAAGAAAGTTGCGGTCAATTACGAGCTCGAGCAGATACAGCGTAGGTTGGAGCGGGAGATACGCAACAAAAAGCGCGTGCTCGAAATGAGCTTGACCGACGAGGAACGAGCCAAAGCGCAAGCTTCCATTAGGGACAAGCAGGCTCAACTTCGCGGGCTTGTGAAGTTTGCGGACAAGAACGGGTTTAAGGTCTACAGACAGAATTGGAAAGAGCAGATAGACTTCGAAAAGCAGCCGACTGTTCCATACAAGTTGCCCGACGAAATTGCAAAAAAGATTGACGTTACTTTAAAAACAGAGTATAATAAGAGTGACGTCGCACGCGGGGCAGAGACAATAGTCAAAATAAACGGCAAACAGTATTCGAAGGAGTACGTCGAAAAACTAACCGAGACTTATTACAAATTCAAAGACGAAGGCGTACAAATGGGCGACCATGCACTGAACAGATTTATCGGTCAAAAGCAAGGACGCGACAAAAAACCGTTTACGTTTGACGATGTTCTTTATTCATATCGTCAACCTGCAAATTACACGCAACCGGACGGAAGAGAAATTCATTACTACAACAATGTCATGGTCGTTTTAGACCCTAAAACAAGCGAAGTCATTACGGTAAATTATTATAAGGAGGCTATGAAATCATGGAAGAAGCTTTGAAAATTATATTCAGAATGATTGACAGGTTTTTAGCCGGAAATTATGATCCTCTCGAGTTTTCCTATGATTTGCCGTGGGAATTGGTACAACAGCTTGGTAAAGTTTTCCCCGTCAATAAAGAATTAGCTCAACGAATGAACGATGAACTACCTACAGTTTGCGATATGTATGAATATGGCGATGACCCCGAGCCTTTTAAGGCAAAAATGAAAGAAGCCTACGATTACGTCAAAGAAGCCTTGTAGTTAACACTTACAACAAAATATCATGCTGATAAAAGCGGGAGTAGAAATACCCTGCTTTTTTCATACCCTTTTTACCGAGCGCAGGGGCAAAAGAACACTCGGGAATGTCGACGGACGTTAAACAGACGGCTACATAGCAAACGGCATAGGTACATACTTCGGCAGAGCGTCCGTTGTAACCGACGTGGACAAGTCTCCGACAACATCCATAGGTTATATCGTCCGTAACGATTGGCGTTGGGGCACGGTAGTTACCCGCCGTTCGTCGATAGCGCTTCTTGTGGACAACACCACGAACGGTGCGTTCCAAAACCCCATTCCGAAATTCACGGGCGTTATAGCTCCGAACGACGTAGAAGCGGTACTCGCTACCTACAACAACAGCTCTACGGTAGACGGCGACGGCACTTATCAGCGCGTAGGCTTTACTACGTCGACGCTTACTACCGACATAACGCTTACCGTTACCGGCGGAGACGCGGGTACTGTGAAAGACGCAACGCTCGTAGTCAAGGATGAGAACAACACTCCGTTCAGCTTCGGCAACAACGGCGACGGTACATACAACTTCACGCTTCCGAGAGGAAATGCGGCTACAGTAGTTATAACGGCACCCGGCTATACGCCCGCTACGCTCGAAGTAACAGCAGAGGACACCGCACTCGCTACAAAAGCGCTAACGCAGGCGCTTACGGCAGCGACTGCAAGTGCTGCGGTAAAGTCGTCGAGTAAGTAATATCCATACACTAACACGATTTTTCCGAGGGGTTTTGAGTCTTTCAAAGCCCCTTTCCAATAAAACAACAGGAGTAGAACACTATGACATTCGACGAAAGCAAGCACCCGCGAGACGGCGACGGGAAGTTCACAAGCGGTAGCGGAACGTCCGATTACTCGAGCGGTGTAGACAAGCGCATACAGTGGGCGAAAGACAACGACATTGACTTGCCGCTCAATGACGACGGCTCTTTGGACGACTTGGCTCTGCAAAAGCTGTATGACGGCAGGGAAGAACGCACAGACGAGGCTTACGAGTACGGCTCGCAGGAAGAGCTTGACGCATTACTCGGTGAAGAGTTCAAGGGCGTAAAGGGACAGGCGGCTGTGGACAAGCTGTTAAAAGAAAAACGCGGTCATGTAAAAGGCGCGTTTCATCGTGACGATATTGGCGATATTGATTTGCTATGGGGCAATGATACATTAGGTTTGCAGCACATTATGAAGAACCGCGAAGCGCAAGGAATAAATACGTCAAAATTCATTCAAGCTCTTACTGATGTTATAGAGCAGGGCGAATTTTATAAAAAAAGTGATAGAGGAAATTTTGAATTTTTACATAACGGAAGCATGGCTATTATTGCACCGGAATATCACGGCAATAAAATTACGTTTGTTTTAACTGCTTATAAAACAAGAAAAAAAACGTCGTCTAATGACGGCGTTTAATCGTATTGTGTGGGAAGCCCGCATCCCTTCCATTCCTTAGCAGCTAAGCGGTAAATTTCTGCTGTCACACTTTACACTCTTATTATATCCCAAACCGACAAATTTGTCAACCCCTAAATCAAAAATATTTTCCGAAAGGAGGCTTTTATGGAAGAAAAAACTTATCCATTCAAGGACGGGCTCATGATTTACGACTACATCAATCACCGCTATGTGCTCACCAAACAGGGCGTCGAAGCACAGCTCGGAATCGTCCTCGACGACATTCTCAACACAGAGGGCGATAATAACCCCTCGACGCTCGGCAATCGCGTGCTCGCAAAAGTGTCGCAAACCGTGTACTCGTGGCTCTACAAAGACAGCC
Source organism: uncultured Christensenella sp. (assembly GCA_910585955.1). GTDB lineage: Bacteria > Bacillota > Clostridia > Christensenellales > Pumilibacteraceae > MGBC157735. Next base: position 4,279 of record CAJUGC010000020.1, read on the forward strand.
AAAACAGCAGTTGGCTCGAGTTCATTCTCGCCGTCTATCCGCCGCTTAGAGAGTGGGTGCGCGAAATGTTGCAATCACAGCTCCTGTATGTGCTCACAAACGATTTCGTCGCCGATTACAGCGGCGTGAACGTAGAACACTGATATATAATACCGCAACAATGCGGTATTTATTTTTTGTATATATAATTTTGAGTTGTTGCACATTTGTATTTAAATTACGGATTTTGCAGCATAATAAATAATCATGAGATTAAACTGTCAAACTAAAAATCGGTAAAATACGAAACTTCAATAAAAATGTTTCTAAACATTATACAATTATTGCCCGAAACCGAAAGCTTCTTGTGGCAAAAAAAAGGAGTGATAATGTATCCTTATCACAATAGAATAAAACAAAGAATTAAAAACGGGGAATTGGTCGGAATCGAAAAAGGGACAGGCGAGTTCGCATTCGTGTTCATATTTATCACTCCTCCTTTTAAAAGACCTATTCGACCGCATTCGGTTTGGCGCTATGAAGATATTATTTCACATTATGATTTGCAAGTATCCGAAAATAAACAAATAAAAACACCTGACGCACATTCCTGAAAACAGCTTACTAAAAGCATATCATAAAAATACTGTCACCAAAGAAAACAAACCCGTCCAAAAGCAAAGGACGGGTGGGGGGGGGTTAAGGGATGAATGCGGGGGAGTGGATCAATCGGCGTCAAGCATAAGTTTATCCGCTATAAGCGCGATGAATTCGCTGTTTGTGGGCTTTTCGTAGCTGCTGCACACGCTCATTCCGAATAGGGCATTGATGTTTTCGATCTTGCCTCTGTTCCA
>CAJUGC010000021.1 GCA_910585955.1 uncultured Christensenella sp.
CGTATTCGAAGCCGTCCATATCCCACGACCGCACTTTCCCGTGCCGCGCCTGTATCTTGTAGTCCGCGAAAACAAGATGCTCGAAGTCCGTCGAAAGAGAAAAGCCGCCGTCATTGTACGCCTCTATTTCCGCCTTTGAGCTTTTGCAGTCTTTCCGCGCTATCTTGCCCGTCATGCACTCGAGCGCAAGCCTTGTCATGAGCGCGGTCTTTCCCGCACCGGGCTTTCCGAAAATAAGCGTTATCATATCTTACCAAACAAAAAGCATACATAGTCGATTATTCGAATACATACGCTTTTTGTCTTTATCTACCTCCTATTTATTATTTACCCGCTATCTTTCGCAAGATAGTAACAATTACCCACACAACGAACAGTCCGCCGACGACGCACCCGAGAACTATAAGCAGGGTTTTCCAATGTTCGCCGAACCATGAGAACGCTTTATTAAGCCACAAGCCTATTGCCTTAAACGCCGCGGCTAAACGCGCCCACCAATGCACGGCGGGCGGGTTGTCCTCGCCGTCGGGAATAACGCTCGAAGTCTGCTTGTTGTCCACAACGCCGAGATTGTACACTACTCCGTCCGTCTCGAACTTAAGTCGCAGGATAGTGACATCACTCACGCGCGTGCCTTTCTGCACAGACGAATATCTCGAAGCCGACGACGTGTATTCGGTCTCGGCAAATCGAAGCACCCAAAGCATTCCCTCCAGGTCTTTTTTTGCCTCGCTCGTAAGGTTTACGGTCTTGTCCTCGAGGAGTTCTTTCGCCGTCTGTATGCGCTTCCACGAGTACTTATGAGTAAATATGCCGCCCGTTTGTTCGCCTGTAAGCGTAAGCGGAACAGTTGTGCCGTCACCATATTGCCAACGCTCCGAAACTTGCCCCAAATCATTCCAAGTAGCAGTGTAAGTATACGGCTTCGACACATACGTCAAGTCCGCTTCCATAAGCCGCTCTATGTCCCTATCCGTAGTAAACGCGACATAATGACTTTCGCACTTTTTGAATTCGACCCATTGAAACCCGCTCGGATAGACGATATATCCGACGCGTTTATCCGTAACGGTAACGACTTCCGTCGCAAGCGCACTATACATGACGTCCCCGTCAACCGTGCACGCCGTCCAACACTCGCCGACGGCATAAGATACCGAGCCTGTCGTCTGTCCGCCTGTGGGAGCTTTGTCCACGCCCTCGAGCCACTTGCGAAAAATGCACACGACGTCATAATATCTCACTGCATCGGGCTTTACGGCAAAGTCCGCAACCATATACTTAAACAGCGTTCCCGAATAGTCCAACAGCTCGAGCGCATAATCTACGGGCTTGAAGCTCTCGTTTATAGCCGTCGAGAAACGTATCTCCGTCGCCGTGACTTTTATTCCCGCGGGCTGATACACATAGACGAACAGTTCGCCGCTTGTGCTTTCCGCAAGCTGTATAAGCTCGAGACCGAAGTCTTTCTCGTCCGCGGGATAAGCTTCGGGGTCGAAGCTCTCGTCTTTCTTCAAATCGCTCATAACGTCTGTATATGTAACTTCCGAGGGGGCGGCACGAACGGAAGCAAGAGGAAGCCCCTCGCAACCGTCCAAATTGATAGATATGCCGCCGACCACAAGAAGCACTATAAACACCAACAGCAGAACGACGAGAATAAGACCGCCGAGGCTGTACGCCCTCGTTTGCTTCTTATGTCTCTTCATACCGTCACTTCCTCTTATGCGCTACAACCGAAGCTATGACCGTAGCCGCCACGCCTGCAAGAACGAGCCCGCCCGCGAGGTAGAGCGCCCAAAGATTGTTCCCAATCCATGCCGCGACTTTCTCTTCGTTCGTCATGTTTCCTACGGGCACGGAAACGTCGCACGTCACCTTTGCGCTCTTCGAAATCTTAACGCCCTCTTCGTTCAAAAGGTTCATAAAGAACAAGCGTTCGTTTGCCGCCATAACGTCTTGAAAACTTGTACCGTACTCGACCGTGAGAGTTTCGAATACCGTATCGCCCAAGTAGAAAGTTACGGAAAATGTTTGTATCGCCCATTCCGCTATAAGCGTTGTATCTGCTGTTATAGCCTGCCCCTCGTACTTCGTGCCGTTTTCATAATACCACCCGAGGAAAGTATACCCCTCGCGGACAGGTGTCGGAACGGACACCGCCGTATTCCATGCCACACGCTGTTCGCCGACTGCCGTTCCGCCGTAAGAATTGAATGTAACCGTATAGACATTCTTCTCGAACTTAGCATAAAGCGAAGTATCCGAATATATAGGCTCTCCGTCATACGGGCGTGTAAATGCCGCGTCATAGTACCACCCGACAAAATGATGTCCCTCTTTGACGGGATCTTCGGGAAGCGGCACTGTCTTTCGCACAAGATTATATGTAAACGACACTGTGCCGCCCGAATATACGAACGAGTATCCGACATACCCCTCTATATCTGTTATAAAAGAGCTTTGTCCGCCTCCAGCCATAGCGAAAGACTCGTATTCATAGTCCGACAAAGGCGATTTATTCGGAACAAACAAACAATAAATAGTTTCCGGTACTCCCGTTTTCATAAACAGCCGTCCGAGGTCTTTATGCGAAACATTGTTTACATTATTTCCGATAGCGAAAGTGTTGGGAATTTCCACATACCCGTCGGGTGCGGAAAGACTTTCCGCACTTGCGCCTATTACGCCCACGCCGCTCAAGACGACAGCCGCAGTCATAACCGCCGTTAAAAACGCCATGACAAACACGTTTGCTTTTCTGTTCGTTTTATTGTTTTCCATGATTATAAATACCTCTCTATGCCTATCTGTTCGCCGCGAGAATCGCCCCATGCTTTACCCGCGCTCGACTTTGCGCCCGACTTCGCCGCTTTCTTCTCCGCCTTGATTGCCGCTTTCTCGGCTTTCATGCGCTCGCGGTTCGCTCTTCTGTCCTCGGCTCGCTTCGCTCTTTCGGCTTTTACGACGTTAATCTGCTTTTGGTCGCCGCTCTCGACAGCTTTTTTGAGCTTATAGTCTCCGAGTCTCTTACCGTACATTTCGGCTTTTGCCGCACTATATCCGCGTCCATAATCGCTTAGCTTACTTCCGTCCGCCGCTTTCGCGCCCTTTTCCGCACGCTTGCGGTAGTAGTCGAACTTCTCGCGATTGTTGTATCTTGCCTGTGCCATAATTATTTACTCTCCTTTGCGGTCTTTCCCGCCGTCTTTTTCTCTTCGAGCCCCGCTTCGCTTACAAGTTGCGCAAGCCTCTCGTCCTTGTCTACGCCTTTGCTTTCTACCGTCATGCCCTCGAGTTCAGTTATCGTCAAGAGGTCGCCGAAGATACTCCCTTTGCCCTTGAGCGTCTTTTCGCCTTTGGTCGATACGAAGTCCTTAAGCTCGA
>CAJUGC010000022.1 GCA_910585955.1 uncultured Christensenella sp.
GCGTGGAGCGGGACGAGGGCGTGCTGTTATGCCTTTTGGATACGCCTACCATTACCGAGACGGACGACGGGGACGCTTACGGAACGATCCCTATGGCGGTGATCGACAACGGGAAATGCGTGGTCACCGTTTCGCTGCGCGGCAATCCCGTGCTTGCCGATTTTATTTCCAACCGCATTGCCGTTAATACGAAAAGTTCGATACAGTTTTTACTTACGTTTATGTTGGGAAACGCGAAGCGCTTTCTTTCCAACCTGCGCCAGATCGACAAAAAGTCGCTGCGCGTGCAGGCGGAGCTGCACCGCTTCATGAAAAACAAAGAGCTTATTCAGCTGCTTTCGCTCGAAAACTCGCTCGTATATTTTTCCACCTCGCTCAGCTCGAACATGAGCGTTTACAACAAGATTGAGCGCCTTCCCGTGCTCGCCTCGGACGAGGATTATAAGGATTTATTCGACGACGTGGTGATCGAAACACGGCAGGCGGTGGAAATGTGTAATATTTACCGCGACATTTTATCGGGCACGATGGATGCGTACGCCTCTATCATCTCCAATAACGTAAACATCGTTATGAAATTGTTGACGGTTATTACCTTTATCGTAAGCATTCCCACGCTGATTGCAAGTTTGTGGGGCATGAACGTTAAGGTGCCGTTTACCTCTACAACGGGCGGCTTTTGGATCATCATCGGAATCTGCGTTGCGGTAACGGCGGTTGTTTCGTACTTTATCATGCGGGCGACCAATTCCATTCGCATTAAAACGCCCAAGCCGATCAAGCGTAAGCGGCGGGGCGGCGGACATTAACGGAGGAAGCAATGGCGATTCTGCAATACAAATGCCCCGCGTGCGGGAAGGAATTCGAAGAGCTGGTAAAGTCGCACGAAGACGCCGTTCCCTGTCCTGCTTGCGGAACCAAGGCAGATCGCAGCTGGTCGGGCTGCATGTATTCCGCCACGGGAAAACAGGCAAAAAAGTGTTCGGGCAACTGCAAAACGTGCGGCGGCTGCCGCTAAAGTATAATAAAAAAGCGACGGTATTTCATCCGTCGCTTTTTTATTATACTTCTTTAATGTAATTGCTTTTATCTTTATAAAATGCTCGTTCGTTAACATGGTAATAGGCGACCTGTTCTTTTTTATTAAAATCGATCTCCGTTCCATTTGTTCCGAACTTTTTTGTCTGTGCGCGGTACGTTCCGTCTGATAGGCTGTCAAGGAAAGTCATAGCAAGATAAGTGGTAATGGCATATCCGATTCCTGTAGCTTCTTTATGGCTTGCGCTTGTTATCCCTATAATAGCGCAATAAGCATTTACAAGCGCGCCTCCCGAATTTCCGGGGTTTGTAATTGCACTGTGAGTTATTGTAATTTCCCCTGTGTAGCTTCCGTCGGTCGTCCAACGTGTATGAGAGTTGGTAATAATTCCTTGCGTTAAAAAGAATTTGCCTTTCGGATAGCCGATAGCCATACAATATTCGCCAAACCACAAGTTGTTGTTGGAATAATTAGAAAATGAATCGCTTCCCTTGTATTTAAAAAACGGCAAATAGTTATTTTGCAAATATTGTTTTGCGTCTTCGTTAATTGCGTCTGTTTTAATTTTTAAAACGGCTAAATCATAACCTTCATCATATGCGATTACGTCACATTCAAATGTATATTTGCTTAGGAAGGAGATTGCGGTAACTGTTCTTGAAACATATTCGACAGTTTTGTATTCTTCTTTATCGATACATATTACATGTGCGCAAGTCATTAAATATCCTTCTTCGTTAATTGCAAAAGCCGAGCCGGTACCTTTAAATTGTTTGGTTTTAAACTCTGCGTCATCGTTTGTTTTATAGCGAAAGTCGGTTTCTATTATTATTTGATATACAGATTCGGCGCTATACAATGCAATTTTGTTTGGGATATTTATATTGTATTCCAAATCGTCGCTGTTCCAGTTCGGATTTTTATTTTCCAAACCGCCACTATTATCACCGTTTTGGTCTGTTCCGTTACAGGCGGTAATGCAAACGATTAAACAAATTGTGCAAAATAAGCAGATAATACGTTTTATCTCCCGTAAGTAATTTTTCATATTTTTCTCCTTCTTTTGGTTTGCACAATGATATAATATATTTAATAATTTGTCAATCGTTGCCATGTAAATTATTGCATGTTAAAAATTTTTCTATATCTTGTGGTGAAAAAGTAAGCGCCGCGCAAGATATAGAAGAGGAAAAACTTCTTTCAATTTCCGCAAAAAAAGTCAAAAAATATTTAAAAAAACGCTTGACTAATATATTGATAAGTGATAATATGTATAAGCTGTCTATGAGGCAGCTTGCTTTTTCTGTTGAAAAAGCCCTTCTTTCGAAGGAAATCCGAAGATTGACAACTGCATAGCAAGTAAATCATTTCGAGAAAGTAAGAGGCGATAAAGCGCCGAAACAAGAACGGAATGATAAGTACGTAAGGCAAAAAAAATTCGAACTTTCAACGGCTGAGAGGCCGGTGGAAGAAGAAGGTTAATACAATTTTAAGCGAATACGACGTTGAAAAAGCGTCGGACTCTTGAAAGTGAATTGACGAGTAAAAGTGATAGAATTTTTGTAGAAAAGACGAGTAGAAAAAGATCAAGCTACAAAGAGCGCACGGAGGATGCCTTGGTATATGGCGCCGAAGAAGGACGTGGCAAGCTGCGAAAAGCTACGGGGAGGAGCAAACATCCAGAGATCCGTAGATATCCGAATGAGGGAACTCAGCACGAGTAATGTCGTGTTACTGCATGATGAACACATAGTCATGCAGGGGGAACCCGGGGAACTGAAACATCTTAGTACCCGGAGGAAAAGAAAGTAAAAACGATTCCGAAAGTAGTGGCGAGCGAAATCGGAGGAGCCCAAACCGCGGGTAGAAATACCTGCGGGGTAAGGACTGCATTTAGCATTGGACTCGATAGCCGAACTGTATTGAAAGACAGATCAAAGAGGGTGACAATCCCGTAGGCGAAATTGAGGAAGAGCGAGCAGTATCCGGAGTACGTCGGAACACGAGGAATTCTGACGGAAGACATGGGGACCATCCCATAAGGCTAAATACGACCATATGACCGATAGCGAATAGTACCGTGAGGGAAAGGTGAAAAGAACCCCGGGAGGGGA
>CAJUGC010000023.1 GCA_910585955.1 uncultured Christensenella sp.
CCGCCAACAGTGAAAGAAGAACCGTTATTCGAGATTTTGACATTTTCGCCGCGCCTTAAAGCGGATAAAAGCCGCACTTCCTCGAGGATAGCGTCATAGACCTTACGAAGCATAGCCTCATTGCGGTCATTTATGTCGTGTATAGACGAGTCCGCCGACGGCGAGGGCGGCGCGCTCCGCGCGCCGTCCACCCCTGCGCCGTCGTCGCTCACGACATAACGGAAGCTACGGGCGAATTTATTCTCCGTCCACAGCTTAAAACCCCGTCTCAAGACGGCGGACTTAAAAGCCATAGCTTTATCCGTCACTTCGACGCTCTCGAGAACCTTACTGCGCTTTAGATCTCGAGAGCAAGAAAACCGCCTATATAGTGGACGTTCCATGTTCTTGTTGATGTACTTCTTGAGATAGCCCGTCGGAGCTTTGTCCACCTTTTCGGCAACGAGAAAGCAATCGTCTTTCTTAAATTCGTCGGTGAAGAAATATGCCTTAATCTCTCTCGAATACAAAAGTTTCGGTTGCCTCTCGAACGTCATAAAGCAATGATAATGAATAGCCTTATCCGCATGGTATTCGGCAACGGCGACGAAAGAGACCTTACCGTACTTGCGCCGCAATCTCTTCATAACGCAAGCGAACAAACGCCGCACGGCTTCCGCGCTGTAACGGTCTACATACTTCCTATTGAAAGTGACGGTCACAAAAAAATCGAAAGCGTTTTTAGCGCAGATGTCCTCTATAGCCCTTTTAGCGCGAGATACCGATGTTTCAAGATTGCGCACTTGTCTTTTACAGTCGGAAAAATCATAAGGAACAAGCTCGCCCGTCTCGACGTTCACTTTATAATCCTCGTTAAAACGCTTGAAGCGTATGCGCCGAGGATAACAATCGGTAAGCATTATACGGTCGGAGCAAAGCTTCAAGACCGAGCGTGAAAACGTCCTGTTGTCGTCCTTTCGACACCCATATTCCTCGCATAATCTTTTGAGTTCTTTCGCCTCGTTCATAACCTTTACTTCTCCGCAACTTAATTATTTACCGCAACCGCAATATCCTTGCTTGTCGGCTCTTCTTCCTTTTCTGCTTTTTCAAGCTCTTCTTCTCCGCACTCGGGCTCGAGCCGCTCGAACTTCGCCCGCGCAAACATTTCGTTTACCCGCCGACGCTCTTCGCGGTATTCCTTTCGAGTAAACCGCCTTTCTACCTTAAACAGATACTTAAGCTCGAAAAGACAATTCTTGCGAAAAATCTCAAAGAGCTGTTTCATAAAATCATACGGAAGCCCGTAATCTTCCCGAAGCTCGGCAAGCTGTTGTATTTGCCCGTAATACGGAGCCGTAAGCTTGTTAAGTCTGTAATCGTCTCTCATAATAATCTCCTGTTATTCATAGTAACCTTTCGGCAAAGCATAACTATGCTCACGGTTGAAACGAGCAACGTCCTCTATGCTTCTACCGTAGTCCGCCGCGTCCATGAGCGTAAAGTCCGAAGCATACCGCCCGTTATAGAACGCGGGAGCTTGCGCAAAACTGCTGTAATGCTTATATATGTTTCCGTCAAACTCGTACCGAGTTTTCTCATACTCGACGCTCTGTCCGTCTATGCTCTTGAGAGCGACGGCGACATTATCATACTCACGGCAATACCATACCGAACCAACAATGCAATCATGGTCATATTCATGCTCAAGCTCGACAACCTCTATAACGTGCTCGCTAAGCTCGCGCACATTGAGGTCTATGAGCTTCGGGCGAAGCATAACGAGCGTAATGTTATAGTGCATATGCCTATGAAACTCATAAGCGCGAGATACGCTGTCGGCAAGTCCGCTCCGCCTGCTGTTAAGGTACTTTTGAGCCTCGTCGAAGAACAGCCGCGAATACGGCGGAAGAAATGCCGTCGTATGCTTCGGATCGGGCAAGCCGTATTCGAAGCCGTCCATATCCCACGACCGCACTTTCCCGTGCCGCGCCTGTAT
>CAJUGC010000024.1:0-328 GCA_910585955.1 uncultured Christensenella sp.
GCCGACAGCATAGTGGACTGCTACAACGGCGATATGGGCAACGGTTTCCGTTTTTCGCGCTACGCCACCGACGATATGATGGGCGCGATAGACCGCGCGGTTGGGCTTTACACCGACTACAAAGACAAATGGGCGGGGCTTGTGCGCCGCGCGATGACTACCGACTTTACTTGGACGAGTTCGGCGGGAGAATACATTAAGAACTATAAAGAATTGCTGTAACGGAGGACTCATGACGCAAGAACCTGAAGAAATGCTCGAACTGATTTCAGACAAACTGAACAAATACTTTGCGGCGACCAAAAAGACCGCAACCGAAGAACAAGTA
>CAJUGC010000024.1:338-1662 GCA_910585955.1 uncultured Christensenella sp.
ACAAGTATATAAAGCTCTCGCGCTCGTACTGCGCGATAAACTGCTCAAGAAAAAGCAGGCGAACAATCAGCGCATAGTGCAAAGCAAATACAAGCGCGTTTACTACCTGTGCATGGAATTTTTGCTCGGCAGGAGCTTAAAGAACAACCTTTACAATCTCGGGCTTGAAGACAGCGCGAGAGAGGCTCTCGGCAAAATGGGCTTTAAGCTCGACAGGCTTTACGAGCTCGAGTCCGACGCGGGACTGGGCAACGGCGGACTCGGACGGCTCGCCGCCTGCTTTATGGACAGTCTTGCCTCGCTCAACTATCCGGCTATGGGCTTTTCCATAAGATACGAATACGGGCTTTTCCGCCAAAAGATAGTGGAGTGCCAACAGGTGGAACTGCCCGACATGTGGCTTAACAGCGGCGAGGTGTGGCAAATGCCGCGCTCCGACAAAAACTTTCAGATTAAATTCGGCGGCAGAGTTATAGAACATTGGGAAAACGGCAGATGCCGCATAGAACACGTGGACGCCGACGTGATAGAAGCTCTCCCGTACGATATGATGATATCGGGCGGCGACAGCGACGGCGTGAGCGTGCTCAGGCTTTGGAGCGCGTCGGGACGTAGCGATTTCGATATGAAATCGTTTACGCAGGGCGACTACGTTTCGGCAATGCGAGCCGACAACAAAGCAGAGCTCATAAACAAAGTGCTGTATCCGAGCGACGACCACGAGCAGGGCAAACAGCTCAGGCTCAGTCAGCAGTATTTCATGGTGTCGGCGAGTTTGCAGAACATACTTAAAGACCACCTCAAAAACAACGCTTCGCTCGATAATCTTCCCGACCTTGCGGCGATACACATAAACGACACGCACCCCGCGCTCGCCGTGCCTGAACTCATGCGCTTACTCGTGGACGAACACGGCTACGATTGGGATACCGCTTGGGATATGACCACGCGCACCATAGCGTACACAAATCATACCGTAATGGCGGAAGCTCTCGAAAAGTGGCATGAAAGCCTTTTCAAGCTTTTGTTGCCGCGCATAAGATCGGAAGAGCGTCGTGTAGGGAAAGAGTGTAGATCTCGGTGGTCGCCGTATCATTAAAAAAATTTTTTTTTCAAGCAGAAGACGGCATACGAGATTTGTGTGCGTGACTGGAGTTCAGACGTGTGCTCTTCCGATCTCACGCGCGCGTGCGTGCGCGTGTGCGCGCGCACTCACACACACACAGATATATAATGAACGAATGCATGAATAAATCAATGTAAAAAGTACAGTTCAGATCGGAAGAGCGTCGTGTAGGGAAAGAGTGTAGATCTCGGTGGTCGC